>JAJDUK010000057.1 GCA_022826665.1 Alphaproteobacteria bacterium | reverse complement strand
CTCCGCGCGGGCGCCGTGCCGGTGGTGATCGGGCAGAACAGCCCCTGCGGGAGCTTCGCCATCGCCAAGCCCTGCGCGGAGCACGTCGACGGCCCTCTCGGCTGCGTGAGCCTCGACACCCACTGGGACGCCGCCGAGCTCGACTACCTCACCGGCGACGCGCGCATCGCGGGCTCCTCATCGTGGAAGCACAAGATGTACGAGTTCCTCGACAACATGCACCCGCAGCATCTGGTCGAGATCGGCGAGCGCGGCATGCTCGAGAACAAGGACATCGTGCGGCGTTATCTGCGCGAGGGCGCCCGCTTCATCAGCGCCTGGGAGCTGCGCACCAGCCTCGGTATCGAAGGGCTGGTGGCGGAGCTCGACCGCGCATGGAACGGCACCCGGGGCGTGTACGTCCACTTCGACATGGACTGCATCGGCGGCGCAGGCCCGGCGCCCGGCGACATCCTGGGCGAGCTCGCCGAACCGATCGGCATGACCGACTACGAGACTATCCGTATCGCCCACGAGATCGGCCGCCGCGGGCTCACCGGCATGAGCTTCATCTGCATCCCGCCCGGCTCTGCGGTGGTCTACCGCGTGATCGTCTACATCATCATGTATTTGGCCGCCGGCCTTGCGCTCCGCAAACTCGGACGAGGTGCCTGAGGGAGCGCCCCGAGCGGCACGAAAGTTGCTGCCAACCGGACTGCGCGGAGCCGGCCGGGCCGCATCACTCGCCAGTCCGATTTCCGCTCTCCCTGCTGCGTGTACCGACAAGTCCGATCACGCGTTGCGCTCGCCCCAGTTTCCGTCCACCATCGCGGGCTGTCTCAAATAAAAAGGGGAGGGACGGGCAATGGCATACACGCGCGCGAAGGTCGTCGAGGAGATCAGTGCGTCGGCTGACCGTGTCTTCGGAGAGATCGGGGCCTTCAACAATCTGACCGCAATCATGGCGGGCACCATCACGCGGAGCACGCTCAACAAGAAAGGCACGGTGCGGACGCTCAAGGTCAAGGGCGTGAAAGGCGCGCTCGACGAAACGCTGCTGAAGTACGACACGGCGACGCGCACGCAGGTCTACGCAATCACCGCCGATCCCGACGATATGGTGCCGTTCTCCGACTACACCGCCACCATCAAGGTGAAGCCCATCACGTCACGGCGCAGCCAGGTGGAGTGGACCAGCCGCTTCGTGCCGAAGAAGGGCAAGACCAAGGCGGAATGCCTTGAGTTCGTCGAGGGCATCTATCGCACCGGCATCGCCGGCACCCGGGAAGTGCTCGGGGTCAAGAGGTAGCGCGCGATTCCGTCGGCTAGAGCGCGTCTGTCTTCGACGGACGCGCGACAGGCCGCGACCGCGGCCCGCCGCGCTAGCGGCGCCCTCGCGGAGGCGCCGGCCGCAGGCCGGCTGCCGTGAGCGACAAGCCACTAAAGAGTTTCCGTCCGAAGCGGAAACTCTTTAGAACGCCGGCGGATAGAGCACCGCTTCGAGATAGAGGCCGTAGGCCGGCGCCGTCGGGCCACTCCGGCGCCGGTCGCGGTCCGCAAGCGCGGCACCCACATCTGCCGGCGTCCGCCGGCCTTCACCCACCTCGACCAGCGTGCCCACCATCGCGCGCACCTGGTGGTGCAGGAAGGAACGCGCCCAGGCGCGGACGGCGATCTCGTCGCCACTCTGCGTAACGGCGAGGCTGTTGAGGGTGCGGACCGGGGAGTTCGCCTGGCACTTGACGGCGCGAAAGGTCGTGAAGTCGTGGGTGCCTTCCAGCAGGCGCGCGGCCTCGGCCATGTCGTTCGCATCGAGCGGACGCGCAATGTGCCAGGCGCGGTCCTTCTCAAGCGCAAGCGGCGTCTTGCGATTGACGATCCGGTAGAGATAGACGCGCATCGTGGCATCGCGCCGCGCATCGAATTCGGGCGGCGCTTGGGTCGCGTCGAGGACGACGACCGGCGCCGGCCGCAAATGTGCGTTGAGCGCATCGCGCAGCACCGCCGGCTCTGCCTGGCGGGCGAGATCGAGGTGGCAGCACTGGCCCAAGGCGTGAACGCCGGAATCCGTGCGGCCCCCGCCGTGAACGCGCACCTGCTCGCCGCAGAAGCGCTCGACCGCGCGCTCCAGCGCCTCCTGCACCGAGCGCCCGTCGCCCTGATACTGCCAGCCGACGAAGCCGGTGCCGTCGTATTCGAGGGTCAGCTTGTAGCGGGGCATGGCAACCGCGTACCGGCTGCGATCGGCCGCCCACGCAGGAAGGCGTCCGTATCCATCGCCGCCCTGCCGGCGCGCTGAAGGCGGGTCGGGCGCAGCACGGACCCGTCGCCACAGGTGACGGTCAGCGCATCGTCGATGATCGTCCCCGGCGCTGCATCAGTCGCTCCGGCATCCTCCTCGGCCGCCAGCACCTTGATGCGCTCCCCATTGTGATCGAACCAGGCGCCGGGCCTCGGCGCGATCGCGCGCACCGTGCGCTCGATGCGCGCCGCCGACGCGCGCCAGTCGATGGCAGCCTCGTGCTTTTCGAGCTTCGCGGCATACGTGGCGCCGTCCTGCGACTGCGGCGTCTCGGCCAGCGTGCCCGCCGCGAGCCCGTCGATCGCCTCCACCACCAGCCGGGCGGAAAGCGCTGCCAGCGTGTCGTGCAGGGCGCCGCCCGTGGTCTCGGGCCCGATCGGCACGCGCTCGGCCATCAGGATGGGGCCGGTGTCGAGGCCCTCGTCCATCCGCATGATGGTGACGCCGGTCTCCTCATCGCCCGCCATGATCGCCCGCTGGATCGGCGCCGCGCCCCGCCAGCGCGGCAGCAGCGAGGCGTGGGCATTGATGCAGCCGAGCCGGGGCGCCGCCAGCACCGCCGGCGGCAGAATCAAGCCATAAGCGACCGTGACCGCGAGGTCCGCCCCCAGCGCCGCGAACGCCGCCTGCGCCTCCTCGGATTTCAGGCTCGGCGGGGTTCTCACCTCGATCCCGGCAGCCTCGGCGCGGACGGCCACAGGCGTTGGCCGCACCTTGCGGCCGCGCTCTGCCGCCCGCGGCGGCTGGGTATAGGCGGCGACGACCGTGTGGCCACTCGCGCAGAGCGCATCAAGGGTGGGCACGGCGAAGGCCGGCGTTCCCATGAACACCAGCCTCAGTGGTTGCATGGGGTCCTGCGCTGGCGAGGCCCGGCTCGCAGACGGAACCGCCGCCGCCTCAGCCTGCAGCGGCGCGGCGCGCCTTGGTCAGCTTGCGCAGGATGATGCTGCGCTTGACCAGCGACAGGTAGTCCACGAAGAGCACTCCCTCCAGGTGGTCGATTTCGTGCTGGAGGCAGACGGCGAGCGTGCCGACGGCCGTGATCTCCTGCGCGGCGCCGGTCTCGTCCAGATAAGCCACCGTCACCGATGCCGGCCGCTCCACCTCGGCGTAGTGGTCGGGGAAGGAGAGGCAGCCCTCCTCGCGGCTCACGCGTTCGTCCGAGCGCCAGGCGATCTCGGGATTGACCAGCTTGAGCGGCGCGGGCGGCTCGTCCGCCAAATGCACGTCGGCCACGATGCAGCGCTTGGGCACGCCGATCTGGATGGCGGCAAGGCCGATGCCCTCTGCGGCGTGCATCGACTCCATCATATCGTCGAGCAGCGCGCGCACCTCGTCGTCGACAACCTCGACGGGTTCGGAGCGCGCCTTCAGCCGCTTGTCGGGCGCAGTGATGATCGGGCGTATGGCCATTGCGATCGACCGGAACAGGAATCTGCACTTAGCTAAGGCGGCGCGTAGCGGAGGTCAAGCACCCCCGCCGGATGAAGCGCGGTATCGCACGGGGTGTCGCGCTCAGCGCTTGCCATCGCGCCAGGCGATGGCGGCGCGCAGCCCCTGGGTCCGCGCGATCTCGAGGAATTCGCGCTTGGTGGCCGTGCCCTCGCCCTCGATCGCGGTGTCCTCCTCGAGCGCCATCTCAAGCGTCTCGTCGAAGGCCATCATGGCGTACATGCGATTGATCGTGGCCTTGGTGCGTCTGAGCAGGGCCGGCTCGATCGCGGCCATGCGCCGGGCGAGCGCAAGCGCGGTCTCGACCTCCTCGCCCACAGGCACGACCCGGTTGACCAGGCCGATCTCGTAGGCGCGCCGCGCGTCGATCTCGTCCTCGCCGGTGAGCAGGATCTCCTTCGCGTGCTTGGGCCCGGTAAGCCAAGGCAGCAGCATCACGACGATGCCCGCACCGAAACGCAACTCGGGCTCGCCGAAGCGGGCGTCCTCCGCCGCCACGGTCACGTCGCAGGCGAGCGCAAGCTCGCAAGCGCCGGCGAGCGCAGGGCCGCGCACCGCAGTCACCGTTGGCTTCGAGAGGTGCCAGAAGCGCATCACGGTATCGAAGTCGTCCCGCAGCACGTCGCGCCACTCAGCGATACCTTGGGGCGGGGCCGCGGCCTGCTCCTTGAGATCGAAGCCCGAGGAGAACACGCCGCCCGCCCCGGTCACCACCAACGCGCGGATCGTCTCGTCTGCCTCGACCGCATCGCATGCGGCATTGAGCTCTACCAGCATGGCGCGGTTCATGGCGTTGGCCCGCTCGGGTCGGTTGAGCGTGAGCAGCCCGACCGCCTCCCGCCGCTCGAACGTAATGCATCGATAGTCCATCGCAGGCCTCCGGAACGGATGCGCGAGGCACGACGATACCATTCCGTGTCTTCGAGCCGGCCGGGCGTGCTCCGGTAGGGCAATCCTGGCTCGTGAAGACGCGCCTGCCGATGGTTGGACCCCGGCCGACACGGATCATAAGGTAGTGGGCGGACTGGAGCGGACGAGAAGGACGAAGCTGATGGACGGCGTGCGCCTTGCGATCCTGAACAAGCGCTTCGAGGGCATCTGCCGGAAGATGGCCAACACGCTCTTCCGCACGGGCCGTTCCGGCGTGCTCAACACGGCGCGCGACTTCTCCTGCTGCATCGTCACTGCCGACTGCGACCTGCTGGCGACCGCCGAGAGCCTGCCGATCCACGTGCTAAGCGGCCCCGATCTGATGGCGGCTTCGATGAAGGAATTCCACCCGGCGCTCCAGCGCGGCGACGCCTTCCTGCACAACTCGCCGTATCACGGCTGTTCGCACCCGGCAGACCACACGATCCTGGTGCCGGTGATCGACGATGACGGCCGGCACCGCTTCACGGTTCTCGCCAAGGCGCATCAGGCCGACTGCGGCAACTCCATCGCCACCACCTATCACGGCAGCGCGCGCGACGTGTACGAGGAAGGTGCGCTGATCTTCCCGGCGGTGCAGGTCCAGCGCGGCTACGAGACCATCGAGGACATCGTCCGCATGTGCCGCATGCGCATTCGTGTGCCGGACCAGTGGTGGGGCGACTTCCTCGCCATGCTCGGCGCCGCCCGGGTGGGCGAGCGGGAAGTGCTCGCACTTGCCGACGAGGTCGGCTGGGAAACGCTGGATGGCTTTGCGACCGAGTGGTTCGACTACAGCGAGCGGCGCATGGTTGAGGCGCTCAAAGGGCTGCCCGCCGGCAGCCTCACCGTCGCCAGCACCCACGATCCCATTCCCGGCGCGCCCGAGGGCGTGAGGGTCAATGTCTCCATACGGGTCGACCCGGCCGAGGCGCAGATCGAGGTCGATCTGCGGAACAACGCCGATTCGCTCCCGTTCGGGCTCAACATGAGCGAGGCCTGCGCGCGCACCTCGGCGATGGTCGGCATCTTCAACGCGCTGCCCCACACCGTGCCGCCCAATGCCGGCGCCTTCCGCCGCATCGACGTGAAGCTCAGGCGAGGCTGCGTCGTGGGCATCCCCGAGCATCCGACCTCGTGCTCGGTCGCCACCACCAACGTCGCCGACCACATCGCGAACGGCGTGCAGCGCGCCATCGCCGAGCTCGGCGACGGGCACGGCATGGCCGAGGTCGGTGGCGTGATCCCGCCGAGCTGTGGCGTGATTTCGGGCTCGGACCCGCGCAGCGGCGCGCCCTTCGTCAACCAGGTCTTCCTCGGCTTCGGCGCCGGCGCGGCGGCACCGGAGACGGACGCCTGGATCGCCATCGCCCACGTCGGTAACGCCGGTCTCTGCTACCAGGATTCAATCGAGGTCGACGAGATGGTCTTCCCCATCACCGTGAAGGGCCGCCACTTCATCACCGACAGCGGCGGTGCCGGGCGCCAGCGGGGCGGGGCAGGAGCCTTCGTCGAGTTCGGCCCGGTCGATAGCTGCCGGCTCGAGGTGGGCTATGTCAGCAACGGCGCGGTCAACCCGGCGAACGGCGCGCGCGGCGGCGGCCAGGGCGCCGTCGCCCGTCAGTACCGCCGCAACCACAATGGCGAGCTGGTCGCTCTCGACGCCTGCGCCCAGGTGGCCGTGGCACCGGGCGAGGCGATGGTCTCGATCTCAGCCGGGGGCGGCGGTTACGCAGCGCCCTACGCCCGGGAGCCCGAGCGCGTCGCCCACGACGTGCGGGAAAAGTGGGTCTCTCCCGAAGCCGCCCGCCACATCTACCGCGTGGCCCTCGATAGCGCCGGCAACGTCGACGAGGCCGAAACCCGCCGGCTCAGGGCTGCGACCGCGGCAGACTCCGGTGCTCGGGTGCAGACTGCGGCGGAGTGACCCCCGCGCTTACGCGTCGGCCTTGGGGCGTACCTCCTCGGCGAACCCGGTGATGACGTCGAGGGTTTCCTCGAGGGTCTCGCGCAGGACCTGGATCGCGAGGTGGCGCACCCCGAGTTCGCGCATCGCCCGGATGTCGCCCGCGATGTCGTCCGCCGAGCCCGTGAGCAGCATCCGCTCGCCCGTGTCGGTGATGATCGGCTCCGCACTGGCGCCGTACCACACGGCCCAGAAGGCGATGTCGATGCTGGCCGGGTCGCGGCCCTCCGTCTCCGCCATCGCGCGAAGGTCGTCGAGGCCGGCGGCGAAGCGCCCAATGGTGTCCATCGGGAAGCGCGGGTTACAGCCGATCGGGAACCAGGCGTCGCCGTAGCGCACGGTCCGCCGCTTGGCGGGCTTGCTCTCGCCGCCGACCCAGATCGGCGGATGCGGCTTCTGTACCGGCTTCGGATGGAACAGGATGTTATCGAACGAAGTGAACTCGCCTTCGTACTTGGGCGCGTCGGCGGTCCAGAGCTCCTTGTAGATGCGCAGGTATTCGTCGGTCGCCCGGCCTCGGGCCTCGAAGGGCGGTGCATCCACCGGCGGGAACTCCTCGGCCATCCAGCCGGCGCCGACGCCCACCACCGCGCGCCCGCCCGAGAGCAGATCGATGGTGGAGAGAAGCTTCGCCGTCAGAACCGGTTGCCGGTAGGGCACCACCATCACCGAGGTGAGCAGCCGCATCTCCGTCGTGACGCCCGCGAGGTAGGCCATGAGCGCGAGCGGCTCCAGGCATTCGCCGGCGAGCAGGGTGGGAAAGGTGAGCTTGCCGTCGGGCGAGTAGGGGTAAGGCGAGTCGATGCCCGTGGGTACCACGATGTGATCCGGAATCGCGAGGATTCGGTAACCCAGCTTTTCGCCATGCTGGGCGAGGGTCGCGATGTGCTCCGGCACGGCCAGAGGCCCGCCGTTGGGTACGTTGAAGCCGTATTCCATGTCCTCGTCCTGCTCGCTCTATCCTACGCCGCTAAGATTGATTAAGAGATTGATGTATTGGGATATTTGACCTGATCCGGTCATCATAGCATGGTCGGGATGGAGCCGAAAGTTCACCCGAGACGTTTGTTGCTGATACCCCATTCGCTCTCACTAGCAAGGGCACGCAATGTCCTGTCAGGCTTATCGTTATGGAGAGACCACGATTAGCCAAAAGACGCAACTGTTGGAAGCCAAACGCAGAGGCACGTGGAGTGTTCAAGTACTGTTGGACGCAGTTCCTGTCGATGCCGAAGGTAGCGGAGCTGCTGCAGATGTTTTAACCGTGCAAATCAGCGAGAAAAATCACATTACAAGAGCACATAAACCGTTTGTTCATTCGATTAGTCAAGTCAGTTCTTGTAGTAACAACTACGAAAATACTGGACGCGCTACCCTATATCGAGACGCACCGCTCCTCCCTCAAATGTGCTATTGGCTATAATGTTTTCCATTTTCGTAATACTCTCCTTAAAGCCTCGATTAAATTCTTCATGATTGTTTGGGTCCAGATTATTGGATAGATTAGCGATAGATTGAGCCAAATTACGGGCTACGGTTTGATTGCCAGCAGCGAACGACATTGCTAATGTTGCGACCATGTGAGCCGCAGCAATTTGGCCGTTCATTCGATTCAATGTGTCATTGATGTCAGTCATGGATTGGCCCGTGTAGTTCTATGCGGTTGAGTCGATGTTCTGTGGCGGTGATTGTTGCTTCAACACGCGCGAGTCGTTCACCTGTTCCGCGAAGGTCCTCATGAACCCTGTCACGGAGTGAACTCATTTCATTGCGGAGAGCACTCATGTCGGCTCGAAGTGGAGTGAGGGCACCAGACACTGCCCAACGTATACCACCCAAGAGAACGCCAGCAGAGACGAGGATTGCAGCTACAGCCGCTACAATCTCGTGCCAGAGATCCATGTGACTACTCAGCATTAGAGGTGACTATGGTGAGTAGCATATCACGCCTGACTCAAATTGAAAATCTGGATGTGTTCCGAACAATACCGACAACTCGGGCTCACGAGTAATATCATTTCCGTTCGATATCGGTCACTTACCGGCTCCCAATGACGTTCACACGTAGCCGTTGGCCTGAAACCAGCGCAGCGCGTCTGCAAGTGCCCGTTCGGCGGGACGCGCCGTGTAGCCGAGCTCGCGCTCGGCCTTGGCGGACGAGAAGAACATCATCTTGCGCGCCATGCGCAGGCTGTCGCGGGTGAGCCGCGGCTCCCCGCCTGCGACGCGCGCCCAGCCTTCGCCGGCGGCGGCCACCGGCGCGAGCAGCCTGTGCGAGAGCCGGATTCGCGGCGCTGGGCGCCCCGTGAGCCGCGCGAGGCACTCAAGAATCTCCCGGAGCGTCATGTCCTCGCCGCCCAAAATGTAGCGCTCCCCCACGGCGCCACGCTCCAGCGCCTGCAGGTGGCCGGCGGCGCAGTCGTCGACGTGCACCACGTTGAGGCCGGTATCGACATAGGCCGGCATCCGGCCGGTCGCGAAGTCGACGATGATCCGCCCGGTGGGCGTCGGCTTGATGTCGCGCGGGCCGATGGGTGCCGAGGGGTTGACGATCACTGCCGGCACCCCCTCGTCGCGGACCAGCGCGCGCACCGCCTCCTCCGCCAGATACTTGGAGCGCTTGTAGTGGCCGATCATGGCGGATTCGGTCACGGCCGTCTCCTCGTCGGCCGGCGAATGGTCCGCGTTGAGGCCGAGCGTGGCGACGCTCGAGGTGTAGACGATGCGCGTGGCGCCGGCGGCCGCGGCCGCGCGCAGCAGATCGCGGCTGCCGTCCACGTTGGTGCGATAGATCGCGGGCGGATCGGGAATCCAGAGCCGATAGTCGGCCGCCACGTGGAAGAGCGTATCGCAGCCCTGCGCGGCCTTCTCCAGCGAGGCGCGGTCGTTGAGGTCGCCGATCGCCCGCTCCACGTCGAGGCCGTCGATGTTGCGCGTATCGGCCCCCTGCCGCGTGAGCACGCGCACCGCGTGGCCGGAGTCGAGCAGCGCGCGGGCGACGGCGGAGCCGAGAAAGCCGGTTGCACCTGTGACGAGCGTGGTCATGACGAGGCCTCCGGCGGCTTGCCGAACAGCAGCCCGCGCTCCTTCCAGGCGAGCCAAACAACGTAGATCGGCGGCAGCGCGACGCCGGCGAGCAGCAGCACGATCAGACCGCCGCCCCAGGTGATGGGACCGATGAAATACATCGCGTCCTCCAGGTGAATTCCCTTGAACATCGGCTGCCGCGCCTGGCGCGTGCCGGCGCGCTGCTCGATCCGCCAGAACATGAGGAAGAGCGCCGAGACCGAGACCCCGGCGATCAGCCCGAGATAGGGCGCCCAGATGCCGATCCAGCTGTCTTGCAGGCCGATGCCGATGCAGACGAAGAGCGTCACGTGGATGAAGGCGTCGGAGTAGTTGTCGTAGTGATAGCCGAAGCGGCTGGACTTGCCGGAAAGCCGCGCCAGCTCGCCATCCATGTGATCGACGAAGTTGGAGAGCATGAAGAGCCCGGCGGCGTAGAGAATCTCCGGCCGCGTGCCCATCGCGAAGAGGCCGCAGGCTGCGAGCCCGAGAAGAAGCCTGACCGTGGTGATGTGGTTCGGCGTGACCGGCGTGTGCACGAGCGGCCGCACCATCCAGCGGGCGAGCCGCTGATCCCAGGCCAGGCGCGGCTTCGCCTTGGCGGGCTCGGCGCTCTCGCCGCTGCCCTCGTCGCTCTCGCCCATCTTGCGTTCGACCATGGGCCGTCATATAGCCCGAAACGGGGCCATGACAACGCCGGACATTCCGCCATGCGCGCCGTCATCCTCGCCGCCGGAGTGGGGCGGCGTCTGGGGCACGATAAGCCCAAGATTCTGTTGAATTTCGGCGGCCGCACGCTGCTGGAGCGCCATCTCGCCATCCTCGCCGCGCTCGGCGTGCGCGACGTGGTCATCGGCATCGGCCACGAGGCGCTCGCGATCGAGCGCGCGCTGGAGGCGCTGGGCCAGACCGATGTCTCGACCATCTACAATCCCGATTACGAGCAGGGCAGCATCCTCACGCTCTGGTGCGTGCGCGAGGCGCTTACGGCGGGCGGCCCGGTCCTCCTCATGGATGGAGACGTGCTCTACGACCGCCGTGTGCCCGCGCCCTTGATCGAGACCCGCCACGCCGATTGCCTGCTGGTGGACCGCGCTTACGAGCCGGGCGACGAGCCGGTCAAGGTCGGCCTCGTTGACGATGCGCCCGCCGATTTCGGCAAGACCATCGATCCCGCGCTCGAGCCTTACGGCGAATCGGTCGGCTTCTTCCGCCTCAGCGAGGGGACGGCAAACGCGCTCGTCCAAACTGTCGCGCGGATGATCGAACAGGGAGGCAGAGAACGCCCGATGGAGGACGCCATCACCGACGTCATCCGCACCGGCGATCCGCCCTTCGGCTTCGAGGACGTCACGGGCCAGCCCTGGATCGAGATCGACTTTCCCGAAGACGTGGATCGCGCCGAGAGCGATATCCTGCCCAAGCTCGCGGATGACGACGGCTGACAACAAATCCCGGCTTGTGCGCCCCGGATACTTAGCTATATAGTTAGCTAGAATTTTCGCCCGAGTAGGTACGTCATGACTGTCGTGAATGTCCATGAGGCCAAGACCCAGCTTTCCCGATTGCTTGCGCGCGTGGAGGGCGGCGAGGAAGTGGTGATCGCCCGCCGTGGCGAGCCGGTGGCCCGACTCGTCGCCTGCAAGCCGCGAGGGAAGCGACGCCCTGGTCGGCTCAAGGGCAAGGTCGTTATTCCCGACGATTTCTTCGACCCGCTGCCGGAGGAGGAGCTAAAGCTCTGGGAAGGCAGATAGTCAGTGCGGGTGCTGCTGGACACCCATGCGTTCCTATGGTGGGTCGAGGCTAGTCCTTACCTTGTTGCAACTGCACATCGGGTAATCGCTGACGAGGCTAACGATATCGTCGTGAGCGCGGCCTCCGCATGGGAAATCGCCACAAAGTACCGTATCGGTAAGCTGCCGGAGGCTGAAGCCGTCGCGACGAACGTCGCCGGTTGCATCGCGGACGAAGGCTTCGAGGCGCTTTCGGTCAGCGTCGCCGATGCCGAACGTGCCGGGCGATTGCCCGGAATTCACCGCGATCCCTTCGACCGAATGCTTATCGCGCAAGCCCTGGGACATGAGCTGGCAATCGTCTCAATCGACAGGACCTTTGATCGCTACGGCGTGAGTCGGCTCTGGTGAGAAGGGCTCTTACTCGCCGCCCGCCCATTGCACGCAGGCGCGCGGCCTCACCATAATGTGGGACACCCGCAGAGAACGCCGCCAGGGAGGCGCACCATGAAGCTCGGTATGTTCATGCACCCGATCCAGGATTTTCGGCGGGGCTATCACACGCTGCTGAAGGAAGACTTCGAGATCATCAAGTGCGCCGATGCGGTTGGCTTCGACGAGGTCTGGCTCGGCGAGCATTTCGCGCTTCCCTCCGAGCCGATCCAGTCGCCGCTGATGCTGTTCGCGACGCTGGTGCCCCAGACCGAGCGGATCAAGTTCGGCTCTGGCGTCCTCTGCCTGCCTTACCAGCACCCGGCGATCGTGGCCGGCCAGGCTGCCCAGTTCGACCATATCTCCGAGGGGCGCTTCCTGATGGGGATCGGGCCCGGCGCCACGCCGCCCGACTTCGAAATGTTCAAGATCACCGACCTCGACCGCATGGAGATGCTGGTCGAGTCCATCGACATGATCCACGGCATCTGGGCCTCGGACCCGCCCTACGAGTTCCACGGCAAGTACTGGGACTTCGAGATCAAGGACAACGTGCTGTCCGATATCGGCGTCGGCGCCATGGGCAAGCCCTACCAGCAGCCCCATCCGCCGGTGATGATCCCGGCGATGAGCCGGGGCTCCGGCAGCATCCGTCTCGCCGCCCAACGGGATTGGCTGTTCATCTCCGCCAACTTCGTCCCCGACGACGTGCTCAAGGGCCATTGGCGCGACTATCTCGATGAGCGCAAGAAGCTAGGGCTCGCACCCAACCCTTCCAAGTGGAAGGCGGGCCGCACCCTGCTGATCACCGAGACCGACGAGGAGGCGCGGCAGTACCTCAGGCGCGAGGACAACGCGTTCTACTGGTATTTCAAGTACATCATCGGCGTGACCAGTCACGGCGGCTTCGTCCACATGCTGAAGTCGGACCCCGACATGCCGGACGAGGAGGTGACGCCCGAGTACTGCATCGACACCATCGTTACCGCCGGCAGCCCCAAGACGGTGGCCAAGAAGATCGCCGAATTCCGCGACGAGACCGGCCCGTTCGAGACCCTGATCGTCTCGCATCACGACTGGGTCCATAAGGACCTGTGGCGGCGCCATATGGAACTCACCGCGACCGAGCTCATGCCGCGGCTCCGCGCCGAGATCGACTGGCAGGCGGCGGCGGAGTAGGCACACGCCGGGGCCTGCGGCTCAGGTTATTCGGTCACGATCTTTACGAGCTGACCGGGGCGGAGGTGCTCGCGGGGACCGAGGCCGTTCAGCACCTGAAACCGCTCGGTGCGGAAGTCGTTGAACGGCATGCGAGCCGCGAGCGATTCCACGGTATCGCCGGGCGCGACCTCGACGACGCGCAGCCTGAGCGGGCGGAGGTTGGCGGCCTGCGCCACGCCGAGCCGCCTGAAACTCGCGATCATCTGCCGGAAGGGAGCCGAGAACTCTCTGGTCTGCCGCGGCGGCGTCACGAAGAAGAAGCGATAGACCCGCGTTGGCGTGGCGCGGATGGCGACCAGCCGGACATCGCGCACGCCCGATTTGGTGCGGACGCGCGTGCTGGCGGCCACCGCGTCCATGCCGTCGACATGAGTTCTCTCGATTCTGCTCAACGCCACCTTCGACGCCCAGACGCCTCGCAGATAGCGCCAGGTGCTGATCGAGGGATTTGCAAGCCTGGCCTCGTCGAAGCGCACTGTGGCGCCCGACGGGTGCGTGCCTACCACTGCCTCCGGTGCGTTGCGCAGGCGGAAACCGGGCGGCGCCGTGAACGCGATCCGCAAGATCGGATGGGCGAATGCCCGGCCGCGAACAAATCCGTCTTCAGGGGAATCGCCGTAGATCATGCCGTCGATGCGCCGGAGGTAGACGTCGCGGGCGCGCTCGCCGCCGAATTTGGCCTGCGCGGCATCGGCTGCCGCCCGCACCCGGTCGGCGGTACGCGGGTGGCTCGCGAAGCGGCCCCCCTGCGCTCCATCGCCGCGCTTCCCGGCCGTCTTGCTTGCGAGCGTCGCCTCTGCCCCCATCGTCTCCAGGAAGCTCGACATGGCGGTGGCGTCGAAGCCGGCGCGGCTTAAATAGCGCACGCCCAGCGTGTCGGCCTCAAGCTCCTGGGAGCGCGAATAGCCTTGCACGTAGGCGCCGACCGCGAGGTTCGCGAAATCCGAGACGCTCCGGTTGTCGATGACCGCGCCGAGGATTGCCGCACCCAGGCCCGCGACGAGGCCGTGGCTGTACCGCTCGGCGCTGTGGCGGGCCGTCACGTGGCCGATCTCGTGAGCGATCACGCCAGCGAGCTCCGCCTCGTCGTTGGCGAGCGCCATCAGGCCGCGCGTGACGTGGACGTAGCCGCCGGGCAGGGCGAAGGCGTTGACCTCCGGGCTGTCGAGGACGACGAAGGTGAAGGGCGGCTCGGGTTGCTCCGAGGTCTGCTGGAGCAGCCCGCCGAGGCTCGAGACGTAGCGCTGGAGCGCCGGGTCGTCGTAGAGGCCGCCGAATGCCTTCACCAACTTGGGATGCTCCTGGGCACCGACCCGCCGCTCCTCCTCGGGCGAGAGGAAGGCGGTGAATTGCTCGTCGCCGGTCGCCGGATTGACGCTGCATCCGCCAAGCAGAAGCGGCGTGGCTGCGGCCAGTGCGAGGCCCAGCGCCAGAGCCACGGGCGCCGCGGCCGCGCAGCGGAGGCGCCTCATTCGAGCACCTCGATCTGCTCGGGATGGGTGGCCTCGATCATGGGGCCGTTGAACGAGTCGACCCAGCCGCGCACGCGCACCATACGCCCCTCGTAATCCTCGATGGCGATGTCTGCAGTCTCGAACCGCCGGCGGTCGCGCGGCCCGATGGAGACGGTGAAGTCCTCGCGCCAGTCGTCGCCGAAATTGAGGTAGCCGCGCCCCCGCACCACCGCCGCCGCCTTAACCCGCCCCTCGACTAGTTGGAAGCTATGGAGCCCGCCGTCGGCCTCATCTGCAGTGCGCACCCGATAGCGAGGCTGCGACCAGATGCCACGACGCTCGGAACGCGCGCGATGTTCGATCGCGAGCATCTCGGGAATCGCCGCGCGGTCGTCGACCAGGCTGTGAACCCGCGCGAGGCCGGCGGCAAGCAGCGCGCCTTGAATCCAGGTTCCGTCGTCGCGCCGCACCAGATGACCACGCAGGCGGCCGTAGCGGTCCCGCGGGGTGTCGCCCGACGCAAGGCCGACCCGACGACCTTGCACCAGATGGGCGAGCGTCTGCTGTGCCTTTTCCGCCAACGGCTCCATGCTGGAGGCGGCGTCGGCGCTCGCACTATTCGGCGCCTCGATGCCGGCGAGCCTGACCGTCTCTCCGTCATCGAGCAGGACCGTGCTGCCGTCGATGACCTCGACCACCCGCGCTTCCGCGTCGGGCGTGAGGCCCGCCGGCAGCGGTACCGTCGTCCCACTGGCAACGCCCAAACCTGGCACGGTGAGAACGAGGAGAAAGACCGCGGCGAATCGGGCCATGGGGCGGGAGTATAGCGCTCGCCTTCGCGCGAACGCGCGGCTTCTCAAGCAGGCGGCAAGACCGTAATGTCGGCTCGGGCGCGCTTTGTGGTGCACACGGCCCAGCGCGGGGAGGGCGCAGCATGGACATGGTGACGATGAACATCATCGATTCCTCGATGGTGTCGATCTGCCGGGAAATGGGAATCACTCTGATGAAGACGTCCTATTCGACGATCTTCAACGAGGGCCTCGATTTCACTTGCGCCATCGCCGACACCGACGGCGAGATGGTCTCGGTCGCCGAGTTCTGCCCCGCACAGATCGGCGGGATGCCGCTCTTGATCAAGACCTGCGCCGAGGAAATCCCGATCGACCAGATCGAGGAAGGCGACGTCATCATCCACAACGACCCCTACCGGGGTGGTCTGCACGTACCCGAGCACACGCTGTTCAAGCCGGTCTTCGCCGACGGCAAGCTCCTGGCGTTCGTCGTCGCCATCGGCCACATCGCCGAGGTCGGCGGCATGGTGCCGGGCGGCTTTGCCGGCGAAGCGACGGAGATTTTCCACGAAGGCGTGCGCGTGCCTCCGGTGAAAATCATGAAGCGCGGGCGCGACGTCGATTCCGTATGGAAGCTGATTCTCGCGAACGTCCGGACGCCTCGTTACAACTACGGTGACCTGCGCGCCATGATCGGTGCCCTCGATCTCGGGGAGGCGCGCCTCAAGGAAATGGTGGCGAAGTACGGTCGCGACCTCTGGAACGAGACTTGCAGCGACTTGATGGACTATTCCGAGCGCCGCATGCGCGCCGAGATTTCGCAGTTCCCCGACGGCCGCTATCACTTCGAGGACACCGTCGAGAACGACGGGATCGAGGACAAGCCCTACCAGCTCAAGGTCGATGTCTTCGTCCAGGGAGACGAGCTGGTCGCCGACTTCTCAGGCACCGACGATCAGGCCAAGGGGCCGATCAACGCCACCCTCGGCGTCACCTGGTCGGCGACCTACAACGCGCTCTTTCACATGACCGACCCGTCGATCCCCAAGAACTCGGGGTGCTTCCGGCCGATCAAGATCGTGGCCCGACCCGGCACCGTCGCCAACGTCGACTACCCGGCGCCGGAAGTCGCGGGCAATACGGAAACTCACCCGAGGCTCGCGCTCATCGTGATCGGCGCGCTCGCCCAGGGTGCACCCGAGCGCGCTATGGCGGCAGAGAGCGGTACTGGCGGCAACTTCGTCTTCGGCGGCCACCACCCCGACTATGACGAGTATTTCGCCTGCTACGATCTGATCTCCGGCGGCTGGGGCGGGCGCGACTACGCGGACGGCAACGATTGCGTGATCGCCATCAACGGCAACTGCCGCTTCAACCCGGTCGAGGTGTTCGAGACCCGCTTCCCGTTCCAGGTCGAGGACTTCGCGATGACGCCGGATTCCGGCGGCCCGGGGCGTCATCGCGGCGGGCTCGGCTACCGCAAGACCCTGCGTACGCTGTCGGCGGAGATCACCGCGAGCCAGTGCACCGACCGGCACCGGATCAAGACGTGGGGCCTGTTCGGCGGCAAGGAGGGTGCGGTGGGCGCGACCCTGGTCCGGCCCGAGGGCGCGAACGACTGGCGCCCGGTGACCGAAACCCACGGTAAGGCGTCGTCGTCCAAGTACGCCAATATCCGCCTGCGTCCGGGAGATCGCGTGCGCCTCATCGTCCCCGGCGGGGGCGGCTACGGCGAGCCCAGGGAGCGCGCGTCCGAGGCGGTGGAAGAAGACCTGGCAGAAGGCTACGTCACACCGGAGGCCGCACGCCGCGACTACGGCTACGTCGCCGACGCCTAGCCGCAGAACGCCGCCCGGCCGGCGTCACGGCGCGGGCAGGGCGGCGTTGAAGAAGCGCAGAATCTGCTCGTCGATTTCCGTGAGGAAGGCGCGCCGGTCGAAGCCTTCGGGATCGCGCCCCGCGGCGCCCACTTGATCGGCCAACGCAGCCGGGAACGGCGTGATGAAGGCGAAGTGGTGTGCCTCCGGATGGGTGACCAAGGTCGCATGATCCCCCATCAGGGCTGCGATGTGCTCCGCGTGCCAAGGTTCGCGCAGCACGCTGTCAGTTTCCAGGCGATGTATTTGAGCCGGTACCGCAACGCCGGAAAACGCCCCGTCCCCGAAGAGCGCGCCCACCGGCGCCACGGCCACGACGGCAGCAACCCGCCGGTCTGCAAGGTCGGGCATCGGTAGCTCGTTCTGCCCTCCGGGCCGGCCGTAGCTGCAAAACTCCGCATCTTCGTCGCGATGACGGGTGCGGTGATGCGCCAGCACGGCCATGTCCGCCCGGCCGCCGATCAGGGCGAGCACGCTGTAGCCGCCAGCCGAGTGCCCCACGGCGCCGATGCGCGTCGGGCCGATGCGGCGGCCGAACTCGGCGTCGCCAAGGAGCCGATCCAGCTCCGCGCTTAGCTGGTGCGGGCGCCGCCGCCAATTCTCCGCTGTGCCGCTGTATCTGCCGTCACGCCAACTGTCGCCAGCGTGCTCCGGCGCGGCCACGATATAACCGCTCTCGGCCAAACGAATCGCCGTGTCGCGGTGATTCAGGCGGCCGCCCCCGGTCCCGTGCGATAGCAGGACGAGGCCGTACTGACCTTCGCCGAGCGGCGCCCCTCGGCTCGCGTCCATGGTGAACGGGCCGACAACCGTCCGCCCGTTTGCCCCATCGGTCGGATACCAGAGCGCGGTGACCAGCTTCTCTCCGTCCACCTCGACATTGATGTCGCGAAAGCCCACTCCATCCGCTCTCGCGCTCGCAACCGAGATCACGACCGCGAGGGCGACCGTGGCTAGTAATCTCATAGTGCTTATCGTGCCACAAAGCTCCACTCCCGGCGTAGGGACCCAACTTGCATTCGCTAGGCCCATTCTGTGTTCCGCAGCGGCGGGCGCTTGCGCAGCGGTTTTTTTCCGCGACAATCGAGAGCGCGCATGAGCCGGGAATCGATGGAGTTCGACGTTGTGATCGTGGGGGCCGGTCCCGCCGGGCTCGCCGCTGCGATACGCCTGCGCCAGCTTGCCGAGGATGCCGGCCGCGAGATCAGCGTGACCGTGCTCGAGAAGGGCTCCGAGGTGGGCGCCCACATCCTCTCCGGCGCCGTCTTCGAGCCGCGTGCGCTGGACGAGCTGATCCCGGACTGGAAGGAAAAGGACGCGCCGCTCAACACGCCGGCGCGCGCAGACGAGTTCCGCTACCTCACCAGGAAGGGCGGCATCAGGATGCCGGGCGCGCTGCTGCCGCCGCAAATGCGCAACCACGGCAACTACATCATCAGCCTCGGCAATCTCTGCCGCTGGCTCGGCCAGCAGGCGGAGGAGCTCGGCGTCGAGGTCTACCCCGGCTTCGCCGCCGCCGAGGTGCTCTATCACGAGGACGGCCGGGTCAAGGGCGTCGCCACCGGCGACATGGGCATCGCCAAGGACGGCAGCCAGAAGGCGAGCTACGAGCCCGGCGTCGAGCTGCACGCGAAATACACGCTGTTCGCCGAGGGTGCGCGCGGCTCACTGACCAAGCAGGTGGTCGAGCGGTTCGATTTGCGGAAGCGCTCGGACCCGCAAACCTACGGCATCGGCCTCAAAGAGGTCTGGGAGATCGAGCCCGGCAAGCACCGGCCGGGCTTGGTCCAGCACAGCTTCGGCTGGCCGCTGGACAGCCGCACCTACGGCGGCTCCTTCCTCTATCACTTCGACGAGAACCTTGTCTCGATCGGCTTCGTCGTCGCGCTCGACTACGAGAACCCGCATCTCTCGCCCTTCGACGAGTTCCAGCGCTTCAAGACCCATCCGGTGATCCGCCCCGTGCTGGAGGGAGGCCAGCGGCTGGCCTACGGCGCGCGCGCGATCAACGAGGGCGGATACCAGTCGATTCCCGAAACCGTCTTTCCCGGCGGTGCGTTGATCGGCTGTGCCGCGGGCTTCCTCAACGTGCCTAAGATCAAGGGCAGCCATAACGCGATGAAGAGCGGCGCGCTGGCGGCGGAAGCCGCATTCGCTGCGCTGGGCGAGGCCGACGACGGCACCAAGCCGCTCGACGCCTACCCGGTGGCGTTGCGCCGCTCCTGGGTGATGAAGGAGCTCAGGCAGGTCAGGAACTGCCGTCCGGCGTTTCGCTGGGGGCTCGCCGCCGGCACCGTCATCAGCTTCATGGAGCTTTGGAGCGGCGGCGTGCTGCCCTGGACGCTCCGCCACGGCCAAGACCACAAGAGCCTCAAGAAGGCTGCCGATGCGCCCAAGATCGCCTATCCGAAGCCGGACGGCGTCGTCTCCTTCGACAAGCCGAGCTCGGTTTACCTCTCCAACACCAATCACGAGGAGGACCAGCCCGCGCATCTGACGCTCAAGGACGACGGCGTGCCGATAGGGGTGAATCTCGCGCTCTACGACGCGCCGGAGCAGCGCTACTGCCCGGCCGGCGTCTACGAGATCGTGGAGGACGACGCCGGCCCACCGCGCCTGCAGATCAACGCGCAGAACTGCGTGCACTGCAAGACCTGCGACATCAAGGACCCCACGCAGAACATCGTATGGGTGGTGCCCGAAGGCGGGGGCGGCCCCAACTATGCCAACATGTAGGGCAGGGAAGGACGCTTCCCCACGTCGGGAAGACCTGCGCAAGTGGCGCCGCGGCGCAATTGCCTTGTTGAATGGGGCCGTGGCCGCCGGTCTCATCGGCGGGTCAAGCATCACGGGACTCACGGCGGCCGATCCGCCTTCTCCTCCCATGCCGCCGGAGCCCGCGGCCAGCGCTCACCGGGAGGAGGCCTCGCCGCTCGGCAACTATCTTGTCGGCCGCTACGCTCATGCCCGCGGTGACTATGCTGCGGCAGCCCAGCACCTCCAGCGCGTGCTGGTCGAGGATCCGGACAATCCCTCTCTCCTGCGCCGCTCCGTGTCCTTGCTGGTCGCCGACGGACGGGTGGAAGAGGCAGCCGCGCTGGCCGAGCGGCTGCTCGATGTCCCGGCGAGCGGACGTTTGGCGCAATTCGTTCTTGGGCTGCGGGATGCGCGCAACGGCGACTACGAAGAGGCGCTGGAACGAATCGGCGAGATTGAGCGGCAGAGTGTCTATGCCCTGCTGGTACCGCTCGCCGAGGCGTGGATGCACACCGGAGCCGGCTCGGACGCGGCGTCGCTGGCGGCGTTGGCACCGCTTGGAGATCGCGATTCCTACAAGTCCTTCTTCAACCTCCATGCTGGCCTGATAAACGACCTTGCCGGGCGCGAGGCGGAGGCCGAGGCACTGCTGCGGAAAGAGATCGCGACCTCCAGCGGCTCGCACCGCCCGGTGGTGGCGCTCGGCAGCGTGCTGATGCGGGCCGGACGCGTCGTCGAGGCCCGCGCAATCTACGAAGAGTACCGTGACCAGAACCCCGGCATCATCTGGGTCGAACGCGTGTTGGCGGCGGTCGAAGCCGGCGAGGCGGTACCGCCCCTCGTCTCGGATGCGCGCGAGGGGCTGGCGGAGGCTCTGCTGGGCGCGGCGGCCTCGGTGCCGCAGCGGGACAACGGTGAAGCCGCGCTGATTTACGCGCGCCTTGCGCTCTTCCTCCGTGACGATCTGGACTCGGCCCGTTTCCTGATCGGCGAGATTCTCGAAGACGCCAAGCGGCTGGAGGCTGCGGTGGATGCTTACCGGTCCATTCCGGACGGGTCGGACTTCTCCTGGGCGGCACAACTCCGCGCTGCGAGCGGTCTCGCGGATCTCGACCGTCTGGATGAGGCGGTCGCGACGCTGAGGCGCATGGCGGATGAGCAGCCCGAGCGCACCGACGCCGTCTCCGTCCTCGGCGACGTGTTCAGGAGGGATGAGCAATACGCGGAGGCCGCCGCAGCCTACGACATCGCGGTCGGGCGGATCGAGACGGTCGAATATCGCCACTGGCGCCTGTTCTACGTGCGCGGCATCGCGTTCGAGCGCCTGGGCGAGTGGCCCAAGGCCGAGGCCGACTTCAAGCGCGCGCTCGAACTGGAGCCCGATCAGCCGCTGGTCCTCAACTATCTCGGCTATTCATGGGTGGAGCAGCTCCACAATCTCGACGAAGCCAAGTCGATGATCGAGAAAGCCGTCGAGCTCAGGCCGGACGACGGCTACATCGTCGACAGCCTCGGTTGGGTGGCCTACAGGCTGGGCGACTTCGAGGAGGCGGTCCACCAGCTTGAGCGGGCGGTGGAGCTGGTGGCGGGCGATCCGATCATCAACGATCACCTGGGCGACGCCTATTGGCAGGTGGGCCGACTGCACGAAGCCCGATTCCAATGGCGCCGCGTGCTCACCCTCAAGCCGGAGGACGACCTCGCCGCCCAAGTCACGCGCAAGATCGCGGGTGGCCTCTCCGCCGGCGCGGAGGCGGACGACGCCCATTAGTGAGCCGGCTGTGATCCGGATGGAGGCGCCGGCCAAGCTCAACCTCTACCTCCATGTAACCGGCCGGCGCGCCGACGGCTATCACGAGCTGGACAGTCTCGTAACCTTCACCGCGCTGGCCGATTCGCTGGAAATCGCACCGGCCGATGCCCTCTCCCTTACCGTGCGCGGTCCGTTCGCCGAAGCCTTGGGCACGGGCGACAACCTGGCAACGCGGGCGGCGGTGGCGCTGGGGGAGAGGCTCGGCCGTCCCGCCGACGTGCGAATCACGTTACAGAAGCGCATCCCTGTCGCGGCGGGCCTCGGCGGCGGCTCGGCGGACGCGGCCGCGGTGCTGCGGGGCCTCGCCCAGCTGTGGGGTCTCGGTGCCGCGCACGCGAGCGATCTCCAGGATGTCGCGCTCGGCCTCGGCGCCGATGTGCCAGTCTGCCTCCACGCGCGGGCCGCCTACATGGCCGGCATCGGCGAGGTGTTGAGCGCGCCGCCGCCGCTGCCGGCCTGCGGGGTGCTCTTGGTCAATCCCGGCGTTCCGGTGTCTACCAGGGCGATCTTCGCCGCAAGGCAGGGGCCGTTCTCGGTCGCCCAGCGCTTTCAGGAGAGCCCAACCGACGCGCCGGCGCTGGCTCGGCTTCTCCGCACCCGCCGCAACGACCTTGAGCGGCCCGCACTCGCTCACGCGCCAGAGGTCGGACATGTTCTGGCCCGGCTCGGTGCGGCGCCCGGCTGCCTGCTTGCCCGCATGTCCGGCTCGGGGGGCACCTGCTTCGGCCTGTTCGCGGATGAGGCGGCGGCAGCGGAGGCGGCCCGCGCTATCGCCCGCGAGAATCCAGACTGGTGGGTACAGGCGACGCATCTGGTTCACGAGGGCGAGACGGCCGGCGCGTCGGCCGCACTTGGCGGGTCGCGACAGGGACGCTCAAGGCGGTAGGCGCACCGTCTCCAGCCAGTGGGCCTTCACGACCTCGGCCACCGAGACCATGTCGTCGAAGGCCGACGGCTTGACCATGTAGGCGTTGGCGCCGAGCGCGTAGCTCGCCGCGATGTCCCGCTCCTCGTCGGAGGTCGTGAGCACCACCACGGGGATGCGGCAGAGCTCCGGCTCGTCGCGCAGCTGTTCCAGCACCTCGGTGCCGTTTAATTTCGGCATGTTGAGGTCTAGCAGGATCAGACTCGGCCTAGGCGCGGCTTCCGGGTCGGCGTAGTCGCCCTGGCGCTTGAGGTAGTCCAACAGCTCGGCGCCGTCGTGGACGACGTAGAGCGGGCAGGTGATGTCCGCCCGACGCAGGGCCTTCTCGGTAAGAAGGCAATCGGCGGGGTCGTCGTCTGCCATGAGGAGGACGGTGCGCTCGTCAGCCCGCATTTCTCACCACGGTCATGGTCTACGCCGCGCCGGCTGTGCCGGCCGGCCCCTCGGCTTTGGTCACGAGGCGCAGCGCGAGCGACGGAAAGGCCGCGACCGCGCCGGCGAAGGCGATGAAATCGATCGGCGTCTCGATGAAGACCGGCTCCGCCGGCCCCGCCCAGGGCAGGTCGGCGCGGTCGTCCCTGGATCCGCCCAGCAGGATCACCGGCAGATCGCGGAGCGCTGGCGTGGCCGCGATCTCGGCCAGCGCATGGCGCCCTTCTGTCTGTTGCAGGCCGGGGTCGAGAATGACGAGATCCGGCCGTGGCGCGGGCGTGCCGTCGCCGTGGACATGCCGCCCCTGCAAATGGTCCAGCAGCGCGGCGCCGTTGGTTACGTAGGTGAGCGCGTTGCCCAGGCCCGCAGACTGCAGCGTCTTCGTCGCCTGCAGACAATCCTCCGGGTCGTCGTCCGCCATGACGATGACCGCGGGCCGCACCGCGTCGCTAGAGCCGGACGGAACCGCGAGCTCATAGCTGCAGCTTTTCAGCCGCAGCACGGCGTCGTGCAGCTTGGCGAAGGTGACGGGCTTCACCAGATAGGCGTAGGCGCCGAGATTGTAGCTGTCGGAGATGTCCAGGCTGGCCTCGGAGGCCGTGAGGATGACGATCGGTATCTTTCTCAGCGCCGGCCGGAGGTTGATCTCCCAGAGAGAGTCGAGCCCCGCCATGTTGGGCATGTTGAGGTCGAGCAGGATCAAGTCGGGGCGGGGCGAGGAGCCGGGATCGGAGAACTTGCCGCTCCGCCTGAGGTAGTCGAGCAGCTCCTGGCCGTCCTGCACGAAGCGCAACTCGTTGCCGAGCCGCGCCTTCTGCAACGTCTTCTTGGTCAGCAGGCAATCCTCGGGGTCGTCATCCGCCATCAGGATCAGGACTGGTTTGGTATTCGGCGCGGTGGTCATCGTGCGCTTACCGGGGCTGCCGGCGGGGCAGGGTCACCGTGAAGGTGGCGCCCTCGCCCGGCGTGCCGGTTGCGGTGATCCGGCCATGATGGCGCAAGACGATCTTCTCGCAGATTGCGAGGCCGATACCGGCGCCCTCGTACTGATGGCGCGCGTGCAACCGCTTGAAGGGCTGGAACAGCTTACTGCCCTGCGATGGTTCGAAGCCGATGCCGTTGTCCGACACGACGACGGTGTGCGCGGGTCCTGGAATCGCGGCGAGAGGCTCCGCCTCGGCCGCCATCCGCACCGTGACTCGCGGCGCGACGCCCGGCTTGCGGAACTTCAGCGCATTGCCGATGAGGTTGCGGAAGAGTTGATCCATCTGGGTTCGGTCAGCCTCGATCGTCGGCGCTTCGGCAACGTCCACTTGGCCGTCGGACTCCTCGAGCGACACAGAGAGGTCCGAGAGCACGGTGTCGAACACGTCGTTCAGAGGCAAGTCCTCGAAGGGCTGCGCCGCCGTGGTGACCCGTGAGAGAGCCAGAATATCGCTGACCAGAGTCTGCATCCGGGCCGCCGCGTCGGTCATGAAGTCGATGTACTGGCGCCCCTCCTCGTCCACGCTCTCCCGCTTCTCCTCCGCGAGCAGGGCGCCGAAGGCTCTGATCTTGCGCAGCGGCTCCTGCAGGTCGTGGGAGGCGACGTAGGCGAACTGCTCAAGCTCCTCGTTGGAGCGGGCGAGGTCGCGCGCATGGCGCTCCAGCGCCTCCTTGGCCTGCTTCTGCTCGGTGATGTCGCGCACGATCCCCATGATTCGCACCGGCGTGCCCGCCTCGTCGCGCACCAGGATAGAGCGGACGGCGATAGGGAAGACCGACCCGTTCTTGCGGATGTACTCCTTCTCGTATTCGTCGGTGTAGCCGCGCGACATGAGCTGCTTGTCGACGATCTCGGCCTCCATCGCCGCCCAGCGGACCGGTGTGAGCTGTTGATAGGTCACGCCGATGAGTTCGGCGAGCTCATAGCCCAGCATGTCGAGGTAGGCGTCGTTCGCCTCTTCGACGGGGCCGTCGAGGCCGACGAAGACCACGCCGTCGTGGCTCAGGTCGAAGAGGCTGCGGTAGCGCTTTTCGGACGCTCTGAGCGCCTCCTCCTTCTCCTTCAGTTCCGTGATGTCGCGGACGATGCCCATGAAGCGGATCGGCCGGCCGTCCAGGTCCCGCACCAGGATGGTGCGCAGGCTTATCGGTGCGATGGAGCCGTCCTTGCGCACGTACTCCTTCTCGTACTCGTCCGAGAAGCCGCGCTTCATCACCTGGGTCTCGATGATCTCCGCCTCGCCGGCGCGCCACTTCTCGGGCGTGAGGTCCTGATAGGTGTGCGTGGAGATCTCGTCCCGGTCGTAGCCGACGAGGTCGAGATAGGCCTGGTTCATCTCCTCGATGTGGCCTTCGAGATCGACGAACACGATCCCATCCCGGCTCATCTCGAAGAGGGAACGGAACCGGCCCCGCGACGTGCGGCCTGCGTCGCGGTCGCGCCGGGCCTCGGTAAGCGCCTGCTCCAACTCCGCGATCCGCTGCCGCAGCGCCTCGTCCTCGGCAACTGGGAGCGTGCGCTCCAGCGGTCTTGCCTCAGCCGTCATCGATCAGGTCCTCGGCGTAGGCGAAGAGCGCCGGCATGCCGCCGGTGTGGACGAAGACCACCGTCTCGTTCGCGCCGACCGCGCCGCGCTTCACGTGATCGATGAGCCCGGCCATGGCTTTGCCGGAATAGACGGGGTCAAGGAGGATGCCCTCGGTCTCGGCCACCAGCCCGATGGCCGCGCGCGCCTCCGGCGAGAGTACGCCGTAGTCCTCGCCGATATGGTCCTCGTCGGTGACGAAGTCGGCGGGGTCGATCGCGAGGTTGAGGTCGAGCGCGCGCGCCGTCGCCGTGGCGACCCGGGCGATGTCGAGTTCCCTGGGCTCTTCCCAGCGGATCGGGCTGATCGCCGCCACGCGCGCCCGGCGGCCCAACGCGCGCAGGCCCGTGATGAGCCCCGCCGGGGTGTTGTTGGCGCCGCAGATGAAGACTTGGGTGGGGTCGATCGCGGCCTCCTCGAACTGGGTGTCCAGCTCGATCGCCGTGCCGACGTAGCCGAGCGCCGCCAGCACCTGCTGGTCGAGGGCGAAGGGGGCGATCACGAAGGGCTTCCGGCCGGCCGCCTCAAGGGCGCTCGCCCTCTCGTCGAGCAGCGGCTGAATTTTCTCCATGCTGTCGATGTCGACCACGGTCACATCCGCGCCCATCAGGCGGTCGAGCAGCAGGTTGCCCTGCACCCTCGGTCCCTTGACGCCGTGGATCAGCACCAGCGAGACCGCGAGACCGTGCTTGCACGCCGCCGCCGTGATCTGCCGGCACCAGTTGGACTGCGTGTAGGCACCCGCGACCACCGTGTCGGCGCCCGACTTCAGGATCTCGGCGAAAGTGAACTCCAGATGGCGTGTCTTGTTGCCGCCGAAAGCCAGCCCCGTGAGGTCGTCCCGCTTGATGTAGAGGGCGCGCACGCCGATCGCCTCGGCGAGGCGGGGGCAGGGGTCGAGCGGTGTCGGCAGATGCGCGAGCCGGATACGCGGATGCAGAGCGAGCCGGGCGGCGAGATCGTCTCTCGTCACCGCTGCCTCCGCACGTGCTTCCGCCACCGCCATGCCACTCCTCCGCCGGCCTCCGGGCCATCCTATCGCCGGCGGGAAGCGCCCGGCAACCGAGGGCGATAGTCGGGCTGTACACTTCCGCCACGGCTGTACTAGCATCGCTCATCGACAAGAACGCGCACGACGCAGAGGGGAGATACCGATGACCAAGACGACACGGCGCAATTTCCTGAAAGGCACCGCCGCAGCCGGCACGATCGCTGCATTCGGCGGACAGGCGCCTTTCTTCAAGAAGGCGCTGGGCCAGGGGAAGAAGAGCGTCGTGTGGGGGCAGACCGAGCCCTTCACGTCGAGCTGGGACCCGAGCAGCCACACCATCCTGGCGCAGATCTATTTCGACTATGACGTGTTCGGCCAGCTCATCCGCACGCCGATGTCGCAGGCCCAGCCGGACGAAATCGTCTACGAAATGGCGACCAGCCAGAACGTGGTCGAGGACGGCTGGCTCGAGTACACGCTGCGCAAGGACATCAAGTTCCACCGCGGCCAGCCCTTCACGGCGCACGACGTGAAGGCGACCTTCGAGTACGCGTCCAATCCCGAGCGGCCGTCCGGCACCTGGTATCCCGGCCAGGCCGAGGTGCAGGTGGTCGACGACTACACCTGTCGGGTGCGCGGCGAAGGCGGCTCCTATCCGGGCTCGCTGTTCTGGTTCCTCGCGGGCTTCCTGCCGATCCTGTCGAAGGACGATATCGAGACCAAGGCCATCGACGAGTTCCCCAACGGCTCGGGCTCCTACAAATTCATCAGCCGCGACGGGCCGACGACGATCCTCAACGCCAACCCCGACTACATTCTCGGCACGCCCGAGATCGAGGAGGTCGTCTACCAGTTCGTGCCCGACGCCAGCACGCGCCTCGTGAGCCTGATAAGTGGCGAGCTCGACATCATCGAGCGGGTCGAGCCCGAGCAGTACGAGACCCTGCTGGAGGAGGACGTCACGACCTCGCGCACGGTCTCGACCGAGAACAAGTACCTCCATTTCCGCTGCTACGAGCCGCCGTTCGACGACGTGCGCCTGCGCCACGCGGCGGCCCACGCCATCGACCGCGACCTCATCCTCGAGCTGATGGGGCCGGCCGGGCACCCGACGGTGGGGCAGCTCTCCTCGGCGAAGTTCGGCTACACCGACACCATCCCGAACTCGCCGGAATACAACCCCGAGCGTTGCCAGGAGCTGCTGGCCGAGGCCGGCTACCCCGGCGGCGACGGCCTGCCGCCGATCGAGTACCTGACCTCGCAAGGCTTCTATCCGAAGACCAAGGAGTACGGCGAGGTCATCACCGCGCTGCTGCAGGAGCAGGGCTTCCCGGTAGAGTTCACGGTGATGGAGGTCGCCTCCTGGATCGAGCGCGTGTTCGTCCGCGACGAGACCGCGCCTCAGCTTGCCGATACCGGCTGGATGACCGGATCGCCCGAGCCCAACCTGGTGCTCAGGCCCATGTGGCATTCGGACGGCCTGATCCTGACCAACTGCGGCAGCGACACCGTGGATGCGGCGATCGAGAAGCAGCAGACGATCACCGACGTGGACGCGCGGCGCGCGTCGATCCAGAACGAGCTGATGCCGGCGCTGGCCGACCATCTGCCGAGCTTCGGGCTCTTCACCTCGGTGCTGATCCACGCCCACCATCCGGCTATCGAGGGGATCTACTTTCTGCCCAACGGGCCGGTGGACAAGGTCAAAGCGACGCTCACGTCTTGACCGATCCTTTGCGGGGGCTCCGGGCAGGCGGAGCCCCCGCCTCTCTTCATCCCGCCGCGTAGCACGGTCCCAGCATGGCATTCGTCCTCACGTTCCTGATCCGCCGCCTTGCGCAGGGCGTGGTCATCGTGCTGCTGGTGACGTTCCTGATCTTCACGTTGCTGCGGGTCATTCCGGGCGATCCCGTGCGGATCATGCTGGGGCCCGCCACCACCCAGGCGGTGGTCGAGGCCCGCGCGCAGGAGCTGGGCCTGCGCGATTCGATCCCCGAGCAGTTCGTCCGCTACATCGCCAAGGCGGTGCAGGGCGACTTCGGCGAATCCTACTTCATCGGCGAGACCGGCATCGCGCTCACGGCGCAGAACGTCGTCGGCGGCAAGGGGCAGGACACCGCCACCGAGCAGCGCGAGGCCAAGATGACCCGCGCCGGCGTGCTCAAGGTCATCGCCGACGGTCTGCCGTACACGCTGATGCTGGCGGGCATGGGCTTGCTGTTTACGCTCTTGATGGCGGTGCCGCTTGGAATTGCGGCCGGCCTCAATCAGGAGAAGTGGCAAGACCGATTAGCATTCTTCATCGGTTCGGTCTTCATATCGCTGCCAAACTTCTGGTTAGCCCTGGTGCTGATCCTGCTGATCACGGCGCGCGCGGGCCTGCTGCCCTCCATCGGCTACAAGGGCTTCGGCTACGTCATCCTGCCGGCCATCGTGCTGGCGGTGGAGCTGGCACCCATCATCATCCGCGGGCTTTCGATGTCGATCGCCCAGGCGCTGCAGGCGGGCTACGTCTCCGGCGGCATCGTGCGCGGGCTGCCCTGGCGGCAGATCATCGTGCGCCATGTGCTGCGCAACTCGTCGATTCCCATGCTGAACCTCTTCGGCGTGCAGATCGGCGGCCTGCTGCTCGGCGGCGTCTTCGTCACCGAGTTCGTGTTCGACTATCCCGGTGTCGGGCGGTCCACCGTGCAGGCGGTGCTGCAGCGTGACTTCCCGGTGATTCAGGGCGTCGCCATCCTGGCGGCGAGCATTCTCGTGCTCGCCAACATCATGGTGGACCTCGCGTCCACCTTCATCGACCGCAGGCTCAAGTTCTGATGGCTGCCGAGACCGGAACGAGCAGTCCCGCGCGGGGAAGGGGCGAATCCGTCACCCGGCGGATGTTCCGCCTCGCCTGGGAGATGACGAGCTTCAAGATCGGGCTCGGCGTCTTCACCTTGCTCGTCGGCGCCGCGATCATTTGGCCGGAGCTCTCGCCCTACGATCCCATGAAGATCAGCGTGCGCGAGCGTTTCCTGCCGCCCATCTTCCTGGAGGGCGGCACCTGGGCCCATCTCGCCGGCACTGACCAGCTCGGCCGAGACCTCTTCGTGCGTTCTCTGGTGGGACTCCGCAACGGGCTCGGCATCGCCGCGGCGGCGGTTGCAATCATGTTCGTCATCGGCTGCGCGCTCGGCGTGATTTCCGGCTACTGGGGCCGTTGGGTCGATATCATCCTGATGCGCATTACCGACGCGCAGCTCTCGATCCCGGTGATCGTGCTGGCGATCACGATCCTGAGCGTGAGCCGCCCCAATCCCTTCACGGTAACCGCCGTGCTGGTGCTGGCTGGGTGGCCGATTTATGCCCGCGTGGTGCGAAGCATCGCGCTCGCCGAGCGCGAGCGCGAATACGTGCGGGGGGCGAAGATTCTGGGTGCGAGCGATCTAAGGATCGCCACGCTGATGATCTCGCCCAACATCCTGCCGCCCATCGCCTTCGTCGCCGTGCTCGACATCGCCCGCATGATGATCTTCGAGGCGCTGTTCGGCTTCCTCGGCATCGGCATCCAGCCGCCGACGCCGACCTTCGGCAACATCATCGCCGACGGCTACAAATACCTGGTGAACAGCTGGTGGATCCCGACGATGCCCGGGGTCTTCCTCATCCTCACGCTCATCAGCATCAACCTGATGGGCGCCTCGCTGGAGCGCGCCCGCAACAAGCTGTTCAAGGGGATCGTCTAGCCCATGGCTGCGCCGCCGCTCCTCGACGCACAGGGCATTTCGGTCGATCTCGTCCGCCGCAGCGTGAGCGAGCCGATCCTGCGCGACGTGAGCTTCCAGCTGCGCGAGCGCCAGGTGCTCGGCATCATCGGCGAAAGCGGCTCGGGCAAGACCGTGCTGAGCCGCGTGCTCTGCAATGCGATCACGGAGCCGCTCGAGATTACTGCCGGCAGCGTCGGCTATCACGGGCGGGACCTGCTCACCATACCCGCGGCCGAGATGCAGGCGCTGCGCGGTCGCGAGATCGGCTATATCGGCTCGGACCCCGGCAGCGCCTTGGATCCGACCATCCCAGTCGGCCATCAGATCGTGGAGAAGCTGCGCGCGGTCCAGCCGGACATGTCCAAGCAGGCCGCACGCGAACGCGCGCTGGAGGTGCTGAGCGCGGTGCGCATGCCGCGCCCCGAACGCCGCTTCGACGAGTTTCCCTTCCAGTATTCCGGCGGCATGATGCAACGCGCGCTGATCGTCGATGCCCTGGTCAGCAACCCCACGTTCCTCATCGCTGACAACGTCACCCAGCAGCTCGACGTCACCGTCGCTGCGCAGATTATCCGCCTGATGCACGACCTGCGCGACCAGCTGGACACGGCGATCATCTTCATCTCGTCATCGCTCGCCATCGTGCGGGAGATCGCGGACGACATCATCGTGCTTCAAGAAGGACGTATCATCGAGCGCTCGACGCCGGAGGCCATCGTTGCGGCGCCCGAGCACGATTACTCCAAGCGGCTGCTGGAGCGTATCCCGCGCATCTGGGCGGTGGAGGAGCGCGCCCAACCCAAGACCGAGGGCGAGGCCGCGCTGCTGGAGGTGGACGACGTCTACAAGACCTACCGGGTTAACGACCCGACCCGCTTCTTCGGCCACAACGACGTGGAAGCGGTGCGCGGCGTCACCTTTAACGTGAAGGCGGGCGAGAATTTCGGCATCGTCGGCGAGTCCGGCTGCGGCAAGTCGACGCTGTCGCGCCTGCTGAGCTGGATCGAGGCGCCCGACAAGGGCTCGATCTCCTTCGAGGGCGAGAGCGTCGCCAAGATGAACCGGCGCCGGCTGCTCGGGCTCCGGCACCGCTTCCAGCTCCTGCTTCAGGACCCCTACAACGCCATGCCGCCGCACATGCCGGTGGGCCGCACCATCCTGGAGCCGTTGCTGATCCACGGCGGCATGGGGCGCCGCGCGATGCGGAACCGCGTGCTGGAAGTGATGAACGAGGTCGGGCTGCCCGCCGACATCTACGACCATCTGCAGATCGGCCTCAGCGCCGGCCAGCGTCAGCGCATCAACCTCGCCCGCGCACTGGTGCTGGAGCCCCGCCTCCTGATCCTGGACGAGACACTGTCCGCGCTCGACCAGGTGGAGCAATCGCGGCTGCTGGAGATCTTCGACAAGCTCCAGGCCGAGCACGGCTTCACCTACATCTTCATCTCCCACGATCTCGCCATGGTGCGCCGCGCCTGCACCCGGATCGCGGTGATGTACCTCGGCAAGATCGTCGAGCTCGCCGACAACCACACGGTCTTCTTCAACCCCGGCCACCCCTATACCAAGGCGCTCTTGAGCGCGGTGCCCACCATCGAGGAGCGCCGCTACGACGCCGCGGAAAACCTGCTGGAGGGCGAGCCGCCGAGCCCCATCGGCATTCCGCCGGGATGCAGCTTCAATTCGCGCTGCCCGCTCGCCTTCGAGCGCTGCACGACGGACGAGCCGGGCCTGGAGAGCCGTGGCGACGGCCGGATCAGCGCCTGCTACTGGGCCAATGCGAGCGAGGACGAGCTTATCGCCGCCGCGGACGCCAACCGCGCCCGCCGCGCCGCCGGAGAGGCATCGGCCCCTTAGCTCGGCTCCGCACGTTCGAGTGCCTCGGCGGCAGCGAGCCAATCGCCCTCGGCCGCCGCCTCGTCCCGCTTTGCCTCCGCCAGCTCCTTGCCCAGGGCGGCGATCCGCGCGGCATCGTTCTTCTCCGCGGCCAAGGCGAGCGCGGCCTGGAGCGAGCGCTGCGCCTCCTGTGCATCTGCGATCCGTTGCTCCGCCGCGGCCACGGCATCCTTGAGGGGCTTCTGCCGGGCGCGCACCGCAGCGGCGGCCTGCCGCGCGGCCTTGCGCGCGGGCGGCGGGCGGCTCTCGCTGCCGTTGCCGTCCGCCCGCTTCCCCTCGCCGCCGAGGATTTCGGCGCGGTAGTCGGCGACGTCGCCGTCGTAGGCCCGCACCGTGCCGTCCTGCACCAGCCACAGCCGGTCGGCCACGAGCTGGACCAGGTGCATGTCGTGCGTGATCAGCACGACCGCGCCGTCGTAGGCCTCCAGCGCTTCCACCAGTGCGTGCCGGCTCTGGATGTCGAGATGGTTGGTCGGCTCGTCGAGCACCAGAAGCTGCGGCGACCGGCACGAAATCAGCGCGAGGTTGAGCCGCGCCTTCTCCCCGCCCGAGAGCGCGGCGACCGCCACGTCCGCCTTCTCCCCGCCGAAGCCGAAGGCGCCGAGGCGTGCGCGGACGCGCTCGGGCGCGGCGTCCGGCATGAGCCGCGCGAGGTGGCCGAACGCCGTGCCCTCGGGCTCAAGCGTGTCGATCTGGTGCTGCGCGAAGTAGCCGACCGCGAGGCTCGGCGCCCGCGTCACCGTGCCCCGCTCGGGCGCCAGCATGTCCGCCAGCAGCTTGGCGAAGGTGGACTTGCCGTTGCCGTTCGCGCCGAGCAGCGCCACCCGCTCGTCCGGGTCGATACGCAGGCTGACGCCGCGCAGCACGGGGCGGCCCGGCTCGTAGCCGACCGCCACGCCCGCGAGGCTTATCAGCGGCGGCGCCAGCGCTGTGGGCTCGGGGAAGGTCAGATCCGGCGTCCGCTCGTCGATCACCATCGGCACGTCAACGAGCTTCGCGAGGGCCTTGAGGCGACTTTGCGCCTGCCGCGCCTTGCTCGCCTTGTAGCGAAAGCGGTCGACGAAGCCCTGGAGGTGGCGCCGCCTGGCGTCGATACGGGCCTGCTGGGCGCGCGCCGTGGCGAGAGACTCGGCATAGGTCTTCGCGAAGCGCGTGTAGTTGCCGGGGTAATGGGTCAGCCCCCCGCCCGCCATGTGGAGGATCCCGTCGGGCACCGCATCGAGCAGGGTGCGGTCATGGCTTACCACGACCAGCGCCCGGGGATAGCGCTTGAGGTGGGCCTCCAGCCACGCGGCCGCCTCCAGATCGAGGTGGTTGGTCGGCTCGTCCAGCAGCAGCAGGTCGGGCTCGACGAAGAGCGCGGCGGCGAGTGCGACGCGCATGCGCCAGCCGCCGGAGAGGTCCGCGAGCGGCATCTGCTGCATCGCCTCGTCGATGCCGAGGCCGGCGAGCAGGCGGGCAGCCCGCGCCGGGGCCGCGTGCGCGCCGATCTCCGCGAGCCGGGCCTCGATTTCGGCGCGGCGCGCCCCCTCGGCGCCTTCCGTCTCGGCGATCAGGGCCGCGCGTTCCTCGTGCGCCGCGAGCACGGCGGCGCGCGGCGTCTCCGGCCCGCCCGGCACCTCCTGGTCGACCAGCCGCACGGCAAGCCCGCGCGTGCGCAGGATCGCGCCGGCGTCGGATTCGAGCCGGCCCGCGATGAGGCGGAGCAGGGTCGTTTTGCCGCAGCCGTTGCGCCCGACCAGCCCGAGCCTCTGGCGGGCGCCGATCTGCGCGGTCACGCCCTCGAAGAGCAGGCGCCCCTCGACGCGGTAGGCGATGTTCTGGAGGGTCAGCATGGCTGGCCGGATATCTGCGCCGCCCGCGCCCGCGACGCAAGGCCGACGAACGCCTCACTCTCGGATGTGCGACAATGACCGACGAAACAGAGTTGAGGGAGAGCACCCCATGCTGATCGTCGCCGTCGTCTTCGAATTCGTGCCCGGCGGGTTCGACCGCATCAAGGCCGAGGTCGTCGATGCCATCGAGAACTCGCGCAAGGAGCCCGGCGCCCAGATCTACGACTGGGCCATCGATGTCACCGCGCCCAACCGGGCCATCATCTTCGAGGTCTGGGACGATCAGGCGGCGCTCGACGCGCACTTCACCCATCCCTACATGGACACACTGGTCGCGGCGCTGACCGCAGCCAACATCCGCGGCGACATCACCCATTACTCGGCCGAGATCTACGACGTGAGCGGCAAGCGCGACATGGGCTTCCAGCTGCCGACCGAGTAGGCGCCCGGAGGGGAGACCGCCGTGAGCGCCGGCCCCATCGCGCCGCCCTTCGACGAGGCCGCCGCCCGCGCCGTCGTCCAGGCCTTCGAGGACGCCTGGAACCGCAGGGTCGCCGACGAAATCCCGCTCACCTGCACGCCGGACACGCGCTGGCGCTATCGCGACGCCTTCGTCGAAGGGCGGGACAACATTGTGCCGTTCCTGCTGGCGCGCTGGCCGATCCAGCAGCATTACAGGCTCAGGAAGGAGCTCTGGAGCTTCACGGCGAACCGCATTTCGGTGCGCTTCGTCAGCGAGTGGCGCCACCGCGACAGCGGCCAGTGGTACCGGACTTTCGGCAACGAGCACTGGGAGTTCGCGTCCGACGGGCTGCAGAGCGTGCTCGATCTCTCCGCCAACGACCTCCCGATCGAGGAGTCCGAGCGGACGCTCTGATTACCAGCCGAGCGCCCTGCTCATGCGCCGGGGGTCGGCGGCGCCTTCGATCTCTCCAGTCTCGAGGTCCTTGCGCACTGCGCAGACGCCCCCGGTCCAGTGCGACCAGTCGTCCAGACGCTCGACGCGGTGCCCGCGCGCGGCGAGACGGTCGCTGGTGGCTTCGTCGATGCGCCCTTCCAGTGTGACGCGGCCGGGATGCGCGGCATGGGGCGCGAAGGAATCGGGATGGCTGTATGTGACCAGGCGCGGGGCCTCCACCGCGTCCTGCAGTTCCATGCCGAAGGCCAGGTGCCCCAGCAGCGTTTGCAGGTTGGCCTGGATCTGCGTGTCGCCGCCGGGAGTCCCGAAGGGCATGATCCAGCGGCCGGGTGAGAGCGCGAAGCAGGGGTTGGGCGTGAGGCGCGGCCGCTTGCCCGGCGCGATGCAGGAGGGATGGCCCCGCACCGCCCAAGATTGCGCGCCCCGCGAGGACACCGCGAGCCCGGTTCCCGGCACAACAGGCGTATCCCAGCTTGTGTCGGACGGTGTCGAGCAGAGCGCGTTGCCCTCGCCGTCGATGACGCAGACGATCGACGTATCGGGCGAGGGCCCGATTGGCGCGCTGCATGTGGCAACCGGTGCAACGTATGGCTCGTGACCTGGTACCCGGCCGGAGGGCGGCATGCCAGGCGCCGCGTTGCGGGGATCGATCGCCTTGCTCCGCTCGGCTGCGTAGGCGCTGCCGATGAGCGCATCGAGGGGAACGTCCACGAAGTCCGGGTCGCCGAGATAGGCCTCCCTGTCGGCGAAGATGAGCTTCAGGGTCTCCGCCACCGCATGGAGGTAGGCGTCCGAGCCATGCTCCAGCGTGCCGACGCCCGCCGCTTCGGCGATGGCGAGCGCTTCCAGCAGGAACGGCCCCTGGCACCAGGCGTCGCAGGTGTGGACCTCGACCTCCTCGCCGTTGAAGCGGAAGCGGCGGGAGACCGAAGGCACGATCTGGCAGCGGAAGCTCTCCAGGTCCGCCGCCGCGAGCAGCCCGTCGTGCTCCCGCTGGTGCGCGAGGATCTGGCTCGCGATGTCGCCCCGGTAGAACGCGCGCCGCACCGCCGCGAGGCCGGCCATCCGGTCGCCGCCGGCCGCGCGCTCCTCGTCGCAAAGGAATTGCAGGGTGCGGCCGAGATCGGCCTGGACCAGCCGGTCGCCCGGTGCCGGCACCTCGCCGCCTGGCATCCAGATGGCAACGTTCTCCGGCCAGTGGCGGAACTCGTCGGCGTGCTTGCGCACGTAGTCGAGCATGACCGGGTGGCGCGGGAAGCCCTCGGCGGCGTAGCGCATCGCGCGCGCCGCCACGTCGCGAAAGCTCATTGTGCCCCAGCGCTCCAGCGCCTGGAGGCAGGCGTCGGGCGCGGCCGGCACCACGGTGCGCCGGACCCCGAGCGGGATCGCTCCGCCGTGGCGTTTGATGAAGGCGTCGGGGTCTAGCGCCCGCGGCCAGCCGCCGACGCCCGCAATGGTGACGATCTCGCCTGTCTCCGCGAGGCGGACGATCATCGGCGCGACGCCGGCGACGCTTACCTGGTCGCTGTAGACCACGCCGAGGGTCAGGATCGCGGCGACGCCCGCGTCGATGGCGTTGCCGTCGTTCTCCAGCGCCTCGAACGCGGCCAGCGTCGCGAGCTCGTGGCCCGTGCTGACGACGAAGTGATGACCGCGGGCGACGGGGACGACGGACATGGCAACCTGCGAATGCGTTGGGCCGGGTCGAGTTGGCGCGGCCGAGTATAGACTGTATTGGTGCGGCGGCGCTTCGCCAGCCAACCAACCTCACGGAGGCCAGGACTCAATGCAACCAGTGTGTCTCGTCATCGGTGCCGGCGCAGGCATCGGGAGCCATGTGGCGGCCCGCTTCGCCCGCGCGGGCTACCACGCGGTGCTCTGCCGGCGGACCGACGAAGAGGGCCTGAACCGCGCGGTCGCGGCCATCGAGGCCGAGGGCGGGGCCGCGTCCGGCTTCCTGCTCAACGCCGTGGCGCCCGACACCATCGAGGAGCGGATCGCCGCGGTCGAAGCGGACATCGGCCCGATCGAGGTGGCGGTCTACAACCTGGGCGCGCAGATCGGCGACCGGTCGCTCGCGGAGACCAACCACAAGGTCTTCGAGCTGGGCTGGCGGCTGGGGACCTTCGGCCTGTTTCGGCTGGCGTCCGCCGTCTGTCCGCTGATGGAGCAGCGCGGCAGCGGCACCATCCTCGTCACCTCGTCGACCGCAGCGATGCGCGGCAACAAGGGCCAGCATTCCCACGCGTCCGCCATGGGCGGGCGGCGCATGCTCTGCCAGAGCCTCAATGCGGAGTTTGGCCCCAAGGGCGTTCACGTCGCGCACATCATCATCGACGGCATGGTCGATGCGCCCGATACCCTGGGCAGGATGCTGGGCGAGGAGGCGTTCCAGAAGCTTCGAGAAGAGCGCGGACTGGAGCACGACGGCCTGCTGCTGCCCGCCGAGATCGCCGACACCTACTTCCATCTGTCCCAGCAGCACCGCTCCGCGTGGACCCACGAGCTCGACCTGCGGCCGTTCTCCGACACGCCCTGGTGGAACCGCTGACCTGGCCCGCAGGCGCTCCGTCCGGAGACACATTTCTTTACAATTCTTTACCGCGCAGATGTCGCTTATCGGTTGATCGAAAACTCCGGTCGCCGGACGATAGGGTTGGCGACTCGCCTAATATTCTCGATGGATGAGGTTGCCAGCGCTTGAGACAAGCCGACGCTTGAGAGCGGAGAATGACGATGAAGCGAAGCTGGAGACACGGCATTGTCGGCGGGATCGCGTTCGCGGCTGCCATCGCGCTCGCCTCCACCATGGCGTCGACGTCCGCCCGGGCCGACCACACGCATGTGTGGGATGCCGCGCTGATGGGTGCTGTCATCGGCGGCTTGATCGGCTTGGCGATGGACCAAGAGCCCGGCCACGTGACCACGGTCGGCACCCGCACGGTGTCGGGTGGCCTGTACTTTGGTCACCACGTGGGTCATCGTCAGCATTCATGGGTGTATCAGCGCCCGATGTATCATCAGCGCTGGTGGCACGACCGCAGGGGCCATCGGCAGCACTGGTACGTGCATCCCCGGCGGCACCGTCACGGCCACCACCACGGCTATCATCGCGGATGGAAGCGGCCCCACGCGCACCCCCCGGTCCTGGTGCAGCCGAGACCGCGCGATCGGAACCGCCACCACCACCGCCCCGTGTACGGCCACAACACGCATCGGGATTGCCGCGTCCTCGAACACGGTGCGCGGCCGGTCGTCGCCTGCCGGGGCAGGGGCGGCCACTGGCACATTCTTCGCTGAGGAATTCCGTCCCACATCGCGCCGGCCACTAACGCTCGCCACCGAACGACCTGGAGGCTGAGCAGGCGCCTCTCGGCGCGCTTCTCGTCAACGACGAAGCCATCCATCTGGTTGCTGGCTTCCTGGAGCCTGACCACTACATCTTGCCGGTCCATGGCCGCATCTATGCCGCCGTCGCGCAGATGGTCGCGCGCCGGGAGAACGCGAACCCTGTGACGTTCAAGACCCACCTCGAGAACGACGAGGCGCCGCATACAGGCGGCGCTCAGGCATCGCGGCTGGATCGTGAACCACGAGAAGATTCAGCGTCTGATGCGCGGCTTGACGCTTTCTGTTCGGTGCACTTACGCTTCCTTGGGTTAGTGCGCTTAGTCTTAATGTGGGCCAAAAACGAACCACAACCGCCCCAAGGAGAGGAGACATGGCTGACAAGTCAGACGAGGTTCTTAAACGGACGCTAGAGGAGACCCGGCGGTACAGGATCACCCGGCGCCACTTGATGCAGGGAGCGGTGGCGTCTGCGGCGGCACTTGCCGCGACCTGGAAACCGAGAGAAGTACGCGCCGACGTTTCCGGTTCGGTGAACGTCTACACATCGTCGGGCCTGCGTTGGGAGGGCTCCATGCGGGCGGCCCTTCCGCTGTTCGAGCAGGTCTATCCCAACATCGACGTCAACTTCGTCGCCGAGCCCATCGGCGAAACGTTCCCGAAGATCAACGTGATGATGGAGTCGCAGATCGACACCTTCAACGTGATCTACACCGACTACGGCCAATGGCCGAGCATGTACGTAAAAGAGGCGCTTACCCCGCTTCAGCCGTTCGCCGATCAGGATCCGGCATGGTTCGAAGACTACCTGAACGACGTGCCGCGGGAGATCTCCAAGCTGTATCGCGTGCCGCCCGAGCAGGACGGCGAACTCTATGGCCTGACACCTGATGGCAATGCCCTTCTGGCGACGTATCGCAAGGACGTTCTCGACAAGCATGGAATCTCGTATCCGGAGACATTCGAAGAGTGGATCGAGGCCGCCAAGGAGGTCCATGACCCCGACAACGAGGTGTACGCCTACTGCGCTTCGCTACAGCGTGGTGCCTGGTTCGGATTCAACTTCTGGGCAGCCTTGGCAGCCCATGGCGGCTCGTGGTTCGACCGGATGGAAAAGGGGTATTGGAACCCGACGTTCAACACCGAAGCCGGGTATCTCGCCCTCAAGGCGATGAAGGAGCTGCAGGCCTACGCGCACCCGGTCACCAGCAACGCGACCGAGGACGAAGTGAACCGGGCGTTCGCGAACGGCAGCGCCCTCCTCGGTCCGAACACCTGGGGTACCGCGGTCCTGAACAAACCGGAGTACAGCAAATTCCCGGAGGAGTTCCACTGGGATGTTCCGCCGCGCGGCAGCAATCCGGAAGGTGTCCACAAGGCTCTCACCGGCGGGCTCGGCCAGTTCATCCCGCCGTGGAGCGCCGACCACCAGGCGGCGTGGGAGTGGATCAAATGGATCAACTCCGGCGACATGACCGATCCGCGCATCGGCGAAGCCATGGTGGAAGCGGGCGGTCAGCCATCGCGCGTATCGCTTCTCAGCAAGTACGCCGATCAGCGGAACTTCTTCAAGGGATTGGCGAAGGCGATCCAGGTTGCAACGCCCTATCTCATGCTGGTGCCGGAAGCCATCCCGCTGGTCTCGGCATTCGGTGAGGAGGGTGCCGATTACGTCAACGATCAAAAGGATATCGAAGACGCCCTGGAGGCGATGGACAGACGTTGCCGTCGCATCATGGAGGATTCGGGCTACTACGACGACTGACACCCGGTCGCCAGCCCGAGAATTATTGGCCCGGCCGTTCTTTGCGGCCGGGCTTTTCTTGGGCCCGCATTTCGCGGATAACTTCCGGGTTTGGACCTTCTGAACTGAGCCTCTAATTCGGTATCACTGGTTAGGTTGAGATGCAGCCGCGCCGGTACATAGTCCAGCCGCCGTTGACAATCCAAGCGATGAAATCGAGGCTGAGGCTCTGGTGACCGCTCGCGGGGCGGTCCGCAAAGCGTTCGGGACGGCTTAGGAGGCGGACCAATGCCACCGACCAACATCGACGCCATCATCGTCGGCGCCGGCTTCTCGGGTATTTACATGCTGAAGCGCTGCCGCGAGTTGGGACTTTCCGCTCGGGTGATCGAGGCGGGCGGCGGCGCCGGCGGCACCTGGTACTGGAACCGCTATCCCGGTGCGCGCTGCGACGTGGAGAGCATGACCTATTCCTACTCGTTCTCCGACGAGCTCCAGCAAGAATGGACGTGGACCGAGCGCTACGCGAGACAGCCGGAGATCTTGCGCTACATAGAGCACGTTCTGGACAGGTTCGACCTCAGACGAGACATACAGTTGGAGACGCGTGTCACGAGCGCGGTGTTCGACGATGCCGCGAACCGGTGGATCGTCGATACGGACTGGGGCGAGCGCCTCTCCGCTAGGTTCTGCATCATGGCGACGGGCTGTATGTCGACCCCGCACGTCCCCGATTACGAGGGCTTGGAACGCTTCGAAGGCGACTGGTATCACACCGGCCTCTGGCCGCATGAGGAGATCGACTTCACAGGCAAGCGCGTCGCCGTGATTGGGACGGGCTCGTCCGGTGTTCAGTCGATACCGGTGATTGCCGCGCAGGCGGCTCACCTCACGGTTTTCCAGCGTACACCGAACTTCAGCATTCCGGCGTGGAATGGCCCGCTCAGCGACGACGACGTGCAGATGTGGAAGTCGCGCTATCCCGAGCTGCGACAGCGCGCCCGCGGCACGCGCGTCGGCGATATCTTCGAGATCTCCGAAACTTCGGCGCTCGAAGTTTCGCCGGAAGTACGCGACGGGACGTTCGAGCGGCGGTGGCGGGAGGGCTCCTTCAATTTCCTGCAGTCCTTCAACGACCTCATCACCAATAAAGCCTCGAACGATTTTGCCGTAGAGTTCGTGCACGACAAGATCCGCGAGCGGGTCGACGACCCCGAGGTCGCGGAGCTGCTGTGTCCAAAGGATCACCCGCTCGGCACAAAGCGGATGTGCGTCGATACTGACTATTACGAGACCTTCAACCGCGCCAATGTCAGCCTGGTGGACGTGAAGGCTACGCCAATCGAAGAGATTACGCCGAGCGGCCTCAAGGCCGGCGGCAAAGAGCACGAGCTCGACGCTATCGTGTTCGCCACGGGCTTCGACGCCATGACCGGTGCGCTCTTCAACATCGACATTCGGGGCCGGGACGGCATTCGGCTCAAGCAGAAATGGTCGAATGGCCCGAGGTCCTATCTGGGCCTCGCGGTCGCGGGCTTCCCCAACCTCTTTACCGTCACGGGCCCCGGCAGCCCCTCGGTGCTCAGCAACATGATGAACTCGCTCGAGCAACACATCGAATGGATCGCCGACTGCATCGACTACCTGGGGGAGCACGCACTCGACAGCATCGAGGCGTCCGTGGAGGCCGAAGACGAGTGGATGCACCACGTCAATGACGCGGCCGACAAGACGCTCTTCTTTCAGTCCAACACCTGGTATGTCGGCGCGAACATTCCGGGCAAGCCGCGGGTCATTTATCCCTATGTCGGCGGCGTCGGCGTTTACCGCGGTATTTGCGATGAAATCGCGGCCAAGGGCTATGAAGGCTTCACCCTTAGTGGGCCTCAGGACGGCTGATCGCGAAAGGTAAGCCTGTCGCTTGGGACCCCCGCAGTTGCGTAAGGAATGCCCGTAACTGCGCATTCCCCGACGCCGGAACGTTCACCGGCTACCAGCCACAGAGGTTACCGTCACGACGTGACCGACCTGATCCCGAAATGGAATTCGCGCAACTCCCAATAAATCCCCAATCCGGCGTCAAGGCCAGGAAGCCAAAGAGAAGAGACGTTAACCAGCTGATTTTGAGTCTCTTTTAGTTGCGTTGGCGCTCAACTACCCAGACCAGCACTTGTTCGAATTCCCGGTCTGAACCGCAGCAAGCTGCTCGGATTGCCGAAGAATTCTCAATGTCCGCGGTCGACGCTCGGGGGTGAATGGCTTTGTCCGATCGTCTGGCGGGAAAACCCGCTTGCTACCCGCGGCTCATGCCGGTCCACCCGAGGTTTGGGACACGTCCGGTGGTGGGCAGGTAGAGCCGCGCACCTTGATTTCACCCTGCAACCGGACCGAGGGGATTGGCGTGCCGTCCGTGAGAAAGTCGCAGATCGCCTGCGCGCTCTCCTGCCCCATCGCGGCGACGGGCAAGCTTATGCAGGTCAAGCGCGGATAGCTGTGTTCGGACCAGGAGATGTGATCGAATCCCATGACCGACATGTCCCGGGGCAGGAGGAGACCGCTGCGCTGAAGCTCGAACATCGCTCCCAGCGCGACGAGATCGGTGACGCAAAGCAGTGCCGTCGGCCGCCGGTCCCACGCCAAGGCCTGCTTCGCGGCGACGACGCCGCCCCCGACGCTCAGCTCCGTCTCTATAATTCGCAGCGAACGCACGCCCTCGACGGATTCCGCGCCACGAATCCTGAAACGGGCTCGATCGTTCTGCGCCGTGGGCCCGGAGACCAGGGCGACATCCCTGTGGCCGAGGTGGAGCAGATGCTGCATGGCCTGGCGCCCGAGTTCGACGTTGTCGTAGCCGATGGTCGGCATCGAGGCGGAGGCCTCGTAGATCGAGGTTGCGACCACGGGCGCTCCGAACCGCTTGGCCAGGCCGGTGAGCTCGGGTTCGTGATCCAGCCCGGATACGATCAACGCCCTCGCGCCCATTTCGAGCAGAGACCGGGCGCGCTCGAGTTCCACGCGGCGGTCCATGCCCGTCGTGGCAATGAGCAGGCGATAGCCGTTGGCGTCCAGCCCGGCCTCCAGCGCTTCCAGGAACGCCGCAAAAATGGCGTGATTGATGGTGGGAATCACCGCGCCAACCGTGTTGGTGCCGCCTGCGTTGAGCGCGCGCGCGAGCGGGTCGGGCGCGAAATCGAGCTTGGCGAAGACTCGCAGCACGTCCTCGCGGGTTTCCGGCGAAACGGATGGTGAGTTGTTCAGAACCCGCGATGCGGTGGCGACCGAGACCCCAGCCTCGCGCGCAACATCCCGCAAAGTGATCCTTCGCGAGGACTGTTTGCTCCGCAGTGATCCGCGTTCGGGCATTCCGAGTTCCCGTGCAAATTATGCTGCGGGCGTTGTTCGCCCCTTTGGCAAGGGGTCCAGTCAAGCACCACACGGCCGCGCGTGCGACAAGCCAAGCGGCGCCTGCCGCCACCGCGACGGTTGGCATAGCGCCGAGCCCGGCTGAGCCGTGCGTGCACCCGCAGTATATCCTAAAGTCTCCAAACTCTGTCGTCCGGCGATAAACCGGTCAGGCACGAGGGCACAGCATGGGACCTCGATGCCGGCCAGTATCCTTGCCCTGCGGCGGTATACAGCAACGGCCGAGCGCTCTTAGAATCTCAAATCGGTCTTCCCTGTAACCGGTCACATGCGCTATGGTTGGCTCACGTAACCGGTTACAAGTCATAAGACCGGACTCCAAGGGTCAATGGGGAGGATGTCCACGTGCGCTCCGCCGCGAGACCACCATCTGAGTGCGAAATGTCGACATGATTGCACGATCGGATACTCACGAGCCCATTGCCGAGACTGGACTCTCAACTACCGCAAATCGAAAGGAGTGCTCGACATGAAACGCACCGGCTTCATGGCAGTCGTCGCGGCAGGTGTGGCGATGCTGTTCGCATCGTCCGCGTCTGCCCTCGACAAGATCACGGTCGCCTACTTCCTCGAGTGGCCGACCGCGAACCAGGTTGCGCAGCTCGAGAAGACCTATGACGAGGCGATGGGCGTCGAAGTCGAGTGGCGCGCCTTCGGCAACGGCAACGAGATGAGCCAGGCGATGGTCTCTGGCGACGTGCAAATCGCCTATTCCCAGGGGCTGGTTCCGTGGGTGGTCGCGGTTACCAACGGGCTGCCGCTCAAGCTCGTCGGCGTGGCGGTGAGCTATGCGGAGGCCGACAACTGCGTCGTCCATGCCGACACCGGCATCACGCAGGCGAATGCGAGCGAGCTTGAGGGCAAGCAAATTGCGACCCCAATCGGCAACGTGACCCACTACAAGCTCTTGCGCACCCTCGATCACCTGGGAGTGGACGCCTCGAAGGTCAACATGGTGCAGATGAACGGCGCCGATGCGTCAGTCGCGCTTGCGCGCGGAGACGTTGCCGCGGCGTGCGCCTTCGGCGGCCCGCTCCAGCGGATGAAGGAGTACGGCGACGAGCTGATGACTCCGGCAGAGCAGGAGGCCATCGGCATTCGCGTCTTCGACGTCGTCTCGGTGACCGAGAGCTTCGCCAACGACCATCCCGACCTGCTGCGGAAGTTCATGGAGGTCACCGATCAGGCGAATGCGGCCTACAACGCGGATTCGGCGCCATTCGTGGAGACCATCTCCCAGGCAGCCGGCATGGACCTCGCGGCGACGGAAGACATGCTCGGTATGTTCTCGTTCCCGTCGGCGGCGGACCAGAAGTCGGAGGCCTGGATGGGCGGCACCGTGCAGTCGTTCACCAAGGAAGTGGCGGATTTCTTCGTCCAACAGGGCCAGCTTGACAGCGCTCTCGACAGCTACGCCTTCGCGATCGACGACAGCTTCCTCTAAGCGCGACCGAGCGCGACTGCGGCTGGCAGGCCGCAGGTGCACGACTCCTCCCTGCCTCCCCAAGCATTCGGGAGGCGGGGAGGGCATTTCGCTGCCGATAGCCGGTCCTCGCGCAAAGCGGGGGTCGGTGCTGTGTGCTCGTGGCGCGGGAAGCCTGCGGCTGTTACGGTCCAAGCCCTTTGGGACCCGCGAAGAAGGGAGCGTGATGGACGGGCTGGTCATCGACAACGTCTCGATGGTCTTCACCTTGCCCAATGGCGGCAAGGTCCACGCCCTCCAGGACGTTTCGCTGCACCTCAAGCCTGGCGAGCTGATGGCCGTGCTTGGTCCCTCAGGCTGCGGCAAGACCACGCTGCTCAACATCGTCGGCGGCTTTCTGGCGCCAACCGCGGGCCAGGCGCTTCTCAACGGCCATCAGGTGACCGGCCCGCACAAGGAACGCGGCGTGGTGTTTCAGCAAGGCGCGCTCTTCGAGTGGATGACAGTCGCCCAGAACGTGAGCTTTGGCCCGCGCATGTGCGGCGTGCCCCGCGCCGAGATCAAGCAGATCGTACGCCGCCTGCTCGACACCGTGGCGCTGCAGGGGTTCGCCGACAAGCCGGTCTATCAGCTCTCCGGCGGCATGCAGCAGCGCGTGGCGCTGGCGCGGTGCCTCGCGAACGACCCGGACGTGATCCTGATGGACGAGCCGCTGGGCGCGCTGGACGCGCTCACCCGCGAGAAGATGCAGGGTCTCGTGCTCAAGCTGTGGAAAGAGACCGGCAAGACCATCATCCTGATTACCCATTCCGTCGAGGAGGCGCTCTTCCTCGGTGAGCGCCTGGTGGTGATGGCGCCGCGCCCCGGCCGGATACATAAGGAATACACGCTACCCTTCGCCGAGCAGGGGGTCGAAGGGGACGCGCGCGCGATCAAGGCCCAGCCCGACTTCATCACTGCCCGCGAAGAGATCCTCTCCATGATCTGGGAGATGGAGGAGGAGATCATGGGCGGCGCCGACGCGCGCTGACGACAAGAGCATGGCGGCGCGCAATCAAAACAAGCAACCCTCGCGCTGGGGCATGTGGCTCGGCATCGCGGACACCTCGTTCACCCGGCAGAAGACCGTCAAGTTCGGCGATGCGTCGGCGGTGAACTCCGGCCGCCTGTGGTCGGTCCTCACCCTGATCCTGCTGATCCTGGCCTGGTGGATCGCGACCATCTCGGGATTCATCGATCCGCTCTTCTGGCCGCCGCTCGAAGGCAGCCTCTATCCCTGGGACAACCCCAATCGGGCGAGGCCCGGTGTGGTCGACCGCTTCGTCAGCCTCTTTGTCGACGGCTACCGCAACATCTCGCTCTGGGAGCACGTCGGGACTTCGGTCAAGCGCGTGCTCCTCGGCGTCATCATCGGCGCGCTGGTGGGGATCCCGCTCGGCTTTGCCATGGGCCTGAACTCGGTGGCGCGCGGGCTGTTCGATCCGATCGTCGAGTTCATCCGTCCGATTCCGCCGCTGGCGCTGATCCCGCTGGTCATCCTGTGGCTGGGGATCGACGAGGTCGCCAAGATCTTCCTGCTCTTCCTGGCGGCGCTCTTCATCATGCTGATCGCGGCCCGCGCCGGCGTGAGCTCGGTGCAGATCTCCAAGGTCCATGCGGCCTATTCTCTGGGAGCCTCCAAGATTCAGGTGCTGCGCTACGTCATCCTGCCCAACGCATTGCCCGAGATATTCACGGGATTGCGGATCTCCATGGGGGTGTGCTGGGGGACGCTGGTTGCCGCCGAGCTGGTGGCGGCGGACCAGGGCGTGGGCTCGATGATGATGATCGCCAAGAACTTCCTCCAGACCGACGTGGTGGTGATCGGCATCATCATCATCGGCGCCATCGGCTTCGCCATCGAGATGTTCATGCGCATGCTCGAGCGCTGGCTGATCCCCTGGAAGGGGAAGGGCTGATGCCCCGAGACTCGTCCGACCTTGTGCCGCCGCAGCGC
>JAJDUK010000071.1 GCA_022826665.1 Alphaproteobacteria bacterium | reverse complement strand
AGTTCCTCGTCGGCTCCTGCGTGCGCCGCGAGCCCGCGCTCCAGCACACCGACGCCTTCATCCGCTGGGCTGCCGCCCGGACCCAGTGACCTCTCGTCTTGGAGATATCGCCATGAACCTCACCCACGACGCCATGCTGGTCAGCCTGCGCATCACTGCCTGGTCCGGCCGGCTCTACGACCGCCAAGCCTCCAACCACGTCGCGGCCCACCACGATGCCTCCGCCAGCGCCGGGCGCTACAACAAGCGCCTCTTGCCCAAGGCCGCCTTCGCCGCGCTCACCGCCACCGTGAGCGAGGCACGCAGTTCACATTACGCCAACTCGCTTCCCTGGGACGACCAGGGCAGCCGGCTGCTCACCGTCGCCAACTACGAGGCCTACACCGAGCTGATGGACGAGCTCAGGGAGCGCATGGTGCGTGAGCGCGCACGTTTCATCGAGGACTACGACGACAACATCGACCAGGCCCGGCTCGACCTGGGGCGGCTTTTCCGCATCGGGGACTACCCGTCCAAGGAGGCGCTGCAGGGCAAGTTCGGGATCCGCTACCGCATCGTGCCCGTGCCCGACGCCGACCACTTCATGGCCAGGCTCGCGAGCGACGACACCGAGCGGGTCAAGCGCGGTATCGAGCGCGAGATCGAGGAACGCCTGCACGACGCCGTGGGCGATCTTTACCGCCGCCTCGGCGAGGCGGTGGAACGGGTGTCGGAGCGCCTCACCGAGGACGGCGAGGGCAAGCCGCTGGTGTTCCGCGACACGATGATCTCCAACGTCCGCGACCTGGTCGACGTCGTGCCCCGGCTCAACATTTTCGGGGACGATCGGCTCGCCAGCCTGTGCCAGGAGGTGAAGGACAGGATCGCCCACGCCGATCCCGCCACGCTGCGCCCGTCGCCCAACTTCAACCCGAACGTGCGGCGCCAGGTGAAGCGCGACGCCGACGCGCTGATGGAGAAGTTCGCGGGGTATTTCGGGACCCCTGCCGTTGACCGGGAGGCCGCGTGATGGCCACGCGCGCCCGCCGGGAGTCTGCCCGCCGTGTCAGCGACTGCGTGACCGCGCTGCTGCGCGACCAGCCCTTCTTCGGCAGCCTCGCTCTGCGCCTGCCGATCCGGCCGGACGCGGCCCGCGAGACGCTTGCGAGCGACGGGCGCGAGATCCGGTATTCCCCCGACTGGGTCGCGCAGGCCGACGCGGATCTCATCAAGACGGCGATCGGACGCGTGGTGCTCGCCTGCGCGCTCAAGCACCACACGCGGCGGGGCGAACGCGAGCCCGGGCGCTGGCAGCAGGCCTCGCAGCTCGTGACGCACGGGCTCTTGCGCGACGCGGGCTTCAAGCTCCCGCCCGACGCGGAGGCGTGGGACGGGATCAGCGTCGAGCAGGCCTACGACCGCCTGCCCGAGCCACAAGAGGACGGCGGAGAAGGGAAAGACGGCCCGCCATCGGAAGGGGGCGGAAGCGGCGCAGCCGGTCCGCAACCTGACAACGACAATGACGACGGCGGCCCCGACGACGATAACGGCAACGGCTCCGCCGACGCATCCGACCACGGCGATCCTCAGGCCGACGACGATGGCGATGCCGGTCACGGCCAATCCGCCGATGACGGGGACCCGCAGCCCCGAGACGACTCATCCGGCGACAGCGACTCCGGCACGCCGCCGAGTTGCGATCCGTCCGGCACCGGAGAGGTGATGGACGCACCGGCCGGCAGCGGCGACGACGCCGGCACCGGCCAGGCGCCGCCCGACGTCTCCGCCGAGGAGCAGGCCTGGGACGAGGCGATGCACCAGGCCCTCAACCTCGCCAAGGCGCAGGGCAAGGCGCCCGGCGCGGTGGAGGAGACCATTTGCGACGCCCACCGCAGCATCCTCGACTGGCGCTCGCTCCTGCGCCGCTACATGACCGACGCGGCGGCCCGAGACTACAGCTGGAGCGTCCCCAACCGGCGCTTCATCGACTCAGGGCTCTATCTCCCCTCGATCCGCTCCGAGGGGATGGGCACGCTCGCCGTCATCATCGACACCTCGGGCTCCGTGGACAGCGACGCCCTCGCAGCGTTCTGGTCGGAGGTGCGCGAGGTCGCGGCCGAGGTTGAGCCCGAGCGCATCGTGGTGCTGCAGGTCGACGCCGCCGTGCAGGACGAAGAGCACTACGCGCCGGGCGAGCTGCCCGAGCAAATCGTCTTGAAGGGACGCTGGGGCACCGACTTCCGGCCGGGCTTCGCCCGCCTCGCGGAGCAGGGCATCCGGCCCGCCGTGTGCCTGTATTTCACGGACTTGGACTGTGACCGATACCCCGAGGTCGAGCCTCCGTTCCCGGTCGTGTGGGCTGATTACGGCGAGGGCGTTGGCCTTTGGCGCCAGCCGCCGCCCTGGGGCGAGCACATCAGGATCGACGGCTGACGTCGGGGGAGCGGCGCCTACGCCCCTCCGCCGAGCGCCAGACCACCAATCAAGGAGCACGCCATGATGCCCACGGCCACCTGCCAGTATTGCGGATGGAACGGGCCGGCGGATCAATGCGGCCCGCTCAAGAACGCTTGCGAGCGCGTCGAGCCCGGTACTCCGATGCCCGCCGGCGAGTGCCCCAAGTGCAGCGCTTCGGCCTTGCTCGACGAAGCCAGGCAAGAACCCAGCGCCACCATCGTCACCACGCTGGTGCCGGAGCGCGCCACGAAGTTCGGCGTCCGCTCGACCGCGCTGGCCCTCGCCGACGTCATGTGGCTTGCCGCCAACAGGTACAGCTACCGCGTCGAGGACCTCGGATCATCCGGCTTCCGCGTCGCGGTCTACCGCGAGACACCGAAGCGCGACACCCCTCCGCGCGGCTACCTGCGCATCGAGCGCGCGTAAGAGCACGGGCGCCATCGGGGCGTGAGCCTCCGGCGAAAGTGTAAACGCGCGTCGCGCGGAAGTAGCCGGAGTCAACTGGAGGGAATGACCTCGCGGGTTCGAATCCCGCCCGCCCCACCGTTTCCCCCGCATTGCGAGGAGCGACACCATGACCAAGGTAGAGACCGTCACCTGTCGGGAGTGCGGATGGAAGGGGACCGTCGCGCACTGCGAGCCGATCGCGCCCCGCTATCTGCCCGAGCGCGCACCTCCGGGAAATATCATGCCCGCGGGCGAATGCCCTGAATGCGGTGCGAACGCCATGCTCGACGAGCAGCGCCAGCACATGGGCGACCTGCGCCCCGAGATGGAAGCCCTGATGCTGGATCTCGACCAGCTCCATCGAAACATCTATTCGGGCAGGCTGCGCGCTTCCATCGGCGCGTATGTCAAGCAGCTCGCGGATTCCGCCCGCAAGGCGCTGGCGGCAGGGCCGCCTGTTCGCCCCGTCTGCAATGCCTGCGGCGGCACGAACGTCCGGGTGGACGCCTGGGCGCGCTGGGACACGCGCTGGCAGCGCTGGGAGCTGCACTCCACCTGCGCGGCGGTCGCCATCTGCGCGGATTGCGACCTCGAGTGCAGCTACGCGATGAAGCCCTTCACGGAGGCCGCGTGATGCAGGAGAGAAGCGCGTTCGCTTTCGGCGGCAACCGGATCGTCCGCCAGTCGGAGCCGATGAAGATCGGCAAGCACGAATGGCGGCTCACCCTCTACCGCTGTCCGCATCACGATCACCCGCTGATCGGCTACGAATGGCGCCGCGCCGACGGCGCGCCCATCCGCCGCAGGTACCCCGGCAGCACCTACTGGCTCGACGGCTCCACCTGGATGCGCGACGAGGACTGGCCTTCCTACAACCACAACGACGGAGAGTGGGGCGGCATGCCGCGCACGCTGCGCACGCTGTGGGAGCGGTGCCCGTGGGCACACACGCGCGAGACCCGCCCCGCCTGACGCTCCCCGATAGCGCGACGCACCCTCGCCGCCCGCAGCACGGCCCGGCTTCCCGCCGCCGGGGGGTCCGGGCAGCCCCGCGCGGGGCGGCCGGCCGGGGCCTGGAGCGGGCCATCCCTCCCCGTCCCACCGGGCCGCCCTGCCGCCCTGACGCGCCCCCTGCGCGAGCCACGGAGGAACTCCGCATGATGCCTTCGACCGAGACCCTCGGCCGCCACACCGTCCTTGCGGCCATTCTCGTCACCGCCCGCGCGATCGTCGCCGATCCTGCGCGCTGGTGCCACTACCACCACGCCAAGGACGCCAACGGCCACACCTGCGAAGGACGTTCGGACCGCGCCGCCGCGTGGGGCGCCGTCGGCGCCCTCGACCGCGCGGCCGCTGACGCCGGCGCGGCGCACGTCAACTTCCTCGACGCCCAGCAGCACATGAAGGACGCGTCCGTCATCGCCGCCCGCAAGTGGACCGGCACGCCCTGGCTCCTCAGCACCGAGGCCGCGCACGCCATGACCGTGGCGTGTTTCGACGAAGCGCTCGACATCCTGCGCAAGCCGCCCGCTCCCGGCCCGCTCCACGCCCTCGCCGTGGCCCGCACCCTGATCGCCCGTCCCGAGCGCTGGGCGCAGGGCGCCATCGCCCTCGACCGGCGCGGCCGCGCCCTCGTCACCTTCGACGGCGGCTGCCGCTTCTGCGCCGCCGGCGCGCTCGGCCTTGCCAGCCACGTGCTGACCGAGCGGCCCCCGGACGGCAAGCTCGCCGGGTCCCCCTTCGACCAGGCCGAGCGCCTGCTCGACTCCGCCGCCTACGCGCTGGGTGAGCACCAGAGCTACATCGGCCTCAACGAGCACGACAGCCACGCCAAGGTCGTCGCCATGTTCGACCACGCCCTCTACATGGCGCGCGCGGACTCCGCCCCAGACAAGGAGGCAAGCCGGCCATGACCGCCACCGCCCCCTCTCCGCGCGATCTCCTCGTCGAGGCGCGCACGCTCATCGCCAGGCCCGAGGACTGGACCCAGGGCGCCGCCGCGCGCGATGCCGAGGGCGAGCCCGTCGGCGTCGAGCATGAGGACGCCGTCTCGTGGTGCGCCACCGGCGCGATCAACTGCGCCATGTACCGCCACGTCGATTCCCTGGAGGTTCCGCCGCCGCTGCAGCGGGCCCGCAACCAGGCCGGGACCATCCTCACCAAGACCGTGCGGGCGCTGACCCTCGGCCACTACACGGAGGCCACCACTTACAACGACCAGACCAATCACGGCTGCATCGTCCATGCCTTCGACATCGCGATCGCCGACGCCGACAGGCATTGCGGCAAGAACTCGACCGGCCGCGCCGGGGGCACGGAGTCCGCACGATGACCGCCACCGCCCGTCTCCCCCGCACCCTCCGGAATCCCTACCGTGTGCCGCTCCCTGCCGTGATCAGCTTCTCGGGTGGCCGCACCTCGGGATTCATGCTCAAGAAGATCGTCGACGCCTACGGCGGTCGGTTACCCGATTCGGTGGCCGTTATCTTCGCGAACACCGGCATCGAACGTGAAGAGACCCTGCAATTCGTGGACGTGTGCGGCCGCGAGTGGGGGGTCGATATCGTCTGGCTCGAGTATCTGTGGGACGCGCCGCACCGCACCCGCGTCGTCGACTTCGCCACCGCCTCCAGAAAAGGCGAGCCTTATGCGGCGCTGATCGACCGCAAGGGATTCGTCCCGAATGTTAAACTCCGCGCATGTAGTAGCTTTCTGAAAAGAGACCGCATCGAGTCCTACGCCCGCCACTGGTTGGGCCTGAAACGCTGGCACTCGGTGATCGGTCTGCGGGCCGACGAGCAGCGCCGCGTGTTGAGAATGCGCGCGATGAACTGCGGCTCGCGCACGGGCGCCCGCGCCGTGCTGCCGCTTGCCGATGCCGGGGTCCGAGAGGCAGACGTCCTTGACTGGTGGAAGCGCCAGCTCTTCGACCTCGGCATTCCTTCCTACGCCGGAAACTGCGACCTCTGTTACTTGAAGGGCCGGGCCAAGCTGATCCGCCTCATCCGCGCGGATCCATCCCGCGCCGATTGGTGGATCGAGCAGGAGGCGAGGGTGGCGAACCGCACCGCCCCGGACGGGCGCGCCTGCGAATCCATGAGGCGCTTCCGCCTTGGCGAGACCTACGCCGAGCTCAAGGCCGCGGCGCTTGCCCACCGCGACCTGTTCGACGATGCGGCGACATCCTCCGGCGAGAGCGCCGAGTCGGCCTCCTTCGACTGCCACTGCACCGACTGAATCTTTCCCACATGTCCCCGCCGATACGGCGACGAGTGTCCCGGTCAGCCCGGCCGCGTGGCGAGGATCGATTTCCCTGGAGGGAGTCGCTCCTCTCCCCATCCACGCATTCCCGGAGACCGTTTCATGCACGACCCCGTCATCCGATCCATCCCCCTCGACCGGCTGGAGCGCTCGCCCGCCAACGTCCGCAGGACCGAGGCCGGCAAGACCGCCTTCACCGAGCTCAAGGCATCCATCGCCGCCCACGGCCTGATCAAGAACCTCGTGGCCCGCTCCATCGGTCCCGGCGAGGACGGCGGCGAGCGCTTCGCCGTCATCGCGGGCGCCAGGCGCCTGGCCGCACTCAACGAGCTCGCCAGCAAGGGCACCATCGCTTCCGACTTCCCCGTGCCCTGCCGCGTCATCGAGAACGGCGTGAGCGACACGGAGATTTCGTTGGCCGAGAACGTGCTCCACGTCGCGATGCACCCCGCAGACCAGGTCCAGGCCTTCGGCGCGCTTGCCCTCGCCGGCGCCACCGTTGCCGACATCGCCGCCCGCTTCGGGGTCTCCGAGCGCATCGTCGAGCAGCGCCTCCGCCTCGGCCACGCCGCGCCGGAGCTGCTGGACGCCTACCGGGAGAATGCCATCGACCTGGCTACCCTCAAGGCTTTCGCCGTCACCACCGACACCGCGCGCCAGATGGCGGTGTGGGAGCAGGTCAAGGACCAGGGCTACAGGCCCACCGACTGGCAGATCAGGCGCATGCTCACCGAGGACCGGGTGCCGGCCGGTGCCGCGCTCGCCCGCTACGTCGGCATCGACACCTATGAGGCGGCAGGCGGTCCGGTGCTGCGCGACCTCTTCGCCGACGAGCACGAGAACGGCGTCTGGCTGGAGGACCCGGCGCTCCTGATGCAGCTCGCGACGGACCGGCTCAAGGTGGCAGCGGACGAGCTCGCGACGCGGTGGAAGTGGGCCGAGGCCCGGCTCGACGTCGAGTGGTCCCATCTCGCCCGCTTCGGGCGGGTGCGCCCCACGCCGGCCGAGCAGACCTGCGAGGAGAAGGCCGAGATCGAGCGGCTGCACACCCGACAGGGCGAGTTCGCCGAGTTGGACGACGACGAGTGGACCGAGACCCTGGCCGAGGAAGCCGAGGGCATCGACACCCGCCTCGCGGAGATCGACGAGGCCATCAAGGCCCGCGCGGTCTTCAAGCCCGAGGATATCGCCATCGCCGGGTGCATCGTCACGGTCGGCAGCGACGGCACGCTCCAGGTCGTGCACGGCCTGGTGAAGCCCGAGGACATGCCGGCCGATACCGACACCGCCAACTCGGGCGCCGCCTCCCATGACGGTGGAGGGCAGGACGACGGCCAGCAGGCCACCTCCGGCATCCAGTCCCCCTCCATCTCCGGCCCGGCCATGCCGCCCGCGCGGCCCGACCCGGAGGCAGAGGCGCGCAAGGAGGCCGGCGTGGGCATCGGACTCGCCGACGATCTCCGCGCCGTCCGCACGGTGTTGGTCAAGGCGCACCTCGCCGACGACTTCGGTGCGGCCTTCGACCTCATGCTGTTCCAGATGGGACGTGCGGTGTTCACCCCCGGCTATCACGACCACGCGCTCGACATCGCCATGCGCGAGACCCCGGACCGTCCGCCGCTCCGTGCCAACGACGACACGTTCCACGAGTCGAGCCCCGGCGAGGCCATGCTGGAAGATCGCTCCTCGCTCCGCTTCGACTGGCTGAAGATCGAGGACGGCGCGGAATCCTTCGCCGCGCTGAGGGCGCTTGCCCCTAAGGACAAGAAGCGGTTGTTCGCCGCCTGCGTCGCGCGCACGCTCAAGGGCCAGCTCGCCTTTGAGGCCAATGCGCGGCCCGAGACGGAAGCGACGGTGGCGCGGCTCGACATCGAGTTCGCGGAGCACGTCCGGCCCGGCGCCGAATTTTTCTGGTCGCGGGTGCGCAAGGACAGGATACTCAAGGTCGCCCGCGAGACCCTGGGCCTCGAGTGGGCGCACACCCACCGCAAGGACAAGAAGGCAGCGCTCGCCACGGCGATGGAGACCGCCTTCGCGGCTGGAGACGCGGTGCCTCTGGGCGTCCCGAAAGAAGGACGCGCGGCTGCGCTGGCCTGGGTGCCGCCCGGCTTTGCCGCCTTCGACACGGGCCACGTCGACGACGGCGATGCGGCGACGCCGGCCCAGGCCGAGGGCGCAGCGTCCGGTGAGACGGTGACGGAGCCCGCGCCCGGTGCGGCCGAGGCCGACTCCGCGCAGGAGACTTCACCCGTGGACGCGGAACCTTCGGACGACGCGCAGTCCGGCGGACGGCAGGAGGCCCAGGCGGAGCAGCCCGAGCCGGCCCCCGACGCCGAAGCACCCGAGGGCCGGACGCCCGACGCGGACGATGCCGAACAGGCTGCGCCATCTGCGCCGTCCAACGGCGTGCCCGACGGGGAAGCCATCGCCCCCACCGGCGTTGAGGCGATCGACACCATGAACGCCGTGCCCGTCGCGGGCGGCGGGCCCAGGGTGATCGTCAACACCGTCGGCTTCGAGAACGGCGGTGACGGCGACGGCGATACGTCCGCCGAAGACGCCCCGCCCGTGCCGCCCGTCCCCGGCAACGGCCACGATACCGCCAGCGGCGACGCGCTGGATATCCCCGCCTTCCTGCGCCGCACGTAGCCGCCGCGTTCCTTCCCTGCGCCCCGCCGGCCGATCCGGCGGGGCGCCCTTCCGTCCAACCCATCAACGGGAGATCACCGCCATGACCGATCCTTCCCATCTGCCCGGCACGAGTGTCCCCGCCACGATCCGGGCCCGCGTTCACGACGGCGCCATCGACCGCGTCACCCGCTTCTTCGATGCCGGGCTCGCCCAGGCGTTCACAGAGCTCATCCAGAACTCGCGCCGCAGCGGCGCCACCCGCATCGCCGTCACCGCCGAGGTCGTCAATGACGACCAGCCTTCCGCCGCCATCCGCGTCACCGTCAGCGACGACGGCGACGGCATCGCCGATCCCACCGTCCTCCTCTCCTTCGGCGAGAGCGGCTGGGACCAGGACACCGCGCAGCGCGAGGACCCCGCCGGCATGGGGGTCTATGCGCTGTCCAAGCGCGGCTGCACGGTCTCCTCGCGTGCGCGCGGGCCCCTGCTGGATCTCGCCCCCGGCTGGCGGGTCGCGCTCACGCCCGACTGCTTCCTCGGCAAGGAGGTGGCCCCCGTGGTCGAGGGCGACGCTCCCTGGCCCCACGGCACCGCGATTTCCTTCATGGCCCGCGAGAGCCTCCCCACGATCGAAGGCGCTCTCGCGGACACCGCCCGCTATTGCCCGTTGCCCGTCACCTTCAACGGCAAGCCCTGCAAGCGGAAGGCCTTCCTCGACGGCGCCGTCCACGCAGAGCGCTGGCGCGGCCTCGCCTTCGGCGTCTTCAGGAACAGGCTCACCGGCTTCAACCAACCCGACCTCAACTTCCACGGCCTCACCCTCTCCGTGCGCCTGCCTTCGGTCGATCCGGTCGAGGGCGGCACCTGGTCGGTGCGCGCCGACATCGAGGCCTGCCCCGAGCTGGAGCTGGTGCTCCCCGCCCGCCGCGAGGCGGTCGAGACCGAGTTCCTCAAGGAGATGCGCCAGGCAGCGCGTCTCGCGATCTACCGCGCCATGGCCGCGGCCGATCCCGCGCCGCGCATCGCCTTCAAGGACCACAAGAGAGCCGCCGACGCCGGCATCGCGCTTCCTGTGCCGCCGGCCGCGCTTCGCCCCTGGCGACCCGGCATCGCCGATATCGACGACTGGCGCGACACCCCGGCCTTCGCTCCGGTGGGCGCCGACACTCTGGTGATGACGGTCGATCCGGAGACGCAGGATCAACAGGCGTTCTGGCGCGCGGCGGACAAGGCGGGAATCGCCGGCGCGGGATGCCTGTTCGAAGCCGACACGCGCTTCGAGGGATATGTTTGGTACGACGCGCTGGCACGCGTGACCGATCTCCGCATCGAGGTCATGGAGGCTGGCGTGACGCACGCCATCGACGTGCTGCGGGAGGCGCCCGACCCGGTGTTCGGCGTCCCCACCGCGCCGGGCCTCCCCGACACCCTCGCCCGGCCCCACAGGATCGACATGCACCTCCGCATCGAGCGGGGCGACGGGGCGCCCGAGACCATGACCGTGCCGGCCGACGTTGCCTTCCTCGGCGAGGACGGGTCCTGGGTCGAGGACGCCCGTCCTCTGGTGACCAGGGACAGCAAGCTCACGCCGATGCAGCTCACCCGGCTGCTGCACGCGAGCTACTTCTCGGCCTCGGACGACGCCGACGCCGACAGCTACGACACGCAGTCCGCCCGCTTTGACCAGGACGCCACGCACATGGCGATCAAGCTGCTCGCGACGGAGGACGAAGCGCGCAAGCACACCATCGCGGAAGCCGTCTGGCGCGAGATCATCTGGGTGATGCCGCGCGACCGCGAGGTCTCCATCAAGGTCAGCAGCGGCAAGGTCGCGGTGGAGTTCGGCCCCGAGACGCCGACGCCGGAGGGGGTGGCAGCATGACCCGGTACACGGTGCAGGCAGGCTACGCCGCCTACCATTACGCCATCGTCTCGGTCGAAGCGGGCAGCATCGAGGACGCCTGCTGCGCCGCCATCGAGCAGGCCGACGCCGCCGAGAGCTGGAAGTCGTCGGACCATGTCGGTGATGCGTTCGTCGCCGCGGCCTGCGAGGGCACCGATGCAATGCCGTGGTCCGGGCCGGTCTCCGTGCTCCCCGTTCCCGACGAGTTCAGCGAGCACGGCCCGCCGCCGCTCGTTACCCTGACCGGGCCCCGCCCGCCCGGCGGGGTGGAGGTGACAGGGGGCACCGTGCGGATCCGGTTTGTCGATGACGCCGCCACCATCACCACGCAGGTCTCCGATCCGCCGCCGCCGCCCGCCAGCAAGCCGCTGGTCACGGTCCGGCCAAGACCCGACGGAGCTCCGGACATCGAGGTCCGGGGAGGCAAGGCCCTCGTTCGCGTCGAGGGTTGGGAGGGCACCGACCATGCGTGACCCCGGAAACGCCGCCGCATTCGGTCCCGTCATCTCCACCTATTCCCGCGCCCAGGCGATCGAGGACGGCGTCCTCGTCGACGTCTCCGACACCGCGCGCGAAGCGGGCTTCAACATCCCCGTCGCGCTCACGCGCACCGTCTGGACCCGACTCGTCGCCCTTCCCGAGGGGTACCGCGGCTTCCAGGACGAGCGCGGGCGCCTCTGGGACGTCCTCTGGATGGCGCGCCACTACGCGCTCCGCGCCTCCGACAGCGACCGCGTGACCATGTGCGTGCTGGTGCGCGACGTCCGCAAGGACCTCCGCGACAGCAACCGTCCGCCGCGCAAGCACTTCCCCATCGTGGCGATCGGCGCCGGCGACGAGGGTCGCGCCGCAATCACCATCATGTTCCCCGAAGACGACTGAGCGCGCCTTCCCCCAGTCTCTCCGGCGCCGCCAGGAGCGGAGGCCGGCTCCTGTCGGGCGAGCGGTGCGGAACCTGGAGGACTCCGGCGCCGCCTCCCGCTCTCCTTCGGCGCCCCGCCGCGGTCTCTCCTCCCGCGGCGGGGCGTTTCCATTCCCCGCCATGGAGCCGTGCCATGCCCCATTCCAGCGCCGCCCTCGCCATCCCCGACCTGCCTCCCGCACCGTCTCCGGCCATGCACCCCATGGACCCGCGCCGGGGCGAGAACCTCTCGCCGATGTTCGCGGCCTTCCTCGCCTGGCTGCTCGGCCTGGAACCGGTGACCGACCCCGCCATCACGGCCATCGCCGTCTCCGGCAATTCCGTCCTCGCGGCCACCGACCGCGATCCGCTGTTCAACGCCCATCTTGGCGCGCTGGAGGAATTCGAGCGCAACCTGCGCGGCTGGGGCGAGGCCTGCGGCGCCGGTCCGCACATGATCGACGCGCTGATAGTCAGGCTCCGGAGGGCCGGGCGATGAGACTCTCCGATGCGCCCGCCCACGGCCTGCGCGAGGTGACGCCGTTCCCTGCGTCCTCCACGCGGCAGGCGGCCGGCACCGGTCACGACGAACTGCGGGCGCGCTTCCTCCGCGCCGGGCGCGAGGCTGTCGATGGCCGCGAACTTCTTCAGCTACTGCTGGCCGGGTCCCGCCCCGCCGCCGAAGCCCGGGATCTCGCCGGGCTCCTGCTCGACACCTTCGGCTCTCCCGCCCGCGTCCTCGCCGCGCGGCCGGACACGCTGCGCACCGTCCCCGGGCTCGGCGAAGCCGGCATCGCCGCGATCAAGACCGCCGAGGCGCTCGGCATCGACATGGCCAGGGCCGCCCTGCCCGAGAGCTTCCATCCCCAGCTCGAAACCTACGAGAAGGTCGTAGAGTACTGCCGCGCGCTGGCGGCGCACCGCGACGTCGAGGTGTTCCACTTGTTGTTCCTGAACACCAAGAACGTCCTCATCCGCGACGAGGTTCACCAGACCGGCACGATCAACCACACCCCCGTCTATCCTCGGCAGGTCTGCGTCCGCGCGCTCGAGGT
>JAJDUK010000070.1 GCA_022826665.1 Alphaproteobacteria bacterium | reverse complement strand
AGTTCCTCGTCGGCTCCTGCGTGCGCCGCGAGCCCGCGCTCCAGCACACCGACGCCTTCATCCGCTGGGCTGCCGCCCGGACCCAGTGACCTCTCGTCTTGGAGATATCGCCATGAACCTCACCCACGACGCCATGCTGGTGTCCTTACGCATCACCGCCTGGTCCGGCCGGCTCTACGACCGCCAAGCCTCCAACCACGTCGCGGCCCAGCACGACGCCTCCGCCAGCGCCGGGCGTTACAACAAGCGCCTGCTGCCCAAGGCCGCCTTCGCCGCGCTCACCGCCACCGTGAGCGAGGCACGTAGCAAGCACTATGCCAACTCGCTTCCCTGGGACGACCAGGGCTCGCGGCTGCTCACGGTGGCCAACTACGAAGCCTACACGGAGCTGATGGACGGCTTGCGCGAGCGCATGGTGCGCGAGCGCGCCCGCTTCATCGAGGACTACGACGACAACATCGACCGCGCCCGGCTCGACCTCGGCAAGCTCTTCCGCATCGGGGACTACCCCTCGAAGGAGGCCCTGCAGGGCAAGTTCGGGATCCGCTACCGCATCGTGCCGGTTCCTGACGCCGACCACTTCATGGCGAAGCTCGCGTCCGACGACACCGAGCGGGTCAAGCGCGGCATCGAGCGCGAGATCGAGGAACGCCTGCACGATGCGGTGGGCGATCTTTACCGGCGTCTCGGCGAGGCGGTCGAGCGGGTTTCCGAGCGCCTCACCGAGGACGGCGAGGGCAAGCCGCTCGTCTTCCGCGACACGATGATCTCCAACGTCCGCGACCTGGTAGACGTCGTGCCCCGCCTCAACATCTTTGGGGACGACCGCCTGGCGCAGCTCTGTCAGGAGGTGAAGGACAGGATCGCCCACACCGATCCCGCGACGCTCAGGCCATCGCCGAATTTCAACCCGAATGTGCGGCGCCAGGTGAAGCGCGATGCCGATGCGCTCAAGGAGAAGTTCGCGGGGTACTTCGGCACCGACGCGGTTGACCGGGAGGCCGCCTGATGGCCGCGCGCAAGGAGTCCGCCCGCCGCGTCAGCGACTGCGTGACCGCGCTGCTGCGCGACCAGCCCTTCTTCGGGAGCCTCGCTCTGCGCCTGCCGATCAGGCCGGACGCGGCCCGCGAGACGCTGGCCAGCGACGGGCGGGAGATCCGCTACTCGCCCGACTGGGTGGCCAACACCGACGCGGATCTCATCAAGACCGCCATCGGTCGCGTAGTGCTCGCATGCGTGCTCAAGCACCACACGCGGCGGGGCGAGCGTGAGCCCGGGCGCTGGCAGCAGGCCTCGCAGCTCGTCACCCACGGGCTGTTGCGAGATGCGGGCTTCAAGCTTCCGCCCGACGCCGAGGCGTGGGACGGCATCAGCGTGGAGCAGGCCTACGACCGCCTGCCCGAGCCGCAGGAGCACGGCGGGGAAGCGACCGACAGTCCGCCGTCGGCAGGCAACGGAGGCGGCGCAGCCGGTCCGCAACCCGACACGGACGATGACGACGGCGGCGGCGATGACGATCACGGTGAGCCGCAGGAGCAGGAGCCTCAGGGTGAGGACAGCCCCGACGCCAATGACGGCAACGCCCCCGCGGACGCATCCAGCGACGGCGATCCTCAAGCCGACGACGCGCCCGCCGAGGACACACCGTCCGATGCTCCCGCGAGCTGCGATCCGTCCGGCACCGGGGAGGTGATGGACGCCCCGTCCGGCAGCGGTGACGAAGCGGGTCCCGGCAAGGCGCCGCCCGACGTCTCCGCCGAGGAGCAGGCCTGGGACGAGGCCATGCACCAGGCCCTCAACCTCGCCAAGGCGCAGGGGAAGGCGCCGGGCGCCGTGGAGGAGACGATCCGCGACGCCCATCGCAGCACCCTCGACTGGCGCTCGCTGCTGCGGCGCTACATGACCGACGCGGCGGCCCGCGACTACTCCTGGAGCGTCCCCAACCGGCGCTTCATCGACTCAGGGCTCTATCTCCCCTCGATCCGCTCTGAAGGGATAGGCACGCTTGCCGTCATCATCGACACCTCGGGTTCCGTGGACAGCGATGCTCTCGCGGCCTTCTGGTCCGAGGTGCGCGAGGTGGCCGCCGAGATCCAGCCTGAGCGCATCGTCGTGCTCCAGGTCGACGCCGCGGTGCAGGACAAGGAGCAGTACGCGCCGGGCGAGCTGCCCGAGCGGATCGTCGTGAAGGGACGCTGGGGCACCGATTTCCGGCCGGGCTTCGAATGGCTCGACGAGCAAGGGATCCAGCCCGCCGTCTGCCTGTATTTCACGGACATGGACTGCGACCGCTACCCCGAGACGGAGCCGGACTTCAGCGTGGTCTGGGCGGATTACAGCGCTGCCGACGGCCTCTCTCCGGAACCGCCTCCCTGGGGCGAGCACATCAGGATCAGGGACTGACCAACCGCGGAGGGGCGCCATGCCCGCCCTGCTGACGAGCTCCAGACCGAAACGGAGGATCACGTCATGATGCCCACGGCCACCTGCCAGTATTGCGGCTGGAACGGGCCGGCAGACCAATGCGGCCCGCTCAAGAATGCCTGGGAGCGCCTCCAACCGGGAGGCACGGTGCCGGCTGGCGAGTGCCCGAAGTGCAACGCCTCTGCGATGCTCGACGAGGCCAGGCAGGAACCCAGCGCCACGATCGTCACCACGCTGGTGCCGGAGCGCGCCACGAAGTTCGGCGTCCGCTCGACCGCGGAGGCCCTTGCCGACGTCATGTGGCTTGCCGCCAACAGGTACCGCTACCCCGTCGAGGACCTCGGGTCATCCGGCTTCCGGGTCGCGGTCTACCGCGAGACACCGAAGCGCGAGACCGTCCCGCGCGGCTACCTGCGCATCGAGACGGTTTGAGAACAAGGACGCCATCGAGGCGTGAGGCTCCGGGGAAAGTGTGAACGCGCGTCTTGCGCGGGAGTACCCGGAGGCAGCTGGAGGGAACGACCTCGCGGGTTCGAATCCCGCCCGCCCCGCCGTTACCCCCGCACTGCAAGGACCGACACCATGACCAAGACAGAGACCGCCACCTGTCAGGACTGCGGCTGGCAGGGTCCGGTGGAAGAGACAAAGGAGTTCCGCAACGTCTGGGATCGCGTCTTGCCGGGCGACGTCATGCCGGCCGGCGAGTGCCCCGAGGAGGGCTGCGGCGGCGCGGCCATGCTGGATGCGGATCGCGAAGAGGCGGACGATCTCCGCCCCCCGATGGTCGCGCTCATGCTCGGTCTCGACCGGCTGCGCGAAGACCTCCGCAACGGCGTCCTGCGCTCTCCGATGGCCCTTCACCTCAAGGAGCTTGCCGACTACGCCCGCAGGGCGCTGGCGTCCGGTGCGCATGTTCGGCCCGTCTGCAACGCCTGCGGCGGCGCGAACGTCCGGGTGGACGCCTGGGCGACCTGGGACGTCGACGCGCAGCGTTGGGAACTGCACTCCGCCTGCGAGCTGGCCGCCATCTGCGAGGATTGCGACATCGAGTGCAGCTACACGATGTAGCCCGTCACGGAAGCGGCATGATGCGGGAGAGAAGCGCGTTCGACTTCGGGGGCAACCGGATCGTCCGGCAGTCCAATCCGATGACAATCGGCAAGCACGAATGGCGGCTCACCCTCTACCGCTCCCCGCATCACGAGCGCCCCCTGATCGGCTACGAATGGCGCCGCGCCGACGGCAAGCCCATCCGCCGCAGGTGCCCCGGCGGCGCCTACTGGCTCGACGGCTCCACCTGGATGCGCGACCGGGACTGGCCCTCCTACAACCACAACGACGGAGAGTGGGGCGGCATGCCGCGCACGCTGCGGAAGCTGTGGGACCGCTGCCCGTGGGCGCACACGCGCGAGACCCGCCCCGCCTGAAGCTCCCCCAGAGCGCGGCACACCCGCGCCGGCGGCTGCACGGTCCCCGCTCGTCACCGGCGAGAGTGGCGAGTTGAGCATCGCGGGGCGACGGGCCGGGGACCGTCGAGAGAGTCATTCGCCGCCCGTTCTTCTCTCCCATCGCGGACTCATCCACGCCGGGCGCCGGCGCCCGCCGCACGGCACCGCCCCGGCTCCGTCCACCGTGGTGGGCGCCGATCCCGATCCGACATCGACGAGGAATCGCCATGGACCCACGAACCGACATCGTCGTCGTCGCGGCGCTGCTGGTCGCCGCGCGCACCGTTGTCGCCGATCCCGCGCGCTGGTGCGCGTACCCCCACGCGCTGGACGCCAACGGGCACAGCCGCGAGGGGCGGGCGAACAGCGCCGTCTGCTGGGGCGCCGCCGGCGCTCTCGACCGCGCGGCCGCCGACGCGGATGCCGCCTGGCACAACATCGACGAGGCCCGCCGGCAACTGAACGATGCCGCTCTCCGCGTCGCGAGCGGCTGGACGGGCACGGCCTGGCTTCTGGATCGCAAGGCCGCCCACGCGATGACCGTCGCCAGCTTCGACGAGGCGATTCGCGCCATGCCCAGGCCGGACGCGCCAGGCGCGGTCGATATCCTCGCCATCGCCCGCACCATCATCGCCCGTCCCGACCGCTGGGCGCAGGGCGCCATCGCGCTGGACCGGAACGGACGGGCACTCACCACCTTCGACAGCGGCTGCCGCTTCTGCGCCGCGGGCGCGGTCGGCCTCGCCGCTCACGAACTCGGTGGGGACGAGGCCGCCCGCCGCACCATCGGTCCAGCCGTCGATCGCGCGAGCCGTCTGCTCGACTGCGCCGCCTTCAAGCTCGGCGAGTTCGAGAGCTACATCAGCCTCAACGAGCACGACACCCACGCGCAAGTCGTCGCCATGTTCGACCATGCCCTCGACATGGCGCGCGCGGACATCGCTTCCGACCCGGAGGCGTCATGACCATGACCGCCATCGCTCCCACTCCGCGCGACCTCCTCGTCGACGCCCGCACGATCATCGCCCGCCCCGAGGCCTGGACACAGGGCGCCGCCGCCCGCGACGCCGAGGGCGAGCCCGTCGGCGTCGAGCATGAAGACGCCGTCTCGTGGTGCGCCACCGGCGCGCTCAACTGCGCCATGTACCGTCACGTCGATTCCCTGGAGATCCCGCCGCCGTTGCAGCGGGCTCGCGACCGCGCCGGGACCATCCTCACCGACACCGTGCGTGCGCTCACCCTGGGCCACTACACGGAGGCCACGACCTACAACGACCAGACCAATCACGGCTGCATCGTCCATGCCTTCGACATCGCGATCGCCGACGCCGACAGGCATTGCGGCAAGCACTCGAACGGACGCGCCAGACGCAAAGAGTCCGCACGATGACCGCTGCCGCCCGCCTCCCACGCTCGATCCGAAATCCCTACCGAGTGCCGCGTCCGGCGGTCATCAGCTTCAGCGGGGGCAGGACGTCGTCCTACATGCTGAAAAAAATCGTCGACGCTTACGGCGGGCAACTGCCTTCCGATATCGCCGTCGTGTACGCCAACACCGCGATGGAACGGCCCGAGACTCTCGAGTTTGTTGACCGGTGCAGCCGAGAGTGGCGAATCGATATCGTCTGGGTCGAGTATCTGTGGGACGCGCCGCACCGCACCCGAGTCGTCGACTTCGCCACCGCGTCCCGCAACGGCGAGCCCTACGCGGCGCTCATCGACCGCAAGGGATTCGTTCCGTCAATTTCCATCCGATACTGCAGCGGGTTCCTTAAGAGAGACAGGATCGAGTCCTACGCCCGCCACTGGTTGGGGCTCAAGCGCTGGCACGCGGTCATCGGTCTCCGCGCCGATGAGCAGCGCCGCGTCCTGCGTATGCGCGCCATGAACTGCGGCTCTCGCACCGGCGCCCACGCCGTGCTGCCGCTGGCCGATGCGGGCGCACGCCAGGCCGCCGTTCTCGACTGGTGGAAGCGCCAGCCCTTCGATCTGGGCATTCCGTCATACGCCGGAAACTGCACGCTCTGCATGCTGAAGGGCCGAGCCAAGCTGATCCGCCTCATCCGCGCGGATCCGACCCTGGCGGACTGGTGGATCGAGCAGGAAGCGAAAGTGGCCAACCGCACGGGTCCTGACGGCCGCGCCTGCGAGTCGATGAAGCGCTTCCGCCTCGGCGAGACCTACGCCGAGCTCAAAGCCGCGGCGCTGGACCATCGCGACCTGTTCGACGACGCGGCGGCGTCCCCCGGCGAGAACGCCGAGTCCGACTCCTTCGACTGTCACTGCACCGACTAGCCACCCGTCCAACCGGATCGGCCGGCACGGCCCGGAGAGGCCGAGCCCGGCGGCATCCGTTCGAGAGTCCCGGGCGCCCGAGAGAGCGCCCGCGGTCTTTTCCATCGACGCGCGATCGCACCCGGCCGCGCGTCCCCCATCCACACGCCGCCACTGCGCGGCCCATCTCCGGAGAAGCCGATGACCGAACCCGTCATCCGATCCATCCCGCTCCACCGGCTGGAGCCCTCGCCCGCCAACGTCCGCAAGACCGAGGCAAGCAAGAGCGCCTTCGCCGAGCTCAAGGCCTCCATCGCCGCTCTCGACGTGCTCGAGAACCTCGTGGTCCGCGACGTCGGACCCGCCGAGGACCCCGGAACGGGTCCGGGGCAGGTTCCCGGCGAGCGCTTCGCCGTCATCGCCGGCGCCAGGCGCCTCGCCGCGCTCAACGAGCTCGCCGGTGAGGGCGTCATCGAGGCCAACCATCCCGTCCCCTGCCGCGTCATCGACAACGGCGCCGCCGACGGCGAGATCTCGCTTGCCGAGAACGTGGTGCGCGTCGCAATGCACCCCGCAGACCAGGTGCAGGCTTTCGGCGCGCTCGCGCTCGCGGGCGCCACCGTCGCCGACATCGCCGCACGCTTCGGCGTCTCCGAGCGCATCGTCGAGCAGCGCCTCCGCCTCGGCCACGCCGCGCCGGAGCTGCTGGACGCCTACCGGGAGAACGCCATCGACCTGGAGACCCTGAAGGCCTTCGCCGTCACCACCGACACCGTGCGCCAAGTGGCCGTATGGGAACAAGTCAAGGACCAGGGCTACCGGCCCACCGGCTGGCAGATCAAGCGCATGCTCACCGAGGACCGCATCCCCGCCGGCGCCACGCTCGCCCGCTATGTCGGCATCAACCCCTACGAGGCGGCGGGGGGTCCGGTGCTGCGCGACCTCTTCGCCGACGAGTACGAGAACGGCGTCTGGCTGGAGGACCCGGTGCTGCTGATGCAGCTCGCCATGGACCGCCTCAAGGTGGCGGCGGACGAGCTCGCGACGCGGTGGAAGTGGGCCGAGGCCCGGCTCGACGTCGAGTGGTCCGACCTCGCCCGCTTCGGGCGCGTGCGCCCCACGCCGGCCGAGCCCACCGACGAGGAGAAGGCCGAGATCGAGCGCCTGCACACCCGCCACGACGAGCTCGTGAACATGGACGAGGACGCCTGGACCGACGAGCTGATCGAGGAGGCGGAGGCGATCGAGCCGCGCCTCGAGCAGATCCAGGATGCCATCAAGGCCCGCGCCGTCTTCAAGCCCGAGGATATCGCCATCGCCGGCTGCATCGTCACCGTCGGCAACGACGGAGCGCTGCAGGTCGTGCACGGTCTGGTGAAGCCCGAGGACATGCCGGCCGATACCGATGCCACGTCGGCTGCCACCGCCCATGACGGTGGCGGGCAGGACGACGGTAACGCCCCAGGTTCCGGCATTCAGGCCCCCTCCATCACCGGCCCGACCATGCCGCCCGCGCGGCCCGACCCGGAAGCCGAGGCGCGCAAGGAGGCCGGTGTCGGCATCGGACTCGCCGACGATCTCCGTGCCGTCCGCACGGCGTTGGTCAAGGCGCACCTCGCCGACGACTTCGGCGCCGCCTTCGACCTCATGCTGTTCCAGATGGGCCGCGCGGTGTTCACCCCCGGCTATCACGACCACGCGCTCGACATCGCGGTGCGCGAGACCCGCGACCGGCCGCCGCTCCGCGTCAACGACGACGCCTTCGGCGACTGGAACCCGGGCGAGGCCATGCTGGCCGACCGCTCCTCGCTCCCCTTCGACTGGCTGGAGATCGAGGACCGCCAGGAGTCCTTCGCGGCCCTCCGGGCGTTGCCCGAGCCGGACAAGCAGCGCCTGTTCGCGGCCTGCGTCGCGCGCACGGTGAACGGCCAGCTCGCCTTCGAGGCGGACGCCCGGCCCGAGCTGGAAGCCACCGTCGCCCGGCTCGACATCGACTTCGCGGCGCATGTCCGGCCGACCGCCGAGATGTTCTGGTCGCGCGTCCGCAAGGACAAGATGCTCGGCGTCGCCCGCGAGGTCCTCGGGGTGGAGTGGGCGCACGCCCACCGCAAGGACAAGAAGGCGACGCTCGCGACCGCGATGGAGACCGCGTTCGCCAAGGCCGATTCCCCTCCGCTGAGCGTTACCAAGGAAGGCCACGCGGCCGCGCTCGCCTGGGCGCCGCCCGGTTTCGGCGCCTTCGACACCGGCACCGTCGACGACGGCGAGTCGGTCGAGCAGGAAGCGACGGCTGCGGACCAACCGTCCCAGGACGCTGCGCCTTCGGACGAGGCGCAGTCCGCCGGGCCCCAGGATTCCGCTGCGGAGCAGGACGCTATGCCTGCCAACGGCCAGGGCCCCGAGGCGCAAACGCCCGATGCGGGCGATGCGGAACCACCTGCGCCGTCCGAACCGGCCAACGCCGCGCCTGACGAGGAAGCCGTCGCTCCCACCGGCCATGAGGCGATCGACGCCATGAACGCCGTGCCCGTCGCGGGCGGCGGACCCAGGGTGATCGTGAACACCGTCGGTTTCGAGAACGGCGTTGATGGCGACGGCGATGCGTCCGCCGAGGACGTCCCGCCCATGCCGCCGGTTCCCGGCAACGGCCACGATACCGCCAGCGGCGACGCGCTGGATATCCCGGCCTTCCTGCGCCGCACCTAGGCGCCGCGTTCCTTCCCTGCGCCCCGCCGGCCGGCGGCCCTCGGGTCACGCCGGCGGGACGCCTTTCCGTCCACCGCTTTCATGGGAGACCACCATGACCGATCCTTCCCATCTGCCCGCCACGATCCGGGCCCGCGTTCACGAAGGCGCCATCGACCGCGTCACCCGCTTCTTCGATGCCGGGCTCGCCCAGGCGTTCACCGAGCTCATCCAGAACTCGCGCCGCAGCGGCGCCACCCGCATCGCCGTCACCACCGAGGTCGTCAACGACGACCAGGCTTCCCCCACCATCCGCGTCACCGTCAGCGACGACGGCGACGGCATCGCCGACCCGGCCGTCCTCCTCTCCTTCGGCGAGAGCGGCTGGGACCAGGACACCGCGCAGCGCGAGGACCCCGCCGGCATGGGGGTCTATGCACTGTCCAAGCGCGGCTGCACGGTCTCCTCCCGTGCGCGCGGGCCCCTGCTGGATCTCGCGCCCGGCTGGCGGGTCGAACTCACGCCGGACTGCTTCCTCGGCAAGGAGGAGGCCGCCGTGGTCGAGGGCCACGCTCCCTGGCCCCACGGCACCGCGATTTCCTTCATGGCCCACGAGAGCCTCGCCACGATCGAAGGCGCTCTCGCGGACGCCGCCCGCTATTGCCCGCTGCCCGTCACCTTCAACGGCGAGCCCTGCAAGCGGAAGGCCTTCCTCGACGGCGCCGTCCATGCCGAGCGCTGGCGCGGTCTTGCCTTCGGCGTCTTCAGGAACAGGCTCACCGGCTTCAACCAACCCGACCTCAACTTCCACGGGCTCACCCTCTCCGTGCGCCTGCCTTCGGTCGACCCGGTCGAGACCGGCGCCTGGTCGGTGCGGGCCGACATCGAGGCCTGTCCCGAGCTGGAGCTGGTGCTGCCCGCGCGCCGCGAGGCGGTCGAGACCGAGTTCCTCAAGGAGATGCGCCAGGCGGCGCGTCTCACGATCTACCGCGCCATGGCCGCGGCCGATCCCGCGCCGCGCATCGCCTTCAAGGACCACAAGAGGGCAGCCGAGGCCGGTATCCCGCTCCCCGTGCCGCCGGCCGAGCTCCGCCCCTGGCGCCCCGGCATCGCCGACATCGACGACTGGCGCGACACCCCGTCCTATGCGCCGGTCGACAGCCGCACGCTGGTCATGGCCGTCGATCCCGAGACGCAGGATCAGCAGGCGTTCTGGCGCGCGGCGGACAAGGCGGGAATCGCCGGCGCGGGATGCCTGTTCGAAGCCGACACGCGCTTCGAGGGATATGCCTGGTACGACGCGCTCGCACGGGTGACCGATCTCGGCATCAAGGTCATGGAGGCCGGCGTGACGCACGCCCTCGACGTGCTGCGGGAGGCGTCCGGCCCGGTGTCCGGCGTACCCACGGAACCGGGCCTCCCCGACACCCTCGCCCGGCCCGACAGGATCGACATGCACCTCCGCATCGAGCGGGGCGACGGCCCGTCCGAGACCATGACCGTGCCGGCCGACGTCGCCTTCCTCGGCGAGGACGGGTCCTGGGTCGAGGACGCCCGTCCGCTAGTGACCAGGGACAGCAAGCTCACGCCGATGCAGCTCACCCGGCTGCTGCACGCGAGCTACTTCTCGGCATCCGACGACGCCGACGCCGACAGCTACGACACCCAGTCCGCCCGCTTCGACCAGGACGCCACCCACATGGCGATCAAGCTTCTCGCCTCGGAAGACGAAGCGCGCAAGCACACCATCGCGGAAGCCGTCTGGCGCGACATCCTCTGGGTGATGCCGCGCGACCGCGAGGTTTCCATCAAGGTCCGCGACGGCAAGGTCGCGGTCGAGTTCGGCCCCGCGACTCCGGCGCCGCAGGGGGTGGCGGCATGACCTGGTACACGGTGCAAGCCTCGTATCCGGCCTGGTACGCAAACACGGTCTCGGTCGAAGCCGAGACCCCCGAGGAGGCGCTGGAGAAGGCCATCGCGGCCGCCAACGACGACCCCAACTGGAAGTCGCTGGACCACTGCGGCCCGACTCATGTCGATGCGTACTGCATGGGCCGCGACGAGGATCCGTGGGACGGCGGCAAGTCCCTGCCCATCCCGGCCAGGTTTACGGAGCGGGGCGAGCCGCCGGTCGTCACCCTGACCGGCCCGCGCCCGCCCGGCGGCGTGGAGGTGACGGGCGGCACGGTCCAATTGCGCTTCGTCGATGACGCCGCGACCGTCACGACCGAGGTTTCCGATCCGCCGCCTTCGCCCGGCAGCAAGCCGGTGGTCATCGTCCGGCCGAGACCCGACGGAGCGCCGGACATCGAGGTCACGGGAGGCAAGGCAACCGTCCGCGTCCAGGGTTGGGAGGGAATCGACCATGACCAAACCTGACCCCGGCAACACCGCCGCATTCGGCCCCGCGATCTCCACATACTCGCGCGCCCAGGCGATCGAGGACGGCATCCTCGTCGACGTCTCCGACACCGCGCGCGAAGCGGGCTTCACCATCCCGGTCGCCGTCACGCGCGCCGTCTGGACGCGCCTCGTCGCCTTGCCCGACGACTACCGCGGCTTTCAGGACGAGCGCGGGCGGTTGTGGGACGTCCTCTGGATGGCGCGCCACTACGCGCTCCGCGCCTCCAACCGCGACCGCGTGAGAATGTGCGTGCTGGTGCGCGACATCCGCAAGGACCTCCGCGACAGCAACCGGCCGCCCCGCAAGCACTTCCCGATCGTGGCGATCGGCGCCGGCGACGCGGGCGAGCCCGCAATCACGATCATGTTCCCCGAAGACGACTGAGTGCGCTTTACCCACGGTCTCTCCGGCGCCGCCAGGAGCAGGGTGTGGCGTCCGTCGGGCGAGCGGCGCGGAACCTGGAGGACTCCGGCGCCGCCTCCCGCTCTCCTTCGGCGCCCCGCCGCGGTCTCTCCTCCCGCGGCGGGGCGTTTCCATTCCCCGTCATGGAGCCGTGCCATGCCCGATACCGCTGTCGCCGTCGCGATCCCCGCCGCACCGCCCCCGATGCCCGCGCCGATGCACCCCATGGACCCGCGCCGGGGCGAGAGCCTCTCGCCGATGTTCGCGGCCTTCCTGGTCTGGCTGTTGGGCCTTGAACCGATGACCGATCCGGCCATCACGGGCATCGCCGTCTCCGGCAATTCCGTCCTCGCCGCCACGTCCGACGATCCGCTCTTCAACGCCCATCTCGGCGCGCTGGAGGAATTCGAGCGCAACCTGCGCGGCTGGGGTCAAGCTTGCCGCGCCGATCCGGACATGGTCGACGCGCTGGTGGCCAAACTCCGGAGGGCCGGGCGATGAGTCTCTCGGATACGCCCGGCCCCGGCCTGTGCGAGGTGACGCCGTTCGCCGCAACCGCAGCACCCACCGCCGCCGCCAACACCGAAATCGACGACCTGCGGGCCCGCCTTCTCCGCGCCGGACGCGAGGCCGTCGACAACCGCGAGCTTCTCCAGCTCCTGCTGTCCGGGTCCTGCTCCACCGCCGAGGCCGAGAGGCTCGCCGCTGTCTTGCTCGACACCTTCAGATCGCCCGCCCGGGTCCTCGCGGCGCGCCCCGACACGCTGCGCGCCGTCGCCGGGCTCGGCGAGGCCGGCATCGCCGCCCTCAAGACCGCCGAGGCGCTCGGCATCGCGATGGCGAGAGCCGCGCTTCCCGACAGCTTCCATCCCCAGCTCGACACCTACGAGAAAGTCGTCGAGTACTGCCGCTCGCTGGCGGCGCACCGCGACGTGGAAGAATTCCGGGCGTTGTACCTCGACACCAAGAACCGGCTGATCCGCGACGAGCTGCTGCAAACCGGCACGATCAACCACACCCCGGTCTATCCTCGACAGGTCTGCGTCCGCGCGCTGGAGGTGGGCGCCGCGGCCCTGGTCGTGGTCCACCCCCATCCGTCGAACGACCCCACGCCGTCGAGGGCCGACGTCGAGATGACCGCCCGCCTGCGCGACGCGCTGAAGACGATCGACGTCGATCTTCACGACCACATCGTCGCCACGCCGAGCGACGCGTTCAGCTTCAAGCAAAAAGGCCTGCTCTGAAGCACCCCGTCATCCGCCCGGCGCGCCTTCCGACCCGTCATTGCCGCCGCTCCGCCGCGGCGTCTTGAAGGGGTCCGGGATGCTGTGATGGGGCGCCGGAGCCCGCCGGTAGCAACGCATGCCACAGAGCTCCAGGTGCTCGACCACCTTGCGCGCCATCGGCTTCAGACGGTCGTGGTCGCCAGGCCGGCGCTTCTTCGGCCAGTAGGCCTCCGCCTTGCTCAGCGCCATCTCGATGGTGAACAGCAGGTCGCCCCGCTCGACCGGGATGTCGTAATTGTCGTCCATCGTCGGACATTGCCACAGGAACATAACAAGAACAAGGTGACAGCCCGTCGCCGGTGCGGGTAATTTCGTACCCATGTGCGGTCGCTTCACCAATCGTTTCACTTGGAAAGAGCTGCACGAGCGGCTCGACCTCATCGGCACGCCGCTCAACCTGCGGCCCCGCTACAACGTGGCGCCGAGCCAGGATGTGGCGGTCGCGCGCGCCGACGACGAGGGCCGCACGCTCGCCATGCTGCGTTGGGGGCTGATTCCGGCCTGGGCCAAAGATCCGGCGATCGGCCACAAGCTCATCAACGCCCGCTCCGAGACCGCGGCGGAGAAGCCGTCCTTCCGGTCGGCCTTCCGCCATCGCCGCTGCCTGATCCCGGCCGACGGCTTCTACGAGTGGCAGCGCCGGCGTGGAGCCCGCCAGCCCTGGCTCTTCGGCCTGCGGGACGGCGCACCCCTGGTCTTCGCGGGCCTGTGGGAACGCTGGACGGTGCCGGAGGACGCGGCGCTCACCGGGTCGCTCGCGGAGCGCAGCCCCGGCGATGCGGTCGAGACCTGCACCATCCTCACCACCCCCGCCAACGAGACGGTGGCGCCGGTCCATGGCCGCATGCCGGTCATCCTGCCGCCGGATGCCTGGAGCACCTGGCTCGCCGGCGAGGACGTCCCGCTCGCGCCCTACCCGCCGGACGACATGACCGCCCATCCGGTTTCGACGCACGTCAACCGGCCGGCCAACGACGACCCACGCTGCGTCGAGCCGATTTCGCTGAACTGATCCCGGCCCGCCCGTTAGCCTGAGCGTCCGGCTGTTAGTGACGGTGAAGAAGTGCACTTATTTGCTGAAGTCCGACGGCTGGTGGCTTGGGATTAGGAGCAGCCGGGCCTGATATAGTGCTGCAGTTCATCGGATCTGTCGGTCATCGGTTTCGAGGGTTTCGCCGGCGCGT
>JAJDUK010000006.1 GCA_022826665.1 Alphaproteobacteria bacterium | reverse complement strand
CTCGCCTGGCTCAACCGCGAGGTGCTGCGTCCGGTGACGCTGAGCGTCCACCTCTACGCGGTGCGTTTCGAGCGCGAGAGCGACCACGGCGTGGATGTCTCGCTCAGCGAGACGCTGGGCTCGTCCGTCGGCCTTTCGGTGGCGGGCGACACCGTCTCGGTTATCAGGCCCGGCGACACCGGAGGCGCCGTGGGCGCCGTGGACACGCTGGCGGCGGCGGTCCGGGCGCTCAGCCGGGCGGGCACGGTATCCCGGGTGCTGTCCGCCGACATCCCCTCGCTCAACGGCAAGCCGGCACAGTTCCTGGAGCTCACCAACGAGGCCTATCTCAAGGAGCTCAGGACCACGGCCGGCGAGGGTGTGGCGCAGACCGAGCTGGTGCCGGGCACCGTGTCGTCGGGCTTCGCTCTCTCCTACCTCGCGCGCATCACCGGGCCGGACGAGGTTCTGGTGCGTCTCAACGCCAGTCTCAGGGACCGCCCGCGCTTCACCACCTTCACCACCGACGGTCACACCATCCAGCTTCCGGCCTACGGCGGGCGCGCGGTGCAGGTGACCCGGAAGATCGCGCATGGCGAGACCCTGATGGTGACGGGGTTCACCGACCGGGGTGCGGTGTCGGACCGGCAGGGCAGCATCGACGTGGACATTCCCGCTCCTCTCGGCGGGCGCAGCGCGCACTTGGTGCGCGAGGAGCGGGTGCTTTTGATCGCGGCCGAGGTCGGCGCGCCGCTCGGCATCACGCAGGTTCACGGGGTCGAGCTCGGCCGGGGCGAGTCCCTGCCCCGAGGAGACTATCAGTGAGCGTGCTGACTATAGGCGGACGCCGCTTTGCGGCGGGGCTCTACTGGCTGGAGCGTGGCGGCGCGGCCTCTGTGGCGCGGAACGCGCGGGCCTTCAAGCGGCGCTGGCACGTTCACTGGGGCGAGCAGACCGGCTACGCGGCGGACGAGGAGAGCCCGAAGGACTGCCCGAGCCTCGCGGCGTCGCTGCAGGCGCGCATCGCGACCCCCACCTGGATGGCGCTGGTGGAGGCGGACGACGGGCGGCTTGCGCTGGTGAAGGCCAGGGACGGCGCCTTCCTTGCCGACGGTGACGAGGTGTTCTCAGACCGGGAGGCTGCGCTCGCGGCCTTCGAGCGCGCCCGCGGCGAGACGAACAGGTCCCCTGGACCGGAGGGTTCCTCCGCAGCGGTGAGTTCCACGGTACCGGTGAGTTCCACGGTACCGGAGAGTTCCTCCGTGGGCTGGGCGCTCCATGCGACGCCGGGGCTGGTGAAGGACGTGGGAGCGGGGAGTTCCCCTGTACCAGGGAGTTCCCCTGCATCAGGGCGTTCCCCTGTACCGGGGCGTTCCCCCGTGAGCGAGATCGAGCCCACGTCGCTGACGGACGATCCCGCCATGCGCCTTGCGGCGGCGCCGTTCTCGTTGCTCGGCATGCCGAAGGTGGGGCGCTTCCTGGCGCTGGCCGTCATGCTGGCGGGCGGCGCCTTCGTGTGGACGCAGCGCGGCACGCTCTGGGACTTGATCGCCGGACCCGAGGAGGCGGCGGAGGCGGAGCAGGCGCCCGCGGTTCCGCCGGTGACGGCGATACTGGATGCGGGCGCGCTGCTCGCGGGCTGCCGGCAGGCGCTGATGGCATATCCGCCGTACATGCCGGCATGGCGCACGGAGCGCATCTCCTGCGAGGGCCGCTTCGCAGACATCGCGCTCATCGGCGTGCGCCCGGAGCTCGAGGACCGGGCGGTGCTCACGGTGCGCTGGCGGCTCGGTTCGGGTCGTCCGGCGCCCCTTCACCGGCGCACCGCCGAGGCTCATCTCTCGAACTGGTACGCGGCCTCGGTCACCGGGGACCGGGCCTGGGCGGTTACGCCGCTCGCGCCGGTGCTGCGGCTTTTCGATGCATCAGGGAGTTCTCCTGCCACCCCTCCCTCCCTGCTCGACTTCCGCGAGGCGGTGGACCGCCACTTCGGCGCGCGCGGCACCCGCATCGAATACCCCATGCAGGGCGACGACATCGAGGTGCGAGTCACGACCGGGCGCGTGCCCTTCCGCCTCGCGGATGCCGTCTCGGCCGTTCCCGGACTCGAGCTGGTGCGGCTCATCCGGGACGGTGCCGGCGAATGGCTAATCGAAGGGCGACGGGTGTCGCCTGTCTCCATGCCGCGAGAACGCTTCGAGCAGGCGGTTCGGCCAGTGTCTCAGTCAGTGACTGAGCAACCGACGCATTCAGTGGCGCAGCCAGTGACGCAGCCACCGGCAAAGCTGGAAGGCGCGGCCACTGACCTGACCGGCGATGCTGCGGGCGAAGTCACCGACCCAATCGATGCCGCGGCCACCGGCGCGACTGGCAATGCAGTCGGCACTGCGGTCAACCAAACGGCCAACGACGGAGGCTCTGGATCATGAGCAAGGGAGCACGCTGCAATCGGCGGCGTCTGCGTAGACGCATCATGGCGGGTGCGAGCGCGCTCGCGATCGGAGTCTCGATCCAGGGAGTCGCCATCCACGCAGCGGCGATAGCGGTGATCACGCCGATGTTGGCGACACCGGCGGCAGCGCAGGGGAGCGAGGAGGTCTACCGCCAGGAGGCACTGGCCCATGCAAGGGCCATCTCCGAGGGCTGGCGGCGTCTCGAGGACCACATCCTGCGGCGCTCGGCTGCGCCCACGCGCTGGACCGGCCCGGTGCCGCCGGCGTCGACCGGATGGCTGGATGCCTGGACCGAGCGGGGAGTAGGGGCGCGCTACTGCGATAACACCCTGCTGGTCTACATGGAGCCCGAGGTCCTCAAGGGCGTGGGCCGCGACCAGCGCTCGGTGCAGGTGGCGCCCCACCTCTATGCCGCACAGGGGAACGCCCTGGCAGGCGGTCTCGCCGCCCTGCACTGGCTCACGGGTGCCTCAGGCACATGGGTAGCCGAGGGAACCGCGGGCCGGCCTGATGTGGCCCTGCCGGCATGCCTCTCCGATTCGTCCTTCGGCGGCCCCCTGCCCTCGGGACGGGTGGCGCTCGCGGGCGCGGTGCGGGACCCGCACCTCGATCTGGGCGAGCGTATCTCCCACGAGCGCAGCGTGGAGGACTGCCTTGCAGGCACGCACGGCGAAGGCCGCACCATGACCCGTGAGGTACGGCAGACATACGACGGCAGGGGCGATGCGGTGGGCGATCCCGTCATGGGCTCCTGGCAGGTGTCGATCGACGACTGCCGCGCCGACTACAGCGAGTGGGAGCATTACACCCTGGAATGCAGCTGGTTCGCAGGCCCGCCGCACAACCGGGAGATGACCGGACAGGAGATCTGGCGCCGGGAGAAGACGGTGACTGCCGATGGCGTCTCGTGGGGCGCGCCGGAGTTCGTCTCGACGAGCTGCTGGGAGGGGCAGGCGCCGGCGCTTCCGCAGGCCGAGGTGACCGAGACGGTGCGCACCGAGACCACGAGCGGGGCCTGTCCTGCGGGCTACTCGGGCACGGCGGTGCTGACGCGGACGGTGACGACGCGGTCCACGACGTGGCCCTGGGACGCCCAGCCCACGGTCCAGGACATCCCCGGCAACTGGATTGCCGACGAGTCGGGGTGCACCCAAGTGGTTCTGCCTCCCATTCACACGGACGAGTTCACGCCGGGGGGCCCGACGGGTACGGGCACCGGGGGGCCTGGAGACGGCAGTTGCGGGCCAGCACCCGGAGATGGCGGCGGCTCGGACGGCGGCGGCTCGGACGGCCCCGGCGACGGCACCTGCTCGGGGCCGGGCGTGGGTCCGGGCGCGGGCAACGGCGGCGGAAACGGCGGCTGCTTCCTCACCGAGGCGGTGGCGGGCGCACGGGGCATCGAGGCCGACGACGGCCCGACGCTGACTGTGCTGCGCGTCTTCCGCGACGGCTACATGCAAGAGACGCCGGAGCGCCGGGCTCTGGTGGCGCGCTACTACGAGATCGCGCCCCGCATCGTGGCGGCGATCCCGCGCGGACACTGGGACTGGACCTGGATCGGCGCGCAGGTGGACGAGGCGGTGGCGGCGATCCGCGCCGGTGAGAACGACCATGCCTTCGCCATCTACGTCGCCATGGTGCGCCACCTCGAGGCTCGCTGGCTCGAGCCGGCGCGGGAGGCGTCGCAGCAGAGGGATTCTATGCACCGGGGAGTTCTCCTGCACCAGGGTGTTCCCCTGGACCGGGGAGTTCCCCTGTCATGAGGGCGCGTCGCACCATGATGGGCCTGACGGCAGCCGCGCTCATGGCGGTGGGCGCGGCGGAGGCAAATGCACAGTCAGGGCCTCTCAATTACAGCTCCCACGACGCGGCGTTCTTCTCGGAGCTGCTGACCGACCGGGTCTGGCTGCTCGAGCGCCCGAACTCGGCGCAGGCGGGCGACCGGGGCCTGGTCTGGGGCATCCACCACGCAGCGGACGGCACCGCGCGGGCGTGCATCCATCTCGACGGCGTCTGGCAGGCGCGTGTCGACCGCTGGCGCGTGGTGTCATCGCCCCGCTTCCGCACTCTCTACAACTACCAGGACGCCGGCACGGAGCCCGATCCCGGCCACGTGAAGGGGCACGTGCCGATCTTCTACGACCCCGGGACGGGCCGGCTCCACAGCGAGAGCGTCGGCGGATCCGAAGGCTCGCAGGGCAACTGGTTCGTGCTCTCTCTCGGCTGGGTGCAGGAGAGCTGGCCGCAGGCGCTGAAGGACGCTTGTCCGGACCTCGATCTTCCCGCCGGGCTTCCGGTCAATGCGAAACAGATCTCCGTGCTCATTGAGGAGGCGGTCGCGCAGGACTTCGACGCGGCGCTCCACACCCATCCGGGCTCGCACCTGCGGGCGCCGGGCGCAACGGGGCTGGCAATGTCCGCGGGGGCACAGGCGGTGACGGCGGCGGACCTCGCGCGTTTCCTTGCGGCCAACGACGGGCACGTGCTCAAGAGCCCGGCGGGCACGCGAATGGTGCTGGTGCTTGGGGCAGAGCGCGACGAGCTGTGGCGGCTGGATGAGCATGGGAACGTAGCCGACACGGCGGTTCTGCTGCCTTCGGCCGATGGCGCCGGCATCGCGGCGCAGTGGGAGCGACTGCCGCGCCGACTGGAGTACCGCCTGGGCGACCCCTTCCCGCTGCAGCCGACCGGCGAGCGCTACGGTGCGATGGCGGTCACCGACCGCCTGGTCGCCGCGGGCCGGCCAGCCGCGCTCCCGTTCGGAGATGTGGGCGGTATCTCGCTGCGCTTCCACGAGGGCGGCGCGGTGACGGCGGAAGACATCCACGGCGGAGAGCTCGATGGCCGCTGGCGCTGGTCGCGGGGCCAACTCCACGTCTCGCTGGACGGCATGGCGGAGACGCTGGCTTGGCCCTGGCGCGATCTTGCCCGGCACGTCGGCACGATCCCGGCCTCTTCAGACGGCGCGGCGGAGTGAGCGGACGATGAGTGCGCCCGTTCTCCGCCTGGTCTCGTTCATCGCCATCCTTGCGGCCGTCGCCCCTTCAGCAGGCGGTGCCGCTTCAGGGGGATCGCCGCCCCTGCCGATAGAGATCGGGGAGATCGGGAGGCCGGTCTCCGAGGTCTCGGAGATGGTCGAGACAGACGCGCGGACTGCCGGTGACAACGCCCTTCGGCATGCGGCGCAGCCACCGGTCTCCGGGCCGGCGGAGGAAGCTGCCGGGACCGCCGATGTTCCGGAAGCGGCCAATGCCGCACCCGATGCGCACGCGGAAGCGCAGCCGGCGAGCCGCCTTCTTCGCTCCCTGGAGACGTGGTCTGCGCAGCCGACGATGGCCTCGCCATCGCCCGACGGGGCTTCCGCTGATGTCGGCCGGTCGGCAGCGGAAGCAGCGATCGGCGGATCACCGGGGAGTTCCCCTGGCCCGGCGCGTTCCGCTGTACCAGGGAGTTCCCCTGTACCGGGGAGTTCCCCCGTTTTGCACGGTTGTCCGCGCGCGCTGCTGGCAGCGCTTCTGGGGGAGGCAACCGAGACGGCGGATGCGGTCTCTGCGCTCGCGATCGAGCGGGAGACGCTGGCGCTCTGCCGTGAGCGCCAGGAGATCGTCAACGGCATCGTGGCGCTGGAGGGCGAGCTGCAGGCGCTGCTGGCCGAAGCGCAGAACACGACGGGAGCGCCTGATGCAGGTGCCGGCGCAATCGGGCCTGCGGACGCGCCTATAGTTAAGGTGTCGGCGCCGGTCCGCGTGATCGAGGTGCCGGCGCCTGCGCCCCTGCGCACGGAGACGGCAGAGGCGGCGACGCCCGCCCCGGCGCCCGCGCCGGAGCTCCCTTCATACAGCTGGTTCTCCATCGTCGGTACGGCGGGCGACCTGCGCGCCGGCGTCAGCGACGGCACCGGGCACGGTGGCACGAATG
>JAJDUK010000069.1 GCA_022826665.1 Alphaproteobacteria bacterium | reverse complement strand
CATTCGTGCCACCGTGCCCGGTGCCGTCGCTGACGCCGGCGCGCAGGTCGCCCGCCGTACCGACGATGGAGAACCAGCTGTATGAAGGGAGCTCCGGCGCGGGCGCCGGGGCGGGCGTCGCCGCCTCTGCCGTCTCCGTGCTCAGGGGCGCAGGCGCCGGCACCTCGATCACGCGGACCGGCGCGGACACCTTAACTATAGGGGCGTCCGCAGGCCCGATTGCGCCGGCACCTGTGCCGGGCGCTCCGATCTCGCCCGGCGCTTCGGCCAGCAGCGCCTGCAGCTCACCCTCCAGCGCCACGATGCCGTTGACGATCTCCTGACGTTCGCGGCAGAGCGCCAGCGTCTCGCGCTCGATCGCGAGCGCAGAGACCGCATCCGCCGTCTCGGTCGCCTCCGCCAGAAGGGATGCCAGCAGCGCACGCGGACAGCCGTGCAGTACGGGGGAACTCCCCGGTACAGGGGAACTCCCTGGTCCAGCGGAACGCGCCGGTCCAGCGGAACTCCCTGGAGATCCGCCGATTGGCGCTTCCGCTGCAGTCCTGCCGACATCGGCGGTGGCCCCGTCGGGCGATGGCGAGGCCATCGCCGGCTGCGCGGACCAAGCCTCCAGGGAGCGAAGAAGCCGGCTCGCCGGCGGCGCTTTCGCATCTGTATCGGGTGCGGTATTGGCCGCCAGCGAAACACCGGCGGTCCCGGCGGCCTCCTCCGCCGGCCCGGAAGCCGGCGGCTGCGCCGCATGCCGAAGGGCGTTGTCATCCGCGGTCCGCGCGTCTGTCTCGACCGTCTCCGAGACCGCGGAGATCGGCTTCCCGATCTCCCCGATCTCTATCGGCAGGGGCGGCGATTCCCCTGCAGCGCCGCCGCTCGCTGAAAGGGCGACGGCCGCAATGATGGCGGCGGACGAGACCAGGCGGAGAACGGGCACGCTCATCGTCCGCTCACTCCGCCGCGCCGTCGGAAGAGGCCGAGATCGCGCCGACGTGCCGGGCAAGATCGCGCCAGGGCCAGGCCAGCGTCTCCGCCATACCGTCCAGCGAGACGTGGAGATGGCCGCGGGACCAGCGCCAGCGGCCATCGAGCTCGCCGCCGTGGACGTCTTCCGCCGTCACCGCGCCGCTCTCGCGGAAGCGCAGCGAGATGTCGCCAATGTCTCCGAACGGGAGCGCGACCGGCCGGCCCGCCGTGATGAGGCGGTCCGTGAGCGCCATCGCGCCGTAGCGCTCGCCGGTCGGCTGCAGCGGGAAGGGGTCGCCCAGACGGTACTCCAGACGGCGCGGCAGTCGCTCCCACTGCGCCACGATGCCGGCGCCATCGGCCGAAGGCAGCAGAACCGCCGTGTCGGCTACGTTCCCACGCTCATCCAGCCGCCAGAGCTCGTCGCGCTCGGCGCCGAGTGCCAGCACCATGCGCGTGCCCGCCGGGCTCTCGAGCACGTGCCCGTCGTTGGCGGCGAGGAAACGCGCGAGGTCTGCCGCCGTCACCGTTGGCCCGCCGCCTGCCATCGCCAGCCCCGTTGCGCCCGGCGCGCGCAACTCCGAGCCAGAGACCTCTCGAAGCGCCGCCCCCGGATCCTGCGCGACGGCCACCTCCATGAGCGCGGAGGTCTGCTTGGCGTTGACCGGAAGTCGGGAGGGACGATCGAGGTCCGGACAGGCCTCCTTCAGCGCGTGCGGCCAGCTCTCCTGCACCCAGCCGAGAGAGAGCACGAACCAGTTGCCCTGCGAGCCTTCGGCTCCGCCGACGCTCTCGCTGTGGAGCCGGCCCGTCTCCGGGTCGTAGAAGATCGGCACGTGACCCTTCTCCTGGCCCGGATCGGGCTCTGTGCCGGCGTCCTGGTAGTTGTAGAGGGCGCGGAAGCGGGGCGACGACACCACCCGCCAGCGGTCGACACGCGCCTGCCAGGCCCCGTCGAGATGGATGCATGCCCGCGCGGTGCCGTCCGCTGCGTGGTGAATGCCCCAGACCAGGCCCCGGTCGCCCGCCTGCGCCGAGTTCGGACGTTCGAGAACCCAGACCCGGTCGGTCAGCAGCTCCGAGAAGAACGCCGCGTCGTGGGAGCTGTAGTTGGGAGGCCCTGACTGTGCATTTGCCTCCGCCGCGCCCACCGCCATGAGCGCGGCTGCCGTCAGGCCCATCATGGTGCGACGCGCCCTCATGACAGGGGAACTCCCTGGTACAGGGGAACACCCAGGTGCGACGCCCCCCGCGCCGGCTCGAGCCAGCGCGCCTCGAGGCGGCGCACCATGGCGACGTAGATGGCGAAGGCACGGTCGTTCTCACCGGCGCGGATCGCCGCCACCGCCTCGTCCACCTGCGCGCCGATCCAGATCCAGTCCTCGTGTTCGCGCGGGATTGCAGCAACGATGCGAGGTGCGATCTCGTAGTAGCGGGCCACCAGCGCCCGGCGCTCCGGCGTCTCTTGCATGTAGCCGTCGCGGAAGGCGCGCAGCACAGTCAGCGTCGGGCCGTCGTCGGCCTCGATGCCCCGCGCGCCCACCACCGCTTCCGTGAGGAAGCAGCCGCCGTTGCCCGTGCCCGGACCCACGCCCGGCCCCGAGCAGGTGCCGTCGCCGGGGCCGTCCGAGCCCTCGCCGGGCGACGGCCCGCAGGTGCCGGTGCCGGGAGCGCCCGTGCCCGGACCCCCCGGGGCGCCGGGCGGCGCGTCGCGGGTCTTGGGTTTGGGCTTCTCGTCAGGGGTCTCTGGATCGGGTTCGTCATCGCGGACATCGGGATCGGGCTTTTCGTCAGGAGACTCCCGATCCTCCTCGTCATCGGGGTGCTCATCGTCCGCCCCGTCATCGGGAGGCTCGGTGACCGGCGTCACCACCCGGCTGCACCCGCTCTCGTCCGAGATCCAGTTGCCGGGGGTCTCCTGCACCGTGGGCTGCGCATCCCAGGGCCACGTCGTGGACCGCGTCGTCACCGTCCGTGTCAGCACCACCGTGCCCGAGTAACCCGCAGGACAGGCCCCGCTCGCGGTCTCGGTCCGCACCGTCTCGGTCACCACGGCCTGCGGCAGTGCCGACACCTGCCCCTCCCAGCAGCTCGTCGAGACGAACTCCGGCGTGCCCCACGACACGCCATCGGCAGTCACCGTCTTCTCCCGGCGCCAGATCTCCTGCCCAGTCATCTCCCGGTCGTGCGGCGGGCCTGCGAGCCAGCTGCACTCCAGCGTGTAGTGCTCCCACTCGCTGTAGTCGGCGCGGCAGTCGTCGATCGACACCTGCCAGGAGCCCATGACGGGATCGCCCACCGCATCGCCCCGGCCGTCGTGTGTCTGCCGTAGCTCACGGGTCATGGTGCGGCCCTCGCCGTGCGTGCCGGCGGGGCAGTTCTCCACGCTGCGCTCGTGGGAGATACGCTCGCGCAGATCGAGGTGCGGGTCCCGCACCGCGCCCGCGAGCGCCACCCGTCCCGAGGGCAGGGGGCCGCCGAAGGACGAATCGGAGAGGCATGCCGGCAAGGCCACGTCAGGCCGGCCCGCGGTTCCTTCGGCTACCGATGTGCCTGAGGCACCCGTGAGCCAGTGCAGGGCGGCGAGGCCGCCTGCCAGGGCGTTCCCCTGGCCGGCATAGAGGTGGGGCGCCACCTGCACCGAGCGCTGGTCGCGGCCCACGCCCTTGAGGACCTCGGGCTCCATGTAGACCAGCAGGGTGTTATCGCAGTAGCGCGCCCCTACTCCCCGCTCGGTCCATGCCGCGAGCCATCCGGTCGACGCCGGCGGCACCGGGCCGGTCCAGCGCGTGGGCGCCGCCGAGCGCCGCAGGATGTGGTCTTCGAGGCGCCGCCAGCCCTCGGAGATGGCCCTTGCATGGGCCAGCGCCTCCTGGCGGTAGACCTCCTCGCTCCCCTGCGCTGCCGCCGGTGTCGCCAACATCGGCGTGATCACTGCTGTCGCCGCTGCGTGGATGGCGACTCCCTGGATCGAGATTCCGATCGCGAGCGCGCTCGCGCCCGCCATGATGCGTCTACGCAGATGCCGCCGATTGCATCGTGCTTCCTTGCTCATGATCCGGAGCCTCCGTGGTTGGCCGTGTGGTTGATCGCGCTGCCGGCTGCATTGCCAGTCGTGCCGGTGGCCGCGGCATCGATTGGGTCGGTGACTTCGCCGACTGCATCACCGGTCAGGTCAGTGACCGCGCCTTCCAGCTTTGCCGGTGACTGAGTCACTGACTGAGACACTGGCCGAACCGCCTGCTCGAAGCGTTCGCGCGGCATGGAGACCGGCGACACCCGCCGCCCTTCGAGCCGCCACTCGCCGGCGCCGTCCCGGATGAGCCGCACGAGCTCGAGTCCGGGTATGGCCGAGACGGCGTCTGCGAGGCGGAAGGGCACGCGTCCGGTCGTGACGCGCACCTCGATGCCGTCGCCCTGTATGGGGTATTCGATGCGGGTGCCGCGCGTGCCGAAATGCCGGTCCACCGCCTCGCGGAAGTCCAGCAGGGAGGGAGGGGCACCATGGTGTTCCCCTCCGACCTCGAAACGCTGCAGCACCGGGGCGAGCGGTATTGCCCCCCAGGCCCGGTCCCCGGTGACCGAGGCCGCGTACCAATCGGAGAGGTGCGTCTCGGCGATGCGCCGGTGAAGGGGCTCCGGACGACCCGAACCGAGCCGCCAGCGCACCGTGAGCACCGCCCGGTCCTCGAGCTCCGGCCGCACGCCGATGAGCGCGATGTCTGCGAAGCGGCCCTCGCAGGAGATGCGCTCCGTGCGCCATGCCGGCATGTACGGCGGATACGCCATGAGCGCCTGTCGGCAGCCCGCGAGCAGCGCGCCCGCATCCAGTATCGCCGTCACCGGCGGCTCCAAGGGCGCCTGCTCCGCCTCCGCCGCCTCCTCGGATCCGGCGATCAAGTCCCAGAGCGTGCCGCGCTGCGTCCACACGAAGGCGCCGCCCGCCACCATGACGGCCAGCGCCAGGAAGCGACCCACCCTCGGTAACCCGAGCATCGAAAGCGGCGCCGCCGCAAGGCGCATGGCGGGATCGTCCGCCAGCGACGCGGGCTCGACCTCGCTCACGGGGGAACTCCCCAGTACAGGGGAACGTCCCGCTCCCACGTCCTTCACCAGCCCCGCCGTCGCATGGAGCGCCCAGCCGACCGTGGAACTCACGGGTACGGAGGAACTCTCCGGTACGGAGGAACCCCCCGGTCCAGGGGAACTGTTCGTCTCGCCGCGAGCGCGCTCGAAGGCCGCAAGCGCGGACTCCCGGTCGGAGAACACCTCGTCGCCATCGGCAAGGAAGGCGCCGTCCCTGGCCTTCACCAGCGCAAGGCGCCCGTCGTCCGCCTCCACCAGCGCCATCCAGGTGGGGGCCGCGATGCGCGCCTGCAGCGATGCCGCGAGGCTCGGGCAGCCCTTCGGGCTCTCCTCGTCCGCCGCGTAGCCGGTCTGCTCGCCCCAGTGAACGTGCCAGGGCCGCTTGAAGGCCCGCGCGTTCGGCGCCAAAGAGGCCGCACCGCCCCGCTCCAGCCAGTAGAGCCCGACCGCAAAGCGCCGCCCACCGATAGTCAGCACGCTCACTGATAGTCTCCCCGATACCGGGGCTCACCCCGTCCCAGCTCGATCCCGTGAACCTGCGTGATGCCGAGCGGTGCGCCGACCTCGGCCGCGATCAGCAGAACCCGCTCCTCGCGCACCAGGTGCGCGCTGCGCCCGCCGGCGGGCAAGGGAAAGTCCGCATCGATGCTGCCCTGCCGGTCCGACACCGCGCCCCGGTCGGTGAACCCCGTCACCATCAGGGTCTCGCCATGCGCGATCTTCCGGGTCACCTGCACCGCCCGCCCGCCGTAGGCCGGAAGCTGGATGGTGTGACCGTCGGTGGTGAAGGTGGTGAACCGCGGGCGGTCCCGGAGACTGGCATTGAGACGCACCAGAACCTCGTCCGGCCCGGTGATGCGCGCGAGGTAGGAGAGCGCGAAGCCCGACGACACCGTGCCCGGCACCAGCTCGGTCTGCGCGACGCCCTCACCGGCCGTGGTTCTGAGCTCCTTGAGGTAGGCCTCGTTGGTGAGCTCCAGGAACTGCGCCGGCTTGCCGTTGAGCGAGGGGATGTCGGCGGACAGCACTCTGGATACCGTGCCCGCCCGGCTGAGCGCCCGGACCGCCGCCGCCAGCGTGTCCACGGCGCCCACGGCGCCTCCGGTGTCGGTGGGCCTGATCACCGAGACGGTGTCGCCCGCCACGGAAAGGCCGACGGACGAGCCCAGCGTCTCGCTGAGCGAGACATCCAGGCCGTGCTCGCTCTCGCGCTCGAAGCGCACCGCGTAGAGGTGGACGCTCAGCGTCACCGG
>JAJDUK010000022.1 GCA_022826665.1 Alphaproteobacteria bacterium | reverse complement strand
GTAGTCCGCCCCGTGGCGCTCCACCAGTTTGTCGAAGCGCCAGCGCGGAAACGCCTTCATCAGTCCGCCGAAAACCGTATCCTGGTAGGGCATGGCTTGGGCTCCATTGCGAGCTTCGATTCAACAGGTCTTGCAAAAACCCAGTTGAATCCAAGCCATGCACCTTGTCCACCCAAGCTAAACCGGACAGCAGTGGGCTTGTCCCGGCCATCCACGTCGCGACGCAGCACCCGGTCGATATAGATGCCCGGATACCTGGATCGAGTCCGGGCGTGTCCAGGCATGACGATATGTGGGTGATGCTCGGTTGGCGAGACCGCGAGCCGGCCTGACCGTGTGCGAATTAATCAAAAAAACAGCACACTAAAACTTCTTCCACCAGGGGGTGCGGCCGCCGAGGCCCACCATGTCCACGCCGGTCATGAGCGAGACGTCGTAGGTCAGCGCGCGCAGATCGTTGGGGTCGAGGTCGCTCACCCGGTTCTTGCCGCAGGCGCGGGCGAAGAGCTGGATCTCCATGGTGAGCGCGTTGAGGTAGTTGGTCACGCTGTCGGCCGCCTCGTCCACGTCGAGGCGCTCCATCAGCTTGGGCAGCTGGGTGGTGATGCCGACTGGACAGAGGCCCGTGTGGCAGTGCTGGCACTCGTAGGGCGAGGTGCCGAGGCGGGCGTAGTCCTCCAGGTAGATCGGCTTGTGGCAGCCCATGGCGATGATCGGCGCGGTGCCGAGATAGACCACGTCCGCGCCGAGGGCGATGCACTTCGCCGCGTCCGCGCCGTTGCGGATGCCGCCGCCGACGATGAGCCTCATGGAGTCCTTCTTGCCCATCTCGGCGAGCGCTTCCGAGGCTTCGGCGATGGCGGCGACGGTCGGGATGCCGGCGTGGTCGAGCTGGATCGTGGGCGAGGCCGCGGTGCCGCCCTCCATGCCGTCGAAGACGATGGCATCGACCCCCGCCTTGGCCGCGATGCGGACGTCGTTGGCGATACGCGCGGCGCCGACCTTGATCGAGATCGGCACCTTGTACTCGGTGACCTCGCGGATCTCCTCGAGCTTCATGTAGAGATCGTCGGCGCCCATCCAGTCGGGATGGCGGCAGGGGCTGCGCTGGTCCACGCCCTCGGGCAGGTCGCGCATCTCCGCCACCTCGTCCGACATCTTGAGCCCGAGCAGCACCCCGCCGGTGCCGGGCTTCGCGCCCTGGCCGGCGCCGATCTCGATCATGTCGGCCTTCTTGAGATCGTACGGGTTCATGCCGTAGCGGCTCGGCAGGTACTGCATCACCAGCTTGTCGGAGTAGCGGCGCTCCTCGTGGTGCATGCCGCCCTCGCCGGTGCAGGTGGAGATGCCGCAGCGGGATGCCGCCGTGCCGAGCGCGCGCTTGGCGTGGACCGAGAGCGCGCCGAAGCTCATGCCCGCGATCATGATCGGGCGCTCCAGCACCAGCGGGTTCTCGCAGTTGCCCTCGCCGATCACCACCCTCGTGTCGCACTTCTCGCGGTAGCCTTCGAGCGGCATGCGCGAGAGGCCGGCGGGCACGAACACGAGATCGTCGAAGGAAGGCAGGCCGCGGCGCTTGGTCGCCTGGCCCCTGATCTGGTAGCGGCCGAGCGAGGCCTTCTCCTGTATCTCCTCGATCACCTCGGGCGGCCAGACGCCGCTGAAGCTGTCGGGCCGCGGATAGGCGCCGTTGGGCGCGGGTGCCGCGTCGTCCAGAACCTCGACCGAGGAATCGCCCGCATGGGCCGGGGGCGGTGTGCTCGTGGTCTCGCTCATAGCACGTCCTTCCACGCCGCGAAGTCATGCTTGTTGAAGTGCCACAGCTTGCGGTCCGACTGCAGCTTGCGGAATCTTGGGGGCGGCTTGATCTCGAAGCGGTCGAGCAGCGCCGCCACCTCGTCGAGCTCGCCGTTCTCGGCATCGACCTCTTCCAGCCCGGAGCCCATCTCCTTCGCCGTGCCGCCGAGGAAGATCACGCCCTGGTACATGGAATCGCCGAGGCCGGTGTCGGCGTCGCCGCAGACGATCATGCGGCCGTTCTGCATCATGAAGCCGGACATGTAGCCGGTGTTGCCGCCGACGATGAGCTCGCCCTTCTTCAGGATCATGCCGGAGCGCGGCCCCGCATCGCCGCGCACCACGACGCGCCCGCCGCGGATCGAGGGCGCCGCCGAGGTGGCGGCGTTGCCGTGCACGACCACCTCGCCGCTCATCAGGTTGTCGGCCACGCCCCAGCCGCAGGTGCCGTGGACCTCGGCCGTGATCCCGTCGCAAAGGCCGGCGGTGAAGGAGCCGACGTGGCCGCGATAGACGATGTGGATGGGCTTGAGGACCGAGACGCCGAGGTTGTGCCGCGCCTGCGGGTTGAGCAGCTCGACCTCGGGCACGCCCTCGTCCGCCGCGCGGCGAATCTCCTCGTTGATCGCGCGCGTCGGCCGGCCGGCGCAATCGATGGTCAGTGCAGCGGAATTCGCCACGTCACCACCTCGCCGGCCCCGGGCTCCCAGACCTCGATATCCTCGTCGATGCCGTCGCGCAGCGCCCAGCAATCCGACGAGACCGCCACCAGGCGATCGGTCTCGCCCACCACCAGCGGCTTGGCCGCGTAGGGGTCCTTGACCACGCCCACCTCGTCCTCGGTCACGGCGATATAGGTGAAGCAGCCGTCGAGGATCGTTACCGAGCGCTCCAGCGCCTCGTGGAAGCTCGCGCCCTTCCCCATCTCGTCGACGATAGCGACGGCAATCACCTCGGAATCGTTGCCGGTAGTGAAGGTGTAGCCTGCGCGCTCGAAGTGATAGCGCAGATGGTGAAAGTTCGTGATGTGGCCGTTGTGCATGATGGCGAGATCGCGGTGCAGCCTGGCCGAGAGCGGCTGCCCGTGGGTGAAGTCGATGGTGCTCTCGGTGGCGAAGCGCGTGAGCCCCATGGCGAGCGGCCCGTCGTAATTCGTGATGGCGAAGTTCTCCTCGAGGGTCTCGACGCCCCCCAGGTGCTTCACCACCTCGATGTGCCGGCCGATGCTGGCGACGGTATAGGCGGGCCCGAGCGCATCGACCGCGTCCACCAGCGCCTCGTCGTCACCGCTGTAGCGGATCGCGGTCCTTATGAAGCCCTCGCCGTCGGTCGCGCGCTCGACCCGGCCGAGCTCGTCGAGCAGCGCGAGCGCCCGCCCGCCGCCGCCGGGCTCCTCGCAGTTGATGCCGACGTAGAGGCGATCCTCGATGGCCGGCTGGACCAGGGCGAGCCCGGTCGAATCCGGCCCGCGCCGGAAGATGCCGTCCAGCACGCGGTAGGCGATCTCGCCGGTCCGGCGATGGTGCTCCGTGGTCTTGAAGAAGACGCCGCCGAGGCCGCACATGGGTTCCGCTTCCCCGCGGCGCCGTCAGCCGGCCGCCGGCAGCAGCTTGACCTTCTTGTCGAGGTGCGCCCAGGGGATCATCGCGTCGATCCAGGCGTTGATGCGGTCGAAGGCGACCATCGCCGCCTCGCAGACCTGCACCACGTCGTCGTGGCTCCGGGCGCCGCCCGCCTCGAAATAGGCGGCGAGCTCGCGCACGAGCCTGACCGTGCCGGTGAGCTTCCACTTGGCGAGGCGGCCGGCGTGACGGTTGAGCAGCGCCGCCGCCATGGCGTTGAGCGCAGCCGGCGGCAGGGCCTTCTCCAGCGCGAGTTGGCGCACGACCTGGATGTTCTCGCCCATCCAGAAGGTGTTGAAGTTGGCGTAGAGCACGGGCGGCATGTTGCCCATGGGGGGCAGGCTGTGTTCGCGAAGCCGGGTGACGTCGCCGGGCTCGGACTTCCAGTTGCGCCGGCCGAAGCGCTCCAGCCGATCGACGATCGCGGCCGTCTCGGTTGCTGCCATGGCGCTACGCTCCCTCGACGAGTTCGAGCCGGACCGGCAGCGGACCCTTGGCGAGGATCTTCTTGCCCGCAGGCTTCAGGTGTTCCAGCCCGTCCACGATCTTCGCGAACACGCTGACCTTCCCGAACGGCTTGGTGTCGCCGTAGAAGATGCAGGCGGTCTGGCGCCCAGGATAGAAGCCGATGTCGCCGGGCTTGACGTTGAGAATCTCGTTCTCGGAGTTGCAGTAGAACGGGAGCATTACGATCAGCTCGTCGCCCGCGAACTTGGCGTGCACCGAGAAGCTGTCGCAGGGCAGGCTTTCCGTGAACGCCTTGACGACATTGGGCGCCTTGCCACCCAGCAGCTCGGCGACGACCGTGCGGCCGTCGATGGTCATTGCGAATCGCTCTGCCATGATGTCCCCTCGCCTTCGCGGTCCGTTGCCCGCGCCCTCTGCCGCCCTTTTGGCGCGGCCGTGCCGCCGCCGAGCGGTCCTTGGGCCGCAGTCGATATCACGGCGTGCCCGACCGGGCAATCGCACCACGCGCAGAGGAGATTCGCTTTGCGTGCATGGCGGCTTTGGCGTTCAATCGGCGGCCACCATGGAGAGGGGAGAGTCGGATGTCTGATCTGCACGAGCTGATGCTGACCGAGGTCGCGGCGAAGATTCAGTCGCGGGAGGTGTCCGCCGCTGAAGTCACCGCTCACACGCTCGCGCGGATCGAACGGCTGGACGGCACGCTCCGCAGCTACGCCACGGTGATGGCCGATGTCGCGACCGCACAGGCGGCACAGACGGACGCGGAGATCGCGGGCGGCACGGTGAAGGGGCCGCTGCACGGCGTCCCCTTCGGCCTCAAGGACCTCTGCCTGACGAAGGACGCGCCCACGCACGTCGGCTCGGTGGCGCTCCGCGACTGGAGCCCGGGCGTGGACGGCACCGTGGTGGCGCGGCTGCGGGCCGCCGGCACGGTCTTCGCCGGCAAGCTGCAGATGACCGAGGGCGCCTACGCGGTGCACCACCCCACCATCGAGCCGCCGGTCAACCCGTGGCATGCCGACTACTGGACCGGCGTCTCGTCGAGCGGTTCCGGCGTCGCCACCACGGCCCGGCTCTGCTACGGCTCGCTGGGGACCGATACCGGCGGGTCGATCCGCTTCCCCTCGCAAGCCTGCGGCGTGACCGGGCTCAAGCCGACCTGGGGCCGGGTGAGCCGGGCCGGCGCCTTCGCGCTCTCCGAGACCCTCGACCACATCGGGCCGATGGCCCGCTCGGCGACCGACTGTGCGGCCATCCTCGGCGTCATCGCCGGGGTCGATCCGGACGATCCGACCACCGTGCAGGCGCCGGTGCCGGACTACCTCGGCAGCATCGACGCCGGCATCGAGGGCATGCGCATCGGCCTCGACGAGGCCTATTGCTCGGAGGGAGTGGACTCGCGCGTGACCGCCATGGTCATGCAGGCGGCGGACGTGCTGCGCGGGCGCGGTGCCGACATCCGGCCCATCGCCTTCCCCGACGCGACGGTGATGGTCGACCGCTGGAACGATTTCTGCGGCGCGGACACGGCCATCGCGCACGAGCCCTACTACGCCGAGAACAAGGACAAGTACGGGCCGGTGCTGAGCAGCCTGATCGAGGTCGGGCTCGCGCTGAGCGGCGTCGACCACGCGCGCATCGTGATCGAGCGGGACAAGTTCGTCGGCGCGCTCAATGCCGTCTTCGCCGATGTCGATGCGATCGTCATTCCCTCGCAGCCCTACCCCACGCCCACCAACGCCTTCATGGACACGTTGGGCGCCGAGGAAGGCTCGGTCGAACGGCTGATCTCGTTCACCGCCCCCCACGACATGGCACGGACGCCCGCGATGTGCCTGCCCGGCGGCTTCGACGAGGACGGCCTGCCCTTGGGCTTCCAGATCGTGGGGCCGCAGCTCAGCGAGGAGCGGCTGCTGCAGGCCGGCCACGCCTACCAGCAGGATACCGACTGGCACAGCCGCACGCCGCCTGCGGCCTGAAGGGGGACGGCGGCATGGCAGCAGCCAGCGGCGATCTCTGCCGGCTGACCGCGACCGAGGTCGTCGACCTGCTCCGCAGGCGCGAGGTCTCGCCGCTGGAGCTGGTGGAGGCGAGCGCGGCGCGGATCGCGGCGACCGACGGCCACCTCAACGCCATTCCGACGCTGTGCCTCGATCGGGCGCGGGCCCATGCTGAGCGGATCATGGCGGAGGATACGGATACCGAGCGTCCGCCGGGCTGGCTCGGCGGCGTGCCCATCGCGGTCAAGGACCTGGTGGAGGTCGAGGGCGTGCGTACCACTTGGGGTTCGCCGATTTACGCCGACCACGTGCCGCCGCGCTCGGACATCGTGGTGGAGACCTTGGAGGCGCGTGGCGCCATCGTCATCGGCAAGTCCAACACGCCCGAGTTCGGTGCCGGCGCCAACACCTTCAACGAGGTGTTCGGCAAGACCCGCAACCCGTGGAACACCGCCAAGACCTGCGGCGGCTCCTCCGGCGGCTCGTCCACGGCGCTTGCCACCGGCCAGGTCTGGCTCGCGACGGGCTCGGACCTGGGCGGCAGCCTGCGCATTCCCGCGAGCTTCTGCAGCGTCTTCGGCATGCGGCCGAGCCCCGGCCGCGTCGCCCACGGGCCCAAGCACCTCCCCTTCGAGGGGTTGATGGTGGACGGCCCCATGGCGCGCAATGCGCGGGACTGCGCGCTCATGCTCGATGCGATGAGCGGCGCTCACCCGGAAGACCCGCTCTCCATCGAAGCGCCGGCGCAGAGCTTCGCCGAAGCGCTGACGACGATGCCGCCGCCCGGCCGCATCGCCTACAGCCCGGACCTGGGCCTGCTGCCCGTGGACCGCGAGGTCGCGGCGGTCTGCGCAGGCGCCGTCGAGACGCTGGCCGGCGCAGGCACGGAGGTCGCCGAAGCGTGCCCGGACCTCTCGGGCGCGCTCGACGTGTTCCAGGTGCTGCGGGCCGCTCTGTTCGCCGCCGACAAGGGCGAGCTGCTGGAGACCCACCGCGACGCACTCAAGCCCGAGGTCATCTGGAACATCGAAAAGGGGCTCGCGCTCGACGCCGACAAGATCGCGCGGGCCGAGCGCGCGCGCGGTGCCATCTATCAGCGCTGCGTACGCTTCTTCGCCCGCCACGACGTGCTGGTCTGCCCCTGCGTGATCGTGCCGCCCTTCGACGTGGATACCCGCTGGGTCGACGAGATCGACGGCCACCGCTTCGACAACTACGTCGATTGGCTGGGCCTCACCTTCGTGCTGACGCTGACCGCGTGTCCTTCCGCATCGGTGCCGGTGGGCTTCACCGCGGCGGGGCTGCCGGTGGGTTTGCAAATCCTCGGCCCACCGCGCGGCGAGGCGGCGGTGCTGCGGGCGGCAGCGGCGATCGAGGAGGCGATACCGCTCGCAGCCGGCACGCCCATCGACCCCCTCGGCCCCGACGGCCACGCCCTCCCGCTGGCCTGAGAGGCGCCGCCCCGGCCCGCAAGGCTTGCGGCGCTTTTGTCAGCCCCGGGCGCGGGGCGGGGGCGCACTCTGACACCGCCCCACACACCGTCATGGCCGGGCTTGACCCGGCCATCCACGTTTTTCTTTTTTTTACAGTATGTTGTGGAGGGAGATGCCCGGATCAAGTCCGGGCATGACGATGTGGGATAAGGCGCCGGGCGCTGCCTCTTTCTTTTCCCTCAATCGCCGGGCGCTCGATTCTTGATTCCGCGCGCGTACTCGCGCGACGCTCGCTTGGCTCCGCGCCTCCGGCGTGGCGCGCGGTCGCGCGCTCCAGGCTGCTCCGCAGCCTGGCTCCACACTTGGCAAATGCTCTGTCTGTTTCCGCGCGTCGCTATCGCGCCGTCCGGGCCTGCGGCCCGGTTCGCATCAACGGCAAACTCCTCGTCTATTGCCGGAAAGAGTCACCGGACCATGGTGCGGTGCACGGCGCCCGCCGAGCGCGGCAGACTCGCGGCATGGGGAATGACAGACCACAGAACACGACCAGCAAGGGGCCGGGTGCCGCCGACAACCCCGGCACCGGGGAACACGCCTCGCGCCGCGCCATCGAGATCCTGCGGGCGCTGATACTGCGCAAGATCGCGGAACTCTCCGAGCGCGAGGAGCCGGTGTCGGCAGACGACGTCTCCCGCCTTGCGCTCGCGCTCTCGCGTGTCGAAGGCGCTGACAGGAGTCGCATCGCGCGCGAGCGGGCGGAGGGGCGAGCAACATCCCACTCATCCAGCTTAATCCCGCTGAATCCCAATTTATTCCACTGAATCCCACTTAATCTCGATGAATCCCACGTTCGGCTCGCGCGCGGCGCGGGTCGTGCGAGCTGCGGTGCCGGCCGTGACCCCGGTTCGGCTTGCGGGCTAATCGGCGAAGGGGTCGCGGACGAGGATGGTGTCTTCCCGCTCGGGACTGGTGGACAGCATGGCCACCGGTGCTTCGATCAGCTCCTCGATCCGGCGGATGTACTTCACCGCCGTCGCCGGCAGGTCGGCCCATGAGCGTGCGCCGCGCGTGCTCTCCTGCCAGCCGTCGAAGGTCTCGTAGACCGGGCGCACCTGGGCCTGGTCCGCCGTGGCGGCCGGGATGTGGTCGAGCACCTCGCCGTTGCGCCGGTAGCCGACGCAGACCTTGAGCGCCGGCATGCCGTCGAGCACGTCGAGCTTGGTGAGCGCGATGCCCTTGATGCCGCCGATCTTCACCGCCTGGCGCACCAGCACGGAGTCGAACCAACCGCAGCGCCGGGGGCGGCCGGTCACGGTGCCGAACTCGCGCCCGCGCTCCCCGAGGGTGCGGCCGACCTCGTCGTCGAGCTCGGTGGGGAACGGCCCGCCGCCCACGCGCGTGGTGTAGGCCTTGGTGATGCCGAGCACGTAGCCGATGGTCACGGGCCCGACTCCGGCGCCGGCGGCCGCCTGACCGGCGAGCGTGTTGGACGAGGTGACGAAGGGATAGGTGCCGTGGTCGATGTCGAGCATCGCGCCCTGCGCACCCTCGAAAAGGATGCGCTTGCCCTCCTGCCGGGCGCGGTCGAGCCGGTGCCAGACCGGCGCCGCGAAGGGCAGCAGGCGAGGCGCGAGCGTCAGCAGGGCTGCCTCAAGCTGGAGGGCGTCCGCATCCGGCATCCCGAAGCCGCGCCTGAGCGCGTTGTGATGGAGCAGCAGCTCGCCGAGCCGGGGCCTGAGCGTCTTCACATCGCGCAGGTCGCAAAGCCGGATGGCGCGGCGGCCGACCTTGTCCTCGTAGGCGGGGCCGATGCCGCGGCCCGTGGTGCCGAGCTTGGCGCCGCCGCGCGCCTCCTCCCGCGCCTGGTCGAGCTCGCGGTGGATCGGCAGGATCAGGCAGACGTTCTCGGCGATCGTCAGCGTCTCCGGGCTCACGTGGACGCCCTTCCCCGCCATGGTGTCGATCTCGCCCAGCAGCGCCCAGGGATCGACCACCACCCCGTTGCCGATCACGGAGAGCTTGCCGCCCCGCACCACGCCAGACGGCAGCAGGCTCAGCTTGTACTGGACGCCGTCCACCACCAGCGTGTGGCCGGCGTTGTGTCCGCCCTGGAAGCGCACCACGACGTCGGCCCGGCTGGAGAGCCAGTCGACGATCTTGCCCTTGCCCTCGTCGCCCCACTGGGAGCCCACCACCGCGACGTTGCCCACCGGCTAGTCCTCTCCTGCGAGAGCCCGGACGGTGCCGCCCTGCCACAGGTGGCTGCAGCCGAGCCGCGCGGCCTCGGCCGCGGGGTCATCCTCGGGCGCGAGGCCCGCGATGGTGATCCAGCCCTCGTCGCGGAGCCCGGCACCATCGCTGCGGGGCGTGCCATGAGGCAGGTAGACGCGACGCGGCGCGGGCGGCGCGGGCGCAGCCCGGAGCACCGTGTCGACGTAGATCGTGCAGCCGGCGGCCTCCTCCGCCTTCGCACCGGCGTCGCCCACCGAATAGCGGCCGCCGCGGCCGAGCTCGGTGCGCACGCCGCCGGCGAACAGGCTGAAGCTCGTACCCGTGTGGTACTCGAAGCCGCGCCACTCGATGGGATCGATGGTGAGCGCCAGCTCGGGCGCCGCCTCGCGCAGCAGCTTCGCAGCCTCCAGCAGCTGGGCCAGCGCCGCGGCCGCCGCGCCGGGCAGCATGAGCTGCGCCAGCGCGTCGAGCGCCGTCCCGGCCGCGCCGGTGGCCCGCATCAGGGGCGCCAGCAGGCCCGCGACGGCACCGTCCGCGTCCTGGACCGCCGCCGCGTCCTTGCGGTCGAGCGCGTCGCGGAGCGCGGCGGCGTCATGCGCATCGAGCCCCGCCTCGGCAAGCAGCGACGCCACCAGGGTCGGCGCGTTGAGATCGACGGAGAGACCGCCCTCCAGCCCGAGCCCGTGGAGCGCGTCGGCGGCCAGCAGGATGACTTCGGCATCGCAGGCAGCGCCGGCGCCGATGCCGATGAGCTCGAAGCCGACCTGGCGGAACTGGCGCTCGGGGCGCAGCTCGCCGCCGCGCACGCGCAGGATCTCGCCGGCGTAGCTCAGGCGCAGCGGCCGGGGGCTGCGCGAGAGCCGCGAGGCCGCAATCCGCGCGATCTGCGGCGTGAGGTCACTGCGCACGGCCATCATGCGGTGCGAAGCCGGGTCCATCAGGCGGAAGGTCTGGTCGGCGAGGCCTGCGCTGGCGCCGCTCAGCATGCTCTCCTCGAACTCGACGAGCGGCGGCTTGACCCGCTCGTAGCCCTGCGCCGCGAAGTGGGCGAGCAACGCCTCGGCAAGCGCGGCCTCGGCGCCCGCTTCGGGCGGCAACAGGTCGCGCAGGCCGGTCGGCAGCAGGGCCGGCGTCTTGGTTTCCGTCATGGCGGTGACACTCTACAGCGCGCGGACGGGTGCCGAAACGGGCGCGGCCAGAGCGTGAACGGCGGGCGGTACGAGGACGACCGCTTGACCCCCCGGCGGTGCCTCCCTATCGTTCGGCGCGGCGGCGCGCCCGTAGCTCAGGTGGTAGAGCATCTGACTTTTAATCAGGCATATCAAGGCTCAAGGTCTGACAATAGTGCCCGTGTTTTCAATAGGTTAGACGGAATCCCCTGAGTCCCAGTTCTGTCGGGTAAGCATGGGGTAAGCATAGCGGGATGCGCAGTGTGTCGTCGCGGAAAGCTGTTGTCGGCAATCCGATGGTCGCCCGCCTGACCAGCTACGGCTTCCCCGCTCCACGACACGACCACGGACCGGAACCCAGCGGACCGGAACCCAGCCTTGCCTGAAGGCGTAATCTCATCTAGAATACGCCGTATGGCAAACACAGCCCTCGATCCCCGCGAGACCTGGTCCTCTCCAACCGACATCACCGATGCCGAAACCGCCGCCATGTTGCGCGCCTTCTTCAACCTGGCCCAGCGATGGAAACTCAACGACCGCGAGGGGCGCATTCTGCTGGGCTGGCCCGCAGCGCGAACCTACGCTCGCTGGAAGGCAGGCCAGATTCAGCCCTCCCGCATCTCCCGCGATACCCGGGAGCGCCTGTCCATGCTGATGGGCATTCATAAGGGTCTCCGTTACATGTTCCCGGACCCGTCCCGCGGCTACGACTGGCTGCGCAAGCCGAACCGTGCGTTCGGCGGAGAGCCCGCGCTCAACCGGCTTCTCGCCGGTTCCATCCCCGATCTGGCGGCAGTGCGAGCCTATCTCGACGCGGAACGCGGCGGTTGGTGATTCCGGACACCGGCAGGGTTCGCTGGTCGCGCACGTTTCGCCTGGTCCGCTCGATCTACCCGCCGGTCGATCTGTTCGAGGACATCGCCGATCCGGCCGACTGGGAGCTGATCGCGGCTGCCGAAGCCAAGAGCGACCCGCGGGTGCGCGACGAGGTCGGCGCGATTCATCTTGTGCCGCCGGAAAGACGCGTGTCGGGGCCCGGCGCCAGTTGGGCGATGGCGCCGTTTTGTCATGTCTCGCAACACAGGACGAGCCGCTTCAGCGACGGCACCTACGGCGTCTACTACGCCGGCGACCGCTTCGAGGTCGCGCTGGCGGAAACGCTGTTCCACTTCCAGCGCTTCATGTCGGCGACCGCGGAGGAGCCCTCCACGTCGGATTACCGTGAGCTTGTCGGCCGTATCGATGCCGACCTCCACGATCTTCGCGACCCCGCAGCCTTCCCCGCCGAGCTCGATGCGGACGATTACGCGTCCGCGCAGTCTCTCGCGCGCGTGCTGCGAAATCGCCATTCCAGCAACGGCGTGGTCTACCCGAGCGTGCGCCATCCCGCGGGCGAGGCCGTGGCGGCGTTCTGGCCCGACGTGGTCGGCATCCCGGTCGAGGGCAGGCGCCTCCGCTATCGCTGGGACGGACGCCGGGTCGATGCATGGCTCATGTACGGCGACGACCACTGGCACTTCCTTCCATGACCGCGAGCCGCGGGACCTCTCCTCGGCCAGCACTGCTCCGGAACGACTCCCTCCAATCGCGTTTGCGCCTGAGTCCGGTCCCCGGCCTCGGACCCGCCGCTTCGAGCTCCGTGCTCCCGTCCGCCCCGCTTTCCGGGCACACGCGCCTTCGCGCGTTCCCCGCCCGGCTCTATGATCCCATCGTGCACACCCTCTGCCGCGACTGCGGCCACCGGCTGCCTCCCGACGTCGGGACCTGCCCGGCCTACGGCTCGACGCGCTCGCTTCTGCCCGCCGCCGCTATCGCGCAATCGGCATACCACGTTCATCGGTCCGGCAGCGTCAATGCCCCGCCGTCGGAGGCGGGAGCCCGGCCAACCGGAGGCGCGGGCCGGGTCGCGGGATCACCGTCAGGTCGTCTAGCGGGTGTTGCCTTGGACGCGACGCAACTGGCGGTGCCTGGGCTGGGGCGTCTACGTGGCGAGTTGCCGGGAGTACCCGGCCCTTGATCCGCGAAAACAGTCGAAGGCGTGCCGCATGACGGTGTCAACCATTCGGTATCAGTACCAATAGCTTTCCGAGCGGTATCGTCGCCATCGTTTCTGGTCAGAATGCGGAGCGCCGAACAGCCTCGATCGCAATAGTTATTTATATTTCAGTAGGTTAGTGGTGGGCCGTGAAGGAATCGAACCTTCGACAACTCGATTAAAAGTCGAGTGCTCTACCAACTGAGCTAACGGCCCTACGTAGCGCGGGGACCATACCCGATGTCGATGGCGATACGCCACCCGGATTGGACGGACGTGCAGAATTTCTTGCGCCGCAGGATGCTGCTTCGGATTGCCTTCAGCTTGCTGAGGCTGTCGGCTTGAACATGGGGGTGTTCAAGATCGGTGCCTGCGGCGGCTTCCTGAAGCTGACCATTGAGACGCTCCGGCGGGCGACCGCATGGTCAGATTTCTTCGGATGCAGCGATGCGCAGCTTGCCACCGGTCGCAGAATTCGCCTGTCGGATGACGATGTCGACATCGCAGCCGAGCGCCATCAGGAAACGCAACAGGCGCTCGAGAGAATGCTCGCGGAATTCGCCACGAAGCAGCCGAGATAGCTCGGTTCGGGACAGGCCGAGAATGCGCGCAGCCCTTGTCTGAGCGATACCGCGCTCCCGGACGATGTCGTCGATGCGGTTGACGAGGTCCGCTTTCAGCAGATGTGCGTCGGCCTCCGGAAAGTCGAGGTTCGCGAAGACATTGCCGCTGCCGCGTTCGACGGACGAGTCGATTGTGTTCATCCTTCCGGTCTCCGGCATTCGTGTCCCAGTGGCACCGCTGGACGAACTCACGACCATTCGGAATTCGCAGAACTGCCTGGCGATCCGTGGGAGTGTGTGCTGGAACGCACCTGCTACGGATCATGGCTTGGCCGGACCTTGGCGCCAATGTCTTCGCCCACCTTCACCGCCGCATCCCGTATCGCGTCTCGATCAAGATGGGCATACCGCGCTGTTGTGGCGACCTGGCTGTGGCCGAGCAGGTCTCCGATCATCGGCAGGCTTTCGCCCAGGGCAAGGGCGCGGGAGGCGTATGTGTGTCTGAGGTCCAGCAGGCGGACACCATCGAGCCCGGCGCGTTTTCGGATGCGGTCCCAGGAATCGTTGAGGTTGCTCAGGTGGGCGCCCCACTTCCTGCCGGGAAACACCCAGGGATTGTTCCGCGTGCGGGAGAGGCCTCGAAGCACCTCTGCCGCCGCAGGCGGCATCGGCACCATCCGTGGGCCGGTCTTGCTGTCGCTTAGACGAACTCTGGCTCGTCTTGTTGGTCAGAAATCCTCTAACTCATTGCAATGAAAATGATTTCTCTTTCGTCCAACATCTAGCTGGTCCCAAATTGCCATAGAGGTAATCAAACCGTATGCGGATGGATGCAACCCAACGACCCCTCTCGTCCCCGTACGGCCGTTTTTGTTCGGTCACGGCGTGATGAAGGTCTGTAGCCGTTCAATCGAGCCGTGCATGGCGATCTGCTTGGCGTCCTCCGCGGGTGCTTACACCGACCCGAGCGAGGATATTACCGATTGAGGGTGCG
>JAJDUK010000031.1 GCA_022826665.1 Alphaproteobacteria bacterium | reverse complement strand
GTTCCCCCTCCGCCCTTCGGGGGGAGGGGGACAGGGGGAGGTGGGTGGTCTCTCGGGCCAACATGTTGGATAGCGCTTAAGCTGCTGCCCGTCGTGCCGTGAGCACCGTCCTGGTCACGGGCGCCGATCGCGGCATCGGCAATGCGCTCTGCCGCGCCTACCACGCGCGCGGCGAGACCGTGATCGCGGCCTGCCTGGAAGAGTCCGACGCGCTACGGGCGCTCGGGATCAGGGTCGAGCCCGGCGTGGACGTGACCTCCGACGATGCGGTGCGAGGGCTCGCCGAACGTCTCGCGAACTCGCGCACGTCGCTCGACCTGCTCATCAACAACGCGGGGATCGCCGAGCGCGACGCGCTAGGCGCGCTCGATTACGACGCCATCCGCCGGCAGATCGAGGTCAACACCCTCGGGCCGCTACGCGTGACCGAGGCGCTGCTAAGCCGCCTCGAGCCGGAGGCGAGGGTCGCCTTCATCACCAGCCGCATCGGCTCGCTCGGCGACAACCGTTCGGGCGGGCTCTACGGCTACCGCATCTCCAAGTGCGCCGCCAACATGGTGGCGGTCAACCTCGCCCACGATTTGGGGAAGCGCGGCATCGCCGCGGTGGTCCTGCACCCCGGCATGGTCGCGACCGCCATGACCTTCGACGACGAACGCCACGAGGCGCGCTCGCCGGAGGACGCTGCCGCCGCCCTGATCGAGCGCATCGACCGGGTGGAGCCCACCGAGCCCGGCGCTCAACCCGCCTTCTGGCACGCGCCCGAGCGCACGATCATCCCGTGGTGACATTGTAGGGCGGGAGCGAACCCGTCTTCGACGGGTTCGCGACAGGCCGCGACCGCGGCCCGCCGCTTATGCGGCGCCCTCGCGGAGGCGCCGGTCGTCGCGCCCATAGGCGCGCTGACTCGCGCGACGGCCGGCTGCCGTGAGCGAATAATGGCGTGAGCGTTTCCGCCGAAGGCGGAAGCGCCCTAAGCGTCGAGTCCCAAGCTCCGGTGGAAGGCCTCGACTGCCGCTAGAGTGGCGTCCGCCGCGTCGTCCTGCTCCGGCAGCGCGCCGCAATAGGTATCGACCGCCTGACGCGCGAGCGGCATCCATTTCTCGATCCAGCCGCCGAGGACGGCGTCGTTCGCCTCGTTTTCCAACGAGAAGGCGACGAGCGCCGCGCTCCAGCGCCGTGAGCGCTCGCTGTCCCGCATCTGGTTGTCGGCCATCAACCCGAGCAGCCCGTCGTCGAAGCGCCGACCGACGCGACCGAGCTGCCGGTGCGCCTCGTCCGCCGCCGGTTTCGCCACCAGGTTGAGCGCCACGAAGTGCTCGCCCCAGTCGTAGGTGGCGAGCGTCTTCTCCAGCAGCGCGCGGAAGCCCTGCCAGGCAGGCTCTTCCTCCCAGGTGCGGCGCTCGGTCTGGCCGAAGCCGCGCGAAGGGTGCGCGCGCTGAAGCTCGCGCGCCCGGTAGGCGCAGCGGGAGAGCCAGCGGAACTCGTCGCCGTCCTGGAACCCGGCGCAGGCGGTGATGGTGCTCGCCGGCGCGATTTGCACCAGATAGGCCGCGCCCATCTGCAGCGCCATCTGCAGGAAGCGCCGGGGCGTATAGAGCCGCTCCAGCACGTCGAGCCAGGCGTCGGAGAGCGTCGCGTCGTGGCCGATCTCGTTGTGCTCGTCGAGCAGGCCGTCGACGTATTGCTCCTGCTGGTCCTGAATCCGCGTGTAGACGCGGTAGATCATCTCGTCCGGGTCCCGAAAACCCTCCCAGTCCGGATGCTGCAGCGGGCTTTCCGAGACGTTCTGCTTGTAGAACTCGTTCATCCCCAGGTCCGGCGCGGGCGAGAGCTCGTAGGCCTGGTCCGGGTGCCGCGTGCGGGTCTGCAGGTTGGTGGTGACGACTTCGTACTCGCTGGGGCGCCGCCGCTTCTTGGCGAGGCCGCTCCACGTCTTCATGCCTTTGACTTCGACCGCCACGGTGCTTCCCCCTAGCGCGCGACGAACCGGATGCCGTCCGGCTCGGTGCGAATGAACCCTGCGAAGCTCGGCATGTTCGACTCGATGTCGCCGCGAGTGACCGTACGGCCGAGCACGTCGCCCACCGTCTCGAAGCGCACGAAGCACTCGTCCGCGACCTTGATCCGGATGTAGGACGCGTGGGCCTCGGTGATGACCTCGCGCCCCTCGTTGTCCTCCTGGATCGCCTCGAGCACCGCGTCGGCGATGTCGCCCGCGCGCATCACGGGGCCCACGAGATTGCCGGCGTCGTCTGCCGTCGTCATGCTCGTCTTCTCCTCACACGCCGTGGCCTGCTCAGCCAGCGCGGTAGATTTCCACGGATTCCATCTCGACGAAGCCGGCGTCGGCGATGGTCAGCTCGTCGGGCAGCGGGTCTGCGCTACCCTGCACGCGGACCTTGAGGACGGCCTCGGGCGGGAACGGTGCCACCAGGACGCCCGCGACCTGGTCGGCGACCTTCTCCGCCAGCACCGCCATGGTGTCGCCGGTGTCGAAGACCTGCACCTTGTAGCCGTAGTCGCCCTCGAGCAGCACGGCGAGCGGGATATCGGCCATGATATGCGCCTACTCCGCAGCCGCGGCGCGCGGCAGGTCGTAGCCGTCGACCCACTGATAGTCGTAGCCGCAGACCCCGCGTTCCTCGAAGCTCTGGCCCATGTACTCGTAGAAGCCGTCGGGGCCGGGTGGAACGGTGCCGTCCAGCAACCGGTCTATGATGCTGCGGTGTCCCTGGTAGCGGGCGGGCTCCAGCTCGAAGACCCACTTGCAGGGCTCGGAGCAGAAGTGATAGCGCCGGCCTTCGTGATCGAGGTGGAAGTTCGTCGCGTTCCACGTGCGGCCGTTCACCTGGCGCCCGACGCCCGCGATCCCGGTCACCTCCAGCCCGCACATGTTGCAGATCAGCGGCGGCACTTCCGGCACCGTCTTCTCGAAGCGGCCGCCCCGGATATTGTCGATCACCACGTCCCAGCACTTGCCGTAGGTGTCGTTCCAGCCCGGATACTTCTCCTCCAGCCAGTCGCGCTCTGCCGGCGAGACGCAGGCGATGGGTCGCCACCACTCGGTCGCGCGGTACACATAGACACCGATCTGCTGGGAGTGGTGGAAGGTCTCGATATCGTGGAGGAAGTAGTCCCAGTACCAGGGCAGGTCGAGGCCGATCGCCTTCATGTTGCGGGCGAATTGATCGACCACCCACTCATGCATGAACTCCTTGAGCGAGTGCTCGCGGAACTCCAGCGGCGTGTAGTAGTCCATGGAGATGCCGCTGAGCGCGGAGAACTGCTTCCAGATGCGCCAGAAGCCGATATCGACCAGCCGCTGCGCCTCCGCCTTGCGCCCGTTCTCGATCATGATGCTGATGAGCGGCGTGCCGATCTGCGCATGACGCGCCTCGTCGGTCTGGATGCTCTGCAGCATGGTGGCGAAGGTGTGATCGCCGGCCTTTGCCGCATCCGCCGAGAGCCCGATGAACTGCAGGTTGGTGAAGCCCTGCTCGAAGGCGAAGTTGGTCATGATCGCGGCGCTGATCGCATCGCGCGTGTGCTCGATGTCGTCCAGCGCGTGACGCAGGCTGATGATGATCCAATTCTCGGTCTTGGAGGACTTGTGCGCCCAGTCGAAGACGCGGTCCTGCTTGATGAACTCGTAGGCGAAATACATCTGGATCTGGCCGTGACGCATTTCGTCCAGCGTGCCGAAGGTCGCCATGTTGCGCATGCCCGGCGCGCGGCTGAACCGGGTCATGCGCGCGAAAGCGGACGCCGAGTGGAACTCGGCGAAGCCGATCGGGCTGAAGTGCAGCGCGAGCAGCGCCTTCCAGTGCGGTGAGGCCTTCTTGAAGAAGTCCGCGCGCGCCAGCGCCGATTTCACGGAATAGGCGCCGATGTCCTTGTCGCGCTGGGTCTCGACGTAATCCCGGTAGCAAACCTTGTAGGGCTCGTCGAAGGTCTCCCACTGCTCAACCGAAATCCCGTAGGGATCGCTCAATTCGGGCGGGAAGATCTCGTCCTCGGCGACATAGGCGGGAGTCCAGTTGGTATCCCGCGCGAGGTCGTACCATTCGTGCATCTCAAGCAGCGCCATTCGATCGTCTCCCTGGTCCGTACCGGGCGATACGGGCAGCGCCCCGATGACGCCGCCCGCATCCCAACCTTACCCGCCGAGCGCGTCCTTGAGGATCGAGCAATCGATCCCCTCCGCCGGAGCGACCGTCTCGGTCATCAGGCCGAAGGTCAACCACCACTTGTTGGTGAGCTCCCAATGGTCGGCGAGTTGGCCGTTGCGCTGGCCGAAGGGCGGCTCGCCCTCGGCAACGCCGCAGAACTGCGCCGATTCCTCCAGACTATACATGTAGAGGGTGCCGTCGTCGGGGTTGTTCACGCCGCCGAGAATCGGCTCCACGTCCGGCACGCCCCACTGCAGGATCCCGGCGATCATTTCGTTGCCCTCGGTGGGGTTCTGACGCCACCACTCGACCGCCTCGTAGCGGGCCTTGATCAGCGCCACCAGCAGGTCGCGGTTCTCCGCAATGAACGCATCCGAGACGAAGACGGCGTCGGCGATCAGGCCTTCCTTGAGCCAGTATTCCTCGCCGGAATGGCTCATCTCGCGCGAGCCTGCGAGCTCCGCCAGCACCTGCGGGCCGTAGGGGTCCCAGAGTTCGGCGGCGTCGAGCTGACCCGCGATCATCGCGGCTGCGGCGGCATCCGGGAAGAGGTTCACCATCTCCACCTCGTCCCACTTGATGCCCTGCTGCTCCAGCCAGATCGCCATGTAGATCTGCGAAAGCCCGCCTTCGATGACGCCGACCTTCTTGCCCCTGAGGTCCCCCGGCTCCTTGATGTCGGGCCCGACGATGATGCGGTCCGAGCCGTTGCCGAGATTGGTGAGGCCGAGCAGCTTCACCGGCATGTCCTCGGCGAGCGCGATCGGGCCGAACTCGATGGTGCTGGTCACCATGTCGAGCTGGCCGCTCGCGAGCAGGCCCATGCTCTGCACCGGGTCCTCGATGATCGAGATTTCGAGGTCCATGTTCTCGGGCAGCATGCCCTTCGCCTTGGCGATATGGAGGAAGCCGTAGCCCGGCCAGCTGAAGTGCGCGACCCGGACGGTGTCCTTTGCGCTCGCGGCACCGACAATACCGAGCGCAAGTGCGCAGGCCGCCAGTGTCATGATGGATGTCCGCCACAGCATGTTCGTTTCTCCCTTTCCTTGCGGTTGACCGTGGAGGCGGGCCCTAGCTGACCCGTCCCCGTATCTCCTCGCGCATCATCGCGTAGAGCCGCCGCTCCATGTCCACGTAACCCGGATGCACGAGCATCTCCTCCTTCTTGCGGAAGCGGCGGCCTTCCTTGAACGCCATGGGGAGGTCGGCTTTGATCCGCCCCGGCTGCCGTGTGTAGAAGATGATCCGGTCGGCGAGGTAGATCGCCTCCTGGATGTCGTGGGTCACCACGACCACCGTCTTGTTCTCGCGCTCGATGATCTCGATGATCATCTCCTCCATTTCCCAGGTGACTTGGGCGTCGAGCGCGCCGAAGGGCTCGTCCAGCAGCAGTAGCGCGGGATTCTGCGCCAGCGTGCGCGCGATGGAGACGCGCTGCTTCATGCCGCCGGAAAGCTCTGCCGGATAGGCGTTGGCGAACCCTTCCAGGTGAACCAGCTCGAGGAAGTGCTCGGCGCGCTCGCGCCGCTCCGCCTTTGCAAGCCCCTGGAGCTTCAATCCGTACTCGATGTTGGCCCGCGTCGTGAGCCAGGGGAACGACGTGTAAGCCTGGAACACCATGCCGCGCTCCGGCCCCGGCCCCATGATCGGCTGGCCGAACATGGTCACGTCGCCGCGCGAGGGGTATTCGAGCCCCGCCATCAGCCTGAGCATCGTCGTCTTGCCGCAGCCCGACGGGCCGATCATCGCCGTGACCTGGTTGGCATGAACGTCGAAGGAGACATCGTCGAGGGCAATCACGCTGCCCTTGAGGTAGCTCTTGGTGACCCGGTTGGCGCGCAACGGGGGCGTGCCCGGCACCGGGGCATTCGCTCCCGTCTGCGCCGCCGCCGTTCTCCCCAAGCCAAAGACCGCCATCCAGCCGCCTCCTAGCGCCTGACCCGGAGGTACGGGAAGAGCAGCCGGCTCGCGATGCGGAACGAGATGTCGGTGAGCACGCCGAGCACACCGATGGTGAGGATGCCGCCCATCATGATGTCGACGTGGAGGAAGCGCGCGGCCCGCATCATCACCGCGCCGATGCCGTCGGTCGCTACGATGATCTCGGCGATCACCAGGTAGGTCCAGGCGACCGCGATCATGTTGCGCATGGAATCGAGGATGGCGGGCGCTGCGGCCCGGAAGGTAATGCCCACCACCTGCCGCCGCTTGGCCCCCATGGTGAGGCCGGATTCGATCAGCTCGCGCTGGACTGCCAGCGTGTTGTCGAGGATCAGGGCGACGAGAAAGAAAAAGCAGCCGAGGAAGAGCAGCGCCATCTTGGCGAAGTCGGTGGGCCCGAACCATACCAATAGGAGCGGTGCGAAAGAGGCTGCCGGCAGATAGCGCCAGCCCCCCGTGGTGGGGCTGATGAGCGCGCGTGCCTTGACGAAGCAGCCCATGAAGACACCAAGCGGCACGGCGATCAGGCTGGCGACGAAGAAGCTCGCATAGATGCGATAGAGGCTGGTGCCGACATCGGCGATGAAGTTCTTCTCGGCGAAGAGATAGGCGATCTCGGCCACCACCTGCTCGACGGCGGGCAGGAAGCGCTGCTTCTCCTCCGGCGTGGTGTAGTGGGCGACCTCCCAGACGGCGAAGAAGATGATGACGCCCGCGACGCCCAGCACCACGGTGCGCCGTTGCGTGAGCGAGCCGAGCACCTCCAGGAAGGGCTGGCGGGGCGGCCTGAAGACCGGCGCGGGTGCGGCGTCGCCCTGATGCGATGCTGCATCGGACGGCGGCGTGCCCCCGGCTTGTCCCTGGGCCATTCATGTCACCCCGGAGGCCGGCGGTTGTAGGCGGAAGGACCCGTCCGCATCATTCGTCCACCACGGCAATTGCCTCGATCTCGATCAGCAGGTCCTCGAAGGCGTAGCCGTCCACGCGGACCGCCGTCGCCGCCGGCCCGAGCGGCGGGAAGTAGCGCCGCCGCACTTCGGTCATCTTCTCCCAGTACTCCGTGGGTGAGGCGCTGCCGTCGTCGTACTGGTAATAGGTGTTGAGCTTGACCACGTCGCTCATCTCGGCGCCGGCCTCCTCGAGCACCGCGATCAGGCTCTCGAACACGTTCTCGGTCTGCCGGGCGATGTCGCCGGGGCCGACCGTCCGCCCCTTCTGATCGGCGGAGATCTGGCCGCCCGCGAAAACGACGTTGCCAACCCGCCAGCCTTGGGAGAACGGCACCGGCATGCTCCAGTCCCAGTGGCCCGCCGGCATGATGCGCCGGCGCTCCCGGCCGAGATGGGCGACGCCTTCGATCTGAATCAGCTCGCCCGGATGGGAGAAATCCTTGACCCTGAGCCCCGTGCCGGCGGGCCCCGGGTTCGGCAGGTGCTCCATGCGCACGCGGGTCAGCGCCTCCCAGAACGCGGTCACGTCGGCGCCCGCGGTCTCGTGCCGGTAGTAGGTGTTGAGGCGCAAGAGGTCGTTCATCGAGGCGCCGGCCTCGGCAAGGACGCCAGCCATGCCGTTGAAGCAATTACGGGTCTGCGCCCCAATGTCGCCGGCATCCCTGAGCGAGCCGTCGCCGTTGAGCGAGCGCTGGCCGCCGACGAAGACCCAGTCGCCTGCCTGCCAGCCCTGGACGCAGGCGATGCCGTTGCCACGCGACCAGTGGCCCTCGGGCATGAGCGGGCGCTTGTCCGCGCCCACCACGGCAAAGGCGTCGATCTCCAGCAACAGCCCCTCGTAGGCGAGGCCGGAGACCGGCGTCTCGGTCGTGACCGGGCCCGGCGCCGCAAAATACTCGGCCTGTACCGCGTCGATGCGCCGCACGATCTCGTCCGCCGGCGGGCTCTCGTCATCGACCACGTAGTAGACGTTCTGCTTCACCACATCGCCGAAGTCGGCGCCCGACTCGCGCAGCACGCGGCCGATGAACTCCATGATGTTGCGGGTCTGGGTCTCGATGTCGCCGCCGACCGTGCGGCCCTTTGCGTCCGCCGAAATCTGGCCGCCGACCACGACCAGGTCGCCCAGCCGCCAGCCCTGGGAGAGCGTGATCGGCATGCTCCAGTCCCAGTGTCCGGCAGGCATGATGCGGCGCTTGCTCATGGCGGTTGGTCTCCCCTTTCTTTTTATGCGTTGGCCGCTACCGGCTGCTGCGCCCGGCCGACTTGCCGCGGCCATCGCCGGCGCCGAGCGGCTTGTCCCACTTGAACAGGCTCTTGTAGAGGCCCAGCCCCATCATCGGCTCGACCTGGGCGATGTCGTCCGAGCCGTAGCAATGGTCATCGAGGAATTCGCGCAACTCGTCGGGCGAGCCGCACACCACCTCGGCCAGCAGGTCGTAGCGCGCGGCGACACGCATGACATAGACGACCTCCGGCCGATCGCGGAAGTGGGACGCCACCTCATGGGCGCTGGCGCCGCGGGCGACCTTGATGCCGAGCATCGACCAGGCCGTGTAGCCCAGCGCCAGCGGGTTCACCACCGTAATGAAGTGGATCAGGTTGGCCTTGTGCATCTGGCCGACGCGGGAGCGCACGGTCCCTTCCGAGACGCCCAGCGTGCGCGCAATGCTGGAGAAGGGCATCCGACCGTCCTCCTGCAGCAGGGCGACGATCTCCCGGTTGAGCCCCTCGATATGGGGGATCGAGGCAGGGGCGACCGCATCGCCCTGCAGGTCCGCCATCCCCACCTGGCGCAGCCCCATGACCGGCGCGGGCTCGCCCTCCGCCAGCGCGCGAAGCCGAGGCTCCCGGCTGTTCCCCTTCGCCTGCGAGGATGGTTTCGAGGCGCTCATGCCAACCTCTCGTGCGGTCAGCGGATTCCGGCTCCCAGAGCGTCCAAGTCCACCGAAATCCTCACGGCAGTCTAGCAATAGCCTGGAAATCCGTCAATGTAGGCCCGTGAATTCACGAATTTCGAATCCTTGGATTTGCCCTATACCGCGTGTAAGGTCGCCGCAAAGGCTGCCGCGAGGAGGGAAGCGATGACGCTCAAGCTGATCGAGAATCCGGTGCCGTGGCCGGACGGCGCGCGCTGCGCCGTGGCCATCACCTTCGACATCGACACCGACAGCATCCTGCACCTCGATTTCCCCGACAAGGCCGAGAACATGCTCTCGGCCAACTCGTTCCTGAAGTACGACGAGGTGGCGATCCCGCGGATCCTGAAGGTCTACGCGCACTACGGCATCAAGCAGACCTTCTTCTATCCGGCCTGGTGCATGGAGCGTTATCCGCATCTGGTGGATGCGATCCTGGAGGGTGGGCACGAGATCGCGGCCCACGGCTACCTCCACGAGAACCCCAACGACGAATCCCGCGACCGCCAGGAGTACTGGCTCGACCGGCAGATCGACGTGATCAAGCGCATGACCGGCCGGGTGCCGCGCGGCTGGCGCGCGCCGCTCTACAATGCCTCCAAGCATTCGCCGACGCTGCTCGCCGAGCGCGGCATGCTCTACGACGCGAGCCTGATGGGCGACGACGTGCCCTACCTGCTGAACACGCCCAAGGGCGAGGTCATCTGCCTGCCCTCTCACTGGGGCATGGACGACTGGCCGCACTACATGCACAGCCTCGACTTCCACTACACCATGACCATCAAGTCGCCGGACGAGGCCATGCGGGTCTTCGATTCCGAGTTCGAGGCGATGTACGAAAACGGCGGCGTGCTGATCACCGTCTGGCACCCCTTCGTGTCGGGCAGGCTCGCGCGGATGCGCCGCGTGGCGGCGTGGATCGAGGCGCTGCAGCAGAAGGGCGGTGTCTGGTTCGCGACCATGGACGAGATCGCGCGCCACGTGCGCCAGTGCATCGACGACGGCTCGTGGACGCCGCGGGTCGAGCAGATGCCCTACTACGACGGCCGCATCCCCGAGTGGGAGCCGCAGGAGGCCGCGGCCGCCGCCGAGTAGCGCCCCCGCTCGATCCGCCTCGCCCTATGGTCGTGAGCCGCCGGGCACAAGCATGGCATGATGCCGGGCGGCAGGACGCGCGAAGTGCCACGCATGAGTGATACACCCGAGAGCGCCGGGACAGGCCCGGAGGCCGCGGCGACGCCGCCCCCCAACCGGGGCTTCCCGAGCCCGTTCGAACTGCCCACGCCCGACGGCGCCGAGGGCTGGGAGGAGCTATATCCCTATTACTGCCTGATCAGCGACGAGCGTCGCGCGATGGAGGAGGGAAAGTTCTGGTTCTTCGACGGGATGCACAACCCGGAGCCACTCTACCCTTTCGACACCATCATGACCGAGAACTGGTGGGTCGCGGCCAGCCAGATGGCGAGCCGGGTCTGGCCGATTCCGGTCGCCATGGGCATCGATCAGCGGCTGGTGAACGGCTACATCTACGTCAGCCCCAACAGCGTCACCGACCCCGAGCAGATCGCGGCGCGGAACGAGCATTTCACCCGCCGCGCCGGCCACTACTTCGAGAACTGGGACGAGATTTACGGCAACTGGGCGGAGAAGGCGAAAGACTGCATCGCCCGCCTGAACGAGATCGAGTTCCGCCCGCTGCCGGAGCTGGAGCCGGAAGAGAACGTCTTCGGCCATCGCGGCGTCTACTCCTCCCACGACCTGCTCAGCGCCTACAACCGGTTGATCGAGAACATGCTCGAGATGGGCTCCTACCATTTCGAGATGCTGAACCTCGGCTACGGCGCCTACCTGACCTTCCGCGAGTTCTGCCAGCAGGCGTTCCCCGGCATCACGGATCGGACGCTGACTCAAATTGTCTGCGGCATCGACAACCTGCTGCTGCGGCCGGACGACAAGGTCCGCGAGCTGGCCGAACTGGCGGTCGAGCAGAACCTCGCCGGCGTCGTCCTGCAACACGACGACCCGGACGCGCTACTGGCCGCCATGGCGGAGGCAGACGGCGGGGCCGAATGGCTGGAGGCCTTCGAGGCGGCGAAGGAGCCCTGGTTCCACTTCTCCACGGGCGTCGGCTACGACCATTCGGACCCGGTCTGGATCGACGACCTGCGGCTGCCGTTCATCGCGCTGCGGGGCTACGTCGAGGCGTTAGGGCGGGGCGAGGACATCCGCCGCCCGCTCGAGCGGCTGCTGGCGGAGCGCCAGCGGGTGACGGCGGAGTACCGCGCGCTGCTGCCCACCGATCGGGACCGCGAGGCCTTCGACGGCCTGCTCGCGCTCACCTGCAAGGTCTTTCCCTACGTCGAGGACCACAACTTCTACGTCGAACACTGGCACCACACGATCTTCTGGTCGAAGGTGCGGGAGCTTGCGGATGTCTTCGTCGCGCACGGCTTCCTCGACGACCGCGAGGACCTCTTCTACCTGCATCGCCACGAGGTCTACGACGCGCTCTACGACCTGTTGATCGGCTGGGCCACGGGCACGCCGCCGCGCGGTGAGGTCTACTGGCGGCCCATCGTCCAGCGGCGCCGGCGCATCCGGGATTCGCTCTGCAAGTGGACGCCGCCACCCGCGCTGGGAACCCCGCCGGATGTCGTCACCGAGCCCATCACCATCATGCTCTGGGGCATCACCGAAAAGACGATCGAGGAGTGGCTCGGCGTCGATCCCACCGCTGCCGGCGATGTCCTGCGCGGCGTGCCCGCGTCCGCCGGCAAGGTGACCGGGCCGGCCCGCGTGATCACCCGCACCGAAGACCTCTACAGCGTCAGCGAGGGCGAGATCCTGGTGTGCCGGATCACGGCGCCGAGTTGGGCGACGGTCTTCGGCCGTATCGGCGCGGCGGTCTCCGACGTGGGCGGCATGATGGCCCACACCGCGATCATCTCGCGCGAATACGGGCTGCCGGCGGTGGTCGGCGTGGGCTTCGCGACGGCGACGATCCGCACCGGCGACCGCGTCGAGGTGGACGGCAACGAAGGCACGGTCACAGTTCTGGAGCGAGCCGCGCCGTGAGCGACGATCCCCACATTCTGTGGCTGGATCAGGAAGGCGCGCCGGGAAACCCGCTGCTCGGGGGCAAGTTCGCGAGCCTCGCCGAGATGACGGCGGCCGGCTTCGCTGTCCCTGTGGGGTTCGGCGTGACCACAACGGCCTATCGCGTCTTCATGGCCCACGCGGGCCTCGACGACAAGGCCGCGTTCGTGAGGGAGGCCGCCCGCCGCTCTGCGCTCGCGGAGATCGGCAGCGCGCGGGCGCGGCTGACCGACGCCATCGGCGCGACCCCGATGCCGGGCACGCTGGAGACGGCAATCCGGCGCAACTACGCTGCGCTTGAGGAGAGGACGGGCCGGGCCGGCGTGCCGGTGGCGGTGCGCTCCAGCGGTGAGGCCGAGGACCTCGCTGATGCGAGCTTCGCGGGCCAGTACGACACCTATCTCTGGATCGCGGGCGCCGATGCCGTGCTGCGGCATGTCCGGTCATGCTGGGCCAGCATGTTCGGCGACGCGGCGCTCTCCTACCGGGCGGGCGGCGGCGAAGCGGCGGCCGCGGGCGGCGACGGCATCTGCGTCGGCATCCAGCAGATGGTGGAGGCGCGCGCCGCCGGCGTCATGTTCACCCTCGATCCGCTCAACGGCGATCGCTCCAAGATCGTCATGGAGGCCTGCTGGGGTCTCGGCGAGGGCGTGGTGAAGGGCGACGTGACGCCGAGCCGCTTCACCGTCGACAAGGTGACGCTGGAGATCGTCAAGCGGGACGTCGTGCCGCAAGCCGAGGAATACCGCTTCGATCCCACCGCCAACGCGGTGTGCCTGATGCCGCTCGCGCCCGAGCGGGGACAGACGGCCTGCATCGACGACGCCGAGGCGCTCGCGCTGGCACGGCTCGCCAAGCGGATCGAGGGGCACCGCGGCGCAGCGCAGGACATCGAATGGGCCATCGGCGCGGACGGCGAAGTGCGGGTGCTCCAGGTCCGGCCCGAAACGGTGTGGAGCCAGCGGGAGAGTGCCGGCCTCGTCTCCGAGAGCCGGAGTGCGGTCGGGCATGTGCTCGCCAGGCTGTCGGGCGGCCGGGTGGCGACGGCGGGCCCCGGACAGCGAGAGCCGTGAAGAGCGCCGACTTCGCCTACCACCGGCCGGGCGACATCGCCGAAGCGGTGCGCCACCTGCAAGACTACGACGGCGGCGCCCGCGTCCTGGCCGGCGGCCAGAGCCTGATGCCGATGATGAACATGCGGCTCTGGCGCCCGGACGCGGTGGTCGACATCAACGGGCTCACCGACCTCGCGGAACTCACGGCAGAGGGCGACGAGACCCGGATCGGCGCGCTGGTGCGCTATTCCACACTGGAATTCTCCCCGCTCGTGGCGGAGCGGCTGCCGCTGCTCAAGGCGATGGTGGCCTTCGTCGGCGACCGGCAGGTGCGCAATCGCGGCACAATCGGCGGCAGCCTGGTTCAGGGCGACCCGACCGGCGAAATGCCGCTGGGCTGCCTGGTTCTAGGCGCAACGGTCAGCGTCCTCGGGCCTTCCGGCGCGCACACCATCGCGATGGAAGACCTTTACGAGGGCGCCTACACCGCCACCCTCGCGCCCGACGAGGTGCTGACGGAGGTCCGCGTGCCGCCGCATCCGCCGCACTTCGCCTTTCGGGAGTGCTGCCGCCGGCACAACGATTTCTGCGTGCTCTCGGTGGCGGCGACCGGGCGGATGGCCGACGACGGCCGCTGGCGCGGGCTTCGCATCGGGCTCGGCGGGGTCAACGACACGCCGGTTCTGGCCGAGGCCAGCATGGCGTTGCTGGAAGGAAGCCGCCTCGACGACGCGGACATCGCGGCGGCGGGCGGGGCCGCGCTCCGCGCCATCGATCCGCCCGACGACATCCGGGGCTCGGCCGAGTACCGCGCCCATCTCGTGCCGATCTACGTCGCGCGGGTGCTGCGCGACCTGCGCGCCTCGGCGCAGGCGGCCGCGCGATGAAGTATCGCCACGAGTTCCGCGTCCGGGCGAGCGGCGATACGGTCTGGCGCTTCTTCGAGCGGCCGCTGGAGGTCGCGCAGTGCATGCCCGGCGTCGAGACGGCGGAGCCGCTGGAGAGCGAGGACGACAGCTATTCCGTCCGCGCGACCCAAAAACTCGGGCCCATGTCGACGACTTTCCAGGCCAAGGTCCGCATCACCGAGCGCGTCGCCGGCGCGCGCATCGCGTTCACCGCCACCGGCAAGGCGGTGCGCGGCGCGGTCGGCAACTTCCGCGCCCAGAACGCGGTGACGCTGACGGAGGCGGGCGGCGAGACCTGCGTCTCGGTGGAGGGCGAGGTCGCGCTGGCCGGCGTGCTCGGCACCGTCGGCAGCGCGGTGATCAACAAGCACGCCGCGAAGGTGACAGCCCAATTCGCTTGCAACCTGGAGCAAGCGCTTTCGGCCGCCGATGCGCCCGGCGCGGCGCCCCGACCCGGGGAGGCAGCCGTTGAGCGGCACTGAACGCGCCATCGCCTTCCGCCTGAACGGCGAGGCGGTATCAGCAGACGCACCCGTCCGCATGCACGCGGCCGACTTCCTGCGCCACCGCCTGGGCTGGACCGGCACCCACGTCGGCTGCGAGCAGGGCGTCTGCGGCATGTGCACGATCCTGGTGGACGGCGCCGCCATCAAGTCCTGCCTCATGCTCGCCGTGCAGCTGGACGGCGCGGAGGTGACAACGGTCGAAGCCCTGGCCGAGGGCGACCGCCTCAACGCCGCTCAGGAGTCCTTCAAGCGGCACCACGCGCTGCAGTGCGGTTACTGCACGCCGGGCTTCCTGATGCTGGCGGAGAGCCTGAAGGCGAGCGGACGGACGCTCTCCCGCGCGGAAGTCCGCGAAGAGCTTGTGGGCGTCCTCTGCCGCTGCACCGGCTACGAGAACATCCTGCGCGCGGTGGAGGAGTACCTGAACGCGGACGAGCCCGAGGCTTCGCGGTGAGCGCACCCCGCCAGAGCCTCATCGGCGCCGCGCTCCCGCGCAAGGAGGACGACCGTCTGCTGCGCGGCGACGGCCTCTTCACCGACGACGTACAGCTTGCCCATCAGCTGGAGATGGCGGTGGGCCGCTGCCCCTTCCCCCGCGCCGCCATCGGCGCCATCGACGTGGCGCAAGCCCGCGCGCTCGCCGACGTGCGGCACATCCTGACCGGCGCCGACGTGCGGGCCGCGAGCGAGCCGCTGACCGTGTTGAGGCCCGTGCCCGGCGCGCCGCTGCTGCCCTACTACGCGCTGGCGGGCGAGGAGGCGATCCACGAGGGCCAGCCGGTGGTGAGCGTGGTCGCGGCCAGCCGTGCCATTGCCGAGGACGCGCTGGAGCTGATCGACATCGACTACGAGCCCCTGCCGCACGTGACCGACACGCTGGGCGCGCTCGCCGACGACGCGCCGGTGCTGCATCGGGAGACCCTGCCCTCGAACCTGCTGACCAGCAACGTGGACCGCGCCGGCGAGCCGGAGGCCCGCTTGGCCGAGGCCCCGGTCGTCGTCGAGGGGCGCTTCCACGTGAACCGGGTGAGCGCGCTGCCCATGGAGGCGCGCGGCATCGTCGCCCACTGGCGCGCCGGCGCCCGCACGCTGGAGGTCCACGCCTCCACCCAGACGCCGCACCTGATCCGGCAGCAGCTGGCGGAGTGCCTGCCGCTCGACGAGGGCTGCATCCGCGTCATCGCCTCCGATGTCGGCGGCGGATTCGGCATGAAGCTCGGGCTTTATCCGGAGGACGTGCTGGCGGTGCTGCACGCCATGGCGCTGCGGCGTCCGGTCAAGTGGATCGAGGATCGCCTCGAGTTCTTCCGCGCCAGCACCCAGGCGCGCGAGGCCGTGCACGAGGTCCGCATCGGCGCCGAGGCCGACGGCCGCATCGTCGCGATCACCAACCAGTACACCACCGACCTCGGCGCCTGGAACTCGACTTACGGCTCGGCGCAGCTTTCCAGCGTGGTCTTCACCGGCCCCTACAAGGTGGCCGATGCAGCGGTCGAGCGCCGCGTCGCCCTCACCAACAAGACGCCGATCGGGGCCTATCGCGGCTACGGCCAGCCGGAGGTCAACTTCGCCCTGGAGGTCCTGATCGACCGGCTGGCGCGGCGCCTGGATGTCGACCCGCTGGAGCTGCGGCGAACGAACATGCTGCGGCCCGAAGACCTGCCCTGGACCACGCCGAGCCGCGCGGTCTACGACAACGGCGACTACCTGAAGACTCTTCAGATGGCCGCCGACGCGGTGGACTACGACGCCCACCGCGCCGTAGGCCGGGAATGCCACGACGACGGCCGGCTGACGGGCATCGGCTTCGCCTCCTTCGTCGAGCGCACGGGCTATGCCAGCGCGCGCTTCCTCGCGGGCCGGGGCTCGCGCTTCGGCGCCCACGAGAGCGTCGTCCTACGCGCCAACCGTTCCGGCGGCATCGACCTCTACACCGGCGTCTCGACCTTCGGGCAAGGAAGCGAGACGGCGTTCGCGCAAGTCTGCGCCGAGGTCTTCGGCATCGACTACGAGGCCATCACCATCCATGCCGGGGATAGCGGGGCATCGCCGCTCAATACCGGCGCCTTCGCCTCGCGCACCCTGATCGCCGCCGCCGGCGCCATTCGCGAGGCCGCCGACGCTTTGCGCGACAAGACGCTTCGCATCGCGGCCATGGTGCTGCAATCGACGCCGGATGCGCTGGAGGTGCACGGGCGCGCCGTGCGCGTGGCGGACGAGCCCGGCCGCACCGTGTCGCTCGCCGACATCTTCACCCGCGCCATCATCGGCCAGGGGATTTCGGAAGACGAAGCGCCGGGCCTGGAGGCGGCCGCACACTTCGAGCCCTCGCACGCCTCGTTCTCGTTCGGCACGGCCGCGGCGGTGGTCTCGGTCGATCTCGAGAGCGGGGAGTTCGACGTGGAGCGCTTCGTGATGGCGCACGACTGCGGCGTCGTGGTCAACCCGCCGCTGGTCGAGGGCCAGGTGCGGGGCGGCCTGGTGCAGGGGCTGGGCGCGGCGCTGGCGGAGGAGCTGCGCTACGACGCAAGCACGGGCCAGCTCGTGAGCGGCAGCATGCTGGACTACTTCGCACCCACCATCATGGACGTGCCGCCCATCGACCTGCTGCACACCGAGATCCCTTCCTCGATCACGCCCTTCGGCGTGCGCGGCGTCGGCGAGGTCGGCACGATCCCGCCGGCGGCGGCCATCACCAACGCCGTCTGCGATGCGCTGGCGGACTACGGCGTGGAAATTTCGACCCTGCCGCTCACGCCGGAGCGCGTCTGGCAGGCGCTGTCGGCGGCGAGGAACGCCCGCGAGCCACGATGAGGTAGCCGAGATGGATTATCCCGCCCGCGGCCGTTACGCGAACGCCGGTCTCTCGCCGCTGGAAGACGATGCGATGGCGTGGCTCGACGGCTTCTACCAGCTGGAGCATCTCATCGCGACGCGGATGTGGGCCATCAAGATATGCCCGGAGGCCTCGCCCGAAGTGAAATTCGCGGCATTGACGCACGACGCGGAGCGGTTCTTCCCCGGCGGGCCTTCCAGCACGCCGACCAACGGCTTCGACGATCCCGACTACCTCTTCGCGCACTCCACCCGGTCTGCGAACATCGTCGAGGAATGGCTGCGCAGCCGCACGCCGGCGCCGGACGAGGCGTTCATCCGGCGGGTGCGCCGGCTCATCCTGCGGCACGAGATCGGCGGCGGCTGGGAGGCCGACTTCGTGCAGGCGGCGGACTCGCTCTCGTTCCTGGAGACCCTGGACTGGATCACCGTCGATTGGGTGCGGGACGGCCGCTACACCATCGCGCAGGCGCGCGAAAAACTGGACTTCACCGTGGAGCGCATCCGGCCTTCCATCGCCGTTGCCGCGGCGCTGCCGCTCTACGAGAGCGCCGTGCGCGCGCTCGACGCCGCCGAGGACTGCACCATGGACCTGAAGCGGCGCCGGGAGCTGGCCGGCAGCCGGCGTTTCCTGTTCGGACTGCCAATCCCACAGACCGCGTGACCCCGGCCCGAACCCGACGGGCCAGCTCCTCCGGTGAGCGGCCCGAGAGAACCAGCTCGACCATCCGTTCACGGAACGCAGATGCATGGGGCGGACGTGTCATCGACATCGTGAACTCCTTTCTCCCAACCGATCAGGTGTCCGCCAAAGCGGGGCAACTCCAAACCGAAGAGGCTCAGCCCGCATTTCTCACCACGGTCACGGCCTGCGTCGCGTCCAGGCGTTCGATCCGCCAGGAGCGGGCCGAAAAGCGTATCAGGGAATACGGTTGAGGCCCGCGACGACGCGGGCGGGCGCCTGGGCGCGACCCGAAGGGCGGCGCTCCCCGGCCTACAGAGTGCGTCAAGCCGCTCCCCCGATGTCCCCGCATCGCGCTTCGCGGCTTTCCTGCTCTGTAGGCCGGACAGCGCCGCGCAGACCATGACCCTGGTGAGATATGCGGGTTAGGTTCCGATTCGAGGGCCGATGCGGCGATCCGGTACACCGGCGCAGCGGAGTCTGGGACCGCATCGGCGAAGCCGATGGTGCTGGAAAACGGGGTTTCGGCGATAACGCGAATTCTGGGGAGAGCACGGCAGCAGATTTACTCGACAATTAGTGAGATATCGAAATAGCTTAAGCACACACGCGCTGCTGATAGCGGGTTATCGCGTGAAGACCTAGTGCCTGCGGCTTCGTCCCCAATGTGGATCGCGGAGCGTGAGGGGAGGAAGCAAATGGAGTTATATGATCTCGGCGACCGCCCGCCGCTGGGTGAGGTGCCGGAAAAGATGCATGCGTTCGCCGTGCGCCAGGATCGTTTCGGCGAACCCAAGGACGCATGGCAGCGAGAAGTCATCGACACCCCCGAAATCGGTCCGCTCGACGTGCTCGTCTACGTCATGGCAACCGGAATCAACTACAACAACGTCTGGGCAGCTCTGGGCAAGCCCGTCGATGTCATCGCCGACCGGCAGAGGAAGGGAGAGCCGGAAGACTTTCACGCGGGTGGCAGCGACTGCTCGGGCATCGTGTTCGCAGTCGGCGATCAGGTGACGAACGTCCGCCCCGGTGACGAAGTCGTCGTCCATAGCGGTTGGTGGGAGCCGGACGACCCGTGGGTGCTGTCCGGACGCGACCCCATGCTTGCCGAAAGCACGCGCATCTGGGGCTACCAGACCAATTATGGCAGCTACTGCCAGTTTGCCCGTGCTCAATCTCACCAGTGTCAGCCGAAGCCCAAGCATCTCTCGTGGGAGGCCGCCGGCTGCTACCTGCTTTGTGCGTCGACCGCGTACCGAATGCTCATGGGTTGGTCGCCGAACGTCGTCGAAGAGGGCGACTACGTTTTGGTGTGGGGCGCCGCCGGCGGGCTCGGCGCGCTGGCGCTCCAGATCGTGACGGCGAACGGCGGTAAACCGGTGGCAGTCGTGTCCGATGAAGAGAAACGGCAGTTCTGTCTCGACCATGGCGCCGTCGGCGTGATCAACCGGAACGATTTCGACCACTGGGGTCCGATGCCCGACACGAGCAGCAAGGATTGGGGGCAGTGGTTCAAGGGCGCACGGGCGTTCGGCAAGGCCTTCTGGGAAGCGGCTGGCGAGAAGGCGAGCCCCCGCATCGTCTTTGAGCACCCAGGCGAGGCGACGCTGCCGACCTCGGGATTCCTGTGCGCGACGGGCGGCATGATCGTCATTTGCGCCGGAACGACCGGGTACACCGCGACACTCGACCTTCGCTACCACTGGATGCGGCAGAAGCGGTTTCAGGGCAGCCACCTTTCGAACGACGAGCAGGCCGCGGCCGTAAACCGGATGATCATGGACCGGAAGGTCGACCCCTGCCTGTCTCACACCTTCTCGTTCGACGAAATCGGCGAGGCGCATCAGCAGATGTACGAGAACCGCCACCCGTACGGAAACATGGCCGCACTCGTGAACGCGACGGAGCCTGGACAAGGAGCGTCGTAGCTCCTCAAGAGCGTTTCCGTTTTGCACGGAAACGCTCCGGCCTCTTTATCGCTCACGGCAGCCGGCCGCCCTGCGATTCCGCGCGCCTACCGGCGCGACCGGGGGCCACCCCGTCACCGGCCACTCCACAGCACTGTCGAAATTTCCTGTTGACGGACGCCCGGAGACGGCGCATCTTTATCGAGTTATCGAAATAACTTTCGATATTCGATAACCTCGGTTGCCGTAACGGTCCGCAAGAAAGGCCGCCCGGCGACCCGGCATCCGGAGGCAGGCCCGTGCCGAAGGGATGGCAAGTCGGTATCGATGTCGGCGGCACGTTCACCGACGTGATCGCCCATCACCGGGCGCGCGGCGAGGTGAGAGCCGCGAAGGTCCCCTCCCGCACCGACGACCGCATCGCGGGCCTGGTGGCGGCGCTCGGCGCGGTCGATCTCCAATGGGCGGACGTGGACGACCTGATCCACGGCACCACCATCGTCACCAACGCCATCATCCAGGGTGCGCACGCGAGGGTCGCGCTGATCGCGACGCGCGGCTTTTCGGACACGCTCGCCATCGGGCGCCAGAACCGGCGCCACCTCTACCGGCTGGACCTGCCGCCGAAGCTCACACCCCAGGTGCCGGCCGAACGCCGCTTCGAGGTGACCGAGCGGCTCGACCACGACGGCCAGGTCATGACCGCACTGGACCCGGACTCAGTGGCGGACGCGATCGGACGCGTCGCGGCGAGCGGCGCCGAGGCGGTCGCCGTCTCGCTGCTGCATTCCTACGCCAACCCGGCGCACGAGGAAGCGCTCGGCGAAAGGCTGCGCGCGCGGTTCCCCTACGTCGCGCTCTCGCACCGGGTCAATCCCGAGGCGCGGGAATACGAGCGGACCGCGACCACGGCGCTGAGCGCCGGCGTCATGCCGCTGGCGGCGGCGTACATGGACGACCTGGAGGCGGCGAAACCGGAGGACTCCCGGCTGCATCTCTTCCATTCCGCCGGCGGCATGGCCTCGCCTGCGGCGCTCCGCGACCTGCCGCTCGGGCTTGCCGCCTCGGGCCCCGCCGCCGGTGTCGCCGCGGCCGGGCGCATGGCCCGCGCGCTCGGGATCGAGCGTGCCATCAGCTTCGACATGGGCGGCACCACCACCGACGTCTGCCTGATCCTTGACGGCGCGGCGCAGATCGCGAGCGACCGCTCCCTCGGCGGGCGGCCCCTGCGCCAGCCCATGGTGGCGGTGGAGTCCATCGGTGCGGGCGGCGGCTCCATCGCCCGGCTCGATCACGGCTCGCTGATGGTCGGGCCGGAGAGCGCTGGCGCCGTCCCCGGACCCGCCTGCTACGCCAAGGGCGGCGACCGGCCGACCGTCACCGACGCCAACCTGCTGCTGGGATACATGGACACGGACCGTGTGCTGGGCGGGGACGTGCACCTGGATGCGCGCGCGGCCCACGACGTGATCGCGCCGCTCGGTTCGGCCATGGACATGACGCCGGAGGCCGCGGCTCTGGGCGTGGTCAGGGTGGCGAACGCGGCGATGCTGCGGGCGCTGCGCCGAGTGACGGTGGAGCGCGGCGTCGACGGGCGCAGCTGCACGCTGCTCGCCTTCGGCGGCGCGGGCCCCATGCACGCGGTAGCGCTGGCCCGCGCCTTCGCCATCGACAAGGTGGTGGTCCCTGCGCATTCCAGCATGTTCTCGGCGCTCGGCTGTGTCGGCGCGGAGATGAGCTACGCGCAGCAGCGGACGCTGCGGATGGCCGCCGACTCGTGGGTTCAGGCGCGCGTGGACGGCGTGCGGCGGGAGCTCCGCGCGACCCTCGCCGCGCCGCTCTCGGCGGCCGGCCACGAGGACGCAGCGCTCACGGTCGAGGAGGTGGCGTCGGTCCGCTACAGCGGCCAGAGCTACGCCATCGAGATCGCGGATGCGGCGCTCGACGACCCGCTGGAGCTGGGCCGCACCTTCATTGAGCGTCACCGGGCGCTCTACGGCTTCGCCACCGAGGAGCCGTGGGAGCTGGTCTCGATCCGCATGCGCGTCGCGGCGCCTCGCAACGGCGAGGTGCGTTCCCCTACGACCAAGGCGAACGAGCCGCCCTCCCCCACCAAGACGCAGCCCTGCACGTTCGATTCCGGCGGATCGGTGCCGACGCCGCGCTACGACCGCGCGGGCCTGAGCCCGGATAGTTCGCTGGATGGGCCGGTCATCGTGGACGATGCGTGGTCGACCGTGGTCGTGCCGCCGGGCGCGACGCTCACCGCCGATGACGCCGGCCACCTCCACATCGCCACCGGAGCCGGCCCATGAGCGGCGCCGTGGACCCCATCACCCTGGAGGTCATCCGCCACGCGCTGTCGGCGACGGCGGAGGAAATGTCGCTCGTGGTCATGCGCTCGGCCCGCTCGCCGCTGCTGCGCGAGGCCGGCGATCTCTCCTCGGCGCTGACCGACGCGGACGGCCACCTCATCGCCCAGGGCCGCGACATCCCCATGCACATGGGGGTGATGAGCTTCACCGTGCGCGAGTTCCTGAAGCGGGTGCCGCGCGACAGGCTGGAGCCGAGCGATGTCTGGTTCCTCAACCTGCCCGAGGTGGGCGGCAACCACCTGCCCGACGTGAAGGCGATCCGGCCGATCTTCGTGGACGGCGCCATCGTGGCCTTCGCGGCGAGCCTGGCCCACTGGGCGGATATCGGCGGCGCGGTGCCCGGCAGCTACGTCGCCGGCGCCACCGACGCCTGGCAGGAGGGGCTGCGCATCCCGCCCTTCCGGCTGTTCACCGCCGCAGGCCCCGACCGCGAGAAGCTCGACATGATCTGTGCCAACGTGCGGGGCGCCGACGAGCGCGAGGGCGACATCCTGGCGCAGGTCGCCGCCAGCCGGGCCGCAGACGAGCGCGTTCAGCACGTCTGCGCGGAGCACGGGCGGGAGACGGTATTGGCCGCCATCGCCGCGATCCACGACCGGGCCGAGGCGCAGATGCGCGCGGCCCTCACCGCGATTCCTGACGGTACCTACGAAGGCGCGGACTGGCTGGACGACGATGCCGGCGGCGGCGGGCCGGTCGCCGTCCGCGTGCGCGTCACCATCGCTGGCGACGGCGCCCGCTTCGACTTCTCCGGGACCGACGACGCGGCGCGGGGGCCGGTGAACACCACGCCCTTCATCGCCGCGGCCTCGGTCTTCTATGTGGTGAAGACGCTGTTCGGCCCCGAGATCCAGCCGAGCGGCGGCTGCTACCGCCCGCTGGAGATCGTGACCCGCCCCGGTTCCCTGCTCGATCCGGGGCCGGAGAGCCCGGTGGTGGGCGGCAACCACGAGACCTCGCAGCGGATCGCCGACGCCGTGTTCAAGGCCTTCGAAGCCGTGGGGCCGGAGCGCATCTCCGCCGGCGGGCCGACCACGTCGGGCCTGGTGCTGTTCGGCGGCAGGCGGGCCGACGGCGCCTGGACCACGCTCTATGAGGTCCACGGCGGCGGCGAGGGCGCGCGGCACGACCGCGACGGCGCGCCGGTGGTGCGCGTCCACATGTCCAACGTGATGAACACGCCGGCCGAAGTGGTGGAAGCCGAGTTCCCCATCCGCATCGAGAGCCAGCGCCTGCGCCGGGGCTCGGGCGGTGCCGGCCGGCAGCAGGGCGGCGAGGGATTGCACCGCGCCTACCGGGTGCTCACCGACGACATGTCGGTGACCTCGATGTTCGAGCGCCGCGTGGTGCCGCCTTACGGCCTGCAGGGAGGCGAGGACGGGGCGCCCTTCCGCGTGACCATCGCGCGTGCGGACGGCAGCCGGGAGGACATGCCGGGCAAGGCGAACCTCCGCCTCGACAGGGACGACGTGGTGATCGTCGAGAGCTGCGGCGGCGGCGGTTACGGGCAGCCCGAGACCAAGGGCCGATGAGCGACGCAAGCAGGAGAAAAGTGCAGTGAAAGTGGATGGCAAGAAGGCGATCGTCACCGGCGCCGCGAAGGGCATGGGCGCGGCCATCACGACGACACTCGCGCGCGAGGGCGCCGATGTCGTGCTGACCGCCCGCGACACCGAGCCGCTCGAACAGGTCGCCGCGGACGTGCGTGCGCTGGGGCGGGAGGCGCACGTCGCGGCCTGCGACGTGACCGAAGATGCCGAGGTCAAGGCGGTGGTCGACAAGGCCCTCGAAGCCTTCGACGGGCGCATCGACATCCTGGTCAACATCGCGGGCGTCACCGGGCCCATCGAGACGCCGGTGCAGGACATCGACGTGGCTGACTTCGACTACGTCATCAGGGCCAACGAGATCGGCACCTTCCTGCCCATCAAGCACGTGGTGCCGACCATGATCGCGCAGAAGAGCGGCAAGATCGTCAACATCGGCGGCACCTCGGGCCTGCGCGGCTATGCCATGCGGACCGCCTACAGCGCCTCCAAATGGGCGGTGCGCGGGATCACGCGCACGGTCGCGCTGGAGGTCGGCAAGTACAACGTCAACGTCAACGCCGTCTGCCCCGGCATCGTCGAGACGCCGCGCATGCAAAAGCTCTGCGAGGAGAAAGCCCGAGTGCGCGGCTGGACCATCGACGAGGTGTACGACGAATACGTTCAGGAGATGTGCCTGAAGCGTGTCACCACCTGCCAGGACGTGGCCAACGCCGTGCTGTTCATGGCGAGCGAGGACAGCCGCCAGATCACCGGCCAGGCCATCACGGTCGACGGCGGCTGGGACGTGTAGCGCGGGCAGAGGCAGGAGGATTCGCGATGTACGCGCCCTTCGAACTGGACATCCCCACGACCCTGGATGGCGCCCTCGCGGCGCTCGCGAACGGCGGCGGCGAGACCGTGCTCCCCATCGCAGGCGGCACGAACCTGATCGTCGACATTCGCGCGAAGCGCGAGCGGCCCGACCGGATGGTGGGCCTCGGCGAGGTCGACGAGCTGCTCGGCATGGAGTTCGGGCCAGAGCGCATCTCCATCGGTGGCCGCACCACGGTGAGCGACCTGCTGCGCTCGCCCGAGATCGCCCACGAGGCGCCCTCGCTGATCGAGGCCGCGCGGCTCTTCGGCGGGCTGATGGTGCGCAACACCGGGACGGTCGCCGGCAACATCGCGAGCGGCTCACCGGCGGCGGACCTGGTGCCGCCGTTGCTGACCCTCGATGCCGAGCTGACGCTGGCGAGCGCGAGCGCCACGCGCACGCTGGCGCTGGACGACTACTACCTCGGCTACAAGCAGGACGCGCGGCGGCCGGACGAGCTGATTACCCGGATCTCCTGGCCGCGCTTGCCGGAGAACTCGGCGAACACCTTCTACAAGCTGGCGCGACGCAAGGGCGACGCCATCACCGTCACCGGCGTGGCGGTCACGCTCTCGGTGGCGGACGGCACGTGCAGCAGGGCGCGGATCGCGCTTGCCTCCGTCGCGCCCGTCGTGCGCCGCGTCAAGGAGGCGGAGGCGGTGCTGGAAGGTCAGGCGCTGACGCCCGCGCTGATCGACGAGGCGGCGGAAGCAGCCGCCAGCACATGCACACCCATCGACGACATCCGGGCCTCCGCCGGCTACCGCCGCCACACGGTCGAAGCCCTGACCCGGCGCCTGGTGACCCAGGCGTGGGACCGGCTGGCCTGAGGGAGTGACGCTCATGCCTGAGACAAGGACCATCACGCTCCGCATCAACGGCCGCGAGGAGGAAGGGCGCTTCCCCGCCCATCGCACGCTCCTCGAAGCACTGCGCCACCTCGGCCACATGGAGGTGAAGTGCGGCTGCGAGAAGGGCGACTGCGGCGCCTGCGCCGTGCTGCTCGACGGCATGGCCGTGGACAGCTGCCTGACGCTGGCCTGGATGGCTGCAGGCAAGGAGATCACCACCGTCTCCGGCCTCGGCGACCTGGATGCGCCGCACCCGCTGCAGAAGGCCTTCGCCGACGGCGGCGCCGCCCAGTGCGGCTACTGCATTCCGGGCATCATCATCGCGGCCAAGGCGATCATCGACGAGCACCCGGAGCCGAGCGAGGACGACATTCGCCTAGGGCTGAGCGGTAATCTCTGCCGCTGCACCGGCTACACCAAGATCTTCGAGGCGATCGCCGACGCGGCCGACGACATGCGCGCCGAGGGAGGTGCACCATGACCCACACCGACATGGATCCGGGGACATTGGCCAACGTCCAGTTTCGGCAGGTCGGCAAGCCGCTGACCCGCACCGACGCGCCGGGCAAGGTCACGGGCCGCACGCCCTACGCCGGCGATTACGTGATGCCGAACATGCTGCACATGCGGGTGCTGCGCGCCGATATCGCGAGCGCACGCCTCGTGCGCCTCGATGTCTCGAAGGCACGGGCGCTCACCGGCGTCGCCTGCGTGCTCACCGCCGACGACCTCGCCGACCGCACGGCCGCCACCGACATCCCCGGCCAGACCGGCCAGAAGCGCCTCGATACCGACCAGCCGATTCTGGTGAGGGACCGGGTGCGCTACTTCGGCGAGCCGCTGGCGCTGATCGCGGCGGAGACCCGCGACATCGCCGACCACGCGGCGGAGCTGATCGAGTTCGAGCTGGAACCGATCCCCGGCGTCTACGACACCCTGGAGGCGCTGAAGCCGGGCGCGCCGCTGGTCTACGGCCGCGACAACATCGTCGCCGAGCGCAAGATCAGGAAGGGCGATGTCGAGGCGGGCTTCGCCAGGGCCGACCTGATCGTCGAGAACACCTACAGGACCCCGTTCCAGGAGCACGCCTTCCTGGAGCCGGAGGTGGGCCTCGCCTGGGTGGACGAGAACGACGTGGTCAACATCCGGGTCTCGACCCAGGTGATCGAGCACTTCCGGCCCATCGCCGACGCTCTCGGTGTGCCCCACAACAAGGTCCGCGTGCGCGGCGCGCTGGTGGGCGGCGGTTTCGGCGGCAAGGAGGACCTGACCGTCGAGGTCTATCTCGCGCTGCTCGCCAAGCAGACCGGGCGGCCGGTGCGGCTGGAGTACTCGCGCGAGGATTCCTTCGTGGGCCACGGCAAGCGCCACCCCTTCATCCTGACCTACCGCACCGGCGTCACGAAGGAGGGCAAGATCACCGCCCTCGACGTGAACATGATCGCCGATGCCGGCGCCTACGTTTTCCTCAGCCCCTACGTCATCCTCTACGCGCTGGTGGCGGCGCCCGGCCCCTACCGGGTGGACAACCTCAACGTCTTCGCCAAGGCGGTGGCGACCAACAATATGTACACCAGCGCCTTCCGCGGCTTCGGCGCGCTACAGGCCTGCGCGGCCTACGAGCAGCAGATGGACGAGATCGCCAACACGCTCAGCATCGACCGCCTGAAGCTTCGGCGACGGAACTTCCTGAAGACCGGCGAGCCCATGTCCACGGGCTTCGTGCCGCCGAGCGCGATCTGGACCGAGCAGTGCGCGGAGAAGGCCTGGGCCGGGCTGGGCGAGCCCACTGCCTCGGACGGGCCGATCCGGACCGGCCGCGGCCTCGCCTGCTACCAGCAGAGCTACGGCCGCCTCACCTTCCTGCACGACACCTCGGAGGCCTGGGTGGGAGTCGAGATGGACGGCACCGTGGTGGTGCGCTCCGGCGTCACCGACATCGGCGCCGGGCAGATCTCGGCGCTCGGCCAGATCGCGGTGGAGGTGCTGGGCGTCACCCTGGACAACGTGGTCATCTACAATAGTGATTCCGCCGTGACCCCCCTCGCCGGCACCACCACGGCGACGCGCGCGCTCTACATGACAGGCAACGCCGCCAAGCAGGCGGCCGAAGGGCTGCGCGCCCGGCTGGCCGAGCGCGCAGCGCAAGAGTTCGGCGTGACGCCGGACGAGATCGACATGGCCTTCAACGAGGTCTTCGTCATCGACAGGCCGGAAAAGACCATGCCGCTGGTCGACCTGGTGCGCACCTGCGCGGCCGAGGGCATCCACCGTTCGGAGCTCGCGATCTTCCGCGCGCCGTTCGGCGACTTTCTCGATCCCGAGACCGGCCAGGGCCAGGCCCACCCGGACTATGCCTACGGCGCGCACGCGGTCGAGGTCTCGGTCGACGTGGAGACCGGCGAGGTCGAGGTGCTGAAGAGCGTGGCCGCCCACGATGTCGGCCAGTGCATCAACCCGGCCGCGGTCGAGGGTCAGATCCAGGGCGGTGCGCAGAACGGCCAAGGCTATGCGCTCAGCGAGGAGATGCTCTACGAGGAGGGCCGGCTGGTCACGCCGTCGTTCAGCGAATACCTGATGCCGACGGCGATGGATATGCCGAACGTCGAGTGCATCATCCTCGAATCCCGTAGCGGCGTCGGGCCCTTCGGCGCCAAGGGCATCGGCGAGCCGGCCATGACCGCCGTTGCACCGGCCATCGCCAACGCGGTCGCCGACGCCATCGGCGTGCGCGTGTTCGAGATGCCGATCACGCCGGAACGCGTGGTCACGGCGTTGCAGCAGCGCGATGCCTCCTGACAACCCGACGGCGCGGGCGATGAGCGATAGCAACGACAAGCCGCTGGGCCGGTACATCCGGGTTCTCGAGACGGTTGCGCGGGCCAAGACCGGCCTGACGCTCACCGACATCGCGCGGGAGATGAACCTGCAGCCGGGAACGGCGCACCGCTTGATCCGGGGGCTCGTGGACCTCGACCTGCTGCGGAGCGCGCCCGGCACCAAGAGCTACGTGACCGGGCCGCGCCTGCAGACCCTGCTGCACACGACCATGGACCGTGCGGGCTATGCGGGGCTCGCCAAGTCCGTCCTCGACGGGCTGGTTGCGGAGTTTGGCGAGACCGCCCATCTGGCCCGGCTGAACGGCGACTTCGCGGAATCCGTGCTGATGGAGCAGCCCTCGGGCTCGGACCGCGCCTTCGTGCAGCCGGGGCGGCAGCTGCCGTTGCACGCGGCGGCCAGCGGCAAGGCGCTCCTCGCGTTTCAGGACGAGGCCTTCGTCGCCCGCTACCTGTCGCGCCCGCGCACGCGCTTCACGGACAAGACCAAGGTCGAGGAAACCGACATCCTCGACGAGCTCGCGCAGATCCGCGCTGACGGCGTGGCGGTCTGCGACAACGAACTCGACGCCGGCGTGTTGAGCTACGGCCACCCGATCCGCGTGAACGGCGGCTACGTGCTCTACTCAGTCGGCATCACCGGGCTCGCGGACCGCTTCCGCCCCATGGAGCCCACCCGCATCAAGCAGAAACTGGCCGAGGCCGCTGCCGATCTCGGCAGGCGGCTCGGATTCACGGCCTGAAGGAACGGCGCGATGGCTGACGCTCGTATAGAAGAGATCGTCCGGAATTGTCGCAACACGACGGCGAGCAGCTGCGGGGGATATCAGGAGCCGACGGCGACGGGTCAGCCGGGATCCTACATATCGACCATCCTGCTTTCGACAGGTGCCGTAAACCTGGAGCAGTTTCCCGGTTTTCCGTTCGAGGAGGATTTGGACCAGGGCATGGCCGAAATCGTGTCCTACGATCGCGCCGAGTGTAACGATTCCTATATCGGCCAGGTCAACATGCTGCAGGCGTCGTCGTTCAGTGGCGTCAATGGGGCGATTTGGGGCTACGACCTGGCCGTCGATTCCCGCATCGGCAAGACGTATCCCGTCGGGCGCATCGAGAACATTCCCATCTACTCCCTGATTCCGTTGCGCGACGCGACCCGGCAACTCTTCGGCGTCGCCGACGCGCGGCATTTCCCGCCGCAGGAAGGGGCCATGGTCGTTTGCGCGGAAAAATACCGCACCAGCATGGTCTCGGACGGCAACATGTGGATCTGGTGCGCGCTAGGCTTTGCGATCGCGGAAGATCGCGACAATCACGCGTGCCTCTTCATGGAAGACACGGGAATCATGCACCTCGCGGGAGACGAGGAAGAGTCGGTGAGAACCAGACTCGACAACAGGCTCAACAGGATCGCCTATGCGGCGTATCTGTGCGGCGAGAATCAGGGCGCGCGCTACAAGAAGATCTACATCGGCTGGAAGGCGTCCCACATTCCGAAGAACCATGTGGGCTGTGCGCTGGCGTGCGCTCCCTACGTGACCCTGCCGTCCGGCGCGTTCACGAACATGACCTCAGAAACGGATATCCTCGGGATTTCCACGGACGAGTGGTTGTCCAGGGTCGGCTTCTCCAGAGTCGAGGAACCTGACTACGCGCTCAAGACCCTGACCGGGCCGAACATCCCTCTCCACTAGGCGCGGATTGACAGGCGAAGGGAGGCGCCGTTGTCCGAGCAAGACATCGCCATCGACGTGCGCAACGCCGTCAAGCGCTTCGGCGCGGTGACGGCGCTCGCCGGCGTGTCGCTGACGATCCGGGACAACGAGTTCTTCACCCTGCTCGGGCCCTCGGGCTGCGGCAAGACCACCCTGCTCCGCCTGATCGCGGGCTTCGAGGAGATCACCGAGGGAGAAATCCTGCTCTACGGCGAAGACATAGGCACGCTGCCGCCCAACCGGCGCCCGATCAACACGGTCTTCCAACACTACGCGCTCTTCCCGCACATGACGGTGGCGGAAAACGTGGCCTTCGGCATGCGCAGGCTGGGCTGGAGCAAGGCCGATATCGAGGACCAGACCGGCCGAATCCTGGACCTGGTGAAGCTCGGCGACCTCGCGGCGCGCAGGCCGGCGCAGCTCTCCGGCGGGCAGCAGCAGCGGGTCGCGCTGGCCCGCGCCATGGCCCCCCGCCCCAAGGTGCTCCTGCTCGACGAGCCGCTCTCCGCGCTCGACCTCAAGCTACGCCAGGCGATGCGGATCGAGCTGAAGCAGATTCAGGAGGAAACCGGAATCACCTTCGTCTTCGTCACCCACGACCAGGAGGAGGCGCTGACCATGTCGGACCGCATCGCCGTGATGTCGGCGGGCGAGATCCGGCAGGTGGGCACGCCGCACGAAATCTACGAGGCGCCTAACGACCGCTTCGTGGCCGACTTCATCGGCGAGACCAACGTCCTCGACGTGACCGTGCAGCGCGGGCCGGACGGCGCCTGGCATAGCCGGCTCCCCAACGGCGCGGTGTTTCCCTGCGAGGCCGCGGGGACGCCGCCGCAGGACGGCGCTGCCGCGCACGTGCTGATCCGCCCGGAACGCCTCTCGCTCGTGCCCGAGGCGGAGAGCAACAGCGGCCTCACCGGCGTGGTGGACCAGATCGTCTATCTTGGCACCGACATCCAGTACGGCGTCCGGCTGGACGAGGGGCCGGACGTCCTGGTGCGCGCGCAGAACGTTGGCAGCGACACGACATCCTTCCGCAACGGAGACCGGGTCGGTCTCGCCATCGCGCCCGGCGGCGCCCGGCTCCTGGTGGACTGATGGCCGGCGAGCTCGCCAGCACGCGCGCGGTCTCCCGCACCTTCGCGCCGGTGCGCACCCCGTTGCTGATTCCGACCTGGGTGATCATCGGCTTCTTCCTCGTGGCGCCGGTGCTGATGATGCTGGCCTACTCCTTCCTGACGAAGGAGTTCCGGGGCGGCGTGATCTGGGAGTTCTCGCTCGCGGCTTACGACCAGTTCATCTTCGACCGCGGCCTCTTCGGCGACGAGCCGCCGCAGATCGAGTGGACCTACATCGTCATCTTCGTGCGCTCGATCATCCAGGCCGCCGTCGCCACGCTGCTTTGTCTGATCATCGGCTTCCCGACCGCATACTTCATCGCGACGCGCTCGCCCGCGACGCGCTCGATGTGGCTCTTCCTGGTGACGGTGCCCTACTGGGTGAACCTGCTGATACGCACGGTCTCCATGAAGTTCCTGATCCGGGACAACGGGCCGCTCAACGAAGCACTGATGGGCTTGGGCGTCATCGGCGAGCCCATTGCGCTGATCAACACCGACTTCGCGGTGCAGCTCGGGCTCTTCTACTCGTACCTGCCCTTCATGGTGCTGCCGATCTATGCCTCGGTGGAGCGCTACGACTTCGCGCTCTCCGAAGCGGCGGCCGACCTCTACGCCAATCGCTGGACCATCCTGTACAAGGTCATCCTGCCGATCGTGTGGCCCGGCATCGTGGCCGGGTGCATCCTGGTCTTCGTGCCGAGCCTTGGCGCCTTCCTCGCGCCCGACCTGCTCGGCGGCGCCAAGAACTTCCTGATCGGCTCGCTGATCGAGGAGCAGTTCAAGGGTAATGCCGGCAACTGGCCCTTCGGCGCGGCGGCGTCGATGATCCTGCTCTCTCTCGTGCTCATCGCGCTCTTCATCTATGCGCGCCGGCAGGCACGGCGCAGCGCGCAGGCCGCCTGAGATGCGGCAACGGATCAACATCAAACGCTACCCCGGCTTCCTGCCGGTGACGATCCTCTGCCTGGTGGTGCTCTACGCGCCGCTGCTGGTGGTGATGGTCTACAGCTTCAACGATTCGCTCTCCATCACCCGCTGGGGCGGGTTCAGCTTCCGCTGGTACATGGAAATCTTCACCGGGCCGGAGTCCGCGAAGTTCAAGGATGCCGCCTGGAACTCGCTCACCATCGCGCTCTCGGCCGCCGTCGCCAGCACCATCATCGCGACGGCTGCGGCGGTGGCCATGGTGCGGGGCGGTGCTTTCAAAGGGAAGGCGCTGAACCTCGCGCTCATCAGTATGCCGATCATGGTGCCGGAGATCGTCACCGCCGTGGCGACGCTGGTCTTCTTCAGCGCCATCGGCTTCACGCTCGGTTATCTGTCGATCCTCGTCGCGCACATCGTCTTCTGCATTCCGTTCGCCTACCTGCCCATCGCGGCCCGCCTGCAGGGCATCGACGGCAGCTACGAAGAGGCCGCGCAGGACCTCTACGCCAGCCGGTTCCAGGCGTTCCTGCGCGTTCTCATGCCATTGATGGCGCCCGGCATTCTCGCGGGCTTTCTGCTGGCGTTCATCATCTCGCTGGACGATTTCATCATCACCAACTTCATCAAGGGTGCCGGGATCGAGACCCTGCCCACGGCAATCTTCGGAGCCGTCAAGCAGGGGATCAAACCCGACATCATGGCGCTCAGCACCATCATGCTCTCCGTCTCGATCCTGATCGTCACGCTGTCCTATTTCATCAGCCGTTACGGGCGGCCTGGAACGAAGGCGGAGGCGTAGTCATCACCGTAAACACCGCAACCAAGGAGGGAGACATGCGGACCTTACTCAAAGCCGGAATAGCGGCGTTAGCCCTGACCTTTGTCGCAGGCGCGGCACAGGCTCAGGAGAAGCTCTCGATCTATCACTGGTTCGAGTACATCCCGCAGGAGCTGCTCGACAAGTTCGCGGCCGAGACCGGGATCGAGGTGACCATGGACACCTTCGATTCCAATGAGGCCATGCTGGCCTCGCTCAAGGCCGGCAAGCTCGGCTCCTACGACGTAGCCGTGCCGGGCGACTACATGGTCGAGATCATGATCGGCGAAGGCATGCTCGACACCATTGCCGAGGGCGAGCTTGCCAATCGGGGCAACATCGAGCCGCAGTGGGTGGACGTGCCCTTCGATCCGGGCCGGATGCACTCGATCCCCTATCAGTGGGGCTCGACCAGCTTCTCGGTGAACCGGGACGTCTATCAGGGCGACATCAACGACACGAGCATCGTCTACGACCCGCCGGACGAGCTGAAGGGCAAGATCAACGTCCTCGACTCCCAGGGCGAGGTCATGCTGCTGGCCGCGCTGCATCTGGGCATTCCGCAGTGCTCGAACGACCGCGAGCAGCTCAAGCAGCTCGATGCGCTGCTGCAGGCGGCCAAGCCTCACTGGGCCTCCTTCAACTCCGACGGCGCCAAGGACGTGCTCGTTTCCGGCGATGCCGCCGTGGGGATGATCTGGAACGGCTTCGGCGCCAAGGCGCGGGCGGAGGGCGCCAACATCGAGTACGCCTATCCGCGCCAGGGCTATGTCGTCTGGATGGACAACGTCGTGCTGCTGAAGGACGCGCCCAACCGGGCCAGCGCGATCAAGTTCATGGACTTCCTGCTGGAGCCGGAGAATATCGCCGCGGTCACCAACTTCGCGCGCTATGCGGCTGGCGTCGAGGGCGTGACTCCGCATCTCGATCCGGAACTGGCCAGCCAGCCCGAGTCCGTGCCGCCTGCCGATGCACCAGCAGGCACGTTCGTCGCGGTGTGCGATCAGGCGACCCAGGAGGTCTACGACACCATGTGGACCCGCCTGAAGAAGTAGACGTTCTGATGTGAAGCCGGGCGGCGCGCAACCAGAGGGCGCGCCGCCCCGTGCTTCAGCCGCCCCCGCCGATCACCGCGAGCGGCGCCTGGGCGCTGCTCGACACATTGTCTGACAATCCGTATTATGCAGATCATGCAGATCGGGGTGAAGGGCATGCAGCGAGTCACGTCACGCGAGTTCCAGCGCAATTTCGGGCGCTGTCAGGACGAGGCGCTGAAGGCACCGCTGGCGATCACCCGGAACGGACGGGACCGGCTCGTGATTCTCTCGGTCGACGAGTATGAGCGCCTCAAGCGGCGGGACCGTCAAGCGCTGGCCGTGGAAGACCTTTCCGACGCCGAGATCGACGCCATCAGCCGCGCCGAGCCATGACCGCGCGAAGACATCCGGCCCGGATCGGTCAGGATCCGCCGATCACCGCGAGCGGAGCCTGCGCCTCGATATCGCTGACGACATCGATCACCACGGGCCGCTTGGCGGCGAAGGCCGTCTCGAGCGCGCCGGGAATGTCGGCGGGGTTCTCGACGCGCAATCCCAGCGCCCCCATGGCCTCGGCGATTGTGGCGAAGTTGACGTCGTTGTAGGTCCAGAGCTCGCGTCCCTGCTCCGATTGCTTCCCGCCATAGGCGCGGTCGAAGCCGGGTGAGCCCTGATTGCCCGAGCTGTTGTTGTTCACCAGGGTGACGGTGTTGATGCCGCAGCGCACGGCGGTCTCGATCTCGCTGAGGTGGTACCAGAAGCCCGCGTCGCCGGTGAAGACGAAGACCGGGCGCTCCGGCGCTGCGCACTTCGCGCCCAGGCCGGCCGGAAATGCCCAGCCAAGATGGCCGGCGCTCCGGATATAGCTCTGTGCGGGCGCGCGCAGGTCGTACATGCCGCCCATCCACATGCCCGAGTGACCCGTGTCTGCCATGACGATGGCGTCCTCCGGCAGGTGTTGGGAGAGCTCGTGGCAGATGCGCTCGGGCCGGATAGGCACGACGTCGGACTCCAGGAGGGGCCGGTAACGATCGTGCCACTCCGCCACGATCTGGCGGGCGCGGGCGGTCCACGCCGTCCGACGTTCGGCCGATCCGGGATCGGCGTGAGCCAGCATCCAGTCGAGAGCCATCTTGGCATCGGCGCAAACCGCCGCCTTGAGCGGGTAGTTGCGGCCAAGGGACTGGGGCTCGATGTCGATCTGGACCGCAGGCGTGCCGATGGGCGGCACCTGCCAGAAATGCGTGGTCATGCCGCCGGTCTCGCTGCCGACGAAGCAGACGAGGTCAGCCTCGCCCACGACGCGGTTGGCGGTCTCACGCGAGTAGGTTCCGACGACGCCCACCGAGAGCGGGTGATCGCCCGTAATGGTGTCCTTGGCGTGGAGCGAGGTCGCGACCGGGACGGCGAGGCGCTCGGCGAGCGCCACCAGCGCCGCGCCTGCGCCCGACGCGCGAACCCCGCCGCCGGCGACGAACACCGGCCGCTCGGCGGCCTCGATCGCGTCGAGCGCCGCGCGGGCGTGCTCGGGCGCCGGCGCCGGCCGGAAGGGCGGCACTTGCGCGAACAGCTCTTCCGCCAGCGGCTCCATCTCCGCTTCCTCGTAGTCGATCTGCCCCTCGTTGCCCCGGAACTGCAGGTGCACCGGGCCGGGCTTGCCCGAGACCGCGACCCGGAAGGCCTGGCGCAGCAGGTCGGGGATGCGCGTCACCTCGTCCACGGTCGCGTTGAACTTGGTCACCGGCTCGAAGGCCGGCATGTCGTCCAGGTCCTGATACGCCTTGCGGAACTTGGTGTGCGGGTCGCGCCCGCCGGTCATGGCGATCACCGGCGCGTTGGCGAGATGAGCGTCGCGCAGGCCGGCAGCGAGGTTGAGCGCGCCGACCACCTGCGCCATGCAGATGCCGGGCCGGCCGCACGCCCGCGCATAGCCGTCTGCCATGTAGGCGGCTGATTTTTCCGCATGGACCTGGATGCGCCGGATCGTGGTCCGCCGTTCCATCTCGACCAGCGCACGCCGCAGGATGGAGGGCACCATGAAGACATGCGTGACGCCGTAGCCCTGCAGCATCTCCGCCAGAACCTCCGCGCCCGAGCGCTTCGTCATCGGCCCAAACTCCGCCTCCCATTTCGTCGCGCGTACCTTAAGGTGAGCCAGGAATTCCCACTACGGTATACTGCCGGTCGGTGGGCATTCGTCAGGCCTGCGGAGCCTCAACGTCCAGATCGAGGGGAAGAGCCATGCCCGATGCAGGGATCGGACCGAAGCTGGCGCGCGCCGCCGATGTCCTCACGCGGGACATGATGTGCATCGAGGCAGGCGAGAGCGTCCTCATCACGACCGACACGGGGACCGATGTCGTCGGCGTCCAGGCGATCCAGGATGCCGCCTACCGGCTCGGCGCCAAGGTCGCCTCGATCACGCTGGCACCGCCGGTGCCCTTCCAGGGCGGGCTGGCGGACGAGTATCTGCCGGACCACGTCAAGGCGGCCACGGGCGCGTGCGACGTCTGGATCGATCTCTGCATGCCCTATCTGGCCGGCTCCAAGGCCTTCGACGAAGCGATGGAGAAGAACCGCACCCGCTACTTTCTGGGCGCCGATGTCGGCGCCGACGAGATGGTGCGCCTCATGGGTGGCGCCGACCTCGACGGGTTGTTCCAGCTCGGTGACGCATTCGGCGACCTGCTCGCGCAATCCGCCGGCAAGGACTGCCGCATCACCAACGCGCGCGGCACCGACGTCGGCTTCACGCTGGGCAAGCCGGAGGGCTTCGCCTTCGCCCGCGCGACCGAGCCCGGCGGCTATTTCGTGCCCGGCACGGTAATGATCCTGCCGGAGATGGAGTCGGTGGTGGGCTCCGTCGTCACCAGCAACATGTTCCACGAGTATTACACCGAGCTTGCCGAGCCGATGACGCTGAAGATCGACGGCAAGGTCAGGGAGGTCATCGGCGGCGGGCCGGAGAACAAGGTCATGCGCCGCGCCCTGACGCGGGCCGGGAACGGCGAGTTCGGCTACGTCGTGCACTTCACCTGCGGCTTCCATCCGGCGGCGCGCTACACCGGCAAGTGCTTCATCGAGGACCAGCGCGTGGCCGGCTACAACGCCATCGGACTCGGGCTGCCGTTCTGGGTGCCGGGCGGCGGCGAGAACCACCCCGACTGCGTGATCTCGATGCAGTCGATGTGGATCGAGGGGCAGCAGATCCTCGAAGACGGCGTCATCGTCGCGCCCGAGCCGCTCGCGACGATGGCCGAGCAGCTACGCCCGATTTACGGATAGGCCGGGCGCTCGCCTTTTTTCAGTTCCCTCAATCGCCGGGCGCTGACTCTTTCATTTCCCTCAATCGCCGGGCGCGAACTCCGTTCGCTTGGCTTACGAGCCATTCGGCGCGCGGCGCATTCGCGCCGTCCGGGCCTGACTTAATCATTTCCCTCAATCGCCGGGCGCGAACTCCGTTCGCTTGGCTCCGCGCTTCGCGCGCGGCGCATGCGCGCCGTCCGGGCCGCTGCGCGGCCCGGTCCCATCAGGACAAACACCTCGTTTGTTGCCGGCGGCAAGGGACCCAGGACCATGGTGCGGTGCACAGGGAGGGGCGGCGCGGGGCAGCATCGCGGGATGAGCCAGAAACCATCCCGCGAGCGTATCCACACCATGAAGAACGAAACCCGACAGACTACGCCGGCGGCGGCGTTCAGCCGCTCCTCCATCAAGCGCCTGCCGCGCAAGCTGCGCGAGGCCGTCGATCAGGCCATCGCGGACGGCGCCACCATCGACGAGATCACCGCCCGCATCCGGGCCGAAGGCGAGACATGCTCGCGCTCGGCCGTCGGCCGCTACGCCAAGAACATGCGCGACATGATCCGCGAACAGCAGGAGACCGACCGCACCATCAAGGCGTGGGTGGACGCGCTGGGCGAGCGCCCGGAGGGTCAGGCGGGACTCATCCTGATCGAGACCCTGCGGACCATGGTGCTCTCCACCATGGCTCGTCTCAGCGCGCGGGAAGAGCCCGTGTCGACGGAGGAGCTCGCCCGCCTCGCCCTCATCCTCAAGCGCATCGAAGGCACCGACAAGCTCCGCACGGACCGGGAGCGGGCGGCAAAGAAGGCGGCACGCGCTGATCAGCCCAAGGGCCAGGGCGGGCTCTCGCCGGAGGCGGTCGCCATCATCCGCGCGGAGGTGGAGGGCAGGCCCCCGCCACCCCCGCCTGCTCCCCGCACCGTCACGTCGGTGCCGGTGGACCCGTGGAACCCTGCCGAAGCCCGCCTATACCCATCGATCCCAGCTGATCCCGGCGAGTCCCGCCTGAATAATTCGTCCCTGTCTCACGGCATGTCAGAGGGAATGCCCGGCGGATAAAGATGCCGGGAAACCCGGATACCCGGATCAAGTCCGGGCAGGTCCGGGCATGACCGCGAATGATGGAGACTGTGGATTGATTTGATTCCGCCGCGTTCCCATGTGAATGCGTCGCGGCGCGCACGCCGGCGGTCGCGTCCACAATCATGCGAACGAGCCAGCCTCATGTCCCGAGACTACGTGACGAAAATCCTGAAGGCGCGCGTCTACGACGTGGCGCGCGAGACGCCCCTCGAGCGGGCGCCAAAACTCTCTTCCCGGCTCGGCTGCGAGGTGTGGCTCAAGCGGGAGGACCTGCAGCCGGTCTTCTCGTTCAAGCTCCGAGGCGCCTACAACAAGCTCGCCTCGCTCACACCCGAGGAGCGGGCGCGGGGGGTGATCGCGTCATCCGCCGGCAATCATGCGCAAGGGGTCGCGCTGGCGGCGCGCAGGCTCGGCGTCCGGGCGCTCATCGTGATGCCGGAGACGGCGCCCCGCATCAAGGTGGACGCGGTCGAACGTCTCGGCGCCGAGGTGCTGCTGGCCGGCTCCTCCTACGACGAGGCGAAGGAGAGAGCGGAGGCGCTTGCCGCCGAGCGCGGCATGGTGCTGATTCCGCCCTACGACGACGAGCACGTCATCGCCGGCCAGGGCACGGTCGGGATGGAGATCGTGCGCCAGCAGGGCGAGCCCTTCGATGCCATCTTCGTCAGCGTCGGCGGCGGCGGGCTCATCGCCGGCATCGCCGCCTACATCAAGGCATTGTGGCCGGAGACACGCATCGTCGGCGTGGAGCCGCAGGAGACGCCGACACTGCACGCGGCGCTCGCGGCGGGCGAGCGGGTGGTGCTGGAGAGTGTCGGAATCTTCGCCGACGGCGTCGCGGTGAAGCAGATCGGCGCCGAGCCCTTCCGCATCGCGCGCGCGTGCGTGGACGAGGTCGTGCTGGTCTCCACCGACGAAATCTGCGCGGCGATCAAGGACATCTTCGAGGACACCCGCTCGATCGCGGAGCCGGCGGGCGCCCTCGCGGTGGCGGGGCTCAAGCGCTACGTCGAGCGGGAGGGCGGAACGAACGGTGGACGCTTCGCGGCGGTGGTGAGCGGCGCCAACGTCAACTTCGACCGCCTCCGCCATATCGCCCAGCGGGCGCAGCTTGGCGAGCAGCGGGAGAGCCTGCTCGCGGTGACCATCCCCGAGCGGCCCGGAAGCCTGATGCGCTTTTGCGAGCTGATCGGCAACCGCTCGATCACCGAGTTCAACTACCGCTACGCCGACGAGGCGGATGCGCACATCTTCGTGGGCGTCGAGATCAGCGATGCCGGCGCCGACAAGCAGTCACTCGTCGATGCGCTGGAGCGCGACGGCTATCCCGTCCTGGACCTGACCGACAACGAGATGGCCAAGCTCCACGTGCGCCACATGGTGGGCGGCCACGCGCCGGGCGAACTGGACGAGGTGCTCTATCGCTTCGACTTTCCCGAGCGGCCGGGCGCGCTCATGCACTTTCTCACGCAGATGGGCCGCAGGCCCTGGAACATCAGCATGTTCCACTATCGCAACCACGGCTCGGACTACGGCCGGGTGCTGATCGGCCTGCAGGTGCCGCAGGCCGAACGCTCGGACTTCCAGTCGTTCCTGGAGCAGGTGGGGTACGACTACCGGGAGGAAACCGACAACCCCGCCTACCGCCTGTTCCTGCGGTAACGGGGCGCGGCGGGCAGCGCCAGAACTACGCGGAGGCAGCCCGGATCGCGCGCCAGACCCGCTCCGCCGTGAACGGCATCTCCATGTGACGGACGCCCAGGTGCCAGAGCGCATCGAGGATGGCGTTGCCGATCGCGGCCGGCGGCCCGGCGGTGCCGAGCTCGCCCACGCCCTTGACGCCGAGCGGGTTGGTCTCGGTCAGCGTCACGTGGCTGTCGAGCGCGAAGTTCGGCATGTCGTCGGCGCGGGGGATCGTGTAGTCCATGAAGGAGCCGGTGAGGAGCTGGCCCGAGTCTGGCTCGTAGCGCACGTCCTCCAGCAGCGCCTGGCCGATGCCCTGGGCGGCGGCGCCGTGGCGCTGGCCGTCCACCACCAGCGGGTTGATCACCAGGCCCATGTCCTCCACCGAGTAGTAGCCGGTGAGCTTCACCGCGCCGGTCTCGGCATCGACGGTGACGGTGGCGACATGGGTGCCGTAGGGATAGTTGAAGTCGTCCGGATCGAAGAATGCCGCCTCCTCCAGCCCGAGCTCGAAGCCATCCGGGTAGTCGGCGCCGCGATAGGCCATGTCGGCAATCTCGACGAAGGTCATCCGCCGGTCGGTGCCGCGCACGGAATAGGCGCCGGACCCGAAGTCGATATCCTCCACGGCGCATTCCATGAGGTGGGCGGCGAGGCGGCGGCCCTTGTCGATGATACGGTCGGAAGCGACGGCGAGCGCGGAACCCACCACGGTGATCGAGCGCGAGGCCCAGGTGCCGAGGCCGTGGGGGATGCGGTCCGTATCGCCCTCCACGATCTCGATATCGGCCATGTCGCAGCCGAAGCGGTCGGCCACGATCTGCGCGTAGGTGGTGGCGTGGGACTGGCCGTGGTTGTGGCTGCCGCAGAGCACGGTGATCTTGCCGCTGGGGTGGACGCGGACGGTGGCGACGTCCCAGAGCCCCATGCGGCTGCCGAGGGCGGCGGCAAGCCGACTCGGCCCGGCCCCGCCGGAGCGGATGAAGGCCGCCATGCCGATCCCCATCAACATGCCGTCTTCTCGGAGCCTCGCCTGCTCGGCCCTGAGCGCCTCGAGATCGGCCAATGCGCGGGTCTTGCCGAGGACCGCCGGGAAATCGCCCACGTCGTAGGTGACGCCGGTCGCGCTCGCATAGGGCATGGCGGCGGCGGGCACGAGGTTACGGGACCGCGCTTCGACCGAATCGGCGGCCATCTCCCGCGCGCCGTTCTCGATCAGGCGCTCGATGACGTAGGTGATCTCGGGATTGCCGGCGCCGCGATAGGCGTCGATCGGCGTGGTGTTGGTGTAGACGCCGAGCACCCGGCAGTGCAGCGCGGGAATCGCGTACTGGCCGGAGAACATGGTGACGCAGAAGAGCGTCGGGATGCAGGCGGCGAACTGACTCTGATAGGCGCCGAGATTGGCGATGATGTTGGCCTCGACGGCGGCGATGCGCCCGTCTTCATCGAAGGCCATGCGCGCCTCGGTCACGTGGTCGCGGGCGTGGATGTCCACCGCGAGCGTCTCGGCACGGGTCGCGGTCCAGCGCACCGGCCGGCCCACCAGCCGTGCGGCCCAGGGGAGGCTCGCCTCTTCAGGATAGTGATAGGTCTTCTGGCCGAAGCCGCCGCCCACATCGGGCGCCACCACCCTGATCGCATGCTCGGGCGCGCGCAGCGTGTCGCGCGAGAGCCACTGGCGGACCAGATGCGGGTTCTGCGTGGTGGACCAGAGGGTGTAGCGCTCGCTGCCGCGATCGTACGCGCCGATGGCCGCGCGGGGCTCCATGGCCGAAGGCGCGAGGCGGTTGTTGTTCAGCGAGAGCGCGGTGACGTGGGCGGCGGCGGCGAAGGCGGCTTCCGTCGCCTCGGCATCGCCCAGCCGCCAGTCGTAGGCGACGTTGCTGCCGAACTCTTCGTGGACCAGCGGCGCGTCCGGCTCGACCGAGGCGGCCAGTTCGGTGATCGAGGGGAGCGGCTCCCACGCGACCTCGACTGCGGCTGCAGCGTCGGCGGCGGTGTGCGGGTCCTCGGCGACGACGAGGGCCACCGTATCGCCCACATGACGGGCCTCGCCGGAGGCGAAGATCGGCCGGCGGGCGATGTTCATCGGCGTGCCGTCGTGGGAGTTGACGTCCCACAGCACGTCGGTCTCGCCGCCGCCGTCGCGGCGCCAGTCGTCGCCGGTGAGCACCGCCAGCACCCCCGGCATGGCGCGCGCGCGATCGGTTGCAATCGCTCCGATGCGGGCACGGGCGTGGGGGCTGCGGACGAAGGCCGCATACGCCTCCCCCGGCAGGCGGATGTCGTCCACGAACCGGCCCCGGCCAGTCAGAAACCGATCGTCTTCAAGGCGTGTGTGCGCCGCGCCGACGTGCGCCATCCGTGCTCCCCCTTCGCTGCAGCGTGCTAACGCCCCGGACCATGGTGGGGTGCAGGGCGCGTGCCGCTCGGGGCAGTATCGCGCCATGAAGTGCAAGAGCAAGCGCACGCACGCCGTTGCCGAACACGGCCATGGTCTGGGCTGCGGAACCCCACGTCGTCCTGCCCAGTCCCGCCGTCCGCCCGCGCGGCGGGCCCGTGCTATGGTGAGCGCAGGCGCAGCGGAACGGGGGCGACGATGCTGAAGCCGGAGACCGACGTTCTGGTATCCCAGCTCGACCGGGTGCTGAGCGACCACGTGGTGCAGGGCATCGTCGGCGCTTCGCTCGCCCTCGTCCGGCCGGGCGAAGAGGTGCTGACTCTCGCCGCCGGCTGCGCCAATCGCGCGACGGGAGCGCCGCTCACCCCCGACCACCTGTTCAAGACCGCGAGCACCAAGAAGACCTGGACCGCGGTTGCCGTGCTCGCGCTGGTGAGCGAGGGGCGGATCGGCCTCGACCAGACCATCGAGGGGTGGTTCCCGCACCTGCCACGCGCGGACGAGATCCGCGTGCGTCACCTGCTCAGTCACCGCTCGGGCCTGCCCGAGTACGAGGCGTTCATGCCGAAGGGCGCGGCAGACGACTGGACGCCGGAGCGGATCGTCGATTTCGCGCTCGCCAACGGCACGCCGATCGCCCCCGGTGAGGCCTTCATCTACTCCAACCCCGGCTACGTGCTGGCGGGCGAGATCGTCGCCAGCGAGCGGGGCGAGGTGCTCTCCCAGTGGCTCGGGCGCGCGGTCTTCGAGCCGGCGGGCATGGCCGAGACCTGGAGCGGAGGCGACGAAGCCTTCCCGCGCGCGCGGCTGGCCCGCCAATACGTCTTCGATTCCACCAAGCCCAAGGCACCGCCGCAGGACTCCTCCGACTGGTTTCCGCTCTCCGGCATCGGGGCTGCGGGCGATCTGGTCACCACACCGCGCGACCTTGCGCGGGGCTTCCACGCGCTGTTCACCGGGCAGGTGCTGGATTCCGGCGCCCTCGCCATGCTGCGCGGCCCCCTGCTCCCGGCCTCCTTCCCAGGCACGAACATCACGCATTGCGGCCACGGTGTCCTGGTCTCCCGCTTCGGCGACCTCACGATCGAAGGCCACCTCGGCCAACTGCGCGGGCACGTCACCATGGCCGGCCATCACGCGCCGAGCGGGATCACCGCCGTGCTCAGCCAGAACTCGTGCTCGAGCGACCTGGGGGCGTTCGGCGCGGCGGGCATCCACCCGGCCTTCGCCGAGGTTTTCCGCCTGGCCGGCGCGTGATCCCGGTCATCGACGCGGGCGCCCTCGACGCCGGTGAGAGTGCCGCCCGCCGCGCACTCTGCGACGCGATCGGCGAGGCCTGCCGGGGAACCGGGTTCTTCTACGTCACCGGCCACGGGGTGCCGGAAACCCTGATCGCCGCCACGTACGAACAGGCCGCGCGCTTCCACGCGCTGCCGGAGGCGGAGAAGCAGCGCTACCACATCGCGAAGTCGCGCAATCACCGGGGCTACGTGCCACCGGGCGAAGAGGACTACGGCGACGAGCCGGGCGTGGGCCAGAAGGCATCCTTCGACCTCGCCACCGACCTGCCGGCGGACGACCCGGATTATGTCGCGGGCTATCGCTTCCTCGGCCCCAACGTCTGGCCCGACCTGCCCAGCTTTCGCGAGACCGTCGGCGGCTACTACGAGGCGGTGATGGCCTTCGGGCGCCGGCTGCTCCCTGCCTTCGCCCGCGCCCTCGACCTGCCGGAAGATGCCTTCGCGCCGATGTTCACCAAGCCCACGTCGAACCTGCGGCTGCTGCACTACCCGGCGCCGGAGGCGGGCGCCGGGTCGGAACGGCTTCGGCTCGGCATCGGCTCGCACACCGATTCGGAGTGCTTCACCATCCTCCACCAGACCAAGCCGGGGCTGCAGGTGATGAGCGTGGACGGCAAATGGATCGACGTGCTGCCCCTGCCCGGCAGCTTCGTCGTCAACGTGGGGGACACGCTGGAGACCTGGACCAACGGGCTCTTCACCTCGGGCCCGCATCGCGTGGTGGGAATCGACGAGGAGCGGTACTCGCTACCCCTCTTCTTCGCCACGAACTTCGACGCCTGGGTCGAGCCGCTTGCGCCCTTCGTCACGGCCGAGCGGCCCGCACGCTATCGCGGGTTCCGCTCCGGCGAGCACATTCTCTCGGAATACGCCAAGGGCTTTCGCTATCTGCGGGAGCTGCACGACGGCGGTGTAGTTCGGCTCGCGACCCCGCCCGGCGAGACGAGCCGCTACATGCGCGCGCCAGCATCCGCCTGAGCGCTGAAGCACGCCCAGGCGGGGCCGGCGGTCATTCCTAAAGGGCGCTCAGTCGAGCCCGTCGAGCGCCTTCTGGAAGCGCCCGGCGTGGGACTTCTCGGCCTTCGCCAGGGTCTCGAACCAGTCCGCGATCTCGTCGAAGCCCTCGTCGCGGGCGGTGCGCGCCATGCCCGGATACATGTCGGTGTATTCGTGGGTCTCGCCCGCCACGGCCGCCGCCAGGTTTTCGCTGGTCTGGCCGATCGGCAGGCCGGTGGCCGGATCGCCGGTCTCCACCAGGTAGTCGAGATGGCCGTGCGCATGGCCGGTCTCGCCCTCGGCGGTCGAGCGGAAGAGCGCCGAGACATCGTTGTGGCCCTCCACGTCCGCCTTGCGGGCGAAGTAGAGGTAGCGGCGGTTGGCCTGTGACTCGCCGGCGAAGGCGTCCTTCAGGTTCTGCTCGGTCTTGCTTCCACCCAATGCTGGCATGGTCTTGTTCCCCCTGACTGATGGTTCGAGATGCTTGACCGCCGCACCGCAGGACGCGAGTACGGCCGGTGCATTCGGCACTCTATATGACGCAGCGCACGGCCGCCGTCAACGGATTGGAATCATTCCAGGGTGCGAGCGCGAGGCGGGGGCTTCGAGCCCGTCTCTTCCCCCTCGCCTGTTACCCGGATGATCACGTCGATGCGCGAAACTTTGGTCCCCGGCGGCGCCGGCGGCAGGTCGCTCACCGAGACGCGATCGCCCGGCACATCGACTAGGCGGCCGGTCTCCTCCAGGAAGAAGTGCTGGTGATGCGTGGTGTTGGTGTCGAAGAAGGAGGGCCCCGCGTCCACCACCAGCTCGCGCAGCAAGCCGGCCTTCGTGAACTGGTGCAGGGTGTTGTAGACCGTAGCGAGGGAGACCCCCGCCTCCTCCCGCAACACCTCGGCATGAAGCTCGGCGGCGGTGACGTGCCTGTCCGGCCCGCCGAAGAGCCGGCGAGCGAGGACGATGCGCTGGCGCGTGGGCCTGAGCCCGGCTTCGCGCAGGCGTGCCGCAGCGTCGCTCTCAGGCAGTGCCGTCATCTGGAGCCCCAACCTCCGAATTTGCGTTTCAATACCACAAATTCGCGCGAATTTCCTTGCCGACCGCAGCGGCGCGCACGCACCCCGCCCCCGCGCGGCTACTGGGGTGACGGTCTTAGCCCGCCTTCAGGGCTGCTCGGGGGGCAGCAGCGACGGGTGGACCGCGATGAAGATCGACTTGAACGCGCCCTCGCTGCCATCGTCCTCCATGAACTCGGCGCTCGCGATGCCGGCAACGAAGCGCGGGTTGCCGTCGTCCGCCGGCTGATTGGAGAAGCTTCCGTCCCATTCTCCACTCGAATGCGTGACGGTCCGCGTCGGGTGGGTAACCGTCACGTCTTCTCCCAGGAAATTGCCTTCGGGCTCGATCTCCGTCGGGGCGAACTGAATTTCGTAGTCGGTCGGCATGGCGAGCGGCTCTCTGGTTCTCCACCCGAGAACCCCATAGAGGTGCTCGCGCTCGATCCAGAGGTCGCCATCGCAACCGATGCAGCCCGCGATGGTCATGTCGTCGAAATTCGCCTCGACGGTCATCGGGCCGTAGAACTCCTCACCCACGTCGGGCCCGTCGTACCCGGTCCAGTCGCCGCCGTAGCTGTAGGTGTAGATTCCGCCTGCCTGGCCGGTGTAGCTCGCTGTCCCCGAGACCGGGAGTTCGGGCGGAGTTGCAGAGTCGATCTCCGATCCGTCGATGAACATGACGAGGTCGGCGGCTGCGATGGGAAGCCCGCGGTCTCGATCAAAACCGTCGAAGCGCATCCAGTAGCCGGCAGCCAGGTAGTCGGTGGGCTCATCATTGTCCCAGCTCACCAGGGCATAGGCGATCGAGGTGCCCTCTCGGTTGGTCTTTCCCATTACCCAGCGCCGCCCCGAATGGTTGGGCAGGAAGGGCACCCAGGACCAGGCGTACCAACGGTCCCTGAGTGCGCTGAACCGTTCCTTGCCGCCGTCCTCGCGTTCGAATTCGATGCGCAGCACCTCGCCGTCGAAGCTGGTGCTATGTCCGGATTCGACTTTTTCCATCGACCCACTGGAACAAGCGGCCAGCGCAAGAGCAAGCGCGATGCAAAAGAAGCTGGGGGCGGTATTCATTGGTCGCGGTCTCCGCATTTATCGCCTGAAGCCGACAATCGCCGAAACGCAGACGAACCTGCGCATGGAATTTCGGCGAGAGAATGTCGCAGCCCGCAAAGTATGGTTCGGACCTGCCTGACCCACAATCAACCTGGTTTTGAAGGCCGCCCGAAGACCGTCCTTCGCCATAGGGGAACGAGTCGCGGCCATACCGAAGTGAACCGGGCGCGTCATCCACGTTCTGGACGCACCGCACAGCGCAGGTTGGTCCGGGGAGTTGAACGGATCAGTGGGGCAGATCATGACCGTGCTGATAATTCCAGGCTAAGATGCGGACTCGGATCGGGAGGATCGCTGCCCGCCGGCACCGGGCCGGCGATGCGGCCGGCATCAGCCCCGAGGAGGACGCACCGTGTCGAGCGAGTTCGTTGCCACCGCCTGCCCCCACGACTGCCCGTCGACCTGTGCGCTGGAGGTCGAGCGGCTCGCGCCGGACAGGATCGGCGCGGTCAGGGGCGCGCGGGAGAACGACTACACCTCGGGCGTCATCTGCGCCAAGGTCGCGCGCTACGCCGAGCGCGTGCACCATCCGGGGCGCCTCGCTCAGCCGCTTCAGCGCACCGGCGAGAAGGGCGCCGGCGCGTTCCGCCCCATAGGCTGGGACGACGCGCTCGACCTGATCGCAGACGCCTTCGTCCGCGCCGAGGAAAAGCACGGCCCCGAGGCCGTCTGGCCCTACTACTACGCCGGCACCATGGGCCTGGTGCAGCGCGACGGGATCAACCGCCTGCGCCACGTGATGAAATATTCACGGCAGGACGAGACCATCTGCTCGCGCCTTTCCAGCGACGGCTGGTGGGCCGGAGTGGGCACATACGTGGGCTCCGACCCGCGCGAGATGGCGAAGGCGGACCTGATCGTCGTCTGGGGCTGCAATCCGGCCTCCACCCAGGTCAACGTGATGACCCACATCGCGAAGGCGCGGAAGACGCGGGACGCGGCGCTCGTGGTGGTCGACCCCTACGAGACGCGGACCGCCAAAGTCGCCGACCATCACGTGGCGCTGATGCCGGGCACCGACGGCGCGCTCGCCTGCGGCATCATGCACGTGCTCTTCGCCGAGGACTTCGCCGACCGCGACTACCTCGCGCGCTACACCGATTGCCCGGACGAGTTCGAGGCCCATCTCGCGAGCCGCGACCCAGCGTGGGCATCCGCCATCACCGGCATTCCGGCCGCCGAGATCGTGGCGCTCGCCCGCATGATCGGGCGCATCAAGCGCACCTACATCCGCCTGGGCTACGGCTTCACCCGCTCGCGCAACGGAGCCGCCAACATGCACGCAGCCTCCTGCATCGCGGCGGTCACCGGCGCCTGGCAGTACGAGGGCGGCGGCGCGATGCACACCAACAAGAGCGTCTACGGCGTCGATCCCACTTTGATCGAGGGGCTCGACGCCAGAGACCGCTCGGTGCGGCTTCTCGACATGTCACGCATCGGCCCGGTGCTGACCGGAGACCCCACCGACCTCGGCGACGGCCCGCCGGTCACCGCCATCGTCATGCAGAACGTCAATCCAGCCGCGGTGGCACCGGAATCGGCCAAGGTGCGCGAGGGACTGCTGCGCGAGGACCTCTTCCTCGCCGTGCACGAGCAGTTCATGACCGACACCGCGCGCTACGCCGACATCGTGCTGCCGGCGACGACCTTCCTGGAGCATGACGACATCTACGTGGGCGGCGGCCACAGCTACCTGCTGATGGGCGCCAAGGTGATCGAGCCTTATGCCGAGACGCGCTCCAACCACGATATGATCCGCGCGCTCGCCAAGCGGCTCGGCGCCGAGCATCCGGGCTTCGACATGACAGCATGGGAGCTGATCGACGCGACGCTCAAGCGCTCAGGCCACCCCGATGCGGCGACGCTCAAGGCCGAGCGCTGGAAGGATTGCATGCCGGACTTCGAGAGCGCCCATCACCTGAACGGCTTCGGCTGGCCGGACGGGCGGTTCCGCTTCAAGCCGGACTGGACCAGGATGAACCCGCGCGGGGCTGAGATGCCCGCCTTCCCCGACCACATGGCAGTGACCGAGGCGCCGGACGCGGAGCATCCCTTCCGCCTCGTCACCGCACCCGCGCACAACTACCTCAACTCGAGCTTTACGGAGACGCCCACCAGCATAGCCAAGGAGACCAGGCCCTCCGCCCTCTTCCACCCCGGCGATGCCCGCGACCTCGGCTTCGAGGACGGCGACCGCGTCCGCATCGGCAACCGGCGCGGCTCGATCCTGCTTCACGCGCGCATCGCGAATGGCAACGGCAGGGCCAACGGCACCACGCATGGCCAGCAGCGCGGCACCGTCATCGTCGAGAGCATCTGGCCCAATACCGCGTTCGAGGAAGGGCTCGGGATCAACACACTGACCTCGGCCGACCCCGGCTATCCCAACGGTGGCGCGGTGTTCCACGACACCGCCATCTGGGCGCGGCCGGCGAACTAGGGCGCCACCTCGGCGAGCGGCGACGCCCCTCATCCGTTAGCGATCAGCAGGTCTTCCAGTCCTTCGCGGCCTCCAGCGCCGCTGCGACCTGGAGCACCTTCGCGTCCTCGAAGTGGCGGCCGACGATCATGCAGCCGATGGGCAGGTCGTCGTGGACGCCGCACGGCACCGAGATCGCCGGATGCCCGGTCACGTCGAACTGGCAGGTGTTGTGGATCATGTCCAGCGTACGAATGATGCGCTCCTTGAGCGGCGCGTCGTTGTCGGGGATCGGCGTCGGCAGGATCGCCGTGGACGGCATCACCAGCACGTCGCATGATTCCAGCAGGTCGTCGTAGCTCTGCACGATCTGGCCCCGGATGTTCTGCGCCTTGGCGTAGTAGCGGCCGTAATAGTCCGACTGCATGTATTCGCCGAAGAGCAGCACGTACTTCACCATCACGCCCATGTCGTTGGGCCTGGCGCGAGAGCCCTTCGCCACGTTGTCGAGCAGCTGGGTGTTGTAGAAGCCCCGCCAGTTGGTACCGGTGTTGTTGCCCTTCAGCATGACCGCCTGCGCGCCCTCCACGCACATCGGCACCCAGACGTGGTAAGCGTCCTCGTGGCGCGGGTTGGAGACCTCGGTCACCTCGGCGCCTTCTCCCGCGAGGCGCTCGATGGCTGCACGGACGCTGTCCGACACCACCTTATCGCCCGGTGGCAGCCCGGTATCGCCCCAAGTCTCCTCGCCGGCGCCCTGGTCGAAGCCCTCCTTGAGCACGCCGATCTTGATACCCTTGCAGCCCGCATCGAGGCCGGTGACGTAATCCATGTCCAACCCCGCCGGGATCATCCCCCGTTGACGCGGATCCAACGGGTCTTCGCCGGCGATGGCGGTGAGCATGCGGGCGGCATTCTCGACCGTGTCGGCCATGGGGCCGAGGTGGTCCATGGTCATCTCGATCATCATGGCGCCGGTGTAGGGCACGAGGCCGTAGGTCGGCTTCAGGCCGACGATGCCGCTCCAGCTCGCCGGGATGCGGATCGAGCCGCCCTGATCGCCGCCGATGGTCGCGTCGACATCGCCGGCCGCGACGGCGGCGCCGTTGCCGTTGGAGGACGCGCCGGTGGAATGGGTCGGCTTGTGCGGGTTGCGCACGGGACCGTAGGCGGAGGTGTGGCTGCCGCCCGAGAACGAGCAGTCCTCGCTGTTGGTCTTGCCGAGGATGGTCCCGCCGGCATCGAGCACGCGCGTCACCACGGTGGCGTCGATGTCGGGGATGTAGCCTTCCATCCCCTTGGCGCCGTTGATCATGGGGAAGCCCGCGACGCAGATTGCATCCTTGATGCCGACCCGCTTGCCGGCGAGCACGCCGTCCGCCGCGCCCCTGATCTCGCCCTTCACGTACCAGGCGTTGTAGGGATCCTCCTCCGGCCCCGGCCGGTAGGAGCCAGCGCGCGGATATTTCACCGGCGGCTTGGTCTCCTGCATCGCGTCGAGACGGCGGTAGCTCTGCAGCGTGCCCGCCATCATCTCGCTGTAGAGGTCGGCGTCGGCGTCGCTCATGGTGAAGCCGAACGACTCGGCCAATTCCTGAACCTTCTTTGCGCTCGGCGGTACTGGACCTGTCGGCATTCTGCTCTCCCTTGCTTCCCAATGCCGCTGGGTGGTGCCCGAACGGCGCGCCGCATTCTAGCCCGCATGTCTCGCCAGGGTCATGGCCCGACGGGCATGACGCAAGACTCGGCAAACATGGCGTAGGGCTGCTTTCTATTGCCCGCCGCGAGAATCGGGATAATGTTGCGACGCCGTGACACCAAATCCTGCAATCCGAGTCGTTAGGCGCGCGTTCGCGTCGGTCGCTCCGCTCCTCGCGGCCGCAGCTCTGTGGGCGTCGGCGGCGGGGCCGGCGACTGCGGCCGACCTGCTGGCCGAAGGCGCCGCAGCCTTCGAGGCCGGCGACTATTCTGAGGCGGCCAACATTTGGCGCCCGCTCGCCGAGGACGGCGACGCGCTGGCGCAGTTCAACCTGGGCCTCCTGCACGAGACCGGCCGGGGCGTGACCGAGGCTCCGGCCGAGGCTGCCGGCTGGTACGAACGGGCCGCCAGGCAGGGCATGGTTCGGGCGCAGTACAATCTGGCGCTGCTTCACCAGGTTGGGCGCGGCGTGCCGCAGGACGTGGCGCAGGCGCTTTTCTGGCTGGAGGTTGCGGCGCGACTCGGCGAGGGCGCGGAGCGGGAGCAGGCGGCCGACGCCGCTGCCCAACTGACGCCGCTGCTCGAGGAAGACGAGCTTGAGGCCGCGCAAGCCCACGCCCGCGCTTTCACGCCGAGCCCGGAGGAAGCGCCGATCCGGTCGGCGGCGGCCACCTTGATTCTCTCCGAGCGCCAGGTCGAGACCCTGCAGCGGCGGCTCGCCGCCCACGGCTACGACCCGGGGCCGGCGGACGGCATTCCCGGCGAACAGACTCACAGCGCCGTGCGCCGCTATCTCGCCGACCGGGGCCTGGATTGGCCCGAGGGCGAGCTCCTGACCCAGCGCCTGCTGGAACTCGTCGCGGAGCCCTAGACCGGAAACCTCACCGTCGTCGCGCCCGCGCTACGCGGCGCGCGGCCCGCGGCGGGTCACCAGAAAGAGACCGGCGAAGAGCAGCGCGAGCGCGCCCCAGATGTAGACGCTGTGGCTCTCGGCCAGAATCAGAATTCCCCAGCCGATGCCCGCCAGCGTGGCGACATAGTTCTGTGTCGAGAAGAAGACCGGCCCGGCGCGCCTGACGATCTCCAGGAGCAGATAAAAGAACGCGGCGTTGATCAGAACGGCGCCGATCTGCGCCCAGTCGGCGTCGCTCATCGGGCCGGAGAAGAACCACCACTGCCCGCTCCCCGCCATGAAGGGGAAGACCATGATCGACGAGGCGAAGAGCAACCCGCTGCCCGTGGTGAGCGAATCGCCGTCAGCCGGCGCGAGGCGGGCGGCCGCGATCGTACCGGAGGCGTAGCTGACCGGGACCAGCAGGCTGAGCAGCACCCAGCCGGCCATGCCAGGTTCGGGGAGGCTCGTCTCCGGCAGCACCACCAGCAGAACGCCAGCGAGCCCGAGCGAGATGCCGCCGATCCGGAGCCAGCGAAAGCGATCCATCGCGAGCGCCAGCGCCAGGATATAGGTGATGGTCGGGCTGAGCGTGCCGCCCAGGCTGATTACCCCGGCCGGCAGCTTGGGCGCGATGAAGGCCAGGAGAACGAAGGGAAAGGCCAGCGTGAAGAAGCCGATCACGAAATAGGCCCTGACATGGGGCCAGCTCAGGCGCGGGCGCCGGCGGAACGCGCCGGCAAGCAGCAACAGCACGAGGCCGCCGCCGAGCGTCTGCCAGAAGACGTAGGCGAAGAACGGAATGCCCCCGGTGACGGCGATCTTGTTGGCCGAGAAGATCAGCCCGAAGGTGCCGCCGCAGACGATGAGGAGCGCGAAGGAGACGAACTGGTGCCGACGCGACGGCAGCGACGATTCTTGTGGGGTCGTCGGCTCGCCAGGCGCCATGTCGCTCACCATGCCGTTGCCGAGAGACCATAGCACGCGGCCGGGAGACGGCCCGAACGCCAGTCCATAGCGCTGTCGTCCGCCCTATTATACAATCAGATCAATGGGTTATGAGAAATTGGGTTCGTTTTGCAAATTTGTATTTTTCGCGGCGCCCCTTCGACCCCAAGGCTTAGATATCCAGGAAGCTCCGCAGCTTGCGGGAGCGCGACGGGTGCTTCAGCTTGCGCAGCGCCTTGGCCTCGATCTGGCGGATGCGCTCGCGGGTGACGGAGAACTGCTGGCCGACCTCCTCGAGGGTGTGGTCGGTGTTCATGCCGATGCCGAAGCGCATGCGGAGCACGCGCTCCTCCCTTGCGGTGAGGCTCGCGAGCACCCGCGTCGTCGCCTCCCGCAGGTTGGACTGGATCGCCGCATCCACCGGCAGCACAGCGTTCTTGTCCTCGATGAAGTCGCCGAGGTGGCTGTCCTCCTCGTCGCCGATCGGCGTCTCCAGGCTGATCGGCTCCTTCGCGATCTTCATCACCTTGCGCACCTTGTCGAGCGGCATGCCGAGCCGCTCGGCGAGCTCCTCGGGCGTGGGCTCCCGCCCGATCTCGTGCAGCATCTGGCGCGAGGAGCGCACCAGCTTGTTGATGGTCTCGATCATGTGCACGGGGATGCGGATGGTGCGCGCCTGGTCGGCGATGGAGCGCGTGATCGCCTGGCGGATCCACCACGTGGCATAAGTCGAAAACTTGTAGCCGCGGCGGTACTCGAACTTGTCCACCGCCTTCATCAGGCCGATGTTGCCCTCCTGGATCAGGTCCAGGAACTGCAGGCCGCGGTTGGTGTACTTCTTGGCGATCGAGATCACCAGGCGGAGGTTGGCCTCGACCATCTCCTTCTTGGCCTGGCTGGCATCGCGCTCGCCCTTCTGAACGATGGCGACGATCCGCTTGAACTCGGTGGGCTCCAACCCAGTGTTCTGGACCACCGCCATGATGTTTTTGCGCAGCGCCACGATCTCGGGGCGCTTCTCCTTGGCGAAGCGCTTCCAGCCTTCGTCCTTCAGCCGCCCGACGCGGGAGAGCCAGCGCGGATCGAGCTCCCGCCCCACATAGTGCTTCAGGAACTTCTCGCGCGAGACGCCGCTCTTCATCGCGAGGCGGAGCAGCCTGCCCTCGTGGTTCATCAGGCCCCGGTTGAGGCCATAGAGCTCGTCGACCGCCGCCTCGATGCGATTGTTGTTGAGCCGCACGCTCTGCATGAGCTCCACAAGCTCGCGCTTGAGCCGGTTGTAGCGCCGGGTCTGGGACACGGTCAGCGTCTCATTCTTCTGCGCGAGCTCGAGGCGTATGTCCTGGAGCCGTCGAAATTTCTTGTAGGCGACCGCGATCGCGTCGAAGGTCTCGATGACCTTGGGACGAACCGCGGCCTCCATCGCCGAGAGGGAGACGTTGCCCTCGTCGAAGTCCTCCTCGCTCTCGCTCTTCTCGGCGCCGTCCGCCTGCTCCGTGCCGTCCTCGCTGTCCGCGCCGCCCGTGGCACCTTCGGCCGCGGCAGCCTCCGCAGCCTTCGCCGACTCGGCGCGAGCGGCCGCGCCTTCCGGCCCGCCGCCGTAGGTCGCCTCAAGGTCGATCACGTCGCGGAGCAGCAACTGGCCCTCGGCGAGCTCATCGCGCCACTTGATGATCGCGCGCATGGTCAGCGGGCTCTCGCAGATGCCGCCGATCATGGTCTGCCGGCCGGCCTCGATGCGCTTGGCGATGGCGATCTCGCCCTCGCGGGAGAGCAGCTCGACGCTGCCCATCTCGCGCAGATACATGCGCACCGGATCGTCAGTGCGGCCGAGATCGTCTTCGTCCACCGTCGCAGGAGTCGTGGCGGGCGCCGCCGCCGCTTCCGGCTGTTCCTCGTTGGTGCTCTCCTCGGACTCCTCGCTCTCGATGACGTTGATGCCCATTTCGGAGAGCATCGTCATCGTGTCCTCGATCTGCTCGGAGTTCACCTCGTCGGAGGGCAACGCCTTGTTGAGCTCGTCATAGGTGACGTAGCCGCGCTCCTTGCCGCGCGCGACCATCTTGCGCACGGGCGCGGTGAGCGAATCGAGAATCGGGCTGTCGGCCTGCTCCTCCGTGCGTTCGGTGGTCTCGGCCTGTTTGACGGGCTTCGTCGCCATGCGGCTCTTCCTTTCCAGACCTCGGGATCGGGCGGGCACCGCTCGGGCTCGCGCACGCGCTGGACCCAGCGGACGGTTCGGGGCGCACCTGCGCCGCTCGCGCCCGATTGGGGTGATGTGGGGTCGGAGGCGTCCGGGTCAAGCCTCCCCTACGCGAACCAGTCTGAAAAACCCGCGAGCGAGTGTCAAGCGCACCTTGACTGGCGGCATAGCAAGGTCGATGGAGCCGGGTGTGCGGCTACGCCCCGCTTGCCCTCGGTGAAACGCCCAAATCGGGTATGTCCGTCTCCGCCTTCGCGGTCTCCTGAAGACGCAGAATCCGCTCGCGGGTTTGCTCCCATGCCTCTTCGTCGGTGTGTGCAGCTTCGGCCTCAGCTCGCGTCGCCTGCTCTTCGAGGCGCTGGTGCTGCCTCTTCAGGGCATCCACGAACAGATCACGCGCGTGGTCGATACCGGTCGGCCTGTCGAGAAATTGAGCGTCCTGCCCCACCAGCTCCTCGACCACATCGTCCAGGTCCTGAGCCGCGAGGGTCGCGCGGAGATCCGAACTCTCCGGCTCGGGTCCCGACTCGGCCCAGTCGATCAGCGCGGCGACGACGGCCGCGAATCGGGGCGTTTCCAGGTGGAGCCCAGCCAGCGCCTCGTGCTGCTCCAGCGCCAATGCGGGGAAGCTGAGCAGGAGCTGGAGCAAGGCGCGCTCGCGGGGCTGCGCGATGCCTTGCCCGCCGGCGCCGAGCGCCTCGCCGCGCCGCACCGGCGGCTCGGGGGCAACGAACGATGGCGCGCCGCCCTGCCGCCGCCCCTGCCACGGCAGCCGCAGGCGCTGCCGGTAATCCTCCATATAGCGGAAGCCGAGATCGCGATCGGGAATTCGCGCGACATGGTCCTGGAGCTGCTTGTTGACCCGGGCCCGCGTCTCGGGCGTTTCGAGCGTGCGCCCGCCCGCCGCCATCTTCCAGAGCTGGTCGGAGAGCGGGATCGCAGCGGCGACGATCTCGGCCATCGCCCGGCGGCCGCGATCGCGCACCATCGTGTCGGGGTCCTGGCCGGTGGGAAGCGTCGCGAACCGCAGCGAGCGCTTCGCGCTGAGCTGAGGCAAGGCTCGCTCGACGGCACGTGCGGCGGCGCGGGCGCCGGCCTCGTCGCCGTCGAAGCAGAGCACCGGATCCTCCGCGAGCCGCCAGAGTGCTTCCAACTGCTGTTCGGTAAGCGCGGTGCCGAGCGGCGCCACGGCCTCGGTGATGCCCGCCTGATGCAGCGCGATTACGTCCATGTAGCCCTCGACCGCGATCACCCGGTTCGCCTTGCGGGCGGCGGGAGCGGCGAGATGTTGGCCGTAGAGCAGGCTGCCCTTGGCGAAGAGCGGCGTCTCCGGCGAGTTGAGATACTTGGGCTGGCGCTCGCCCAACGCCCGGCCGCCGAAGGCGACAACCCGGCCGCGCCGGTCGCAGATGGGGAAGATGATCCGACCCCGAAAGCGATCGTAGGGCGTGCCGCCATCCTCCGGCGCGATGACGAGACCGGCCGACAGCATCATGGCTTCGGGCACGCCGTCGCCCTCCAGCGCGGTGCGGAGCGCGGTGCGGCTGTCGGGCGCGAAGCCGATACGGAAGTGTGCGCGGGTCTCCTCATCCACGCCGCGCGCGTCGAGATAGCGCCGCGCCGCCGCGCCGCGCTGCCCCGCCAGCTCGGACTCGAACCAGGCGGCCGCAGCCTCGGTCACACCGTAGAGCGAGTGCCGCTCCTTCTCCCGCGCCTCGGCGCGCGGATCGCGCGCGGGGAGTGCCAGGCCCGCATCGCCTGCCAGGCGCTCCACCGCCTCCGGGAAGGGGAGGCCCTCGTCGCGCATGAGGAAGCCGATGACGTCGCCGTGGGCGCCGCAGCCGAAGCAGTGGAAGAAGCCCTTCTCCTCGTTTACGGTGAAAGAGGGCGTCTTCTCCTTGTGGAAGGGGCAGAGGCCGATCATTTCGCGCCCGCGGCGCACCAGCCGCACGCGTTTGCCGATCACGCCTTCCAGCGGAACGCGCGCGCGAATCTCGTCCAGAAAACTCGGTGGGAACGTCATCCCCTCACGCCCGGCTAAGCGCTCATCATGGCGCGGTCAGCGCCCGTTTCCCAGCCTGTCTATCCCTCACGGGACGACCCATTCCCGAGGAGCAGATCACTTTCCGCCGGCCCACCAATCCTGCCGGCTGCCTTAAAATTAGCCGGAAGCGAGCAACTCCCTCACCAGCCCGCTCGCCTTGGCGAAGTCCATACGGCCCGAATACTTTTGCTTCAGGCATGCCATCGTGCGGCCCATGTCCTTGATTGTGCTGGCATTCAGGTCGTCCACGACGCCGCGCACAACTGAGACCAGATCGTCGCCCTCGATCGCCGGCGGCAGGAAGGTCTGGATCACGGCGATTTCCTCGGCCTCGCGCTCGGCGAGGTCGATCCGGCCGCCCCGTTCATACTGCTCGATACTCTCGCGTCGTTGGCGAATCATCGTCTGCAACAGGGCCAGGATTTGGCTGTCTTCCAGTTCTCCGTTGCCCTTGCCGCGCTCAGCAATGTCGCGATCCTTGAGCGCTGCCAGGATCAGCCTGATGGTCGCGACCCGGCACTTTTCGCGCGCCTTCATGGCACGCTTGAGCGCCTCCTCCAGCTGCGGTCGCAGCATGGGCATCCCCCGTCATTTGGAATGCCGAGAACTATAGGCACCCGACAATGCCGATCAACGACGATTCTCCCTTGACAAGAATCTCGTTTCCGGACGGGGCCTTCCGGCGACGGAATTGGGCGCTTTGCGTACCTTGCAATTGGCAATTGTCGTCGATGCTCGACCGCGACGGGTCGATGCTTGACCGCGACATGGCCCCGACTACACTGCGCCCACCTTCGACTCCGCGCGCACCACGAGTCGGACAGGGCGGCGAGGACGCGCGGCCCGTCCGCAGGAACTTCGATGTCAGGGTCTGGATCGCCTACCGCAACTGCGGCGCTCGCGCTCGCCGACGGAACGGTTTTTCGCGGCCGCGGCCTTGGCGCGCGGGGCGAGGCCGTGGGCGAAATCTGCTTCAACACCGCGATGAGCGGCTATCAGGAAATTCTCACCGATCCGTCATATGCCGGGCAGATCATCACCTTCACTTTCCCCCATATCGGCAACGTCGGGACCAACGAGGACGACCTGGAGGCGGGAACGCCAGCGGCGCTTGGGCTGGTGTTGCGCGCGGATGTCACCGAGCCCTCGAACTGGCGCGCGGTCCAGCACCTCGAAGGCTGGCTTGAAAGGCGCGGCCTCATCGGCATCGCGGGTATCGATACCAGACGTCTGACCCGCCTGTTGCGCACCGGCGGCGCGCAGGACGGCGCGCTGATCCACACATCCGAGCCCGAGGCCATCGACGAGGCCGCGCTCATCGCGAAGGCCCGTGCGTGGCCGGGGCTCGAGGGCATGGACCTCGCCAAGGCGGTCTGCTGCCGCCAGGCCTACGGCTGGACCGAGACCACCTGGGATGTCGAAACCGGCGCCTACGGCTCCCGCGCCGCGCCGCGCCACCGCGTGGTCGCGGTCGATTATGGCGCCAAGCGCAACATCCTGCGCTCGCTCGCCGCCGCCGGCTGTGACGTGACCGTCGTGCCCGCCACGGCGGACGCAGACACGATTCTCGCCCACGCGCCGGATGGAATCTTTCTCTCGAACGGGCCGGGAGACCCGGCCGCGACCGGCGAGTATGCGGTGCCCGTGATCCAGTCGTTGATCGAGGGCGGGCTGCCCATTTTCGGCATCTGCCTCGGCCATCAGCTTCTCGCCTTGGCTCTCGGCGCCGAGACCAAGAAGATGCCCTTCGGCCATCGCGGCGCCAACCACCCGGTCAAAGAGCTGGCGACGGGGCGAGTCGAGATTACGAGCCAGAACCACGGCTTCGAGGTCATGGCGGATTCGCTGCCTGCCGGCGTCACCGCCACCCACGTCTCTCTCTTCGACGGCACGCTGGAAGGCCTCGCCGTCGACGACCGGCCCATCTTCTCGGTCCAGTACCATCCGGAAGCGTCGCCCGGCCCGCAGGATGCCCAGCATCTCTTCGACCGGTTCGTCGCGCTGATGGACTGACGGCGGACGGGCGCACGCACGATGCCGAAACGCACCGACATCGGCTCGATCATGGTGATCGGCGCCGGCCCCATCGTGATCGGTCAGGCCTGCGAGTTCGACTATTCGGGCACGCAGGCCTGCAAGGCGCTCAAGGACGAGGGCTACCGGGTGATCCTGGTGAACTCGAACCCGGCGACGATCATGACCGACCCGGAGTTTGCCGACGCGACCTACGTCGAGCCGATCACGCCCGCCATCGTGGCGCGGATCATCGCCGCCGAGAAGCCGGACGCCCTACTGCCGACCATGGGCGGTCAGACCGCGCTGAACACGGCGCTTGCGCTCGCCGACGACGGCACACTCGCGCGCCACGGCGTGGACCTGATCGGCGCCTCGCGGGCGGCCATCGAGATCGCTGAGGACCGCGAGGCCTTTCGCGAGGCGATGGGCGAGATCGGGCTGGAATGCCCGAAGAGCCGCATCGCGCGCTCGCTCGACGAGGCCCGCCAGGCGCTCGACCTGGTGGGGCTGCCGACCATCATCCGGCCCTCCTACACCTTGGGCGGCACCGGCGGCGGCATCGCCTACAACCGTGAGGAGTTCTCGAAGCTCGCCGCGGCCGGCATGGACGCCTCGCCCGCCGGCGAGATCCTGGTCGAGGAATCGGTGCTCGGCTGGAAAGAGTTCGAGATGGAGGTCGTGCGCGACAGGGCCGACAACGCCATCATCGTCTGCTCCATCGAGAACGTGGACCCGATGGGCATCCACACCGGCGATTCGATCACCGTGGCGCCGGCGCTCACGCTCACCGACAAGGAGTATCAACTCATGCGCAACGCCGCCATCGCGGTGCTGCGCAAGGTGGGCGTCGAGACCGGCGGTTCCAACGTCCAGTTCGCCGTGGACCCGGCCACGGGCCGCCTCGTCGTCATCGAAATGAACCCGCGGGTCTCGCGCTCGTCGGCTCTGGCGTCCAAGGCGACCGGGTTCCCCATTGCCAAGGTCGCGGCCAAGCTCGCCGTCGGCTACACCCTCGATGAGATCGCGAACGACATCACCGGCGTCACGCCCGCCTCTTTCGAGCCCAGCATCGACTACGTGGTGACCAAGATCCCGCGCTTCGCGTTCGAAAAATTTCCCGGCGCCGAGCCGCTGCTCACCACCTCGATGAAGTCGGTCGGCGAGGCCATGGCGATCGGGCGCACATTCTGCGAATCGCTGCAGAAGGCGCTCCGCTCGATGGAGACGGGGCTCACCGGGCTCGACGAAATCGCCATTACCGGCGCCGAGGAGGGCGGCCACGAAGCCATTATGGCGGCGCTCGGCCAGCCCAGACCCGACCGCCTGCTGGTGATCGCCGAAGCGCTCCGGCGCGGTGTCGGCGTCGACGCGGTGCACCGGGCCTGCGCCGTCGATCCCTGGTTCCTGCGGGAGATCGACGCGATCGTGCGCGCCGAGGCGGAGGTCCGCGCGCATGGCCTGCCGGCAGACGCGCCGAGCCTCGGCCGGCTGAAGGTCCTGGGCTTCGGCGACCGCAGGCTCGCCGCGCTGGCCGACACCGACGAGGCGACAGTCGCGGCAAAGCGGGCCGAACTCGGCGTCCACCCGGTGTTCAAGCGGATCGACACCTGCGCCGCCGAATTCGAATCGCGCACGCCCTACATGTACTCCTGCTACGAGACAGGCACCGGCGACGCGCCGCCCGAATGCGAGGCCGACCCGAGCGCGCGCCGCAAGGTCGTCATCCTAGGCGGCGGGCCCAACCGGATCGGCCAGGGCATCGAGTTCGACTACTGCTGCGTTCACGCGGCCTACGCGCTCAAGGACGCGGGCTTCGAGACCATCATGGTCAACTGCAACCCGGAGACCGTCTCCACTGACTACGACACCTCGGACCGGCTCTATTTCGAGCCGCTCACCACGGAGACCGTGCTCGACATCGTCCGCGTCGAGCAGAGCGCGGGCGAGCTGGTCGGGCTCAACATCCAGTTCGGCGGGCAGACGCCGCTCAAGCTCGCCAAGGCGCTGGAGGCGGCGGGCGTGCCAATCCTGGGCACGGCGCCCGACGCCATCGATCTGGCCGAGGACCGCGAGCGCTTTCGCACGCTGCTTGGAGATCTCGGACTTCGCCAACCGGCGAACGAGACCTGCACGTCGAGCGAGGAAGCGCGGAGCATCGCCGAGCGCATCGGCTATCCCGTCGTGGTCCGCCCCTCTTACGTGCTGGGCGGGCGGGCCATGGAGATCGTCAACGACAGCGACGGTCTCAACCGCTACATGCGCGATGCCGTGGAAGCCTTCGGCGATGGGCCGATCCTGCTCGACCGCTACCTCAAGGACGCGGTAGAGGTGGATGTCGATGCGCTGGCGGACGGCGAGAACGTGGCCGTCGCCGGGATCATGGAGCACATCGAGGAAGCGGGCATCCATTCGGGCGATTCGGCCTGCTCGCTGCCACCGCATTCGCTGAGCGAGGAGACGGTGGATGAGCTGCGCCGCCAGACCATAGCCCTCGCCCGCGCGCTCGACGTGCGCGGCTTGATGAACGTGCAGTACGCCGTGCAGGCTGGCACCGTCTACGTGCTGGAGGTCAACCCGCGGGCGAGCCGCACTGTGCCCTTCGTCGCCAAGAGCATCGGCGCGCCAATCGCGAAGCTCGCGGCGCTCGCCATGACGGGCGCGCGGTTGCCCGAGGCAATCCTGAACGGCGGCGCGGCACCTGAGCACGTCGCGGTCAAGGAGGCGGTGTTCCCCTTCGCCCGCTTCCCCGGCGTGGACACGGTGCTCGGGCCGGAGATGAAGTCGACCGGCGAGGTTATGGGCATCGACCGCGACTTCGGCAGCGCCTTCGCCAAAGCGCAGATCGGCGCCGGCATGCACCTGCCGGTCGCAGGCCGTGCTTTTATCTCGGTCCGAGACGACGACAAGCCGGCGGCGGTGGCCATCGCTCGCAGCCTGGCGGGGCTCGGCTTCGACCTCGTCGCCACCAGCGGGACCCGCGCAGCCCTGGCGCGGGCGGGGATCGCCGCTGCGCACGTCAACCGGGTGCAGCAAGGCCGCCCGCACATCGTCGATGCCATCAAGGACGGCACCATCCAGCTTGTGGTCAACACCACCGAGGGCGCGCAGGAGCGGCTGGCGAGTTACCTATTGCGCCGTGCGGCGCTGGAACATCAGGTGCCCTATTTCACCACTCTCTCGGGCAGCCGCGCGATGATCCGCGGCGTCGAGGCGCTGAAGGGCGGCAGCCTTGATGTGGCCCCGCTCCAGTCCTATTCTCAAGCCAATCAGAACGTCGGCGCCTAACGCCGGCAGCGGGAGATCATCGAAAGGCTCGGGAGGGGACGCGGCCCCGAACGCGGGTGCGCGGCAGTCCGACGATGGACAGACATTTGATGACGCCCGAGGGGCACAAGCGCCTCAAGGAGGAGCTTAGCCGGCTGAAGGCCGAGCGTCCCCGCATCGTGCGCGAGATCGCTGCGGCCCGCGAGCACGGCGATCTGTCGGAAAACGCCGAGTATCACGCCGCGAAGGACCGCCAGGGCCTCACCGAAGCGCGCATCCTGGAGCTGGAAGCGAAGCTCGGCGGCGCGGAGGTGATCGACACCAGCACGCTTTCCGGTGATCGGGTGCAGTTCGGCGCGACGGTCTCCATCGTCGATGAGGACACCGAGGCCGCGAGCACCTATCAGATCGTCGGCGCCGACGAGGCCGACGCGAGCGAGGGCCGGCTCTCCATAACCTCACCGTTGGCGCGGGCGCTGGTCGGCCGCTCGACCGGAGATTCCGTTGAGCTCGAAACCCCCGGCGGCCGCCACACCTACGAGATCACCGCCGTCCTTTACGGTTGACTTTCAGTTTCCCTCAGTCGCCGGGCGCTCACTCCGTTCGCTTGGCTACGCGCCAATGGCGCGGCGCGCAGTCGCGCGCTCCGGGCCGCGTTGCGGCCCGGCCCACTTCTTGCCCTTACGTCGGGGTCAGGCGCTGACGTCGACGACGACGCGGCCTTGGTAAGCGTCCTGATCTCGGCGCCGACTCCGTCCTCCTGCTTGTCGACGACGAGTGCTCTGTAGCTGTATGACATCGTGCGTTCCCATCCCTCTCGCTTGAGCGCCGTCTCAGATCTGCCTGAACCGAGTCAGGTAACCGCTGCGGACGCGCCGCTCTGCTTGACAGGCGAAGCGCCGCGGATAGAGTGCCGCGACTTTCGCCGAGCAAGCAGGGATTCGACGACGCCGCCATGCCGACACTCTCGTTGCCGGACGGCGCGGCGCGCTCGTTCGACGCCCCTGTGACAGGCGCCGACCTCGCGGCGTCGATCGGACCCGGACTCGCCAAGGCGGCACTTCTGGTCGAGGTCGACGGCGAGCTGCGCGACCTCTCCCGGCCCATCGAAGACGACGCGGCGGTGCGCGTGGTCACCGCGCGCGATGAGGACGCGCTCGAGGTCATCCGCCATGACGCCGCGCACCTCCTGGCGGAGGCGGTCAAGGAGCTTTACCCCGACGTTCAGGTGACCATCGGTCCCGCCATCGAGGACGGGTTCTATTACGACTTCGCCCGCAACGAGCCCTTCACGCCCGCCGATCTCGAACTAATCGAGGCGCGCATGGCCGAGATCAAGAGCCGGAACGAGACGGTGGAGCGCGAGGTCTGGTCGCGCGACGACGCGGTCGAGATGTTCCAGGACATGGGCGAGCTCTACAAGGCGGAGCTGATCGCCGCGATCCCGGAGGGTGAGGCCATCACCCTCTACCGGCAGGGGGACTTCGTCGATCTCTGCCGCGGGCCGCACCTGCCGTCCACCGGCAGGGTCGGTGCCTTCAAGCTGCTCAAGGTCGCGGGCGCCTATTGGCGGGGCGATGCGCGGAACGAGATGCTCCAGCGCATCTACGGTACCGCCTGGCCGGACGACAAGCAGCTCAAGGCCTACCTGCACCGGCTCGAGGAAGCCGAGAAGCGCGACCACCGGCGGCTCGGGCGCGAGATGGGGCTCTTCCACTTTCAGGAGGAAGCGCCGGGCGCGGCCTTCTGGCACCCCAAGGGATGGACGCTCTTCCGCTCCCTCGTCGACTACATGCGCGCCCGGCAAGATGCCGCCGGTTATCACGAGGTCAGCACGCCCGACATGATGGACAGCGTGCTCTGGGAGGCCTCCGGCCACTGGCAGACCTTCCGCGAGCACATGTTCGTTTCCCAGACCGAGGACGGCCGGCACTACGCGATCAAGCCGATGAACTGCCCGGGGCACGTGCAGGTCTACAAGCGCGGCATCAAGAGCTACCGCGACCTGCCGCTCAGGATTTCGGAGTTCGGCAAGGTCCACCGCTACGAGCCGTCGGGCGCGCTGCACGGCCTGCTCAGGGTGCGCGCCTTCAGCCAGGACGACGCCCACATCTTCTGCACGCCGGAGCAGACCGAGGAGGAATGCCGGGGCGTGACCGAGCTCTGCCTCGACATTTACCGCGACTTCGGCTTCGACGACGTGGAGATCAAGTTCGCCGACCGGCCGCCCAAGCGGATCGGCTCCGACGAGGTGTGGGACCAGCTGGAAGCCGCGCTCCAGGGCGCGCTGGAGAGCATGGGGATCGACTACAGCCACAATCCCGGCGAGGGCGCGTTCTACGGGCCGAAGCTCGAGTTCGTGCTGCGCGACGCCATCGGGCGCGAATGGCAGTGCGGCACGCTCCAGGTCGACCTGAACCTGCCCGAGCGCCTCGACGCGAGCTATATCGGCGAGGACGGCGCGCGGCACCGGCCGGTGATGCTGCACCGGGCGCTGTTCGGCTCGCTGGAGCGCTTCATCGGGATTCTGCTGGAGCATTACAGCGGCCACCTGCCGCTCTGGCTCTCGCCCACGCATGCGGTGGTGGCGAGCATCACGGATCAGCACGCCGCCTACGCAAAGACAGTCGCGGCGCGCCTGCAGGGCGCCGGGCTGCGCGTCGACGCCGACCTGCGCAACGAGAAGATTGGCTACAAGGTGCGCGAGCACAGCGCCGCCAAGATCCCGTTGATCCTCGCCGTCGGCGCGCGCGAGGCCGAACAGGGTACGGTATCCCTGCGCCGCTTGGGCTCCAGGGACCAAGAAATTCTTGCGCTGGACGAGGCCGTCACTACACTTTGCCACCAAGCGGCCAGTCCGCTCAGCCGGCGAGCCGCCCAGGAGGGAACGGGTTGACGAAGCGACACTATCCATGACGATGCCGTCGGCCCGTCTAGCGCCACGATGAAGGGAGACGGGGGATAGCGAGACATCCGGTCGCGGCACCACCGACGCGTGAAGGACCGCGCGTCAATGATGACATTCAGGCGGCAAGTGTCCGCCTCATCGATCAAAACGGAGGACAGGTCGGCGTCGTCGCCGTGGAGCGCGCTCTAGAGCTCGCGGACGAGACGGGGCTCGACCTGGTCGAGGTCGCACCGGACGCGGAGCCGCCGGTGTGCAAGCTCCTCGACTTCGGCAAGTACAAGTACGAGGCCCAGAAGAAGGCCAGCGAAGCCCGCAAGAAGCAAAAAACGATCGATATCAAGGAGGTCAAATTCCGGCCCGGCATCGACGCGGCTGACTACGACGTGAAGCTGCGCAACATCCGCCGGTTCCTCGACGAAGGCGACAAGGTCAAGGTGACCATGCGCTTCCGGGGACGCGAGATGGTGCACCAGAACATCGGCATGAACGTGCTGATGCGCGTGCGCGATGATCTCGAGGATTTGGCGAAGGTGGAGCAGATGCCGAAGATGGAGGGCCGCCAGATGACCATGGTGATGACCTGCAAGTAGCCGCCGGGCGCCGCACTGGCGCCTCGTAGCCGAGCACAGCGACTGCCTCCATTTCGCAAGGCCCCGGCCGCGAACGCCACGCCAGCGCATCTACTCTTGAATCCGGTCAGCACTGCGAGTACAAGGGCGCGCGCCCGGCGCGCCCCACCCTTTCGAGAAACGACGACGATCGCGAGACGCTTATGTCAAAGCTCAAGACCAAGAGCAGCGCGAAGAAGCGGTTCTCCGCCACGGGGCGCGGCAAGCTGCGCCGGCGTGCCGCCTACCACCGCCACAATCTGACCAAGCGCGAGAAGAAGGTGAAGCGCAACCAGCGCAGCGCCCAGGTGCTTTCCCCGCCGGATGCGGCGATCGTGCGGCAGTTCCTGCCTTATCTCTGAGCGCGTCGGAGGAACATCCCCATGGCACGGGTAAAGCGGGGCGTGACCAACCACGCCCGGCACAAGAAGGTGCTGAAGCTGGCCCGCGGCTATCGCGGGCGCAGCCATTCCAGCTACCGGGTAGCCCTTGGGCGCGTCGAGAAGGCGCTGCAATACGCCTATCGCGATCGCCGCACCCGCAAGCGCCGGTTCCGCGCGCTCTGGATCCAGCGGATCAATGCCGCGGCCCGCGAACATGGGCTCACCTATTCGCAGCTCATGCACGGTCTTTCCCTCGCCAAGGTGGATATCGACCGCAAGGTGCTGGCGGACCTCGCTGTCCGTGAGCCGGCGGCGTTCGCGGCCGTGGTGGAGCAGGCGCGGAGCGCGCACGGCGCGACCGGCTGATCGGCCGCCGCGCCACCTGGGCTCGGCCGTCGGAGTAGGGTCCTTGGAAGACCTTCACGCCCTGGAAGAGCGGATGCTGGCCGGGATCGAGGCGGCCGGTGACCTGCCCGCACTGGAGCAGGCGCGCGTCGCCGCGCTCGGCAAGAAGTCGCCCCTCAGCCAGGCGATGAAGGGCCTGGGCGGGCTCGATATCGAGGCCCGTAAGGAGGCCGGTGTCCGGCTCAACCAGATCAAGCGCAAGCTCGCCGACGCGGTCGACGTGCGGCGGGCGGCGCTGGAGCGCGCTGCCCTGGACCAGCGCCTAGCCACGGAGCGCGTGGACGTGACGCTCCCGACCCGCCCCGAGGCGGAAGGCACCGTCCACCCCATCAGCCAGGTGCTGGACGAGCTGATCGCGATCCTCGCCGACATGGGCTTCCGCGTCGTCGAAGGGCCGGACATCGAGGACGACTTCCACAACTTCACGGCGCTCAACATCCCGCCGGAGCACCCGGCGCGCCAGATGCACGACACCTTCTATTTTGGCGCCGACGAGGCGGGCGAGCGCATGTTGCTCAGGACCCACACCTCGCCGGTGCAGATCCGCCACATGCAGGCCGAGCCGCCGCCGCACCGCATCATCGCGCCGGGCCGCACCTACCGCTGCGACTACGACATGACCCACACGCCCATGTTCCATCAGATCGAGGGGCTGGTGATCGACGAGAGCACCCACATGGGCCATCTCAAGGGTTGCCTGATCGATCTGGCGCGGGCGTTCTTCGAGGTCGAAGACCTGCCGGTGCGCTTCCGGCCGAGCTACTTCCCCTTCACCGAACCGTCCGCCGAGATGGATATCGGCTGTTCGCGGGAAGGCGGGGGCTTGCGCATCGGCCACGGCGCCGACTGGATGGAGATTCTGGGCTGCGGCATGGTGCACCCGAGGGTGCTGGAGATCGTGGGGCTCGACCCGGCGCGCTACCAGGGCTTCGCCTTCGGTATTGGGGTCGAGCGTCCGGCCATGCTGAAGTACGGCATCCCCGACCTGCGCAGCTTCTTCGACGCCGACCTGCGCTGGCTGCGCCACTACGGCTTCGCGCCGTTCGACGTGCCGACCCTGGCTGCGGGGCTGAGCGCGTGAAGTTCACCCTCTCCTGGCTGAAGACGCATCTGGAGACCGATGTGTCGGTCGACGACATCGCGGCCAAGCTCACCGCCGTCGGGCTCGAGGTGGAGGAGGTGCGTCGGCCCGGCGACGAGCTCGCGCCCTTCACCGTCGCCTACGTGGTCGAGGCGCGGCAGCATCCGAACGCCGACAAGCTCAGGCTCTGCACGGTCGATACGGGAACGGAACAGGTCGAGGTGGTCTGCGGCGCGCCCAATGCGCACACGGGCATGAAGGGCGTCTTCGCCCCGCCTGGCACCACCATCCCCGGCACCGGCGTCGCGCTCAAGAAGGCGAAGATCAGGGGCGTCGAAAGCTGCGGCATGCTCTGCTCAGAGCGCGAGATGGGCCTGAGCGACGAGCACGAGGGGATCATCGAGCTCGACCCGGACGCCCCGGTCGGCGCGCCCTTCGCTGAAGTGATGGGCCTGGACGACCCGCTGTTCGACATCGCGATCACGCCCAACCGCGCCGATTGCCTTGGCGTTTACGGTATTGCCCGCGACCTCGCGGCAGCCGGGCTCGGCCGCCTCAAGAGCGCCGACATCGAGCCCGTCCCCGGCACGTTCACGAGTCCCATCGACGTGATCCTCGACTTCCCCGGCGACGGGCCGAGCCCCTGCCCGCTCTTTCTCGGCCGCTACATCCGGGATGTGCGAAACTGCGAGAGCCCGCGCTGGCTCAAGGACCGGCTTTCTTCGGTCGGCTTGCGCCCGATCTCCGCTCTGGTCGACCTCACCAACTACCTGACCATCGACCGCAACCGTCCCGTGCACGTCTTCGATGCCGGCAAGGTGAAGGGCGATATCTGGCTGAGGCTGGGTCAGGTCGGCGCGACGTTCGCCGCGCTCAACGGCAAGGAGTACGTGCTCGACGACGCGATGACCGGCATCGGCGACGAGAGCGGCGTGATCAGCCTCGCCGGCGTGATGGGCGGCGAGCCCACGGGATGCACGATGGAGACGACGGATGTCTTCATCGAGATCGCGCTCTTCGACCCCGTCCGCACCGCCGCGACCGGGCGCACCTTCAACCTGGAGAGCGACGCGCGCTACCGCTTCGAGCGCGGGGTCGATCCGGCCTTCGCAGGCCCCGGCATGGAGCTGATGACCAGGCTCGTGATGGAGCTCTGCGGCGGCGAGGCGAGCGAGGTCGTGGTCGCGGGCGCGGAGCCCGCGTGGCGGCGCGAGATCGCCTTTCGCCCCTCCAGGGTCAAGGCGCTCGGCGGCGTCGACTGCGAGCGGTCGGACTCGCTCGGCATCCTCACGGCTCTGGGCTTCGCCTGCAAGGAGCAAGAGGGCGGCATGGTCTCGGTCGCACCGCCGCCCTGGCGCGGCGACATCCTCGGCGAGGCGGACCTTGTCGAGGAAGTGCTGCGGATCGCGGGTTTCGACCAGATCCCTGCGGTCTCCCTCAGCCCGACGGCAGCTGAGCGGGCGCGGCCGGCGCTCTCGCCCACACGCCGCCGGCTCGGCGCCGTGCGCCGCTCGCTCACGGCGCGTGGCATGTTCGAGGCGGTGACCTGGTCGTTCATGCCGAGGCAGCACGCGGTCCTCTTCGGCGATGCGCCCGACGCGCTGGTGCTGGCGAACCCGATCAACGCCGAGCTCGATGCTATGCGCCCCTCGATCCTGCCCAACTTGATCGAGGCCTGTCGGCGCAACGCAGATCGCGGCTTCGCCGATGCGGCGCTGTTCGAGACCGGACCGGTTTACAGCGGCACGGCGCCGGACGAGCAGCGGACGGTGGTCGCAGGCGTGCGGGCCGCAGCGGCGGTGCCGCGCAACTGGCACGGGCCGGAGCGCCCGGTTGACCCCTTCGATGCCAAGGCCGATGCGCTCGCCGCGCTCAGCGCGGCCGGCGTCTCGCTCGGCAGCCTCCAGACCAGGACGGAAGGCCCGGCGTGGTACCACCCCGGCCGGGTCGGCACGCTCGGGCTCGGCCGCAACGTATTGGCCACCTTCGGCGAGCTGCATCCCGGCGTCCTCGCGGAGCTTGGCGCCGAGGGGCCGATGGTGGGCTTCGAGGTGATGATTGACGCCCTGCCCCGGCCCAAGGCAAAGGCAACGCGCGCCAAGCCCTCGCTCGCCGCCTCGGACTATCCCGCGGCCGAACGCGACTTCGCGTTTATCCTCGATGGCGGCGTGCCTGCGTCAGAGGTCGAGCGTGCGGCCCGCAATGCCGAGAAGGCGCTGATCAAGGCGGTTACGGTGTTCGATGTCTACGCCGGCCCCGGCATCGAGGCGGACAAGAAATCCCTCGCGATCACGGTTCGCCTGGAGGCGCAGGACCGCACGTTGACCGACCCGGAAATCGACGCGGCGGCCGCGAAGATCGTCGCCAACGTGGCGAAGATGACCGGCGGCGTGCTGCGCGGCTGATCCGCCCGAGCGCCGGCCGACGCGTGGAGACGCGGCCATGACCGATCTCGCGCGCATCCGCAACGTCGCGATCATCGCCCATATCGACCACGGCAAGTCGACCCTCGCCGACCGGCTGATCGAGCGCTGCGGCGGCCTGCAGAAGCGCGAGATGACCAGCCAGGTGCTCGACTCGATGGAGCTCGAGCGCGAGCGCGGCATCACGATCAAGGCGCAGACCGTGCGCCTCGCCTATCGCGGCAGCGACGGTTCCGACCATGTGGTCAATCTCGTGGACACCCCCGGCCACGTGGATTTCTCCTACGAGGTGAGCCGCTCGCTCGCGGCCTGCGAGGGCTCGCTGCTGGTGGTCGACGCCACCCAGGGCGTGGAGGCGCAAACTCTCGCCAACGCCTACCAGGCGGTGGACCACGACCACGAAATCGTTCCCGTGCTCAACAAGATGGACCTCGCCTCGGCCGAGCCGGACCGCGTGAAGCAGCAGATCGAGGATGTCATCGGCATCGACGCGTCGGGCGCGCTGGAGGTCTCCGCCAAGACCGGCCAGGGCATCGAGACCGTGCTCGACGCGCTCATCGCCCGCCTGCCGCCGCCCGCAGGCGACGCCGACGCGCCGCTCACGGCGTTGCTGGTCGATAGCTGGTACGACCCCTATCTCGGCGTGGTGATCCTGGTGCGCGTCGTGCACGGCCGACTCACGCCGCGCACGAAGATTCGCATGATGGCCTCGGGCGCGGAGCACGAGGTCGAGCGAGTCGGCGTATTCACGCCGAAGAAGACGCTGGTGGACAGCCTCGGTCCCGGCGAGATCGGCTTCATCACAGCCGCCATCAAGGACGTGGCCGACTGCGAAGTGGGCGATACAATCACCGCGGTCAGGCGCCCCGCGGCGGAGGCGCTGCCGGGCTTCCGCCCCAGCGTGCCGGTGGTCTTCTGCGGGCTCTTCCCGGTCGATTCGAACGACTACGAGCGGCTGCGCGAGAGCCTCGCCAAGCTCCGCCTCAACGATTCGAGTTTTCATTACGACGCCGAGAGTTCGCCGGCTCTGGGCTTCGGCTTTCGCTGCGGCTTCCTCGGCCTCCTCCACCTGGAGATCGTGCAGGAACGGCTGGAGCGCGAGTTCGGCCTCGACCTGGTGGCGACTGCGCCAAGCGTGGTCTACCGCGTGACGCTCACCGACGGGCAGGAACTCTCCCTCCACAACCCGGCGGACATGCCCGACCCCAGCCGCATCAGGCGGATCGACGAGCCCTGGATTCACGCCACGATTCTGGTGCCCGACGAGCATCTCGGCGGCGTTCTCGCGCTTTGCGAGGAGAAGCGCGGCGAGCAGCTCGACCTCACCTACGCGGGCAACCGGGCGATGGTGATCTACCGGCTGCCGCTCAACGAGGTGGTCTTCGATTTCTACGACCGCCTAAAATCGGTCTCGCGCGGCTATGCGAGCTTCGACTACCGGCTTGAGGACTACCTGGAGAGCGACCTGGTCAAGCTCGCCATCATGATCAATGGCGAGCCCGTGGACGCGCTCGCGCTCATCGCCCACCGGAGCCAGGCCGAGCGTCGCGGCCGGGCGCTCTGCGTGCGCCTCAAGGAGCTGATCCCGCGCCAGCTCTTCAAGATTGCGATCCAGGCCGCCATCGGCGGCAAGATCATCGCGCGCGAGACCGTGAGCCCCTTGCGCAAGGACGTGCTGGCGAAGTGCTACGGCGGCGACGTGACGCGCAAGCGCAAGCTGCTGGAGAAGCAGAAGAAGGGCAAGAAGCGCATGCGCCAGATCGGCAACGTCGAGATCCCTCAGGAAGCCTTTCTCGCCGCGCTCAAGATGGGCGAGTCATAGGCCGCTGCCAGATCAGGCGTATTGACGGCGCCAGGGTCTCGCGAACACCAGCATCAGCGCCGCCGGCACCAGGGGAATCGCCCAGGCCGGCCCGCGCAGCACCGGCAGCACGATGTCCGACCAGAGCCAAGGGGCGATGTTCTTCTCGATCAGGGCCTGGAAACCGACAAGGCTGTTCCCGTCGAAGCGGAACCACAGCTCGCCACCCGAAATCAGGCGATAGCCGCTGCCCGTTGCCGCACCGTAGATCTCATGGCCGAGCACCGCGAGGAACACCAAGCAGAGCACGACCCCGACAAGCCGAAGGATCACCATATGACGCCTCCTTTCGGCCTATATGGTGTCTCCGATATTGCAGCGCCAGGGGTTGTTGCTATTGTTCCGCCCCCGCGGAGGGATGGCCGAGTGGTTTAAGGCGCACGCCTGGAAAGCGTGTTCACCGAGAGGTGTCCGGGGTTCGAATCCCCGTCCCTCCGCCATACACCGCCACCCCATTTCGCCCTGCCCGCGACCGGGTGGTCTTTATCGCCGCCGGGCGCGTCGCCGAACGCTGAGAGGACGAATCGATGGAACTGTACGAGGCCATGCGCACGACCTTCGCCTGCCGCGACTTTACCGACGATCACCTGCCCGACGAGGTGATCTACGAGATGATCGAGAACGCCCGCTTCTCGCCGAGTGGGGGCAACCGCCAGGGCAATCGGGTCATCATCGTGCGCGACATGGCGACCAGGCAGCGGCTTTCCGACCTGACGATACCGGTCGCCAAACGTTACCGCGCCCAGATCGACGCGGGCGAAAGTCCTTGGAGCGCCTGGATTCCGACCAAGCTCACACCAGAGCAGATCGAGGCGACTTCGGCGCCGGCCATGCTGACCGAGCCGCTGGTCAAGTCCTCGGTCGTGCTGGTGGTCTGCGTCGACCTCAAGGTGGTCGCCGCAACCGATCAGTATCTGGACCGCGTTGGCGTGATCGGCGGGGCCTCGATCTATCCCTTCGCCTGGAGCCTGCTGCTGGCGGCCCGGCAGAACGGGTTCGGCGGCACGATCACGACCCTGCCCATCGCCCACGAGCCCGAGATCAAGACGCTGCTCAACATCCCGGAGGATCACGCGGTCTGCGCGGTCATGCCCTTCGGGCGCCCGGTCAAGCAGCTCACCAAGCTGAGGCGCCGCCCGGTGGAGGAGATCGCCACCCGCGAGCGTTTCGACGGCGAGGTATTCACGCAGAATTGATGCGTGCCTGGGGCGTCGGCACCACGCCCCAGCAGAGATGACGAGACCCCGCCGGGACATGCCCTGCGGGGTCTCGCGCCCTTCGGCGGACCGCTCATTCCGGCGGCCCCGAAACTGGCTCCCCGGGCCGGACTTGAGTGTGTTAATTAAAGTATTGATATAAAAGAGAGTTATCTTGTAAGAGCGAAATTCTTTCCCACATTCTTCCCCACTAATCGAATAATTTCGAGGGCGTCGAGGTCCAGGGTTGGTGGTGAGCACCCGCCGACGCCCGTGGCTCGACGTCACCGACAGCGGCGTCCGAGCAGCAGAGGCGGCCGGCTGGTGATCGCGATCGGCCAAGCGCACAAGCAGGCTCTACCAGTTGCAGGTCAGCGCGATTAGACGGGCCATGTGCTGGCAGCGCTTCAGGTCGCGCGTCGTGAAGCCGCCCCACCCCCATTGGTTCTTCAACTCGTCGAAGCCGTTCTCTGCGTCAGCCCGGTCCCGGTAGAGCTGGGAAATCGAGCGAACCTCAAGATGGAGCGACGTCGCTAGAACCGCGAACTCCCATACCTTGGCGCCCGGCTGCGCGTCGGCCTAGAACACGAAATACTGGTCAGGTGGACGCTACACGGGAGTGCGGCAGCCTGAAGGTAGGGTTGACAACAGATGTGTTGGCAACGATATTGCTGCCAAGAGTATCGTTGGGTGATGACCATGATCCGAAAAGGCGGGAGCAACTGGGTCGACGGAGAAAACTTCTTCGACCGCAAGACGGACCTCGAAGCGCTGGAAGAACGGGTGCGGGAAGGAACCCACACCCTGCTGACCGCGCAGCGGCGGATGGGCAAGACGAGCCTCGTGCGGGAGCTGCAGCGCTGTCTGGCCGAAACGGGAGAGTTCGAGGTCGTCTTCGTCGATCTGGAGGCCGCCACCGATCCGGCCGATGCGATTGCCGAAATCGGGGTTCAGGCGAAGCCCGTGCGTGCGGCTTGGGATCGGATCATGACCGGCTTCGCCAACCTGGTGAGGAGCGCCGGCGGCCGGATTGAGGAACTGTCGGTTGCGGACCTGAAGGTGAAGCTCCGAGCCGGAATCGATGCCGGCAATTGGCCACAACGAGGAGACGCGATCTTTACTGCCCTGGCGGAAGGCGGCCGACCGGTCGTGATCGCGATCGACGAATTACCGATTCTCGTAAACCGGTTGCTCAAGGACGAGGCGGGACGTGTGACGCCGGAGGGGAGGCGGAAAGCGGATGCGTTCCTGAGCTGGCTGCGCAAGGCAGGGCAAGCCCATCGGGGCCGGGTCACGCTGATCCTGTCGGGCAGCGTGAGCCTCGAGCCGCTGCTGGAGCAGGCCGGGCTCAGCGCGCAGGCCAACATCTTTTCTCCCTACGACCTGAAACCGTGGAGCGAGGAAACGGCCGTTTCCTGCCTGGAGGCGCTTGCCCGGTCCTATGAGGTCGGTCTTGGGCCGGGGGCCGGCCGGGACATGTGCCGCAGGCTGCGTTGCTGCATCCCGCACCACGTCCAGATGTTCTTCGACAGGATGCACGATCATCTCCGGCGTGCCGGACGGAAGGACGCCTCGCTGGAAGATGTCGAATGGGTCTATGTGCAGGAGATGCAGGGCATCCGGGGGCAGGTCGACCTGCAGCACTACGAGGGCCGGCTGGAGACGGTTCTCGGGAGAGCAGGTTACACGGTTGGGCTGGAGATTCTGACCGCGACGGCAGTCGATGGCGACATTGCCGCTGAAACGATCGACCGGTACCGCAACTGGTTCGCGGCGCGTGAGGCGCAAGACGGATATGGCGCTCCCGCGGTCGATCACGTGCTGCGCGTGCTGCAGCACGACGGCTACCTGGAACCCAGGGACGGCGGTTACCGGTTCGTGTCCGGACTCGTCGAGGACTGGTGGCGCGGGCGCTACGGGCAAAGGTTCGTGCCCGTGTTCGACCGGCAGCGCTGAGAACGGGAGTCGGGCCGATGGCTGTGACCGCCAGAAAATACAATCCGGGCTTTCTCTCCATCGACGAACTGGTCGCGATCTTCTGCGTCCGGACGGCCGAGTACGAATCCCTGGTCGAGGCGCTGCGCGAATGCTCGAGCAGCGCAAACACCCATCAACTCGTGATCGGACCACGCGGCAGCGGAAAGACGAGCCTGCTGCTGCGGGTGGCCGCGGAAGTTATTCGGGATGCCGATCTCGCGGCGCGCTTCTTCCCGGTCGTGTTCGCGGAGGAAAGCTACGAGGTCTCCACTGCCGGCGAGTTCTGGCTCGAATGCCTCTCTCGGCTGGCCGACCAGGCGCCGCGCCGGGATGGAGATGTGGACCTGCACCGCACCTTCGAGGAGCTGCGGACCATCCATGACGACCGGACGCTGGAGGACCGGTGCCTCGGGGTGCTGCAGGACTTTGCCGACCGGGAAAACAAGCGCCTCGTCTTGATCGTCGAGAACCTGAACATGATGTTCAGGGACATTGGCGACGACGATGCGGGCTGGCGGTTGCGGAAGGCGCTGCAGACCGAACCGCGGATCGTTCTGCTGGCGAGCGCGACCAGCCGGTTCGACCAGATGGACGATCCGAAGAAAGCGCTCTATGAGCTCTTCCGGGTGATCCGGCTGCTTCCGCTGGACACGGAAGGCTGCGCGACCCTGTGGCAGACCGTGTCGGGGCAGGCGCGGGCGCCGCATACGATCCAGGCCTTGCGGATTCTCACCGGCGGCAGCCCGAGGCTGCTGACGATCGTGGCCCGGTTCGGCGCAAATCTGTCGTTCCGCGAGCTGATGGCCGATCTGCTCGACCTGGTCGATGACCACACCGAGTATTTCAAGAGCCACCTCGATGCGCTCCCGGCGCAGGAGCGAAAGGTGTATCTTGCCCTTGCCGACCTCTGGAAACCGGCGAATGCGCGCGAGATCGCGGACCGGGCCAGGCTCGGGACCAGCCAGTGCAGTGCCCAGCTGGCCCGTCTGGTCGATCGGGGCGCGGTCGAGGTGAGCGGCGGCAGCGCGCGGCGCAAGCTCTACTACCTGACCGAGCGGCTCTACAACATCTATTACCTGATGCGCCGGGCGCGCGGACCGGCGCCTCTGATCGATGCGCTGATCCGCTTCATGGAGGCCTTCTACTCCACCGACAAACTGAGGGAAATCGGCGCCCGCATGGCACGGGAGGCGCTGGGGTTCGACGGTGGTGCGTTGGCGCTCTACCGGTTGGCGTTCGAGCGTCTTGTCGGACTGCCGTCCCTCGAAGCGCATCGCGAAGAACTGCTTTCGTATGCGTCGCCTGCCCTTGGGTATGCGCCCAGTGAATTTTCTGAGGTATCGCCGGCGCCGTCCGCCGCCAGGGAACTCTTGGGGAAAGCGCTGGCGCTCGCGGAAAGCGGCCGGTTGCAGGACGCCGTTGCGGCTTGGGACGAGGTCCTCCGGAGGTTCGGGGAAAGCGATGCGCCGGCGGATCGTGAACAGGTGTCGCTGGCGCTCGTCAACAAGGGAAAGGCGTTGGGTCAGTTGGGAAACGCGGATGAGGCATCGGCAGTGTGGGACGAGGTGGTGCGGCGTTTCGGCGCGGACGACGGGAAGGGTCATCCTGAGGCGGTGGCGACGGCGCTTGCGAGCAAGGGCGGGATGCTGGGCAACCTGAACCGCCATACGGAGGCGCTGGCAGCCTGGAACGAGGTCGCGCGCCGATATGGCAAGAGCCCGGCGCCGGCGCTTGAGACGCCGGTGGCCAACGCGCTGCTCGGGAGGGTCGTCGCGCTCGATGCGTTGAACCGGCCCCGGGAAGCCCTGAGGGCCTGCGATGAAATGCTGGAACGCTTCGGCAAGACCGGTTCGCCGGCGCATCACGCTGAATTGGCGGTAGCCATGGTCGTACGGGGCCACGCGCTCTTCGCCCTGAACCGCGTCGACGAGGCGATCAATGCCTGGAGCGCCGTGGTGGAGCGTTTCGGGAGGAGCGACTCTCCCAGAATCCTCGAACAGGTGGCCTCGGCGCATGCCAACATCGGCACGGGCCTCTTTCGGTCGGGCCGATTGGAGGAGGCGCTCGCCGCGTTCGACGGGGTCGTGCGAAGCTATAAGGCAAGCGATGCGCCGATCATTCAGGAGGCGGTGGCACGTAGTTTCGTCAACAGAGGCAACGTGCTGACTGCACTGGAGCGGGAAGCGGAAGCGCTTTCGTCATGGGAAGAAGCAATCAGGCGCTTCGAAGCGGGCGGTTTGCCGGACGTGGCAGAACCGTATTGCAACGCGCTGATGAACAGGGCTGCGGCGCTGCACAACGCGGGAAGGCCGGAGGAAGCGCTGGAACTGTGGGCGGATGTGGTGGAACGCTTCGGGGCCGACGACCGGCCCGAACTCCTCCCCGTGGTCGCGAAGGCCCAGACGAACAGGGGCTCTTTGCTGGAACAGTTGGGCCGATACGAAGAGGCGCTCGTGGTCTGGCAGCAGGTCGAAGACTGTTTCGGAACCAGCGACCTGCCGGAGCGAGTCGCGTTGGTCGCCGGCGCCTTCCAGCACAGATGTGCCGACCTGTTCGAACTGAACCAGACGGAAGAGGCCCTCGCAACCTGTGACCATGCGGTGGATCGCTTCGGTGAAAGTGACGTGCCGGAAGTTGTCTATGCGGTTGCAGGGATTCTTCTCAACAAGGGCATCGTGCTCGTTGCTGAGCAGAGGAACGAGGAGGCGCTGGCGGTCTGGGATGAGATCGAACGGCGTTTCGGAAACAGCGATGAGCCGGAAATATCCAAGGTGGTTGCCTCGGCCCTCGTCAGCAAGGGCACGACGCTGGTTCAAGTGAATCGGGCGGAGGACGCGGTCGGAGTATGGAGCGACGTCGTGCGTCGGTTCAGGGAAGGGGTGTCACCCCTGCATCGCGAGGAATTCACGACGGCTGTCCTCAGCAGGGTGGTGGCGCTGGGCTCGTTGAACCGGCAGGGCGAGGCGCTTGAGGCGTGTGACGAGGCACTCCGGCAATTCGGGGGGGACGACGAGCCCTACAACGTAGAGGCGGTCGCACAAACTCTCGTTATCAAGGGTTCGCTCCTTGTCGATCTTGACCGGATCGAGGACGCGTGCGGTGCATGGGACGATGTTGTCCGGCGCTTCGAAGCGAGCGATGAGCCGGCCCTTCGCGGCGCGGCGGAATCGGCGTTGTGCTGGCGGGCACAGCACGAATTGACCGAAGGCCGGGCAAGGGCCGCCCTCGGATTTCTCAATCGTGCGCTGCTTCAGCCGCGGTCCGGAGCGCCGGACATCAGACTGCACGGCCATCTGACCCGAGCCCGGGCGTACCTGGCAGTAGGCGATAGCGAAGGGTGCGCCAGGGATGTCGAGGCGGCACTGTTGATCCTTCCCGAACTGAACATGCTGTCTAGGGTCGTGCTGGTGGCTCTGGCAGATCTCGCAGCGGGTGTCGGGCCGGAGCGGATGTGCGATCTGATCAAGTCGTCGCCCGCCGGTGATTTCCTGCTTCCACTGAGGACGGCGCTGGAGCGGGACCTCGGGTTGGAGCCGAGGGTAGCCAGGGAGGTCGAAGAGATTGCCGAAGACATTCGGCGGGAGTTGCTTGCGGGGCGCAACAGTGAGGTGCGTCGGCAGGCAACTTGATTGTTTTCGGGCGTAGTGGCGGAATCCTAACGGACCCCCTCGTCTGTATTGCTTCGGCGCCCACCTAGCGCCCTGACCGGCGCAAGAGGTAGAGCCCGGCCGCGGCCGGCGCTGTGAATGTTGTTCGGCACGCCGGTTGCACGCCGATCGGCGCGACAAGCTATTGAAGCGGCTCGATACTGGGGGGTCACAATTGCACGCCGATCAACAGGTCCGGGGAGGTCCGGCTCGCGACGTGGGACGAGGTCGATTTCGACTCGGGAACATGGACGGTGCCGGCGAGCCGGATGAAGGCGAAGCGCGATCATCGGGTGCCGCTCTCCGCCCGCGCGCTGGAGATCTTGGAGGAGGCGCGCGCGTTCGAAGACCGGTCCGGGCTGATATTCCCCTCGCCGCAGGGCCGGGCGCTCAGCGACAACACGATCTCGAAGCTGCTCCGGGAGCTCGGGATCGAGGCCGTGCCGCACGGCTTCCGCTCGTCGTTCCGGGACTGGGCGGCGGAGTGCTCTGATGCGCCCGGCGAGGTCTGCGAGCTCGCGCTCGCGCATGTGAATTCGGATCGGGTGGAGGCCGCCTACCGTCGGACCGACCTGTTCGAGCGGCGGCGGGTCTTGATGGAGGATTGGTCGAGATTTGTTGCGCGATCTTGGGAAAGTGGCTAGGAGCAAGGGGGCGATAGGTCAGTGTTTCGATGCCGCAAGTGAATCCCGGCGCGCACATCAGACACAATGAATGCTGATTTGTACTTGGGGGCGAGCAGCAATAGTTGTTCGCTGACTGTGAGAGAATATGAGCACTGAATATCTGAAGGATAGTTACAAGTGGCAACTAAGGGCGGTAATGGCCGCGAATGTTGCTGTATTCTGGGGTGTAGTGATATCTCGTGCCGACTTTTCTGCTATGGGAGAACTCTTGAGTTCTTTGTCCATCGAAGACGGTATAATTGGAATAGTTGCTCCTGTGGCGACATTTATACTTAACGGACTCGTTTCCGCGGATTACAAGGCTCGCATTGTCTATTGGCGGTATCGGCACCCTCTGCCTGGAAGTCGTGCGTTTAGCGTGCACCTCGAAAGGGAAACCCGCGCGGATCCTGATCGGTTGGCTAGGCGTTGGGGTCCACTTCCTTCCAGGCCGGCCGAGGAAAACCGCCTTTGGTACCGGATATACAAGAGTGTTGACAAGGACCTTGGCATTCATGAAGCGCATCGCGCTTGGCTGTTTTCGCGTGATTTGACCGCATGTGTGCTGTTGTTTTTCGGGCTGTTCGGGGTTTCTACTCTTATCAGCGATGTACCAAGTGAGACTACTGGTTGGTATTTGGTGGTGCTTGTCGCTCAGTATCTAGTGGTGATGATAGCAGCAAGAAACTACGGTGTTCGCTTTGTGCGTACCGTTCTCGCTGTTGCGTCGCTGGTTGAAGTTAACGAAGAGAGCAGTTGAGACTGACGGGACCCATCCGATAATGCCCAAAATTCATTTTCTAAATGTCAACGAGGGTGATTGTATTATTCTCGAACACGTTTCGGGAAGAATTACTATGTTCGACATTTCAGCTGGAAACTTAGATCGGCAGCAAGGCGCTTTCGAGGAAGCTCTAGGCAAAGTGCTTGGGGTGGCTGCGAGGGGAAACTACAGGATGTGTGAACATCCCACAAATCCCCTGGAGTACTTGAATCGTATGCGTGTCAGAGATATTTGGCGATTTGTTCTTTCGCATCCGGATATGGATCATCTTGATGGCTTCGATGCTCTCCTAAATGAGTTTAATGTCTTCAATTTCTGGAACTCGGGTGCCAGGAAGAGAAAGCCGGACTTCAGCAACTACGGTCGATATCGAGAGGAGGACTGGGATCGATACGCTCGAGTGATCGCCGGCAATGAGTCGGGAACAAATGCCCTACTTGTGCAAGCTGGGTCTCATTTCAAGTATGCTAATGACGATGATTATGGCCAAAATGGCGACGCATTGCAGATACTTGCGCCAAATCAACAGCTAATCGACGAGGGGAATCGCACTCAAGATTTCAATGACGCCTCATATGTCGTACTGTACAACAGTGCAATCGGCAGAGTATTGCTTGCCGGAGATGCGCACGATGCGACATGGGAATATGTGGAGGAACACCACAAAGCAGCAGTAAGCGATGTTGATCTCCTGGTGGCGCCTCATCACGGACGGAAATCGGGACGTTCCTACAAATTCTTGGACTACGTTCGTCCCAAGCTAACGCTTTTCGGGTGCGCGCCTTCTGAGCATCTTGCTTATGATGCTTGGAACTACAGAAACCTAGCTCATATTACGAATAATCAGTGTGGTTGCATTGTCGCTGAGGGCGGAGAGGAGATGAACATTTACGTAGAGAATGAAAACTTCGCAGAGAAGGTCGGGGGAAATGTCCATGTCACAAATCAGCAAGGATTTTATTTTCTTCTAACGGTGAAATAGCAATTCATTAGAGCCGAAGAATCCTGTTAGATTGTGGTGTGCTGATTTTGGGATGAACGCGCAAGCGTAAGAGAGGAGGATTGAACGAAAGGTGATCTGCCATTACTGGAGTAGGCGTTTGAGTGCATCTCGTTGCTCAGCGTGTTTTTTGGGATTTGTTCGCTTGAGCCTCTCCAGATTAAACAGTTTCCAGCGAACTGCGGGCAGGTAAGCGGCTTGGGGCAAGCCGATGAGGCGGAAGTCCGGCTCCGCATCGTGAAGGGAGAGCAAGAAGGTCGTGATATCGCCATTCAACCGCGAACCGATGTCGGCATGAAGATGCTGACGCGTTTCGATCAGGGCGTGCCAGGATACGGGCTGAAGTGTCATCCCCACGAATTCGTCGCCATACAGCTCGTCCTTGAGAGGTGCCACCGGCGCCAGCAGTTCGTGCATAGGGCGGCGGGAGCTCGCCACATAGACCATGAAGGTTCGGAAGAGGTCCGCTGTCAGGCCCTCGTTGTCATAGAGGAGTTTCACGTCGAAGAGATCGCGCGGATGCTGGCGATCGAGTGCCGCAGCAAGCTTACCGCCGTACAGATCCTCGAACGCCAGCACGGTCGTCTCGACGAATCCGAACAACTCCGTCACTGCCTCCGACGCGATCATCGTCCGTGCTGGATACACCGCCCCTCGCATTACCGGGGAGGTCTCGATCTTTATCTGCGACTGGTCGTCGCTCACCATGATGCGTGTGTCGGCGTTTCCACCACCTGCGGCTCGGCGCGCCTGGACGCGCGGGTTGCGGTGGGCGATGGCCGCGATGATGCGGTCGAGGGCGTCGTTGATGTCCTTGAGCGACGATTCGCGGTCCGCCACTGGCAGGTAGGTCAGGTCGATATCGACGGACAGCCTCGGCATGTCCCTGTAGAACAGGTTGATAGCGGTGCCGCCCTTGAGCGCGAACACGGTCTCGTTGGCGATGTCCTGCAGCGTGCTCAGGAGCAGGCGAACCTGCGCCACGTATCGGTCAAGCATCGGCGTCAGGCGCTTGCGGTGTCCTGGGCAGGAACGCTTCGGGCACGTAGATGCGGTAGGTCGGATGAAGCCTGCCGGCTTCCACCAGGGCCCGCGGTCCGGATCCGAAATCGATCGCCGAGGTGTCTAGATGCTTGCGCCATGCATGTTGGTGCTTGTCGGCGAACACGAAGAACAGCCTTCGCACCTTCACGCTGCGGCACGCCGTCAGGAGTGCCGTGAGCCGCCGGGGTCGGAGCGACACCAGTCCCTCGAAGACCTTGTCGATGTTCTCGAAGGTCGTATTTTGCGGCAGCTCGTCGAGTGCCTCGAGGATGGCGCGTTCCGGTGACGATGTTTTGAGAGGCCAGCGCCACACGTCCACCATCGGTCCGGTTCCGGCAGCCTCGGGACTGGCATCGTCGATACCGAGGGGGTCATTGCCGAAGAGCGTGCGCCGGCGCACGACGATCTCGGTCTGCATGGGCAGCCGCTTCAGCCAGGACGGGACCTCGCCATAGAACTGAACGCGCGATCTTCCTCCGAGGCTCAGGTAATGGGCGTAGCCGGCCATGTCGAGGGCGCTCTCTCCGCCGAGATGCACGGCGTACTTCATGAGCCATTGCAGGGAGAGAAGCGGGATCGCCCAAGATTCCTCGTAGTCGCCCAGCACGGCTGCGGGAAGTGGACGGCGGTATACTCCGCGGACGACGCGTTCGAGCCACCCGCGGGCGACATAGTCGTGGATGGACTTGGAGTCGAGCCCCCGGGCCTTCAGCCATGGTGTGTCCACCATGAAACCGGGGGGGACGGTATCCAGGAGCGGTTTCAGTCGTGGCGTTCTTTGATGGTTCATAACCATCAAATTACCATAGCGTTGAAATTGCCACAAGTTCCGTTTTATGAAAATGACGTGTAGAGGGCTACTAGCCATGTAATAAGGAGAAATTCAAAACCAGGCGCGCAGCTCAGGGGAGACACAGACTTAGCTAAACGAGGAAGGCGTGTCGCAGATGGCTCACACTGGTGCTGATGGTGTTTGCCGTGCAAAGCATGATGAGCTTGGGCAGGTCATGACCGCACTAACGCAGATGTGCCTCCTCTGGCAAATCGTTGATGAGTTCGTCCCGCGTGAACCCGTCCGGGCCCGTTTCAGTCCACGCATAGGCGCCGGATATGCGTCGGTGCGGATAGCCAGGAGCGAGACGCCGCAGTATGACGCTCTTGGTTCCGAATAGAAACCAAACGATCGCAAGTTCTTCCTTTGCCAAGAACTCTCTAATCCACTCCTCGTGTAGCAAGAGCATGCCCGGACCATCCGCGTGAGCACTTGGGTCGTACGCCACGCGCGTGCCTTCCGAGTCATGGAAGTCCGCACCCTGCCCCGTCCAGAAAAGACCGGTGCGTTGGATGACCTCCTCGCCGGGGAAGCGCAGCCACTGGGTTCGCAGAACGGGGTCCAACTCGTTTGGTCCGCGTAAGTATTGAAGGGTTGCCGGTTGAAGCCAAACCGAGGCGTGTCCGCTCAGACGTCCCCACTGTTCATGGCCGAACTGTGCACGAGCGTATGCTGCGGCTGGGGACCAAGCGTGTTCGCCCATGAAGACTTGGTCCACCAGGAAGTCGGTGAGCATTGCCGTGCGATCGATTGCGACAGTACGCGCCCACTCCAACAAGGGGGGGATGTCCATCTGTCGCGTCAAGTACGCGGTTACTCGAAAGGACACCTCTCCGCGCTCGGTTTCGAAATTGTTGCGGCCAACCGGCGGCTCTTGCTTCCACACTACGAAACTGCCTGCGTTCAGCCAACGGGTGCCATCGTCGGGATGTGTGATTATCAAGAGATGCTGGGCTTTTGGGAGATCGTCATTACGGCGAACCCAATCATCGAGCTTGCCCCCGCGGTCCGCCCAAGCGTCATACCTGCCTCGCGTCCACCAGGCGTGAGCGTGGCCTTCGCCACGATCCCACAGGGACCCTGTTCGCGCCGTCGTGGGACAGGTGGGATCGATGCGGCGGAAGCCCAACTGCCAAGGCCCGTCATAGCGATCGCTGTAAATTCCTTGCTGATTGGACTCTCGATACTGGAAGTGGTCCGCTACGAGACCGAGGACTTCGTGGAAAGCGATCCACTGATACTTGGTTCCGAAGCTTTCCGGTCCTCCGCGTCCTATGCCGTCGAGATCCCTCGTCCTGTCGAATTCCCCGAACCGCTCCGTCGTCCAGCCGAGTTCGAATACGCGGCGGAGTACGTACCGTTCGATCAAGCCGCGGTCGAATGAAGTGGGCTCTGGCTCACGAGTGCCGGAATCGGCGAGTTCGCCGGTTGTCGGCTTTGTTGGCTCACCAAGCGGAGCCGACAGCCATTCCCCTGCGGTCAATCTCTCGCGGATCGCGCGATGCAGACGACCCTGAAGCACAGAGTGACCGATTTGATTGCGAGCCCATTCGTCACCTTCGCGATCATTGGGGTTGTGACTGGGGTCGGGCAATAAGGGCGTGATGTCGTCTTCGCTAGGGAAAGATGGAGAGGCGCTGTTGTAAGGTGGCCTGATGCGCACTACGTCGATGTCGATCGGTGATTGCAAGTGAAGTGCTCGGTCAAGGACACCCCGGGCATGGTCCCGAAGCAGGATGTGAGCGGGAGGGGCGTTGGCAGCGAAGACATGCGCATAGACGCGTTCGGCCAAGTGGCCGACCTTGTGGGCGTCATGAGTTCGGGTGGCGACTCCATACGCCACAGCGTACAAGCGTTCGAGCAAGTACGGGTCGTCCACGTCGGAGAATCGGTCCACGAGCCGTGCGACCGATGGGAGACGGCCGGTCAGCAAATTGACTAATGCTCTTGTAGCTGCATTGCGGACGCGCGGATCCGGCGCGGTCAACATCCACGCCAAGGAAACCGTGCTCAACTGCACAACTTCTTCATCCGGCGTCATCGACTGTTCCACGGCAAGGGCCCAGTCCAGGAGCCGTCGAACAGAGCCCGTGGTGGATGCCGCATTGTGCAGAGCGACGGTCCACCACGCGTCCCGCGTCGGCATGTCGTCGACGCGCAGGCGTTTATCGAGGAAGTCTGCGTTCAGCGGATGGTCGGGTATTGTCGCCACGGTGAGCAAGGCATGCAGCAATGCGGGGACGTCCTCTCGGTCCCGGCGGAGTCTTTGGAGCACGAGCTCGCGGGTGCGATCCGAGAACGTGCCGACGTCCCGCCACAAAAGGCTCTGTCTGAATGCGTGTTCGAATCCTTCTGCCTTGGCCAGTGCCGGCACGGCGTCAGGCACTTCACGGCGGGTGATTTCTGGCAAGCGGACGCATAGAGCTTCCAGACAACCGGAGACCGCATAAAGGTCTTCATTCAAGACGAACGCCAACGCGCCTCCATCAAGGAAGACCGCTTCTGGATCGTCTTGATCGAGATGGTCGCGAAGCAGCTTCTCGGTCAGCAGATGGTCCGCCAACCTGTCGTAGGCGACCAACACGATTTCTCTGCTGAGTCCGTGCGCTGTGGGTCGACCGCCCTGTTCTTCAACGAGGATGCCTTCAGCGACGAGCGCTCGGTACAACGATTGCTCATAGCTGCGGCCGGGAAGATGCGCATCCACGCGGCGCGCTGCGGCCTCTTGGGAAAGCCACCTTTCGGTTGGGGTGGGAAATGCGGCAACCAAATCGTGCAGGGCATCCTTCACGAGATTTCGCCGAGGCGAGAATCCCAGCGAAAATGAGAGGCGCTGGTTGATGGCCGAAATATAGAGGTCCAGTATCGCCGTGATACCGTGAGAACCTCGCGGCAGTTCCGTCAAGCCTCTCGCTTGCAGGCCGGCACAGACGGTTTTCAGGAACAGGGGGTTGTCGAATCCGGGATGAAGGAACGGTGCCGACGGCAATGATAGGCCGTAATGCTGGAAAAACGAGCGGATGGCGTTGTAGGTCTGCCCGCCGAATCCGCGGTGGTGCACCAAGTGAGCGCGTGACCGGACCGCTTCCGGGATCATCTCCTCATAGGACGAGCGAATCGCCAAGACTACGCCAATCCAGTCCGAACGCTCGAGACGGGCTAGGAACGCCGGAAGGTGAGCAGGCCAAACCTTGGGGCCCTTGCCCTCGTTTAGCGCGTCGATCATTAGCAGTGCCCGAGCACCGGCAGCCTGCGCGGCCGCTTCCAGTGCGCCCACAAACTCGTCTGCGCGAATGCCGTCGATACCGAGATGCGCCATTGTCTGCGCCCAGGGGTCGGTTTCTTCGGTGAAGCGCTGGCCCATGAGAAGGAAAGTCGGGCGATTGGCTTTAAGGCGTTGTCGTGCGACGTCGCACAACAGATGGGTCTTGCCAGTGCCAGCTTCGCCGCGCACGATCATCGGCGCCGAATCCCCAACTCGTTGCGCTTCCAAGAGCGCTGTCCCCACCTTCCCGAGTTTCGACGCGAAACTTTGGAAGGAATATGCGTATTGTGATGTGGCCGTCGACACGTGGGCTTTTTCGGAGATGAGCTCCGCAAGCGCGACCAATGCGTTTTCGGTAGTCTTTATTGCTTTGGCTACGGTAGCGAAAGGCAGAGTTCCGGCTGCCTGAACTTCGATGGAGGCGCCGGCCGTCACGATCTGCGTAATGGATTCGCCAATCGACTCCCTAGCGGTGCGTATTTCCGGGTGCGTGTGAAGTGCGCGCATCTCGGCGTCAATCTCGGGCATGAGTTGGCGATGAAAGTCCGAGAGTTGATAGGTGCATGCGGTGTCCCATTCGAGTTGCAAGTCTCGGATTGCGCGAATCGCTCCATCGAAGAAGCGATCGGTCCGCCCGAACGCGTCGAACTCTTGGGCGATCGGAAGGTGGATGTGAAGCTCCGGGGTATAACGAGGACCCGCCGAGCTCACGGCCTCATCGAGCCGATTGGCAAACCACGTGCTATCGAAGGCAAGCGCGCCGAACCAGAAAGACACGCGGCCGGCCTGTTCAGGCTTCGAGAGGCGGTCGAGCAGCTCGTGACTGCCCCAGTACGTGAACTGGACGGCCATGTCCCGGTCGGAGGCAAGGCGCTCCCACTTCTCGACGTGCCGGGCCCACCTGTCCGCGGCAGAAATGCGGCTTGATATGCGACCGTCCGGCAGATCGAGCGGACAGCAGACGAAGTAGCGTGCAAGTTTAGGGTGTTTTTCAATGGCAGAAGTTACAGAGCGATCAATCTGTGACCACTGGGAGTCGTCTAAGGTATTAAAGTACTTGGCCTGCCAGGCCCATTCGGTTTCGCCATCTACAATTGCGTAACACTCGACGCCCGCGTCCGGCGCGCCTTTACGTACGAAACGCGACCCGTCAGGGATCTCGCACCTTGCCAACTGCGAACAGAGTTCCTCAAATCCCTTGTCGCGACGGCCGTTCAATGGCCTGATTGACCACCAGTCAATGCTCATCTATTTGATCCACCGCTCTCTTCCTTACCGTGTTCGCGGCAACGACGGGACGGCTTCTATTGTTCACGAACCTTGGACTCCAGCAGAGCTATGCCCTTGGGTTGCACGATCATGGCGAGGTTGGTGGGAGGCCAGTATTGAGGATACGGCTTCGTTGAGCTCGGCGAAGTGTCCGAAATCCTCTCTTGTGCCGTTTTGGTAGATGTGATCCCTCAGCCGTTTCTTGGATAGTCCTTGTACCGAGCTGCCATCAGAACGACAGACAAGAGTTGAAAAAGCTCTTAGAAGGTCCTCTTCGTACTTGTTTTCGATGCCCTTGGGCGCAATCGCATTATCCCGTTGGGTAAGAGCGATCGCTGTTACCTGAGAGGTTGGGGTCAGTTCATTCTGCATTTTTTGACACATGTCGGCTGCATCCCAGTCCCACACAATCAGGAAGTGCGTATTGGAGCGGACTCTTGCAAGAAAGCGTCCGTACGTCAGAAGTTGCGAACAGCCTGAATGTGCTGAAAGGCCTTCGAACACTCTAACGTCGTCCGGGAAGTTGAGCTTGGCCCATCTCTTCAAATGGAGGGCGTTGTCGCCTTCGGTGAGGATGGTGACTGCTGCCTGGTCGAACGCCAGAATTCGGAGTCCGGTGTCTATGGTTGCGAGACTTTCCGACAACTCGTGGACCGCTTCTGTCCGTGTTGCCGGGGACACTTGAAGACGGCCACCCTTTCGAGTGACGCGGAAAATCTCGTGCTCGTTGACAATCGCCACTGTAACCGGGGAATGTGAGGTCATTATCACCTTTGTGCCGTTGCTCACAAAGAGATCTTTCATTACAGCCATGAGCGCGGTGACCATCGATGGATGTAGCATGGCGTCGAGTTCATCGAGCAGCAGTAGAGAGGGTTGGCGTCGGCCCAGAAGCTGGTTAAAGGTCGACAGCACCAAAGTCATGAGAATCTTCTCGCCCGACGAGAGGGCATCTAGATCGTAACTGGCGCGGGTCGTTCGATTCGTCATCTCCGTCTGGAATTGAAAAGTCGCGAAGTCGGACATGGTGATCTTCACGTTGGCGGGATCCGAAAACTCGAAGTCGAACACGCTCGGTTCGCGAGCCGCTTCCCGCATCGTATCGATTATCTCACGAAGCTTGTCCCATGGAGGCTTGTTTTCTTGTTCATACCTCGCTATCAGCTCATCGTATTCTCCGCCGTTGGTTTCCCATTCCCTATGTGCCCATAGAAAGGCGTCAACTTTGTAGCCGGCGAAAACTTGGCTGATCACATTGGAAATGGTTCCACCCTCATAGTTGGATGCGCGCATGATGTCAGCACGAGTGATTTCGTGCGGGGCTCGGTTTGCCAGCTTCATTGCTAGGCTGACTAATATGGCGGGATCATCCTGACAACCGGCATCTCGCGACTGGGTGCGGGTTCCACCACGCCGTGCGATGGGCTGTATCACGCTTCTCACGATGTCCGTGGTGTATGTGGCGAGATAGCTGGGATTCTCAACTTCCCGGAATGTTGAAAAATCCGGGATCTGTCGGACGAGGTGTCTTAAGCTATCATCGAATTGCTTGCGTGGCGCGGACGCGAGGGAATCGGTGTTCTGTTTGTAGATGTCGGCGGCCAACGCGCTCGGTGACTTGCCGGTCGGCAAGGCCTTGAAATAGGCGTCGGCAACAGAGGTTGCGAATTGCACCGCCGTCCATGACACAGCCGCGGATTTGGCTGGAGTGAAGGAGGCGAAGTCATACATCTCGATTCCCTCCCTGGAAACACCAGAGGCTACCGCAGCGCCTCCCGCAAGGGCCTCCAGAAGTTGGGTCTTGCCGACGCCATTCCGACCAATCAGCACCGCGAAGTCAGGCAGCGACACGGTGTCGAGCTTTTGAATGCACTTGTAGGCTCTGGAAAGGCTGATCTGGAAGGTGGTCACTCTGGTCTCCTATGAGGGCCCAGGTTGGGCATCCAGTTGCGATCCTACCCGCTACCAATGCTTGCCGGGGTGACAGTCTTCGCGTGCAGAGCACGGCAAGAGCGCAAGAGGTATGGAGTTTTCTCGGTTTGGTGGACGGTCATGGACTCGAACATTTCGTGGCGGATGTACCTGAAGTGTCGTATGCCCGTCGAGTTCGACGCGGTCGCACTGTGTTCAGCGGGATCCTGTCGAGGCGGCTGGCGCGGGTTCAAGGGATTTGAACGTCGGCGAGCCGGTACGGCTGCTAGACCAAGAAGTGCATCGCTGAGAAGTGTCGGCGGCGCCAGTGAGGCTACCTGCTCAGTCCGCGGCTTCTCTTGTGCTGCCTGCCGGCCTTGCGCTGGCGCTCCTTGAGCTGTTGCCGAAGTTCGCGGAGCCTTTCGGGGTCATCGAGGATATAGGCGATGCCTTCCTCTTGCTTGGGCGCGGGATCGCGGCGGGGCTCCGGCTTCTCAGACTTGGCTGCCCTGACGCGACCGTCCTCGATGCGGCTGCGCAACTGGTCGACAGTCAGGCGAAGGCGGGGCTTTCCGGCGGCGACCGCGTCGAGATAGGCGCCGTAGGTGTCCTCGTCCGTAAGGATGGCCCTGCCGGCCTCTTTCAGACGCTGAGCTTCATGGCACCATTCGGGCCAACCGGCGACCTCGGCAACGTGTACGCCCCGGCTTTCGGCTTCGCGCTTGAGGAGCTCGCAGGCCTTCACGTGGCGCTCCGCTGCCGCGAGGTAATCGTGGACGGCGCTGCGCGCGGCCGTCTCCGTGCGGTGGTAGTCCAGCAGCCCTGTCAGTTCCTGGTGCTCTGTCGAGGGGAGTCGCGAATGCTCGGCGAGTTCCTGCACGCGCCCGATCAGTTCGTCGTACCCACGCACAAGGGGGAGCGGCAGTCCGGCCCGGTTGGCGCCGGCGACGAGCTCGTTCCAGTCGCGTTCCAGCCGGTCGTACAGGATCTCCCAGGTGTGTTCGCTGTCATGACTGCGATCGGCGGCGGACGGGTCGCTGGGTTGGACCTGTGCGTGCTCGTAGACGGGCGGTTCGGGAGTGTAGACCGGAGCATCCACCGCAACGGTCTCGGTTCTTGCTTCCTGGGGCAGCGCGGCTTGGCGGGTCGCGGAAGCCCTCCTGGCGCTGACCGACCGCAGGTAGCTACCAGCGCGGGCATGCACCTCTCGCAATTCCTCCAGCTCGCCACGGCCGATGCCGGCGCGCTCGGCCAGCAGCCGCTCATACACCTGCGGTCTGGCACGGAACGTTCTTGCCTGCTTCATCAGCGCACCGTGCCTGTCGAGAGTCTCGCGGAAGGCCAGGCTCAGCGCCACCGCGTCGCCCTCTGAGCGGGTCCTTTCGCGCAGCTCGTCCCAGGCCACCAGAATCTCCGTGCGCTCGGCCGCGAACGCATCCACCGCCGCGCCATGGCGCCAGCCGTTGACCGCATGGCGGATCTCATTGGCGATGCGCACGATCGCGTTGTCGTTGGCCGCCTGACGCGCCTCCGCGGCGTCACGATGCGCCTCTCCGGTGCCCAGGCGGTGGCGCGGCGCCTCCTCCCGCGCATCCCGCCACATGCCGTCGGAGACGTAGTCGAGCGCCGCCTCCTTGGGCTGCGAGCGCGACCAGCGCTCCGCCAGATACGCGCGGACGTCGCTGTCCAGGACCGGCCGCTCCGCCTCGTCCTCGGGCCGGTGCTGGGCGATGTCAAAGGCGAGGGGCGCACGGTTGACGTAGATGTCGAGCGCCTCCCGGTGCCGCGTTGCGGCCGGATAGATCGTCTCCCGCGCCGGCCTTTCGTCTGCGAGCAGGAAGGCGCGATCAACGGTCAATCCCTGGGCCGAGGCGATGGTCATGGCATAGCCGTAGTCCAGGCGGATGTTGTCGTGCCAGTCGCGGATCTCGTCGTGCCGGAACGCGACCTGCCGCCCGTCGTCGGTGCGAGCGGTGATATGGACGGAATACTCGGGCTCGGGAGCGCCGCTGTCCGGCTCTGGCGTGCGCCCGCCGGCTTGCCGGTTCCGGGCCTTGCGGGACACCGCAGCGGCTTCCGCGGGCCTGACCTCCAGATCTTCCACCGTGACCACGGTGCCGTTGAAGAGCTGCTTCTCCCATTGCGTCGCGCCGATGCGGATGCGATCACCCACCGCGATCTCCAGCGGCTCCGTCACCCGCCCGTCCAGGTCCCGGCTCACCTCGATGACCGCGCGCTTCGCGTCGAGCGTGCGGGCAAGCACGCGCTGCCGCATGAGCCACGACAGCGCCCGTCCCTCCGCCTTCGTGCGTGCGAGCACGACAGTGGATGTGCCGGGCTGCGCGCGCACATGGCGCTCCCAGTCGTCCACCAGACGGTTCAGGGTCTTCTCCTCGTCGTGGCAGAGATGAAGGCGGCCCCGCACATGCCACGCCTCGATGGCCTTCTCGGCTTCGCCGTCCCTGAGCGCCTCCGAGACCGCCACCTGCCACGGAGTAAACAGCGGCTTCTTCTCCAGTGCTTCATACTCGGCAAGGATCGCGTCACGTTCCTGCCGATTGGTCAGCCCAGCCCGGAACCGCGCGTGCTCGGGGGTCTCCTTGTGGACATGGACCAGCACGTCCTCCAGGTCGGCCTTCTGGCGCCTGATGCGGTCCACGCGGACGCTGCCGGCCACGTCGCGGATGAGTCTCAATCCCGGCCCCGCCTCCACCGGCTGCTGCTGCCTGGTGTCGCCGGCGAACACCACCTTCGCGCCATGGCGCTCGGACAGCTGGAGAATGTGATGCGCCTGCCGCGTCGACAGCATCCCGGCTTCGTCCACCACGATCAGGGTCTTGGCGCCGATCTGCACCTGCTCCTTGGCGGCGAGCTTCAGCAGCTTGTCCACGCAATAGGCGCGCGCATCGCAGTCGTCGCCAAGCGCCACCGCCGTCCGCCATGCGACGGCGGTGGGCACGATCTCATAGCCGTGCTCCTTGTGAAGATCGGTGATGGGACGGAGCGTCGTGGTCTTGCCCGAGCCCGCCGCTCCCTCGATCACCGCCACGCGGCCGCTCTTCACGGTGGCGTGCCGGATGGCCAGCGACTGCTCCTGGCTCAGCGGATAGCCCTGCTCCAGCAGGGTCTCCACCTTCTCCTTCACTGCCTCTTCCGGCAGGCCGTGACCGGTATCTGCGGCCATGGCCTCCGTCATGTCCTTGACCGCCTGCTCCAGGCCGAGGTTGTGGCGGGTGGAATAGATCTCGGTGTGAACCATGCCCGCGCGAGACTCGGCCGTGGGCTTCTTGGGCTCCAGCCGCTCGATCTCGGGGTTGCGGCGAAGCCGCTCGATAGCGGTCTTCAACGCTTCGGGGCCGATCAGGCCTGCCGCCGCATTCGCAGCCGCCTCCACCATGTCGGGACGGCGGAACACGGCTTCCTCGCGGGCCAGGTGAGCGGGAAGATCGTCGAGCCGGTCGGTAAGTGCCCGGATCGCCTCTTGATCGATCTTCACCTCGTGACCCGTAAGGGAGGCGATCAGCTCCTCGCGCTCGACAAACCCCTCGGCCTCGTCCATCCAGCGCCTGTGCCTCACCTCCGGGTCGTTGTCGTGGGATTTTCCCGCTCGCGTCAGCTTGTTAACGCCGGCCATGCGCGAAGCGTTGCCCAATGACGGAATGCCCAGCTCTCCGGCCTTGGCGACGATCGCCTTCCGCCGCTTCGACCAGAAGACCTGCAGGTCCTCCGGCATGCCCTCGATACGGGTGAACCCGTTGTTGGGACCGTACTGTTCCATCGGCACGCCGAGGCGCTCGCGGAGGTTCCAGGCGAGGGCGTGGCGGTAGACGGCGCCCGCAGCCTTGGCCCAGCTGTAGACCGGGTATTGGTGCATGGCCCGCCACTTGCCGTCCTCCTGGGTGCGGGCCACGTTGAAGATGACGCAGTGGGTATGAAGCTGCGGGTCGTTCTCCCGGCTGGTGCCGTGCTGGAACATCGCCACGGAGATGTCGGCAGGCAGGACCCTGATCCGCCCCTCCCTGTCCCGGATCCGCGTATAGGCGCAGTAGCGGAACACGGTCTCTTCCAGCGCCACCCGGGCGGCGTCGTTGTGCGCCCTCTCGATCTCACCACGCAGATCCGGATCGGCGATGGCCCAGAGCGCGGACACGCTCTTGTCGGCGGAGAAGGTCATGTCCACGCCGGGCGAGCGCGTCTCGCTGCCCGCGTTCCTGGTGAGCCTGGTGGAGCCGTCCGGCGCGAAGCCGTTGTAGAGCCGCTGGAAATCGCCGCTGTCGACCTTGCCGCCGTTCTCGAGGCCGAGCACGCCCGCAGGGTTGTGCCGTAGACGGCGCGGGCCTCCTCGGTCTTCTCGGGCCGCCATGTCTCGGCGACGGTGAGCGTCGCGGCGAGCAGGCCCTCGCGGTCGCGAAGGGCGATCGTCTCGCCGGGCTGGAGCCCGTCGGCGAAAGCCTCGGTCACGTCCAGGGTCACGGGGATGGGCCAGAGCGTGCCGCCGGGGAGGCGCATGTCGTGCAGGACGCAGTCGTACTGGACCGGGTCCATGAATCCCTCGAGGGGCGAGAACGCGCCGTTCAGCAGCAGTTCGAGGTCGCAGAGCTGGCGCGGCGTAAGGTCCCAGCACCTGGCATTGCGCGCGCGGCGGCGTGTCTGATCGAGTTCCGCCGCCTCCAGTTGGAGGTCCTTGAGCTCTCCGCCGTGCGGGTCCGCGAGCATCGCCGCTCCCTGTCAAGGGGGCTTATACCGAATAATTGACAGCGCGATGAAGGTGGCAGAATAGGGAGCGAGGGGCCCATCGAACCTCTCGCTGGAAACAGCGTCCCGTTTTGGGCTGGTTTTCCTTCTCGGCTTTCTCCACCTTGGCATCACGCCGTAGGAGTGCCCGCTGAAACATCGCTTGTGACCGTTCGGGGCAGCACCATCCCGTATCTCTGATGCTTTCTCGTCATGGCGGCGGGTCAAACTGTCTCTGTCAATAATTCGATATAAGCGCCAAGACTTGTGCATCTGCCGCAGCAAAGATCTGACGTCCAGGAAATCAGAAATATTTTCGTGAGTCCCCCAATACATCGTCAACAAGTTGTACAAGCACCGAAATGTCCAACAGGTAATGACGCCAATCGCCTTTGTCGACCAACTCCCACGAGTATCGCTTCTCCCAAAGCCTCACGTAGTCGTCCAGATACTCAAGAAATCCGCTCAGATTTGAAAGATCCACCGGTGGAAGGATCGGCGGTACCGGAAAGTTTACCGACGCCATGCCGACCAATTCTTCGGGCGCTTTCCTGAATTCTCGGTAGATGTCTTCAAGGTTCTGTTGGCAGCTCGCCGGCATCACGTCAAATAGATGGCATAGCCTGTGACCCATGTGACCGGTCGGCACCGCAATCTCGTTCATGCGCAGAATCAACTTGAATGTCAGTTCCAGAGCAATCTCGATATTAAAATGCGAGGCCGTTTTCATCGACGCCCACATGTCGCCGTGCAGGCGCCCGTTCGTTCCATCGACTACGTCTTTGCCGTTGCAGGATAGGCCCAAGCGTCTGATTTCCGACTCCACAAGCATCGCAGTCGTCCTGAAATCATGGATATTGTCTGTGAGGTGACGAAAGGCTTCTATCGTCATGACCGAGGCATCTTGCGATTTTGTCATTTCACTCCTCATCCTGTTCGAACTTTGCCTTTGCGGGTCACGATTTTGTCGTCATCCGACCGAGTCCGGCCTATTGCTAATCGGGATATCACATGTTCCATGAATTCGAGTATGATCAGATTTGCTGAAACGATTGAGTACCAAGTCCAAGCGCCGATTCAGACCACCTTTTCGTCTCCGGCACGGGCGCCTTGCTATTTCGGTGGCGACCACGGTTTGAACAGTCCCAATCCAGTTCTAGTGAGTTCGACGTCGATGATTTCAGGCATGTCTTCAAGCTCGGGGCTCATAAGATTCCACGCGAATCTGTATTCCTGCTGGTCCTCGTACTTTCGGCGCTTTCTGAACCATCTCGAAATGAGATCGGATGACCCTAGCTGATCCAACTGAATCCCCGGTGGGGCCGAATCGTAAGAGTATTGGACCCATCCCCGAAAGCGCTCAATCCGATGACGCGTTATCTGGTTCAACGCCAGCCACCGCTTAATTCCGCACTCTATCTCGAAGTTCAATGCATCCAATTCGTCTGTGACCGTCCAAGTATCATACCTTCCCGGAAGTGCCGCCCGCAGTCTCTCCCAAGCAGCTTTCGTTGATGGTTCACAGGCTAGACAGAACAAATACGGACCACCGAGTTCGGAGTCTTCTATCTTTGTGTTTTGCCGTATTTTCCAGTGATCGACGCCCAACGTCTCCAGTTCCAATTCTGGATCATCGTACTCCGCCGCCAGCAGTTCCTGCAGTCGTCGTCTCGACCCTTCGGCATCACGTTCAGAAATCTCCCTGGACATTCGCGCGGAGATCACTTCGTTAGGTTTCCACGTGATCCGGGTTTCTCCCTCGTTACTGATACGGACTTCCCCTTCTCGACGATCTCCCAGTCCTTCTTCCTCTCCGATCGCTCGGTACAGACTGGCTCTGCTCAGGCGCAACCCGCGGGCGGTATCCGGAGCGTACTGCCTTTCCCATCCTCTGATCAGTCGCACTCTTTTTCCCTCTTGGTTTTCTTCAGCGACCAGCCCCTATTTTGAGCGGCTGCAAGGCAGTACTAACCAAAGTCTTCATTCGAACCGAGTTCGTTAAACGACCGCTGCACTGCCTGTGAGCGCATAGCGCTACCAGATCGAGCCCACCGGCGGGGGCACCTCGACCGTGTCCTTGGCTGAAGGTACGCCGTTGACCCGAGCGCGTGGATCGAACCTGCCTCTGGTACCGGGGTCGTCACGATTCGTCAGAGCAAGCGAAACGACACGCTCGGCCGCACCGGTTAGACGCCAGGGAAGTTCTTGAACCGCCCCTGTCCGTTTGTCCGGTGCCTGTCGTGAACTCACAATTGATGTTGTAGTCAGACATCGTCCCGATTCGCGGTCCGCAGCGTATTGCCGTCTCCAGCGACACCGTAGTGCCTCCCGCCGCGGTTGCCCGGGTCGCAGCGCGGCGATCTTGCGGGGCTGCGGCTCCACGCAGGTCACGACGAAACCGAACTCGGAGAGGCAGGCGGACGATACCAGTCCCACGTGACCGGCCCCGATGATGGCGATGCGCATGGCGGCGCCTCCCGACGCTCAGCCGGCGTCTTGGGAGACCGCAACGCGATGCAGGACGGCGAGGCGTTGCGGCGGGAGGCCGAGGCCGACATGGCGAAGACCGGCGGCTGCCGCCTGTGCGGGATCGTAGATGTTGCGGAGGTCCAGGAGCAGCGGCGTCCTGAGCAGCGCCCGGAGACGGTCGAGGTCGAGCGCCCTGAACTGGTTCCACTCGGTGAGGACGAGCAATGCGTCCGCGCCGGTCGCGGCATCGTAGGCGTCGCGGCACCAGGCGACGCCGTCGAGCAGGGGCCGCGCGTTCTCCATGCCGGCGGGATCGAAGGCGCGGATCGCCGCTCCGCGCTTCATGAGCTCGGGCAGGATCGCGAGGGCCGGGCTCTCTCGCACGGTGTCGGTGGCGGGCTTGAAGGCGATGCCGAGCACCGCGACGGTCTTGCCGGCGAGGCTGCCCCCGCAGGCGTCAACGATGCGGCCGACCATGGCGGCCTTGCGCCGGGCATTGCTGTGCAGGACCGCCTCGACGACGGCGCTGGGGGCGCCCGGTTGCCGGGCGGTGCGGACGAGGGCTGCGGCGTCCTTGGGGAGGCAGGCGCCGCCGAAGCCGGGCCCCGGGCGCAGGTGGTGGCGTCCGATGCGGCGGTCGAGGCCGATGGCCCTGGCGAGGTCCCGGACATCGGCGCCGAGTCGCTCGCAGAGGTCCGCGAATTCGTTGATGAAGGCGACCCTGGTCGCGAGGAAGCAGTTCGCGGCGTATTTGGCGAGCTCCGCCGTCTCGGGCGTGGTGAACAGGATGGGGGACTCCGCCGGGGAGAGCGGCCGGTAGAGGGCGCTCATGACGGCGCGGGCGCGTGCGGACTCGACGCCCACCACGACGCGGTCGGGGTGCATGAAGTCGGAGATGGCCGCGCCCTCGCGCAGAAACTCCGGGTTGGAGACGATATCGAAGTCGGCGTCCGGCCGGCGCTCGCGGACGATGGCGGCGATCTCGCGGCAGGTGCCGACCGGCACCGTCGACCTGATGGCGAGGACGGTGTAGCCGTCGAGCGCATCGGCGAGCTGGCGGGCGGCCTGGCGGACGAAGGAGAGATCGGCGCGGCCGTCTTCTCGGCCGGGTGTGGCGACCGCCAGCATGGCCACGTCGGCCTCCGGCACGGCCTCTGCCATGTCGGCGGTGAAGGAGAGGCGGCCGGCATCGATATTGGCTGCGAGGAGCCGGTCCAGACCCGGCTCGTGGATGGGGACCTCACCGGTGCGCAGCGCGGCGACCTTGCGGTGCTGCGAGTCCACGCAGGTCACGGTGAATCCGAACTGGGAGAGGCAGGCGGCCGATACCAGTCCCACGTGACCGGCCCCGATGATCGCGATGCGCATGGCGACGCCTCCCAAGCTCAGCCGGCCTGTGGGGAGAGAGCGACGCGGCGCGGGACGGCGAGACGTTCCCGTCCCGGGGCGGGCCGCTCGAGAGCACGGGCAATGCTCGCCCGGAAACGCTGGTTGCATTCCTGAGCGAGCCGCCGCAGCGGATTGCTGCGGTCGGGCTTGAAGCCGGTCCCCTGTGCCATTGGACTTGCGGGGGAATGACCGAGGCCGGCTTCGAGACCGTGTGGACGGAGGTCCGGCAGGTGAAGGGTGCGCTGAAGGCGATGCCGGCCCGGACCGATTGCCGGGACGCTGAGGGCATCGCACGGTTGCTGCAGATGGGGTGGCTTGGGGCGGTGCACTGCGAGGCGGCCTCCTGCGGTGGCGTCGGTGTGATGCGGCACGGCGGGCGCTCAGCGGACCTTGTTGCGGGAACTGTGGAAGACGAAGGGGTCGTTGCAGCCCGGAAAGGCGCCCCGCGTCACGAGGTGCATGGGAATGACGCCGACGGTCAAGCCGTTGCCGAACCGGCCGCGGATGATCCGGCGGCTGGTGAGGATGTAGTCCGCACCCAGGGCCCGGAGCGCGCAGTCGGTAAGCGCCCTGAGCGGCGGCCGGTCGAGCAGGTACCGCGCCGCTCGAACGAATTGCGGCTCCTGTTCGCACCCGAGCTGGGCCGCCCCATCGCGGAGGCCCTGCGGTCGGCCGCCGTGCTGCGGTCGCTGATGGAAGCGATGCGCCGGACGGTCCGGGAGCCCGCCGCGAGGGGCGCCCGGCCCGGGAAGAAAGGCTCGCGTTCCGGCCTCCGGCCCGAGGGTCTCCTCTGGCTCGCGTTGCTTCTCGGCTTGGCCGGTCTGGCCGTAACCGCGATCCCGCCGCCGGATCCGGCGTCGGCGCAGGCCATCGAGCGCGGCCTTTTCGCCGACACCGACAGCCTGACGCGCGAGGTGCTGGCCTTCCTGGGCGGGCTCGGGGCGGACAACTCCTCGGCCGTGGGAGACATGCTGTTCGCCTTCAACGCCGGCGTGCTGGTGCTCGCCGGGTTCCTGCTGGTCTGGCACGCCGCCGCCGGCACCGTGGACACGGCGCGGGAGGGACGTTTCGGCTTCGGCGCCTGGGCGATCGTGCGCATCGTCACGGCCGTGGCCCTGATGGCGCCGCTGCCGGGCGGGCTCAACGGGGCGCAGCACGCGGTGGTGGGCCTGGCCCATCTCGGCGGCGACTTCGCCAACGCTGTCTGGAAGCCCTTCTCCGAAGAGGCGCTGGCCGAGAGCCGTCCCATCGTGCCGCGCCCGCGCGAAGCGCTCTGGCGCGCGGCGATCTCCCGGACCCTCATCGCCGAGACCTGCGCACGAGCCGCCAACGAGAGCGCGGCGCTCGCGGGCGACGACCCTTACGTCGAGATCGACGAAGATGAGGACGACGGCACGCTTTGGTTCCACTACGACGGCGACGGCCGGGGCATGCCGGACGGCATGTGCGGTTCGATCCGCTTCACAGGGCTTGAGGCGGACGGCGCCCCGGGGCTGGCCGCGGAAGGGCACCGCCGGGCGCTCACCGGCCTGCTGCCGGCCATCCGCTCGATCGCAGGGCGTCTTGCCGCCCATTACGTCCCGGGCACGCCGCTCTACGGCCGCCCGCTGCCCGACATCGACGCCTTGCTCGCCGGTGAGGACCTGGCTGGATCCTACGCGCGCGTCCTCGACGACGCGCTCACGCAGGCGGCCTCGGAAGAGCGCGAGACCCTCGCCCGTGTGGTGGCCGAGGACGCGCGTGAGGCGTCGTGGATGGCTGCGGCTTCCTTCTTCAACACCATCGCCTACCGCGTCGGCCTGTTCCAGGCCGCCGCCCACAACGTGCCCTCGGTGGCGCTCCCGGTGCCGAGCCTCGACGAGTGGACGCCGGCGGCCGACGCCGCCGTCAAGGGGGTGGCTGTGCAGCTCGCGCGATCGCGCCACTACCACCCCATGCTGCTGTCGGCGGCCAACGCCGGCGCCGGCGCGCTCCCTTCGTCGGACGGCGAGAGCGGCGGCATGATGTCGGGGCTGCTCGAGTTCATCGACCTCGACTCCGTCATCGTCGCCGACAGCGGCAACCCCATCGCGGACCTCGCGGCATTGGGCCACGGGCTGCTCAACGCCGCGCTCGCCGCCGTCGCGGCGCTGATGGGCGCGGCCACCGGCTCGGGGCTGCTCGAATCGATCCCCTTCATCGGCAAAGGCCTCGACGTGTTCGAGTCCGCCTGGCAGGTTTCCGACGCCCTGGTCTCGACCCTGCTGGGCCTGCTCGTCATCGCGGGCGCGGTGCTGGCCTACGTGCTGCCCGCGCTCCCCTTCATCCGCTTCCTGTTCGGCATCCTGGGCTGGATCCTCAACGTGGCCGTGGCGGTTCTCGCCGTCACCGTGTTCGCCGCCGCCCACGTGACGCGCGAGGACGGGGACCGGCTCACCGTCCAGGCCACCAGACAGGGCTGGCTGTTCCTCCCCGCGCTGATCCTGCGGCCCGCGCTGATGCTGCTCGGCCTCATCCTCGGCTACTTCGTGTTCCTCGCAGGCATCGGACTGTTCAACCAGGTGTGGCTGCCGCAGATGCGGGACGCCGGGGCCTCGGACGGGCTCGGCCCGGTCGGGTTCCTCGCCATGCTCGCGCTCTACGTCATCGTCGCCTACGGGCTGATGAACGCCTCCTTCAAGCTGATCGACCTGCTGCCGTCCGCCGTCCTCGACTGGATCGGCGGGCGTGCCGGCGCCGGGGAAGACGGCGGCGAGCGGACCGGCGGGACCGCGGTGGCCGGCATGACCCGGCTGGGCGCGGTCCGCGTCGGCGCGCGCGCCAGGCGCGGCGGGGCCGGGGGCTGACGATGCCCTCGATCGATCCCCTCCTCGCGCAAGGACCGATAACGTCATGAGTCTTATCCAACCGGGGCTCTGCGCCCTCCTGCTTGCCGGCGGAGCGGGCTGGGCGGCGTGGCTGGTCAAAGGATACCGGCCGGAAGTCGTCACCGCCGCCGGTCTCGGCCTCGCCGTGGGAGCATCGTTCCTGGCCTACATGGCGACCGACCGCAAGGACGGCGCGCTCTGGCTGCGCTTCGGCCTCTACGGCGGGGGCCTCGCGGTCTCGGTCGCGTGCTTCTGGACGGGCGTGCTGCGGCCGCTCCGGCACGCGCCCTCGTTCGGGGCGCTGATGGCATGGCTGGACCGGCTCGACGGGGTGAGCCTGGTGCTGCTGGTGGTGCCGGGGCCGGCCGTGGTGCTGTTGACCGTGCTCTGGTTCGAGGTTGCCGTGGCGAGCCTGCGCCATCTCGGCGGCGAAGACCGGCGGCGGCGCGCGGAGTCCGACCTGCACGGACACGCGACCCTGCTGGGCCGCCGCTTCCTGCGCAGGCTGGCGAAGCGCAAGGGCATCCTGCTCGGCCAGTGGGGCGCGGGCCGGCATGCGCCGCTCATCGGCTGGTCGCTCGAAGGCTCCGCCATCACCGTGGCGCCGCCCCGCACCGGCAAGGGGGCGCTCATCGCCCTCAACCTGCTCTCCCCCGGCGGGCGCGGATTCGCCGGCTCGACCGTCACCATCGATCCGCGCGGCGAGCTCTGGTGCATCGCGGCCCGCCGCCGCCGCGAGCTGGGCCGCGAGGCCGTGCTCATCGACCCCTTCGGCGTCACGAAGGCCCACAGGGAGGCGTTCGAGGACTGCCACCTGCCGGACGTGAGGTCCGCGACCTACAACCCGCTGGAGTTCATTCGTGACGACGACAGCCTCGCCGTGCGCGACATCAACGTCCTGCTCGACGCGTTGCTCACGCCGCCCCGTCCCGGCGCCCACGACAACACCCGGCACTTCTACGAGTCCGCGCGCGCCATCGTCGCCGGCTACACGGCGTGGGTGCGCTTCAAGGAGCCGCCGTACAGGCGGACCCTCAAGACGGTGCACGAGATGCTGTCGGCCTCGCCCGAGGCGCGCGAGGGCTTCGCGGAGGCCTTCAGGAAGGAGGAGCCCTTCGCGGGCGGGCTCGCACGGATCGCGGTCGAGCGCCAGGCCCAGGTCGGCAGGGAGGAAGGCGGCTCCAACTTCACCACGGTCGCCAACCAATTGGCGTTTCTCAACTACCCGGAGCTGCTGGCGAATACCAGGCGGTCGAGCTTCGATCCGCTGAGGCTCGCGGACGGACACACCGACCTCTTCGTGGTCGCGCCCGAGGAGACCGTGGAGCACGTCAAGGGCTGGCTCCGCCTCTGGGTCGCCGTCCCCAACGCCGTCGCCGGCAGGAAGCCGCTGGAGCGCGACATGCTGATCGTGATCGACGAGATGCCGCGCATCGGCTTCCTCAAGCCGGTGATGGACGGCTACACCATGGCCGCCGGCAAGGGCGTCCACTTCTGGTGCTTCGCGCAGTCGATCTCGGCACTGGATTCGAGCTGGGGCAAGGAGCACCGCAAGACGCTGCTGCACCTCGCCGAGGTCGTCCAGGTGCTGGGCTTCCCGCGCATCGACGCCGAAGGCGCGGAGGAGCTGTCGAAGGCGATCGGCACCGCCACCTTCGAGGGCCGGACCGAGAGCCGGTCGGGGACCGTCGCGGAGAGCCGGATCGTCACGGCCAACACCCAGTGGCAGGCGGGCGAGTCCACGTCGCTCGTGCGCGAGCGCGTGGTGACGCCCGACGAGCTGATGACGCTGGGGCCGGACCGTCAATACGTGATCGCGGCGGCGAAGGACCTGCCGCGCGATGCGCTGCACCTTCACCACGCGTGCTACTGGCGGCGCCCGGATGCGGACTATCTGGCCGATCCGAACCCCTTCGTGCTGCGCAAGCAGGAGGCCGAAGGGCGGGCCGGCGGGACGGCGCGGCGGGCGATGCTGCCGGGAGGAGAGAGGACATGAGTGCGGACAACCCGAACCTGAACAAGCGAAGCCGGACCGGCGGGGAGGCCGGGAACGGTGGACCGGAGGGTGAGCGAGAGCAGGCCCCTCCATCTGTGCTGGGCGAGATCCTGGCCCGGCTGGAGGTCATCGACAGGCGCCTGGAAGAAAGGAAGTGTCCTGCGCCGGGACCGACGAAAGCGGCGTTCGACAAGCTCGTCAAGGCGACAGGCGGCATCGGCGAGACCGTGGGCCAGACGAAGACGCTGGTCGACGGGCTGGTCGAGAGCGATCCGGACTACAAGGCGGCGGTGGATGCGGCGGTGGGGCTGTCAGGGGAATTGGGCAGCTGCAGGGCGGATTTGGGGCGGTGGGTGGAAGAGGACCGGCGCTGGCAGCGGCGCTGGAAGTCGGCGGCGCTGGCCGCCGCCGTCCCGGCCGCCCTGCTGCTCGGCGTGCTCGTGGAACAGCAGTTCCAGGTGATCCCGCTGCACGACCCGAGCGGGGGCTGGAGCGGATGGATATGGGAGACGCACGGCCGCGCCATCGTCGACTGCGCGGCGGAGGCGATGCGGACGGATGCCGAGGTGGACTGTGCGCTGGTCGTGCGACGGCCTTAACGCGGGCGGGATGCCGGAGATGGCGAATGAGCGAGAAGGGTTTGAAGAGGAGTGTGCAAACGGCGAATGGGAATGGGAGGAGAGCAGAATGATCGACATGAACGAGCCTGAAATGCTGCGCCGATCGGAGGTGGAAGCTCGGCTCGGCGTGTCGCGCAGTTGGATCTACTCGGAGATGCGGGCGGGGAGATTTCCGGAACCCGTGAGGATCGGAACGCGCGCGGTGAGATGGAGAGTAGCGGACTTGGATGAATGGGCGGCCGGTCGGCCGGCGGCACAGGGAGACAAGCACGACAGCGAAGGCGGTGGCAGGGAGGAAGGCGGCGGACCTCCGTGACGGTGAAGAGGGACGCTGGTTCTAGCGCCTGTTCGTGGCGTAAAGCCTGTGACCTCCTGTGCAGGTTCTTGGCGGAAGGCGGCGTGCGCTCATGGCCGGAGTTGCACGACGGTGCCGACTTCGCCGGTGAGGTATCGGGCCCAGTCTGCCATGAGGTGGCGGCGGCGCTCGAACAGATCGCTCCGAAAATAGGCGCCTTCGACACCGGGAACCGTGTGGGCGAGGGCAGCTTCGGCGAGCTCGCGGGGTTGTCCGGTCTCGGCGCACCAATCCCGGAAGCTCGAGCGAAATCCATGAACGGTGGCCCGTTCGGCCAGGCCGGTGTCGCGAAGAAGCTTGGTTAGGGCCATATCGGAAAGGGGACGGCCCTTGCGAACGGGAGAGGGAAAGATCAGGTCGGAGTCCTTGCGCATGGGGCGTGCCCTTGCGAGCACGCTGAGCGCGGCGTCAGAAAGCGGGATGCGATGTTCGACGCCGGACTTCATGCGCCGGGCGGGAATGCGCCACTCGCGCGCGTCCAAATCAATTTCCTCCCAGGTCGCGCCGCGGCTCTCGCCTGATCGTGCCGCCGTGAGGACCGTGAAGCGCAGGCAAAGTCTTGCGAAGAGTGAGGCTCGCGAGGCGTCCACGGTTGCGAGTGCGTCGGGAACGTCGCGATACGGCAGGGAGCGGAGATGCTCTTTTACGGCGGGCTGAGCGGGGAGGGCTCCGTTTATGGCGTCTGCAGCAATGTTGGTGTCTACATGGCCATGTGCTTGGGCCCAGGCGAGGGTCGCGCGTATGGCTTGGCGCAGCTTTCGCGCCTGCTCGGGGCGGCTGGTCCAGAGTGGAGTGAGCACACGCAGCACGTCCTCACGGCCGATCCTGTCGACGCGTTTGTCGCCGAGGATCGGGAAGGCATGCTTGTTCAGTCCCTGCCACCACTTCTTGGCGACTCGTTCGCTGCGCCAGCGCGGGCGGTTTGCCTCGTGGGTCCTCTGGGCGGCCTCGCGGAAGGTAGGTGTCTTGACCTTGCGTTTGGCAGCCAAGGGATCGCCGCCGCCGCGCGCGAGCCGTCTGTTCTCGAACGCCTTGTCCCGGGCCTCCGCCAGGCTGACCAGCGGAAAGCTGCCGAGTCCGATGTCGCGTCTGACGCCGTCGACGGTCAGGCGCTGTATCCAGGACTTCGATCCGCCCGGGGTGACATTGAGAATAAGGGTGCCGCCATCGCTGTAGCGGCCCGGTCTGGAGAGTGCTCGCACCTTGGCGACGGACAACCTGGCCACGTGCTCTTTCCCACGTTCTTTCCCACAATTGGATCCGGATCGTACAGGAGCCGAACGGAAGAAGCAAGCACGAGAACATGAAAAAAGCCCTGGATTTCCAAGGCTTAGAAGCGGATCCGGGGCATTCCACGGAACGCCCCGGATCAAGAATTGGCTCCCCGGGCCGGACTCGAACCAGCGACCCAGCGGTTAACAGCCGCTTGCTCTACCAACTGAGCTACCGGGGATCATCGATCGCTGTTTGGCCGCTCACCTCTTGGCTGAACGTCCAATTGCGCGCCCTATATAGCATCAAGCCGGCCGCCATTCCAGATACCACCGCCTTGGCGGCACGGCGGGCGGGGCCTGGTTGCACCGCTGGCTGAATCGTGGCAAGTCTCGGCCGCGTGTGGGCGCATAGCTCAGTTGGTAGAGCAGCTGACTCTTAATCAGCGGGTCCTAGGTTCGAGTCCTAGTGCGCCCACCAATCCTTTCAATGGGTTAGGTGGCTTACCCGCAACCGCCGAAACTGCTGTGTCACCGGTATGTCACCGCAGCGCTGCAAGCTCGCGCTCCGGGCGCCCCATGAGTTGAAGCGGATGCGGCGCTGGCTGTCGGGCGCAGACCGGCTTCCCCCTATGTCTCGGGTCAAGACACACTCCAGCGGCGGTCTCGTCCATCGGGTGGACAAAATACCATTTCGCCTTGATAGCCCCTGCAAGGCCCGGCATCTGCTTATCATCGCAATTGAAATGACAGTTAGTCTCATTACTGCGATTTTTTCCAGAGTTTACGCTAGTCATTCCTATTGAGAAGAATAATGAGAATGGATTTCAGAGATAAAACCAGTATATTTTGAGCATACGTTAGAATTAAATCAGTGAGAAACGCTTTAGTGCTTGCCATTATCTGGTGTTTGCACTATTTCATTAGATAATGGTGGCTTAGTGATCATTAGTGGACCATGGAACAGCCTATCGTCGGCAGCCACCGCCCCCGGACGGGTTGGAACGAGTGGAGGAGATTATGAAGGGCGACCCCAAGGTCATCGAGTGTCTCAATGCGGTGCTCAAGAACGAGCTGACCGCGATCAACCAGTATTTCCTGCACTCGCGGATGCTCCGGAACTGGGGCGTCTCCAAGCTCGCGAAATACGAGTACGACCAATCCATTGACGAGATGAAGCACGCGGACGAGATCATCGAGCGCGTCCTGTTCCTCGAGGGCCTGCCCAATCTGCAGGATCTCGGCAAGCTCATGATCGGCGAGGACGTGAAGGAAATCCTCGACTGCGACCTCGCCCTCGAAAACATGGCCATCCCCACCCTGCGGGAGGGAATCGCGCATTGCGAGCAAGTCGACGACTACGTGACCCGGCACCTGCTGCGCGAGATCCTGGAGAGCGAGGAAGAGCACGTCGACTGGCTGGAGACGCAGTTCGAGCTGATCAAGCGGATGGGTCTCGAGAACTACGTCCAGCTTCAGAGCGAGCCGGCCGACGACTGAGACGCAAACGCGGACAGACCTTCGATTATTCGGCAGCTGCCGACTCCCGGGGCAGCACTCTCTCATCGGGCGATTTATCAGCGGAGGCGGCGGCCTCCGCTTGGTCATCGGCCTTGGCACCTGCCACGAGTTCGCGAAGGGCACGCGCTGCCTGGACGATATCCGCCGGCTTCAGCGCGGCCCAGGCGTGCATTAGGGGTGCGCGCCCTCGCCGACGGCCCGCTTCCTGATGGGTGCCACCGGGCTGCCGTGCGGCCGGTCTTCGTGGACCCCGTCGATCAGGCCCTGGGCGAAGGTCAGACAGCGCCCGCACTGGGGCCCGTTACCAAGTTCCTGGTAAGCCTTGCGCGCGCAACGGACACCGGCCTGCGCGACGGCGCGGATCTCGGTGTCCCGATAGGCGTTGCAGACGCACACATACATAGCGGCACTCCGCTCTACACTCTCCAATCTTGGAGAGAATGCGAACGAGTGTCAATGAGAATTCGTGTCAGGTGCGTTCTCAGTGCTTACGTCCGCCGGGATACCGACGCGGCGACCAGGTGATTGTCCCAGCGGGCAGCTTCGAGGCCACCGACGGCGAGCGGTCGTGTCGCGCCCGAGCATGCATCGATGACGACCACGCCGCCCAGCCCGCTGCTGGCCAGGAATTCGCCTGACCTGGCGCTCGGAGCCACGCCGCAGCCGTCGCTCACCCTGGCGGACACCAGGTAGAGGCTTGAGCCAACATCCCAGAACGTCACGAGGTTGCCGCGCGGCGCGGAGACGGCGATGGTCCGGCCGCTCGGATCGAAACAGATGCTGCCGCAGTAGTTCTTCATCGCCCGAATGACGTTCGGCGGACCGTGCAAGAGGTGTAGCGGGCCTTCCCCGCGCTGCAGGGCTACCAGAGGGACGCGGTCATGCGCCGGGCCCTCGTACTGCATGGCGACCGCAACCGTATCGTCCGGGGCCACAGCCAGATGGCGGATGCTGAGCCGATGCAGAGCGGGGTCGAGCGTCAGTTCCCGCCGCAGAGCGCCGCTCCGCCTGTCCACGAAACAGAGCGACGGCGCCATGGTGGGCAGGTTGAGCTTGACGCGAGGCAGGTCGGGGTGGGTCGCGATGCCGCCGTTGGCGACGACCAGGGTCTCGCCGTCGGAGAGCAGCGCGATTTCGTGCGGGCCGATGCCGTGGGAGGGAAGCTCGCCCAGGCGCTTGTACCCGCGCTCCGCGTCGTAGATGCCGATGACGCCGCGTTCGCCCTCGAAATCGTTCTCGGTGACGTAGAGCAGCCGCCCGTCCGGGCTGAAGACGCCGTGCCCATAGAAATGTCGGTCGGCAGGCGCTTCTACGCGTCGGGCGACGGTGCCCTCTACGAGGTCCAGAACCAGGGCGAAGCGGCCGGGGCGCCTGGCGAAATGCACGGCAGCGCTTCCGTCGGGACGCACGGCGAATGAATGACCCCGCCCCGGCAGCGGCAAATCGAAGAGCGAAGTGCCGTCCTCAGCAAAGCCGCTGACCCGGTAGCCGCCGGTGATGTCGGCGTGGGCGCTCAGATAGAGCGGCCCGCAAGAGGCGGCGGCTTTGGCGCGGAACGGCGCTGGCAGCAACGAGCCGGCGACCCCGCCGGCGAGCAGCAGCAGCGTGCTCCGGCGATCAATCGCCATCGAGGGCATTGAAACCGACGGCAAGCCCAAGCGCGGGCGCCAAGCGATCTCTCACGATCTGTTTGAGCGCCTGCACTTGCTTGGCGAGTTTCTCGACCGGAGGACGGCGCGTGGGGTCGGCCGCGGCCTGCTCCACAGGGCCTTCGATCGACTGTACCGTTGCCAGAGTGAGACGGAACGCCTTCCGCATCAGGCGGTCGAGCTTGGGGTCGGCGACGGCCGTGAGATCACCGAGACCGGCACTGCCTTCACCAAGATAGAGAGCCTGCAACGCCTCCAGGGTGACGACGATGTTGCGCTGCGACCGCCCGCTCAGGCGGGACTCGGCCAGCACCGGGCGGACGGATTGCGCGCTCTCGCCGATCACCGGCTTGAGGTTGATGTCGTAGATCAGCTGCAAGCTGTCGTGAAGCCCCTGGAAGAAGGCCAAGGTGCCGGCCGCATGATCCTCGAAATGCGGATTGTCGGGCCCCGGGGTCGACATCAGTTGGGCGAAGGCGTCGCCGCCCTCCCACCACTCCGCCAGGATACCCGCTGCCATGGTATGCATGTTCGCTGCCACGGCGGTAAGCAGCCCGCAGCCCTTGGCATCGGCGCCGAGATAGCGGTCGTCGTAGACAAGCACTTCGGCGGCCAACAGGCCCTGTACGGCCACGTTGGTGCGCCCGATGCGCGCGGCGAGCGCGGCGTCGTCTTCGTCGGCGGCGACAAGCTTGGCGACGGCCTCGCCCACCTTGTTCCGTGCTTGGGGCCAGAAATAGAAGCGAAAACCGCGCATCCGGGAGTCGACCGGGCCGAAGCGCAGGTGCTGGACACCCATCCACGCGTCCATCGCATCGTGAAAGGCGGCGCGGAGCCGCTCTTGATCGACGCCGCTCTCCCCGGTGCAGAACGCCTCCGCAGCTCCGGCGAAGGCGTCCGTTGCTGTTGCCAGCCGCTCGTAGCGCGGCAGCGCGTGGGTCTCCACCAGGGCGGCATTCACGCGGGCGTAATCGGCCGGAGCGATCTCCTGCGCGTGCGAGTCGGACGTGGCCCACAAAACGAGGAGACCAATCAGCGCGAGCGGCAAGAATGCACGGTTCATCAGGTCAGGTCCCATCCGTCAGAGGGAACGCAGGAAGGCAAGCAGCGCCGCGCGCTCCTCGCGCGTCATGGCGACGACGCGCTGCTTCGCCGCCTCCGCCTCGCCGCCGTGCCAGAGGATCGCTTCGAGGAGGCTGCGCGCGCGGCCATCGTGCAAAAAGAGCGTGTGGCCGCTCACGGTCTCCGTGAGCCCGATGCCCCAGAGCGGCGGCGTGCGCCACTCGCGGCCGCTGGCCTCGCCCTCGGGCCGGCCGTCGGCGAGCCCCTCGCCCATGTCGTGAAGCAGGAGGTCGGTGTAGGGCCAGATCAGCTGGAAAGACTGCTCCTCGCCGATGGAGTCCCGGCGGGTCACGAACTTGGGCGTGTGGCAACCAGTACAGTTCGCGTCGTAGAAGAGCCGCTTGCCAGCAAGCACCTGTGGCTCGCCGATGTCGCGTCGCGCGGGCACGCCGAGGTTGCGCGTATAGAAGACGAGCAGGTCGAAGAGCGCGGCGCTCGCCTCGACCGTGTGCTCTGCCGAGGCGCCGCCGTGCGGCGCGTTCTGGCAGACGACTTGGGCAGCCGTACAGTCGCCGTGCGGGCGCGGGTAGAGCGGCGTCGAGATTCCCACATCGCCGCGAAAGGCCGCCGCCGCCTGTTGCGAGACGGTAGGCTGTCCTGCCTTCCAGCCGAAGCGGCCGAGCATGGGTTTGCCGTGCTCGTCGCTCCACACCAGGTTCGTCCGTCCGGAGATGCCGTCGCCGTCACGGTCCTCCGGATCGGTGCCGGCAAGGATGTCGGCGTCCGATATCGCTTCCAGCAGGCCCATACCGATGACCGGCGGCGCGACGCGGGGCGAGAGCATCGTCTCCGGGTGAAGCGGCCCATAGTGCAGGCCTGAGATGCCATAGGTGGGCTTGCGGAGATCGGCCACCTCGCCGTCTGCCAGCGCCACCGGCACCTCCTCGTAGGCGATCGTTACATCGCCTTCAGCCAGAATTCCCTGTGTCGAGAAGTTCTGGAGCTGGCCGCCGTAGGTGGGCTCGGGAATGGTGGCCTGCCGATGCTCCCGCAGCGCCACGCGCTCGGTCTCGGTCTGCGGCGGGATCGAGAGCCGCACGAGCATCGTTTCGGCCCGCTCGCCGGCCGCAGGCGGGCGGCCGCGGCCATCCTTCAGGTGGCACCGCTGACAGGCCCGCGCATTGAAGAGCGGGCCGAGCCCGTCAGATGACGTGGTCGAGCTCGGCGCCGACACCCAGATCTTCCTGAAGATGCCGTTGCCGACCCTGAAGTCGCGCTGGAGTTTGAAAGGCATATTGGCGGAGGGGTGCGAAAACGCGTCCCGATTCAGCCGCTTGAACACCGTCGCCGCGCCCGCCGGCCTGCGCTCGTAAGGCTCCGCCTTGGAGAAATCCTGCGTGGGCTGCGTGACCGCCGCGATGCGCGCCCGCTCGTCCTCCGGTTCCGCCGCTGGCAGGGCGTGAGTCATGGCCACGAGCACGACCGCGCCGGCCAATGCCGGCGTTGCACGCGCTACCGCTCTCACAATTCGAGCGTATCCGGCGCTTGGCTCGGTGCTGAAACGGTTTGAGAATAACACTGAGAATCTTTCGCAATTAAGTTGACGTGCATTCTAGGAACGATTATCAGTCGCAGAGTAAGGCTGTCAACGTCGCCACGTGTGGGAGGGTAGCCGCGCGGGGGGTATCGCATCCCTCGGCGGTCGGCCGGTTCGCTGCCGGTCAGCGTTGGCAACACCGCGCTAGCTGCAGCAAAGGGGACAACCGATGAAGCGTATGGGTTTGACAGGATTGGGCGTGGCGACCGTCGCGGCGCTCGCTTGGAACGCGCCGGTAATGGCGGACGACATGGTCGAGGACAAGCTCGCGACCATGGAACAGCGCATCAAGTACCTGGAGGAGCGCGTCGCCTCGCAGGACCAGATGATCGTCGAGAAAGAAGGCGAGATGGCCGCTCTCTCCGACGGCTGGTTCAACAGCGTCGAGATCGGCGGCGCCATCAAGGTCGAGCTTATCGGCGAAAGCCCGGCCGAGGGTGACAGCGGCACCAGGACGAACTTGAGGAAGGTCGAGCTCGGCATCGCGGTTGCGATCAACGACGAGTGGGGCGGCGAGATCGTCGTGGAGAACGACGACGGCACAATCGCGCTCGCGGACGCGTTCCTGACTTACGAGCCAAGCGGCGGCGGGCTTTCCGCCGCGATAGGCCAGCAGACTCTGCCCTTCGGCGTCTACGACACCAACATGATCACCGACCCGCTTACCAAGGATCTCGGCGAGACGGCCTACACCTCTCTGGTGCTGGGCGGCGAAGCCGCTCAATTCGGTTGGACGGCATTCACGTACTACGCGGATGAAGAGGCGCGTATCGACGGTTTCGGCGCCGGAGTCGGCATGGCCATGGAAGGCGATGCCTCGGCCTTTGGCGTCGATGTGGTGTGGATCAGTGACATCGGCGATTCCGGTGGGCTCAGCGGGATGTTCGACGACGATGTGCCGGGCTTGAGCGCAAGTGCCCGAGGCAGCGTTGGGCCGGTCTCTGCAATGGTCGAGTTGGTGACCGCGCTTGATGCCGATGGCTCCAACGCCGAGCCGTCGGCGTGGAGTGCCGAAGCCGCCTACGGTTTCGACCTGATGGGCAGGGAAGCAACCCTCGCCATCGCGGCCGGCGGCACGGAGGACGCCGAGGCCGCCGATCTGGCGGAGACGCTGATGCTTCTCGGGATTTCCGTGGGCATCGCCGACGGCGTCGGGATCGGCCTCGAATGGAAGCAAGAGGAAGGCTACAGCGCGGATGACGCCGACGACACGGTCACCGTGCAAGTCGCGGCCGAATTCTAGGGCATTGGAGAAGGGGAGAATGACGATGAAAGCACTCATGGCCGCACTGGCACTCGTGGCCCTGCCGGCGCCCGCCTTCGCCGCGACGTCCGAGAGCGACGTGCTCTCGCACTACGCCGATCTGGCGCATGCGAAGTACGAGGACTCGCTGATCTCGGCTCGCACTCTGCAGGGCGCGGTGAACCAGTTCATCGCCGAGCCCACCGAGACGAACCTCGCCAGCGCAAAGGATGCCTGGCTCGCGGCTCGCGTGCCCTACCAGCAGAGCGAGGTCTACCGCTTCGGCAATGCCGTTGTCGACGACTGGGAGGGCAAGGTGAACGCCTGGCCCCTCGACGAGGGCCTCATCGACTACGTTGCGGCGAGCTACGGCGCGGAGTCGGAGGAGAACCCCGGCTATCGCGCCAACGTCGTCGCCAGCCCGAGCTTCACCTTCTCGGGTGAGACGATCGATGCCAGCAGCATCACCAAGGAGCTGCTCGCCGATACGCTGCATGAGCTCGGCGGTGTCGAGGCCAACGTGGCGACGGGCTACCACGCCATCGAGTTCCTGCTCTGGGGCCAGGACCTAAACGGCACGGGCCCCGGTGCAGGCGCGCGGCCCGCCAGCGACTTCGACCCGGCCAACTGCTCATGGGGCAACTGCGACCGCCGTGCCGCCTATCTGCAGACGGCCACCGATCTGCTGATCGATGACCTCGAATGGATCACGGCGCAGTGGGCACCCGGCGGCGAGGCCCGCGAGGGGCTGCTCGGCGGCGATGCCTCCCAGGGGCTCGCCACCATCTTCACCGGCATGGGCAGCCTCTCCTACGGCGAGCTCGCGGGCGAGCGCATGCAGCTCGGCCTGCTGCTCCACGACCCGGAGGAGGAGCACGACTGCTTCAGCGACAACACCCATGCCTCGCACTACTACGACGCTCTCGGCATCCAGAACATCTATCTGGGCACCTACGAGCGCATCGACGGCTCGGTGGTGCAGGGCCCAAGCGTCTCGGCCCTGGTCGCGGCGGCATCGCCCGATGCAGATGCAGCGCTGCGCGCACGGCTCGACGCCACCATGGCGGCGATGGGCGAGGTCGTGGCTGCGGCCGAGGGCGGCGAGGCCTACGACCAGCAGATCGGCGAGGGCAACCCGGCGGGCAACGCACGGGTTCAGGCGGCGATCGATGCGCTGACGGCGCAAACGAGCGCGATTGAAGGCGCGGTCGCGGCGCTCAACCTTGCCGCGATCGACTTCGAGGGCTCGGACAGCCTGGACGATCCCGAGGCCGTGTTCGAGTAAGCGCTTTCCCGGCGGTCTGCTGAGCAGAGCAGCACGGCAGACCGGGGCCGCCCCGCTCAACCCCCTGCGGGGCGGCCCCCAAGCCGCTCCATCCGCTCTATTGCTGCAGGCGGCGAGCACCGCCTCGGCGATGACCGGACTGCACAATACTGTCCGCTCAGGCGCCGCGCTCGTCCATGCCCAGCAGGTTTCGGGGCGCCTCGCCATCCAGCCATCGGCGCACGTTGCGCGCGCCCTGGCGCATCGCCTCAACCTGCGCGCCCGCCACGCTCGCCGAGTTATGCGGCGCGGCGATCACGTTGGGCAGGTCTAGGAACGGGTGGTCGATGCGGAACACGCCATGCCGCACCGGCTCGATCCACCACGATTCTAGGCACGCGAAGAACCGCTCGTTTTCGACCAGATGGCGATAGAGCGCATCCTGGTCGATGATCTCGCCGCGCGCGACATTGACCAGGATCGCGTCCTCCTTCATCCAGCCGAGCTCGCGCGCGCCGATCAGCCCTGCCGTCGCGCCGGTCAGCGACATCGAGACGACGACGACATCGGCGCGGCGGAGCACATCTTCCAGCGCCGCCACGGTGCCGATGAACGCCACCTCCTCGTCGGTCTCGCCGCTGCGGTTGATGGCGTGGATCTCGGCACCCAGCGCCCTGAACAACCGGGCCGCAGCGCGTCCTGCGCCGCCGAAGCCGACAATCGCGCAAGTCGCTCCCTTGAGCGTCTTGTTGTCGACGAACTGGTTGAACCGCCCTTCCCGCATCTCCTGGTGCTCGACTGGCAGGCGCTTGGCCGCGGCCAGCGTGATGGCCAGCACGAACTCCGCCATCGGGCCGGCGTAGGCGCCCGCGTTCGAGGCAATGGGCAGATCGCGCGGGAAGAGATGCAGCGGCACGTGATCGACGCCTGCGGTCAGGAGCTGCACGAAGCCGAGCGACGTCATCGCTGCAACATCGTCGGCCGTGATCTCGATCCGGGGATTCAGGGCGATCAGCACGCGCGCCCGCGCCCGCGCCGCGTCCCAGCTCTCAGGCGAGAGATCGGGTTTGAAAAGCAGTTCGGACTGGGAGCCGAGCCGCTGGCGGTAGGCGGCGCGCGCCTCCGGCGGCGGGTCGTGGGAGACGAGAATGCAGGGAGGAGTCGTAATCATTTGGGAAGTGCCAACGAGCGGATGGGTGCGCTAAGGATGTATAGCAGACCGCCCGCGTCAGGGCTCGCTTGCCGCGCGCCGGCGCCGGATCAGACAACCGCCGCGCGCAATCACCAGCATGCCCCAGCGGTCACGAAGACCGGCGGCGGGCGCGGTCACAGGGCGCTGCGGGCAGGTGAGGCGCCGGGCGCATGTAAATTAACCAAAAGGGTCTAATCGTTGACTTATAGTTCATATGGGAATACCTGAATTGAATGATCGATCTGGATACCAAGCAGCTTCATTCGTTCTTGCGTCTTGTGGAGACCGGGAGCTTCTCCAAGGCTGCCCGGCAGATCGGCTGCTCGCAGGCCACGATGTCGGTTCGGATCCAGAAGCTGGAGGAAGCATTTGGCGCCCTGCTGTTCGAACGGGGCCATCACGAGGTGAGCCTGACGGCGGAAGGGCGTGATCTGCTACCCGACATCCGTTCGCTCGTCGATCTGCAGGACCGAATGGCGCGGCGTTTGCAGTCCAAACGGGTCATCGGCGAGGTCAGACTCGGCATTGCCGAGGGCTTCGAGACGGCGCTCCTGCCGGGGCTTCTCGGCTACATGCTGCGGAACCATGCCGCCGCCGAGCTCGACATCCATTGCCTGCCGAGCTGGCGGCTGCAGCAGATGACCGAGGCCCGTTCGCTGGATCTCGCCGTCGTCGCGTTGACCGAGGAGGCGCCGGCGGCGGCGGTGCTGAGTCGACCGCGACTTCACTGGGTGTGTGCGCCCGGCTTCGCGCTCGACCCGTCGGTGCCGGTCCCGGTCGCCTGGAATACGGACAACTGCTTCCTGCAGGCCGCGGCCGCCTCCGCGCTTGAAGATCGGGGCATCGCCTATCGCGAGGTGCTGCGCAGCACCGACCCGCGGATCGTTCAGGCTGCAGTCGAAGCCGGAATGGGCGTGACCGTGATGGCCGAGGGGACCATGCCCAGGTCATTGAGCGTGATGTCCGTGCGCTCCGCCCTGCCTCCGCTGGGCCGGGGGAGCATCCAGTTACTTGAGGGGCCGGCCCCTCAGTCCGAGGCAGTCGCAACGGTCAAGCGGCAAATCGAGCGCGCGTACAGAGAGGCCGAAGCAGCGGCTGCCTGAAGGGCGCCGCGCGGGAATACCCGGCTCCCCTTCTCTCTCGGGTTCTCACGTCACAATGCGCCCAGCGTCGCGTCTGGGACGAGTGACGCCGCGTACCCTAGCCCGCATATCTCACCATGGTCATGGTCTGCGCGGCGCATTCAGGGCGAGAGGGCAGGAGCGCCGTGCAGCGCGATGCGGGGACATCGGGCAAACGGCGCGACGCACCCTGTCGCCCTGAAGGCGCCGCCCTTCGGGTCGCGCCCAGGCGCCCGACCGCGGCGTCGCGGGCCTCAACCGTATTCCCCGATACGCTTTTCGGCCCGCTCCTGGCGGATCGAACGCCTAGTGCGCGACGCAGGCCGTGACCATGGTGAGAAATGCGGGCTAGACGACCCGCACCTTATCGCCTCTCTTCACCGTGCCGCCCCGGATGACGAAGCCGTAGACACCCGCGCAGGGAAGCGACTCGCCGTCCAGCACGGGGACGGGGAGCGTGTTGTGCTCGACCAGGGTGCGGAGAACTTGCGGGTCCTTCTCCAAGCTCTCCTGCGCCAGCGTGGGCACGGAGCAGCGCGGCGTCGGGTCGGAGATGCGGAGCCGTACCTCGTCGCCGATCGCGAGCTCCCGTCCGACCCAGTCGTTCTCGACGAAACCGGTCTCGCCCTTGGGCGTCGCGATGGTCACGTTGGGGCGAAAGCGGCGGGCACTGAACTGGGAGTCGGGGCGGAGCTCGGCAAGGCGCGCCATCGTCGCCGTGGTGATGAGATGCAGCGCCGCGTAGTCGGAGAACCGGCCCGCCATCATCAGCTCGCCGATATCGACAATGGTTTCCTCCTCTGCGAGCGGGTCGAGGCGTTCGAGGCTAGGCGCCTCCGGGCGCTCCGTCGTGAGCGTGACCGGCCACCCCAGGGTCTCGGAGAGGCGGGCATCGGGGGCGCCGCCGTCGCTCGAAATCGCTGTGCCGTCGGGCCAGACGATGCGCACCGGCGGGAGTGCTTCGCCGAGCTTCGGCGGCTCGACGAAATCCGCAGCAAGCGCCATCAGCCCGGCCCACTTCTTCGGCGTCTTGGCGCTTCCCACCCGGCCACTGGCCTTGTCGATCACGGCGTAGGCGCGGTCGCCCAGGATGCCGCCCTCGGTAATCAGCGCCTCGTCGATCTTGGTGCCGGCCATCGACTTGACCGGATAGCGCCAGAGCGCCTTGACGGTGCCGCCGCCTGTTCCCTGCGATGCCATGGCCTCTTCCCCCTGCCAACGAGTCGCTTTACCGGGCGGTCCTATAACAACCGGCCGACCTCCTCGCACTCCCCGATTACGGATCGAGCAGACCGCGGCTGCGGTGCCAGTCCTCGATCGACTGGTCCGGGTACTCGGGAAAGTGCGGGTCCCGCTTGCCCGACGGGATTCTGACCCAGCCGGGCGCGTAGTCCACCATGATATGGCAGCGCTCGGGCGGTGCCGGCAGGGGCGTGTCAATGGCAGACGCGAAGGGATGGATCAGTTCCGGCCAGCGCGGGTCCCAGACCCAGAGCGCGCTGCCGCAGCGGCCGCAGAAGCGCCGCTCCGCCGGGCTCTCGCTATCGTCCTCGAGCCTTGCCCGATAGACCTTCAGCGAGCGCTTGCCCGTGACGCTCAGTGTCTCCGCCTCGCCGCCGAGATTGATGGCGCAGCCGCCGCCACCTGCGGTCTTCCGGCAGATCGAGCAGTAGCAAAACATGTAGGGCTGCGGTGTCTTCGACTGGAGCGAAAACCGCACCGCTTGGCAGTAGCACGAGCCTTCCAGCAGCATGGGTCCCTCTCCCTGTTTGCGCTCTCGCGAGCGCTACATGGCCTTGGAAAAGTCTCCGGTGGCCGGGTTCATGGTCCAGAGTTCACCGTGGGCGATGTCGAACCAGGCGCCATGCAGGCTGAGACGGTTCCGGTCCTCCAGGATCGAGACGCACGGGAAGGTGCGCAGGTTCGCGATCGAGTGACGGATGGAAGCGCGCTCAAGAGCGGTTTGCCGTTCTGCATCGGACATCGGGCCGGCGGCTTCGATCTCGCTTGCGGCGGGGCCGAGCAACTTCATCCACTTGCCGATGAAATCGCCCGGAGAGAGCGGTTCCGCCGCCTGATGCAGGACCGCACTGATACCGCCGCAGCGCCCATGGCCGAGCACCACGATGTGCCGGACCTTCAGGCTCTGCACGGCGAACTCGAGCGCGGCCGAGGTACTGTCGTAGGCGCCGTCCGGCTCATAAGGCGGCACCAGATTGGCGACGTTGCGGACGACGAAGATCTCGCCCGGTGCCGCGTTGAAGATGGTCTCCGGCGCCGACCGGGAGTCGCAGCAGGCGATGATCATGACTTCGGGTTTCTGCCCGTCCTCGGCGAGCGAGCGGTAGCGGACGTGCTCCCGGGCGTAGCGGTCGTCCTTGAACGATTGGTAGCCGTGCAGGAGCGAATGCGGGAATTCGGTCATCGGAAGCCAGTCGTACTCGTCAGCGCGTGGTCGGCCGGCGGGCAGTCATGGGTGCGCCGTGCCGATGACGACCCTGCCGGCAATTACAGGCTAACGCCACTCTATTTCATGGACCGATCGACGTGCTCGGAGCGCGAGCGCGGGATCAGCATGCGGATCAGCGTCGATCCCTTGTCGATGACGGTGTGCTTGAAGGCTGCGCCGGCGTGAATGCCGACGAGCGCGATGCCGCCATAGGCCAGGTAGTAGTGGAGGTCGATGGCGAGGTCGCGGGTCCCGGCCGTGACGTCGAAGAACGCCGGCACCTCGAAGAGCCCGAACATGTCGATGCCCGCGCCCTCCGAGGTCGAGATCAGATAGCCGGTGACCGGCAGCACGACCAGGAGCGCACCGAGACTCCAGTGCGTGGCGGTGGCGCCGGCGCGTTCGTAAGCGCGTACCTCGGGCCCGTAGCCGGGTTTGCGATCGACCAGCTTCCAGCCGAACTTGGCCAGCGAGAGCGCCAGCACCACGATTCCGATGGCCTTATGGAGCGCGAGGGAATCGTTGTACCAGGGATCGTAATAGGTGAGCCCCACCATCCAGGCGCCGAGCCCGACGAGACCTACGAAGGCGAGGGCGATGGTCCAGTGAAAGCCGATGGAGACGAGCCCGTAGTGGTCTCGACCGCTCCTCCACATGACCGCTCCCTACGAAAGGCGGAACCCCGCAGGCGCTAGTTGCGGGTGCCCTCGATGAAGAGGAAGAGCTCCATGGATTCGGACGCGGGCCCCAGGTTGTAGCCCATGCCGAAATCCTTGCGGGTGATCGTCACCGTGCCTTCGAAACCGGCGCGATAGCCGCCCCAGGGGTCCTTGCCCTCCCCCACCTTCTTGATGGCGATGGCGATCGGCTTGGTGACGCCGTGGAGTGACAGGTCTCCCGTCATTACACCGCCCTCGGCATCGCCCTCGTAGCCGGTGCTGACAAAGGTCGCCGTGGGGAACTCGTCGACGTTCAGGAAGTCCGCCGAGCGCAGGTGCTTGTCGCGCTCCGCGTGGTTGGTATCGACGCTGGCCGTGTCGATCTCGACCGTGATCGACTGAGCCTCCGGCCCTGCCTCCGAATCGAACGTGAAGCTGCCCGAAATCCTCTCGAACGTGCCGATCATCCAGGACACGCCGACGTGGGAGATCTTGAACTGAACGAAGCTGTGGCCCGCATCGATCGTGTAGTCGGCGGTCTGGGCAGCCGGGGCCGAGAGCGACAGGCCCGCCGCGACCAGGGCGGCCCCGAGAATGCGTTTGATCATCGTTGAACGTCCCTTCCGAATGATTGTTGGGATTACCGGAAGACCGCGCCCGAGGGAATGCTGTCGCCGGCTGAGCGCCTGTAGGTTCAGGAAAGCGTTCTTCACGCCTTCTTGTCCCCGGTGCGCGGCAGGTCGATGACCCGGCCGCCGTCCTTGCGCGGATCGAAATCGTATCCTTTGCGCACCTCGACGTTGCGCAGGATGACTTCGAGCGCGGTCGTGTCGAACGGATCGACGTCCAGCGGCGCGGCGTACTTCGACTTGAGACTATGCAGCATCTCGCGCTCGTTGGGCATCAGGCTCTCCTCAACCGCCTCCGCCGCGTCGATCAGACGCTGGAGCGCGACGTAGGCGACCAGCTCGACCATCGCTCAAGCCCTTCCCTACCGGCCCGCCTCAGCCCGCGCTACTTCTGCCAGGTGCATTCCGCGATCATGGCAACCCAATTGTCAGGCATATAGCCGACATCGTAGGTGCAGGCGCCGCTGATGCCCGCATAGGCGCCCGTGCCGCCCAGGATCTCCATGGTGCCGGGGCCGCCGCCGCCCGTCTCGACGTTGCCCGCACGCCGTTTCGAGTGGGTGTACCACGTGTCGCCCGAGGGCGCGGTCATCGTGCAGGGGGCGTCGAGATCGATGCCCGCCTCAGTGCTCTTGGCAAAGACCACGCACGTGATCCGTTGATGCGTGCCCGCGACGAACGGGCCGCCGCTGCTCTCAAGGACGGTGACCGACCCCTGAAGCGGGCCGCCGGTGTAGCGCGCATCGCCGTGCTCGATGGTGGTGTAGTCCTGCACGTAGGTTCGGATGATGCGGAGGCTGCCGCTCTCCTCGGCCGTCGCGATGTGCGCCGTACCCAGTATCGCTGCCCCGGCGACAAGCGCCGCGGCCATCTTCGTCGCTGAAACCATCCCACAGTCCTCGCTTATCGGATGATCGGTGACGGGATGGTACGGGCGCGAACGCCGTCGGAGCAACCGGGGCCACAGGCAGGTGTGGCTGGTCGTGGCGCGAATGCGTCACGCGCGATCAGTCGTCGTCCGCGCTCTTGCTGCCGCGCCCGCTCAGAGCGTCGAGCTGGGCCTGCATCTTGTCGAGCCGGTCGAGGACGGCGCCGACATCGACCGGCTCGTCGCCGTGTCCGTCGGGCTTCGGCTCCTCTCGACGCTCGCCTGCGGGATAGCCCGAGAACATCTCCATGGTGCGCTGCATCAGCGCCATGTTGCGCTCGGCCATGGCCTCGAACTCGTCGACCGGGAACATGCCGCCGAAGCTGTCGTTCATCCGCTTGCGCATGTCTCCCTGATTGCGCGCGAAGGTCTCCATGGCGACTTCGAGATAACGGGGGACGAACGCCTGGACGTTATCGCCGTAAAGCTGGATCAGCTGCCGCAGGAAGCTGAGCGGCAGCATGTTCTGTCCCTTGGCTTCCTGCTCGACGATGATCTGGGTCAGCACCTGGCGGGTGATATCGTCGCCGGACTTCGCATCACGGACGACGAAGTCCTGGCCGTTCCGCACCATGTCGCAGAGGTCGTCGAGGGTCACATAGCTGCTGGTGGCGGTGTTGTAGAGCCGGCGGTTGGCGTATTTCTTGATTGTAATGGTCGCTTGAGCCGCCCCGTCGGTCGCGGCCATCTCCCCGGCCCCCGCTCGGGCTATTCGGCCGCCTCCGGCAGCGGCGCGTCCTCCCCGTAGCGCGCGACCCAGGCTGGCTCGTAGCCGTAGTCCCGCGTCGCAGCCTCGGCGCTGACGTAACCCTCCAGCACGTCCTCCACGACGGCGCGGGGGTCGCGCTCGCGGGGCTCGCCGTAGCCGCCGCCGCCCGGCGCCTTGACCGAGACCCGCTCGCCGGGGCGGATCGGCACGTTCGAGTACTTGGTGGTCGAGACCTTGCCGAACGCCTCGCCCACCGTGGTCCAGCGGTTGGCGCCCTCCTTCTGATAGAGCGTGGCGCCCGCAATGCCCTCGCCGCCGCCGTTCAGACCCCAGGCGACTTTCTTATGCTTGTTGGTCATCTGGCTGATCATCACGTCGCCGGTGCACAGCATGGTCTTGGAGATGCTCAAGCCGCCCCGATGGGCGCCGGCGCCACCCGAATCCGGGCGCAGCGCATATTCTTCCACGATCCAGGGGAAGCGCGTCTCGAACACCTCGGTCGGCGTGTTGGCGCAGTTGCCGTTGATCGAATCCGTGGCGTCATTGCCATCTGCGAAGCTGCGCCCGCCATAGCCGACATAGGAGAAGTCGAAGGCGCCGATGGGCTCGTCGTTGCGCGCGTCGTAGCCGCCGAAGACGAAGCACCCGTGCGTGGTGCCTTCCGAGGCCATCACCCGGTCAGGCGCCGCCGGCGCCATCGCACCCAGGATGATGGCCACGATGAGCGGATGGGTCTCGGTGTTGCCGCCCACCTCGGAGCCCGGATAGTCCACGTTCATCACGGAGCCGGCGGGCGCGATCACCCGGATCGGGCGGAAGCAGCCCGAATTCTTCGGGATGGTCTGGTCGGTCAGGTGCAGCATGGCGTTGTAGGAGGCCGACCAGGCGACGCCAAGCGTAGCGTTGATCGGACCCAAGGCCTGTGGCGAGGAGCCGGTGTAGTCGATCACCACCTCGTCGCCCTGGACATGCACCGCACAGCGGATGGTGTACTCCTTGTCCTCGATGCCGTCGTCCTCCAGCCCGTCCTCGAAGCGGTAGCAGCCGTCGGGGAAGGCCCGGATCTCGGCGCGCATCCGCGCCTCGGAATAGTCCATGAGGTCGATGACGGTGCGCTGGAAGGTCTCGCGTCCGTACTTGCCGATCAGCTCCTTCATCCGCGCTTCGCCGAGATCGACGGCGGAGATCATCGCCCGGATGTCGCCGTAGTTCTGGCGCGGGGTGCGCACGTTCGCGAGCATCAGCTTCCAGACCTCGACCACGTCCTCGCCGCGCTTTTTGATCTTGACCGGCGGCACGCGCAGCCCTTCATGGAAGATCTCGGTGGCCTCGCCGGGGAAACCGCCCGGCACCATGCCGCCGACTTCGACGAAATGGCCGATGGCGACGGCGAAGCCCATCAGCTCGCCGTCGACGAAGATCGGCTTGAACATGGTGTGCTCGGGCGTGTGCAGGCCGCCCCGGTAGGGGTCGTTGTGGACGATGACGTCGCCCTCGTCGATCTCGGAGAGAGAAATCTCCTTCACCATCGAGCGAACCAGCAGCGGCACGCCGCCGATCTGAGCCGGACAGAACTCGGCCACGGCGATCATCTCGCCTTCGGTGTTCGCCAACGCGCAGGTGAAGTCCTCGGCCTCCGAGAAGATCGTGGAGTAGGCCGTCTTCTGCACGTTGACGCCCATCTCGCGACAGATCGCGACCATGGCGGATTCGATGATGTTCATCGTGACCATGTCCATGACGGGTTCCTTTCTCTGTCCCCGTTCGGGTTATTCAGCCGCCTCTGGCAGCGGCGCATCCTTAGCGTACCGCGCGATCCAGGAGGGATCGTAGCCGTAGTCCCGCGCCGCAGCCTCGGCGCTGACATAGCCCTCCAGCACGTCCTCCACCACAGCGCGGGGGTCGCGCTCGCGCGGCTCACCGTAACCGCCACCGCCCGGCACCTTGACCGAGACACGCTCGCCGGGGCGGATCGGCACGTTCGAGTACTTGGTGGTCGAGACCTTGCCGAAGGCCTCACCGACCGTGGTCCAGCGATTGGCGCCTTCCCCTTGATACAGCGTAGCACCGGGCAAGCCGTCAGCGCCGCCGTTCAGCCCCCAGGCGGTCTTCTTGTGCTTGTTGGTCATCTGGCTGATCATCAACTCGCCGGTGCAGAGCATGGTCTTGGACGTGCCCAAGCCGCCGCGATGAGCGCCGGCCCCGCCCGAATCCGGACACAGCCCGTACTCCTCGACGATCCACGGGAAGCGCGTCTCGAACACCTCGACCGGCGTGTTGGCGCAATTGCCGTTGATGGAATCGGTGGCGTCGTTGCCGTCGGCGAAGCTGCGACCGCCGTAGCCAACGTAGGAAATGTCCAGGGCACCGAAGGGCTCGTCGTTGCGCGCATCGTAGCCGCCGAAGACCAGGCAGCCGTGCGTGGTGCCCTCCGAGGCCATCACGCGATCGGGCGCTGCCGGCGCCATCGCGCCCAGGATGGTGGCGACGATGACCGGGTGGGTCTCGGTATTGCCGCCCACCTCGGAGCCCGGATAGTCCACGTTCATCACCGAGCCGGCGGGTGCAATCACCCGGATCGGACGGAAGCAGCCCGAGTTCTTCGGGATCGTCTGGTCGGTGAGATGCAACATCGCGTTGTAGGAGGCCGACCAGGCCACACCCAAGGTGGCGTTGATCGGACCCAGCGCCTGCGGCGAGGAACCGGTGTAATCGATCACCACCTCGTCGCCCTGGACGTGGACTGCGCAGCGGATGGTGTATTCCTTGTCCTCGATGCCGTCGTCTTCCAGCGCGTCCTCGAAGCGGTAGCAGCCGTCGGGGAAGGCCCGGATCTCGGCCCGCATCCGGGCTTCGGAGTAGTCCATCAGGTCGGTGACGGTGCGGCGGAAGGTCTCGCGGCCGTACCTGCCGATCAGCTCTTTCATCCGCGCTTCGCCGAGATCGACGGCGGAAATCATCGCCCTGATGTCGCCGTAGTTCTGACGCGGCGTGCGGACGTTCGCGAGCATCAGCTTCCAGACCTCGACCACGTCCTCGCCGCGCTTCTTGATCTTGACCGGAGGCACACGCAGCCCTTCATGGAAGATCTCGGTGGCCTCGCCAGGGAAGCCGCCCGGCACCATGCCGCCGACCTCGACAAAGTGGCCGATGGCGACGGCAAAGCCCATCAACTCGCCACCGACGAAGTACGGCTTGAACATGGTGTGCTCAGGCGTGTGCAGGCCGCCCCGATAAGGATCGTTGTGGACGATGACGTCGCCCTCGTCGATCTCGGAGAGCGAGATCTCCTTCACCATCGAGCGGACCAGCAGCGGCACGCCGCCGATCTGCGCCGGGCAGAAATCGGCCACCGCGATCAGCTCGCCCTCGGTGTTGGCCAGCGCGCAGGTGAAGTCCTCGGCCTCGGAGAAAACCGTGGAGTAGGCCGTCTTTTGGACGTTGACGCCCATTTCGCGGCAGATCGCGATCATGGCGGATTCGATGATGTTCATCGCAACCATGTCCATGACCGGTTCCTTTCCTCGCCCGCGTGCGGGCTCCGATAGGGGTCAAGCTCGGCGCGCGATCTCGCCGATCAGGATATTGCCGTAACGGTCGATGCGCACCGGCTGGCCGGGGCGGATGACCGTCACCGAGGCGGGCTCCTCGATCAGCGCCGGACCCTCGAAGCGGTGGCCCTCGCGGAGTTGGGCGCGGTCGTGGACCGGCGTCTCCGCCCAGCCTTCCTCGAACAGAACGCGGCGCGTGGCCGCCGGCTCCGGCTCGCCTTCGGCCTCGCCGATCTCGGCGAGCTGCAGCTTGTCGGTCACCGACACTGCGGTGACCTTGACCGAGGTCATCTCGATCTTCTCGCCGGGAATGTCGAAATTGAAGCGGTCGTGGTGCGCCCGATGGAATGCCTGCCAGAGCCCCGGCATCGTGCTCTCGTCGAAGCGGTCGAAGGCGATGGGCACGTCGAGCTCGTGGTTCTGCCCGAGATAGCGCATCTCCAGCGAGCGGTGGATCTCGATGTTCTCGGTGTAGCCCTGCTCCTCGAGCGCGGCGATGCTTTCACCGATCAAGTCCGAGAGCACGCGGTTGGCATGATCCGCATCGAAGGCCGCCGAGGTCATCTGCGCCGTCCGCTCCAGGTCGACCCTGGCGTCGGTCATCAGGAAGCCGAAGGCCGAGAACTGGCCCGGATGGTTGGGCACGATGCCGCTCGGGATGTTGGCGTGGACCATGAGGTCGGCGACGTGGACCGGGCCCGCGCCGCCGAAGGCAAGTAAGGTGAAGTCGCGCGGGTCGAGGCCGCGCTCCGTCAGCACCGAACGCAGCGCGCCGATCATGTTGTTGTTGGCGATCTGCACCATGGCGAGCGCGGTTGCTTCGACCGGCCTGTCGATCGCCGACGCGACCTCCGAAATGCCCTTCGACGCGGCGCCTGCGTCGAGCGCCATGGCGCCGCCGAGGAAGTTCGCGGGATTGATGCGGCCGAGCACGAGGTTGGCGTCGGTCGCGGTCGCCTGGGTGCCGCCGAGACCGTAGCAGGCGGGCCCTGGATTGGCGCCCGCGCTCTCCGGCCCCATACGCAGCATGCCGCCCTTGTCGATCCAGGCCAGCGAGCCGCCGCCCGCGCCCATGGTGCGGATGTCAATCATGGGAATCTGGATCGGTAGGCCGAACTCGATCTCGAAGCTCGTGGTGAAGCTCTCGTTACCGCCGACCACGGTGGAGACATCGGTGGACGTGCCGCCCATGTCGAGGGTGACCAGGTGATCGACGCCGACGCTGCGGGCGATCTGCTTGGCGCCGACCACGCCACCGGTGGGGCCGGAGAGGGTCATCTGGATGGGGTGGCGGGCGGCCCCCTCCAGGGTCATCTCGCCGCCGTTGGATCTGATGACCGCGATCTGGCGGGTGATGCCCTTCTCGTCGAGCCGCGCCTGCATGGCGCCGAGATGGTGGCCCACGACGGGCTTGATGTAGGCGTCGGTGATGGTGGTGGACGAGCGCTCGAACTCCTTCCACTTGGGCAGCACCTCGTAGGAGATGCTGACCGGGATGTCGGGGCACTCTTCGGTGAAGATTTGCCGCGCCGTGCGCTCATGGTCGGGCGTCACGAAGGAGAAGAGGAAGTTGATGGCGACCGCCTCGACACGACCGAGGGCCTTGATCTCGCGGGCGATGGCGCGTACGCGCTCGGTATCGAGCGGGTGGTAGACCTCGCCCCGCGCCAGAATGCGCTCGTCCACCTCGTAACAATGGCGCCGCTTCACCAGCGGCTTCGCCTTGACCCAGGTGATGTCGTAGTGGCTCTTGCGCTTGCCCCGCTGGATGAAAGGCACGTCGCGAAACCCGGTGGTCGTCAGGTAGGCGACCGTCGCACCCTTGCGCTCCAGGATCGCGTTGGTCGCGATGGTGGTGCCGAAGCGGATGTTGCCGATGCCGCTCACGTCGCCGGAGCGGTCCAGCCCGTCGACGATGCCGTCGATGGGGTCGGCCGGGGTTGAAAGGGTCTTCCAGACGTCGACAGCCTGGGTTTCGGGATCGTAGCGGACGAAGTCCGTGAAGGTTCCGCCCACGTCGATCCCGACCAGATCGCTCATGGTGCCCTGCCCCGTCGGCCGGTCAGTTGATCGGATGCGTTGCGCGGCGCCGCGCGCTCAGCCAGTCTCGTGGATGCCCTGCTTGGGAAGCGGAATGCGCGGCTGCTCGACACCGTCGGCCCGCGCCGTGAACCACTGGACGCACCAATCGGAGCAGAAGAGCTGGTCCTTGCCCTTCACAGTAGCGGAGATGCCCTCGTCGTAGATGAGCACGCCGCAGTTGTCGCACTTCACGTAGCGCTCGATGTAATACCCGTTGTCGGAAAAGCGCATGCCGTCTCCCTCCCCGTCCGGCTCCTGCGGCCGGCCCTCAGCAAGCGGCCGGAGTGTGGAGAGGAAGGCCGTGCGAGTCAACGTTGTGCAGTGCACCAGCCAGACAGCTTCTTACCAGTTTCAAGGATGTCTCTCGCTCGCCAGTTGGGCGCTGATCGGGTTCCGAGCAGTTGCGTATTGACAGCGTAATACGACTACCGTAATAGACATTTGAAATGATTCAGTCATTCGCCGACCGACGGACGGCGAACGTCTTCGATGGCGTGAGCGAGCCCTCATTTCCGCCGTCGATCGTGAAACGGGCGCAAAGCAAGCTGGATCGGATCAACTACGCTGCACACCTTGACGACCTTCGGATGCCGCCGGGAAACCGCCTCGAACGGCTGAGTGGCGACCGCGAAGGCCAATACAGCATCCGCGTGTCGCGAGGCTGGCGAATATGCTTCCGATGGCAGGACGACGACGCATACGACGTATCCTTGAACAACCACTATCATTGAGACGCTGGGAGTGACACCGATGACAGTGCCGACGAACCGGATTGCGACGCACCCAGGCGCTCTCTTGCGCGAGCAGATCGAAGAGATGGAACTATCCGTTCATCGCGTGGCACGCGATATCGGCCTGCCGGCGACGCGTCTGCATGAGGTCGTCCACGAGCGACGCGGCGTGAGCGCGGAGACTGCAATTGCGCTAGGAGCCTTTTTCGGTCAGAGCCCGGAGTTCTGGATGAACGCCCAGAAAACCTTCGAGCTCTCCAAGGCTCTGATCGAGAACGGCCCGGCCATACGCGCGCGGGTGCGCCCACACGCCGTGAACCAAGCGGTCCCTTGAAGCGCTGTAGCTTCTAGCAAGTGGCCTATTCTGCCGCCTCGTCCGCGCCTGGATCGTAGCCGTAATCCCGCGCGGCGTCGGCCTTGGTCAGGTAGCCGCGGCTTAGGTCGGTGGCGACGCGCGAACGCAAGCGGGCGCGCGGATCGCCGAGACCGCCGCCGCCTGGGGTTCGCACCTGTACCGTGTCGCCCGGCTTCAAGTCGTAGCCCTCGCCCTTGGAGAGATGGGGCGGCTCCTCGACCACATTGCCGCGGCGGACTTCGATTTGGTTGCAGGCTCCCGGCAGCCCGCCCGCCAAGCCATGCGGGCCGGTGCGGCCATGGTCCATCATGAAGGACGCCTTCGCCTCACCCCTGAGCAGGCGCACGCGGTAGCTCACGCCGAATCCGCCCCGATGCCGCCCGGCGCCGCCGGAGCCCTCGCGCAGCGCGTATTCCTCGAACAGGATCGGGTAGTGCTGCTCCAGGATTTCGGCCGGCTGGGTCTTGGAAATGCCGACAGACGAGCAGCCGTTGGTGAGGCCGTCGTCCTCCCACCAGCCGCCGTAGCCGCCGCCCGAGAAGATGTACATGACGTAGCGGCGCCCCTCGGCAGGGTCTTCGCCGCCGAGACTGAAATTGCCGCTGGTGCCCGCGGGCGCGGCGAACATGCGTTCCGGCATGGCCTGGCCCATGGCGCCAAACACCGCCTCCATGATGCGCTGCGCCGTCTCCGCCGCGCAGCCCGAGACCGGCCTCGGGTATTCGGCATAGAGGAAGGTGCCGTGGGGCGGCGTCACGTCGATGGGGCGGAAGCAGCCGGCGTTGATCGGCACGTCCGGGAAGATGTGCTTGATCGCGCAGTAAACCGAGGCGAGCGTCGTCGCCCAAACCGAGTTGACCGGCCCCCGGCAGAGCGGGCTGGAATCCGAGAAGTCCACGCTCAGGTCGCTGCCCTCCACGGTGACACTGGCGCGGACTTCGAGCGGCGCGTCGTCGACGCCGTCGGAATCCATGTAGCTGGAAAAGACGTATTCGCCGTCGGGGACGGAGGCGATGTGGGCGCGCATCCGGCGTTCCGAGCGCTCCTTGAGCACCTCGATGGCGGCGTTGACCGTCTCCTCGCCGTGCTTGTCGAGAAGCTGGGTCAGGCGCCGCTCGCCGACCGAGAGTGCGCCGATCTGGGCGCGGATATCGCCGATGCGCCCCTCCGGCACGCGGATGTTGGCGAGCACGATCTGCATGATGTCGTCGTCGAGCACGCCGCGCCGGTGGAGCTTGACCGGTGGCAGCCTGAGTCCTTCCTGCTGGATCTCGGTCGCCTGGGAAGGGAAGCCGCCCGGTACCATGCCGCCCGTGTCCGGCCAGTGGCCGGTGTTGGAGAGGTAGGCCCAGAGCCGGCCCTTGTAGAAGAAGGGCTTCACCATCTTGACGTCCATCAGATGGGTGCCGCCGAAATAGGGGTCGTTGACCATCACGATGTCGCCGGGTTCCAGGTCGTCGCGCGCCTCGATCACCGCCTGGGTGGTGGATTGCATGACGCCGAGGAAGATGGGCAGGCCGAGCTCCCCCTGCGCGATGATCTGACCGGTCTCGGGATCGTAGATGCCATTGGAGCGGTCGAAGCCCTCGGAGATCACCGGGGAGAACGACGTGCGCTGGTGCACCAGGTCCATCTCGCTCGAGACCTGCTGGAGACCGCTCTCGATCACCGCAAGCGTGACCGGGTCGAAAGCGCCGGCGGCACCGGCTTGAGCCTCCGCCGCAGCCTGGGGCACGGTGAGAACAAGGTTGCCGAGGGCGTCTGAGCGGGCTTCCGAGCCGGGCTCTACCAGGATCGTGGTGTCGAGCTGTTGGATGACCGCAGGCCCGGTTAGCGCCGCTTCGGCCGGCAGCCGTTCGCGCTGATAAATGGGCGTATCGACCCAGGCGCCGTTGAAGTAGACCGGGCGGGTTTCGACCAGCGCGGCTTCCAGCCTCTCTCCGCCCTCGTCGACCGCGAGCGCGAGATCGAGCGGCGGGCGGATGCCGCGCACGGTGGTGCGCAGATTGACCAGGATCGGCTGCATTTCCGGCAGCACGATGTCGAAGCGCTCGCGGTAGAGCGCCGCGAAGGCGTCGCGGACGGCCGCCGCGTCGAAACCCCCGTCCCCCACCGACACGCGGAAGACATGACTCTGCCCGCGGTAGAAGAGGTCCGCCTCGTGCGCCACCTCCACGGCAGCGACCGTCACCCCCTCCTGCCCGAGCAGGGCCCGGCCTTCCGCCGCCTGCTCTGCGAGGATGCGATCAGCCGCCACCGCGTCGACGTCTTCCAACGGCTGGTGCAGGGTGCGCACGAAGTCGTGGCGCACGTCCGCGAGCACGCAGCCGAGCGCTGACGTGATGCCGGGGTAGCGCGGCACCAGCACGTGGGGCACGCCGAGCTCGCGGGCGATGGCCGTGGCATGCATCGGCCCCGCGCCGCCGAAGGCGAACAGCGCGAAATCGCGCGGGTCGTGTCCCTTGTCCACGGAGACCAGCCGCGCCGCGCCCGCCATCTGATGGTCCACCACGCGCAGGATCGCGGCCGCCGCCTCCGCCTCGTCGAGGCCGAGCGGGTCGCCGATCCTCTCGCGCACGATCTGGCGCACCTCGTCCACATCCGGGGGGCTCTCCAGGCCGCCGATGGCGCTGGGGTCGATGCGGCCGAGCAGCAGGTTGGCGTCGGTCACCGTGGGCTCCTGCCCGCCCCGGCCGTAGCAGATGGGCCCCGGCGCTGCGCCCGCGCTCTCAGGGCCGACGCGCAGGATGCCGCCCTCGTCGACCCGCGCGATGCTGCCCCCGCCGGCGCCGATGGTCTGAATGTCCACCATCGGCACGCGCAGCGGCATGCCGTAGGCGATGTCCTTCTCCGTCGTGGTGGCCGGCACGCCGCCCTGCACGATGGCGATGTCGAAGCTTGTGCCGCCCATGTCGCAGCTGATGAGGTTGGGGAAGCCGGCGGCGGCGCCCAGGTGGGCGGCGGCGATGACGCCGGCGGCGGGCCCCGACATGACCGTCTGCACCGCCTTCTCGCCGGCGATGCCGGCGGTCATCATGCCGCCGTTGCCCTGCATCACCAGCAGCTCGGACTCGACCGCGCCGGTCTTGAGGCGGCCGGCGATGCGTTCGAGATAGCGGGTCATGATGGGCTGGATGTAGCCGTTGAGCGCCGCTGTGCTGCCCCGCTCGAACTCCCGCACCTCGCGCAGGATGTCGGAGCCCAGCGTGATCAGGGCATCGGGCCAGACCTCACGGGCAATCGCGCCGGCCCGTCGCTCGTGATAGGGATTGAGGTAGGCGTGGACGAAGTGAATGACCAAAGCCTCGGCACCGGCCGCGCGGGCCGCCTCGACCGCCACACGGACCTCGTCTTCGTCGAGCGGGGTGACTACAGCGCCCGCAGCGTCGATCCTCTCCGCCACCTCGAAGCGGCGCTCGCGCGGCACGATGGGCTGGAAGCTGCCGAACATGCCCCACGGGTTGGGCCGCGTGCGCCGGCCGAGCTCCAGCGTGTCGCGGAAACCCTGGGTGGTGATGAGCGCGCAGCGCACGCCCTTGCGCTCCAGCACGGCGTTGGTGCCGACCGTGGTGCCGTGAACCACCGTCTCGAACCCGCCCGCTGTCCCATCTCCGAGCGCGGCGAGGCCCGCCATGAAGCCGTCTGACTGGTCCGCCGGGGTGGACGGCACCTTGGCGATACGCATGCCTGCCGAGTCCGGATCGACCAACAGCAGGTCGGTGAAGGTGCCGCCAACATCGACCCCGAGCCGGCCGCGGGCGGGTGCCATGCTCATGCGCCGCCGCCCGCGCCTGCGTTGGGCGCCGGCAGTCCCAGGCCCTCCAGCGCGTCGCGCATCAACTCCAGCGCCATGCGTAACAGGCGGTAGGAGGCCTCAGCGGTCATGAAGGCGGCGTGGGGCGTCAAAGTCACGTTCTCCAGCGCCGCCAGGGGATGAGACCCGTCGATCGGCTCGTCGGCGAAGACATCGAGGCCGGCGGCGCGAATCCTGCCTTCCCGCATCACTTCGACTAAAGCCGCCTCGTCGATGACCGCGCCGCGCGCGGTGTTGATGAGCATGGCATCGGAGCGCATCAGGGCGAGACGGCGCGCGTCGATGATGCCCCTGGTCTGGTCGTTGAGGCCGAGATGAAGCGAGACAACGTGGGATTCCGCGAGCAGCGCATCAAGGGTCTCAACCGGGGTGCACTCCAGGTCTGCCGGCACGCCGCTCCGGTTCCAGGCGATGACGTTCATGCCGATCCCGGCGCCGAGGCGCACCATCTCTCGGCCGACCCCGCCGGTGCCGACCACGCCCAGGGACTTGCCCGCGAATTCCACGCCGTCCAGCGTGCGCCACGAGCCGGTACGCAGCGCGCGATCCATGCGCGCGGTCTGGCGGCCGCAATCGAACATCAGCGCGAGCGCGTGCTCGGCCACCGTCACGTCGCCGTAGCCCTTGATGGTGCGCACCTCGATGCCGAGTTTTTGCGCCGCCGCCACGTCGATGTAGCTCGACGCCCCGGTGCCCATGAAGACGATGACCTTCAGCGCGCGGCAGGCGGCCAGCACCTCTTCCGGCATGTAAGTGTGATCGTTGATGACGCCGACCGCCTCGCCGACGTAGGCCGCGACGTCGTCGCCCGGCACGTCGTCGATGGTCATGGCCAGATCGGGAACGATCGCCTTGAGCTCGTCGTCATAGAGCTCGGCCAGGAAGGAAGGACAGTCGAAGAAGATCGCGCGCACCGCTTGCCTCCAAGGATCGCTATGTGCGGCCGATTGTAGCAGGCACCGCCGCTGCGAGCGTGGCCGGGCATGCGGCGCCGATCACGAGGCGCCCTCCGCGCGCCGCGGGGCACCGGCCGTGCGGCGCCGGGCTCCGGTGTTGACCAGCCAGATGCCGACCACCATGCACGCGAGCGCCCCCCACACCCAGATGCTGAGCGACTCGTCGAAGAGAATGAGCGCCCAGAAGATGCCGGCGGCCACCACCAGATAGTTGAACTGCGCGAAGAAGACCGCGCCCGCGCGCCGCGTCACCTCCTGGAAGCAGTAGAAGGTAACGCAGTGGATCGCCGCGGCCCAGGCCATGCCTGCGATGCCAGGCCAGCCGGCGTCGGCGAAGAGATAAGGGCCGTCCGCAATCAGCATTACCGGCAACATGACGACCGCAGCGGCGAGCAGGATGCCGCAGGCGAGCGCGAGCGAGTGTGTCTGCGGCGGGCGGTAGGCGGCGGCCACGACGTTGGAGCCCGCCGCCGCGATGGCCGCCACCAGCGCCACCAGCATCCACACCCAGGCGCCGGCGTCGGGCAGGCTCTGCTCCGGCAACACGATCAGCAGCACGCCGCCCGCGCCGAGGGCGAGGCCTGCGAGGCTCAGTGCCTCGAAGCGCTCCATCCGTATGGCGAAGGACATGAGATACGTGACCCCCGGCACCAGGGTCAGCACCAGGGTGATGACGCCGGCCGGTAGCTCGCGGGCAGCGAAGGCGGTCGCCAGCACCGGCAGCATCACCGCGAACAGGGCCAGGCGGAGGTATTGAAGCAGGTGTGCCCGGCTTACGGGCGGCAGATTGCGGGTGACGGCACCCACGATCAGCAGCGCGAGGCCGGCGAAGAGCGCGATCCAGAAGGTATAGGCGAAGACCGGGAAGGAGACCCCGGCCGCGAGTTTGTTGGCCGAGAAGATGCCACCGTAGGAGATACCGCCGAGGAGGAGCAGCAGCGTCGGCACGATGAGCGCGCGTCCGCGCAGGCGTCCGGTATCGGCCGTGCCTCCATCCGGCGCGCCGCCTTGGTTGGCGTTCTTCTTCTCTGGCGGCGCTGCCGGCATCAGCCGCACGGTAGCGGGCGTAAACGGCCAAGGCCAGTGTCGGCGGTGGAACACCGCCGACGTCTTGGCGCCTCAGCGGGAGCCTAGAAACACGCCTCCAGCAGGGTGCGGGTGTTCTCCGCGGTCATGGGCACCGGGTTGCCGCCCGCCGTGGGATCGTCGAGTGCCATCCGAGTGAGGTCGTCGAGGCGGTCGGCGGTGACGCCCAACGCGCTCAGCGTCTTTGGGATGCCCAGCGTCTCGCGCAGCTCCAGCACCCGCTCGTGGAAACCCGTATAGCCGCCCTCGATCCCGAGATAGGCGGCGGCATGGGTGAGCCGCTCCTCCACCGCCGGCCGGTTCGTGTCGAGCACGTAGGGCATGACGCAGGCGTTGGTGGTGCCGTGGTGGGTGTCGAACATCGCGCCAACCGCGTGGCTCAACGCATGGATCGCGCCGAGGCCCTTCTGGAACGCCGTGGCTCCCATGCTAGCAGCCGCCATCATGTGGCCGCGCGCCTCCAGATCGCCGCCGTCGGCGTAGGCGCGGCACAGGTTCTCGTGGACGAGGCGCATCCCCTCCAGCGCAATGCCCTGCCCCATCGGGTGATAGAAGGGCGAACAATAGGCCTCCAGGCAGTGAGCCAGGGCGTCCATCCCCGTGCCCGCCGTGATCGGCTTCGGCATGCCGACGGTGAGTTCTGGGTCCGCGATCACCACCGATGGCAGCACCTTTGGGTGGAAGATGATCTTCTTCACCCGCGTCTCGGAGTTGGTGACGACGCTGGCGCGGCCCACCTCGGACCCGGTGCCGGCGGTGGTGGGCACAGCCACGCTCGGCGCGATGGCGTCCGCGTCCGCGCGGGTCCACCAGTCGCCCACGTCCTCGAAATCCCAGACCGGGCGGGTCTGGCCGGCCATGAAGGCGACCATCTTGCCGAGGTCCAGCGCCGAGCCACCACCGAAGGCGACCACGCCGTCATGGCCGCCTTCGCGAAAGGCGGCGACGCCGGCGTCGAGGTTCTTGTCGGTGGGATTGGGATCGACCTCGGTGAAGGCCGCGCGACCGAGACCGCCTTTCTCCAGGATATCGAGGGCAGCCTGCGTCATGGGCAGCGAGGCCAGGCCGCGGTCGGTCACGAAGAGCGGCCTCTGGATGCCGGCGTCGGCACAGGCGGCCGGCAGCTCCGCGACGCGGCCCGCGCCGAAGCGAATGGCGGTGGGATAGGACCAGTTGGCGGTGAGCGTCATGGAATGACCTTCTCGACGTTGGGAAGCCCGGCGCAGTGGACCCGGATTAGCCGCCTTCTGGCAAGGCCCCTCCGGCGTGGACCAGAGCGTCAGCCCAGAGACACCGGTTGGCGCTTCCTGCCCCAGCGGCCGGGCGGGCCGTCGAAGACCCCGGCGGTCGGGGTGCCGCAGACGGCGCACGCGCCGCGTTCATCCAGCCGCCACTCGGAGAGCTCGTACCAGTCGCGGCCGATGGTCCGCGTGCCACAGACATGGCAGTAGGTCGATTGCCGGCCAAGGTCGTGGACGTTGCCGGTATAGGCGTAGCGCACGCCGTTGCGGAGCGCGACGCGACGCGCCATCGCCAAAGTCTCGAACGGAGTGCGCGGCTTGTCGAGCATCCGGTAGTCGGGGTGAAAGGCGCTGAAGTGCATGGGCACGTCGGGGCCGAGGTTGTCCACCACCCAGGCGCACATGGCGTCGATCTCGCCCTCGCTGTCGTTCTCGCCGGGGATGACGAGGGTGGTGATCTCGAACCAGATGTCGGTCTCGTGCTTGAGATAGAGCAGCGTGTCCAACACCGGCTGCAGGTGGCCCTTGGTGATGGTCCAGTAGAAGTCCTCGGTGAACGCCTTGAGGTCGACGTTGGCGGCGTCGATGCCGCGAAAGAAATCCGCGCGTGCCCGATCGGTGAGGTAGCCGGCCGTCACCGCGACGGTCTTCACGCCGCGCTCGCGGCAGGCCTCGGCGATATCGGCAGCGTACTCGTGAAAGATCACCGGGTCGTTGTAGGTGAAGGCGACGGAGCGGCAGCCGAGCCGCTCGGCCGCCGCCGCGATGGCCTCGGGCTGGGCCTCGTCCTGCACGCGGTCCATGTCGCGGCTCTTGGAAATGTCGTGGTTCTGGCAGAAGTTGCAGGCGAGGTTGCAGCCGGCGGTGCCGAAGGAGAGTACCGGCGTGCCGGGCAGAAAGTGGTTGAGCGGCTTCTTTTCGATGGGATCGATGCAGAAGCCCGAGGAGCGGCCGTAGGTGGTGAGGACGATGCGGTCGCCCTCGCGGGCGCGGACGAAGCAGAGGCCGCGCGCGCCCTCCTTGAGCTTGCAGAGCCTGGGGCACATCTCGCACTGCACGCGGCCGTCCGCCAGCATCGACCAGTGCTCGGTCGGCACGATCGGGCCCCGTCCGCGGATTGCCGGCGGGCGGGTCTCATGCAGCATCGGGGGAGCAAGGCCATCCGCCACGGCCATGGGCGCCTCCACGCCACGCAGGAGTGTGATACGGGAGGAGACCGGGGGCACACAAGCGCCGACTGTCGCTGCTCCGACACTGCCGGGGCCGTGGTCGCGCTCCCCGTCCGCGATCAGCGATACTTATGGAACAGCCAAGAAATCGATATTGGAGTTGATGGCGATGTTGGCTATACGATTTCAACATGGGGGATCGACTCGAGCGAGGAGGTGCGATCGAAAAGGCTTGGAATGCGGCACAATTACCTGAAACAAGTCGGGAATTTGGCATCACCGACTTGTATTGAAATGGACGCAAGTGCTGCGTCAATGATGCTGTTTATCGGGGCTTGTTTGCATGGGCGCTTACGACATCAGCGACGGGGTTGCAATCACCGGGTATGGCTACCGGTTGCCCGGCGGCATTCACTCGGATTCTGATTTCTGGCGCCTGCTCGCCGAGCGCGAGATCGTCCAGGAGCCGATCAGCGCCCGCTACGGCAAGGGTCATCTGCCCATCGGGGAATTCTCGGGTCCGGGGCGTCTGGCGAGCCCTTACGAGGGGCTGATCCGAGACGAAGACGAGTTGCTCTTCGACCGGGCCTTCTTCGGCATGTCCCACAACGAGCTGCGGCAGACCGAACCGCAGGTCAGGATGCTGCTGAATTGCGCGTGGGAAGCCATCGAACACGTCGGCTGGGATCTCCACTCTCTGCGCAACAGCCCCACCGGAGTCTTCATCGGTTCACAGGTTCCGGCCGTGTCCAACTGGCGGCCGCAGCACGGCGTCACGGAGAATTCCGTCTCCGGCATCAGCCTTGCGATGCTGGCCAATCGGGTCTCCTACCACTTCAACCTCATGGGATCGTCCGCGACCTATTGCACGGCGTGCTCCGCCGGCGTGAGTGCCCTGCACGCGGCGATGAACGCGCTGGCGTGCGGCGATTGCGACCAGGCGCTGATCGGCGCCGTCACCTATCTGGGCAGTGCCAGGATGAGCAGCGGCTTCAACCTCATGGGGGTCATCAGCCCGGAGGGCAAGTGCCATTCCTTCGATGCCGAAGCCAACGGCTACATGCGCTCCGAAGGCTCGTTCGTCTTTGCCATCAAGCCCCTGGCGGCGGCCGAGCGGGACGGAGACCCGATCTACGCCGTGATCGAGGCGACCGCGGTCAACGCGGCGGGGACGGCCGACGGTACCCAGGGTCTCGCGCCGGGCCGGTTCATCAGCGCACCCACCCACCACGGCCAGGTGGCGCTGATGCAGGAGGCCTCGGCTCGCGCCGGCCGGACCGCTCTCGACTTCGACTACATCGAGGCGCATGCGACCGGGACCGCTGTCGGCGACCCCATCGAAGGCAACGCCATCGCCGAGGCCTTCGGCGGCTTCGAGCGCGAGGCCCCGCTGCGGGTCTCCAGCGTGAAAAGCAACGTGGGACACATGGAAGCCGCCGCTTTCCACTGTGCCCTGCTCAAGGTCGTTCTGATGATGCAGCGGCGCACCTTCGCCCCGACATCGAGCAACTTCCAGGTGCCCAATCCGGAGATCGACTTCGATTCCTGCCCCATGCAGGTGCAGACGGAATGCGAGTCGTTCCCCGACCATCCCGTGGTCGTCGGGATCAACTCATTTGGCTTCGGCGGCGCCAACGGCCACTGCGTAGTGCGTGAGTATCGGCCGGCATTGTCCAGGCTCTGGTCGATGCCGCTGGCACCGCAAGCGGGCTTCATGGTCCCGCTCTCGGCACGCACGCCCAAGGCGCTGACAGAGAGCGCGCGCCGGCTGCGCCATCTGCTCGACGAGCAGCCGATGGACCTCTACGCGCTGGCCGGCAATCTCAGCCGCCGTCGCACCCATTTCACCGCACGGACCGCGTTCGCGGCGCGCAATCTGCCCGATCTGACCGGGGCGCTAGACACCTTCGTGGAAGAGGAAGCCCCCATCGCCACGGCGGAGGAGGGCGAGCGTCGGCTGGTCATGGTGTTCGCCGGGCAAGGGACGCAGTGGGCCGGTTGCGGGCGCGACCTCTACGAGGCCCATCCTGTGTTCCGCCGCGCCATCGATGCCATCGACGAGCATTGGCGCGCACACGCGAGCACTTCGTTGCGCGAGTCCTGCTTCACGGCTCCCCAATCAGCGCTCGACGAAGTTCAACTCGCCCAGCCCGCAATCTTCATGATTCAGTGCGCGCTGGTGGAACTGTTCAAGACCTGGGGCGTCTACCCCGATTGCGTGGTGGGACACAGCTCCGGCGAGGTGGCCGCGGCGTACGCGTGCGGCGCGCTTTCGCTCGCCGATGCGACGCGCCTGGTCTTCCATCGAGCCACCCTGCAGCAGCGCGTGGCCGGGTCCGGCCGCATGCTGGCGATCGGCCTCGACCGGCCGGGCGTCGAGGAGCTGCTGAACGACCTGGATATTCCCTTCCGCCTCGACGGCGACCGGCCCATTCAGGTCGAGATCGCCTGCGAGAACGCACCGGCGAACACGGTGATCTGCGGCCGTGAAGACGACCTGCAGCCCGTGATCGAGGAGCTGGACCGGCGCAGTCTCCAGAACCGGCTGATCCCAGGCAACATCGCCTTCCACTCCCGGGCGATGGACGCCATCAAGGACGATGCTTTCGACGCGCTCTCCTTTCTCGACGATCTCCACTTCGACGCCGACGTGCCGTTCATCTCGTCGGTAACGGGTGCCGAGACGGAGCGGCTGGACAGCGCCTACTGGTGGTCCAACATCCGTCAGCCGGTCCGCTTCGCCGCGGCGATGGAGACCGTCAAGCGCGACCATCGGCCCGACGTGGTGCTGGAGCTCGCGCCTCACTCGGCCCTGCAGCCCATCGTCGCGCAGTGCGTGGAAGACGCCGTATCGCCGCCCGTTTCCATTCCGACGCTGATGCGGGACACCGATACCTGCCTCGGCTTTCATGAGGCTCTGGGCAACCTCTTCAAGACGGGCGTGTCTCTGGACTTCGCGGCGCAGTATCCGCGCCCCGACCCCATCGTCCATCTACTGCCGGGGCACCCGAGAGACGAGCAGAAGACCGTCGATGACAGGCTGGACGACGAGTTTTTCCTGAAACAAAGCGACTACGCGCACGGCCCGCTGGTCGGCCACCGGATCGCGAGCGATCACCTCCTGTTCGAAGCGCGGCTCTCCGAGGCAGCCTTTCCGTGGCTGGCGGAACACCGCGTCCATCACGCGTCGATCATGCCGGCCGCCGGCTATATCGAGCTGATATTGCAGGCTCTCGGCGGCGTTCCAGTCCATTTCGACGTGCTCGAGTTCCTGCAGCCCTGTCCCATCCCGAGGACGCCTGTCAGGCTGCAAACAGCCCTTTATCCGGTTCCCAATTCCGCCGGTGAATTCACCTTCCAGATTTCGACACTGCCCTACGAGGTTGATCCGAAGAGCGAGCTGCACTGCCGCGGAAGAGTGCGCCTGATCAGCACGCGACCCGAGCTGGACGCACCGGAAACCCTGTCGGACCTGGACACGTCGGCTTACGAACCTCTTCAGTATGCGGCCGACGACGAGATCTACGAGCGTTTCGAAGTGGTTCTCGGGGAAACCTTCCAGTACGGCCCCCACTTCAGAAACATTCGGAAGCTCAGGCGTGAGCGGGAGACCGGCCGCCTCCTGCTGGATGTCGGGGTCGACGAGGCGCTATGGGCGGGAGCAAGAGAAGAGGGATATGTCTCCTTTCCGCCCCTCCTCGACGGCGGGTTGCAGTCGTTTCTTTACGACCTGATGCTCGGCGCCGATCGTTTTGCTATTCCCCTGCGGGCCGAAAACGTGACGTTCTTGGGCGCGCCGACGGTGCCGCGCCTGGTTTGCCAACTGACCTATCCCGGCGGCAAGCGCTACGAAGTCGATGACAAGGGGCAATACAATGTTCCCAATGGGGAGTGGGTTTCCGGCCGGTTGAACTTCTACGACGAGGCGACTGGCGCGCTCACCCTTCACGTCGAGAAGTACATCTCCTTCATTTCTTATCCCAGGCGGGTTGACCTGCCGCACAGCAAGCACCGCATCGCCTGGCAGCCGAAGTTCGTCGCCGACGGCCGCGCGATCGCAGACCGGCTACCCGAGGGCGAGATCGAGCCAGCCGCCTTGCTCGCCGCCCTGGAGCGGGCAGACGACACCGGCGGCGCCATGCGTGCCTGCCACGCGCTGGAGTTCGCGGGCTCCAGGGAGCCGGAGCAGACGGTGCTTCAGACGTGCGTCGACCATCTATCGCGAGAGGAGACGCAAAGCGAGTTCTGGCTCGTCGCCGACGATGAGGAGGGCGCGCGGACATGCTTTGACGCCTTCCATGCGCAAGACGCCGCGCTGCGCTTCGACTGCCTCGATCCCGGCGCGCCGCAGGCATCCGCGCTCGATACCGGCCAGCTGCGCTCCGGTGCGGCGGAAGTCCTGTTCCTCCACCACGATGAGGATGCGTTTGCGCCAGAGGACTGGCGGTTCTGGCAGGAGGTGGCGGTTGCGGGTGGATTGGCGCTGGTTTCCCACGCGGACGGCGCGGTCATCGAGCCCGGCGCGGGCTGGACCGCGCTGCGGACGGGCCGGCGTGCGACGCTGCTTCAGGCGCCGCCGCAGCGCACGGACGATAGGAACGAGACGCCTCTGCCGGCTCCCCGCTGGGTGATGGGGGCGCCCGACAGCCTGGCGGGGGCCTGGGCAACTTTGCTCGACGATCCTGCGGTCTATCCGATCCCCTTCGACGACCTCTCGTCAGGCGATGTCTTTGAGGTCGAGATGTGGCCGCAGGCGGCGGACGTACAGGCGATCGATGTTTTCTGCGACTGGGATGCCGAGGATCCGACCGGCGAGCGGGCGGTCTCTCAATTCGTCGCCCTGATTCAGTCGCTGGTGCCCTACAGGATGGACCAGGCCAGTTGCCAATGCCGCATCACCGTGGCGACCCGCAAGGCGGTGTTCGAAGCGGAAGATGCCCGCGGCAGCGCGCTCTGGGGGGCGGTGCGCACCATGGCCATGGAGGTCGGCGAGGAGGCCCAGCTCGATTTCCGCCTGGTGGATCTCGGTGCCGCCGATGATCTCGAAACGCTGGCGTGGATCGCGCGTCACGACCTGCGCGAGCGGGAGCTTGCTGTGCACGAAGGCCAATTGTGGGCGACGCGCGTCGTAAGCAATCGTGATCAGCACCCGCGCGTCCCCGCCGGTGAAGACCCGCCCTATCGGCTCTTCCTGGATAACGCGGGGCAGATCGCCGGCCTCAGAATGAAGACCTACTACCCGCCGCCGCTGGCCCCGCACGCCGTGGAGATCGACGTCGCCGCGTCGGCGCTCAACTTCCGAGACGTCATGGTAACGCTCGGGCTGCTGCCGGCACTGGCCTACGAGCGCTCGGCGCTGGGCCGCGAGGTCGGTATGGAGGCGAGCGGCGTGGTGCGCCGCGCCGGCGTGGCGGTGGAAGAGCTTGAGCCCGGCGACGAGGTGGTCTTCGTCGACGGCGGCTGTATCGCCAATCGCACGGTGGTGGGCCAGCACCGCGTGTTCCCCAAGCCCGCAGGCCTCACCATGGAAGAGGCCGCATCATCGCTCTCGGTCTACGTTACCGCCTACTACTCGCTGATTCACCTGGCCCGGCTGCGCAAGGGCCAGCGCGTTCTGATCCACTCGGCCATGGGTGGCATCGGGCAGGCCGCCATCGCGCTCGCGAACAACGTGGGCGCAGAGATCTACGCAACGGCGGGCAGCGAGAACAAACGCGACCAGCTGCTCGCGCTGGGAGTCCGGGCGGCTTTCGATTCCCACAGCGAGGACTGGTACGACGGGCTGATGCAGGCGACCGGCGGCCAGGGCGTCGATGCCGTGCTGAACTCGCTCGCAGGCCGCCAAGTCGCGCTCTGCCTCCAGGCGCTGAGGGCGGGTGGCTGGCATTGCGAGATCGGCAAGGTCGATATCTACGCCGACAGCGCCCTCGGCCTCCGCGTCTTCCGCAAGAACCTGCGCTTCGCGGCCATCGACCTCGACCGCCTGATGGTGGACGACCCGCTGCTCTCGCGCGAGCTCTCCCAGGCCTGTCTCGACCTGCTCGATCGCGGCGTGGTGCCGCCGTTGCCGGTCACTGTCTTCTCCTATGGCGACTACGCGAAGGCGCTCCGCCTGATGACCAGCGGCCAGCACCAGGGGAAGCTGGTGCTGAAGGCGCCGCTGGCTTCGCAACCTCCGGACTTCCCGATCGATGACCGGCGGCCGCTGCTGGACCCCGACGCGACCTATCTCGTGACCGGCGGCCTGGGCGGGTTCGGCCGGAGGCTCTTGCCCTATCTCGTGACTGCCGGCGCTCGCCACCTCACCCTGATGGACCGCGACCCCGAACGCCGCCGCAGCGAGCATTGGCTGCGTCACTCCACGACTCTCGCGGACGTGGGCGAAGGAGTCGAAATCGACTTGGTCCGGGGCGACGTCGCGATCGAGGCCGACGTGCGCCGCTGCGTCGCCAACGTGAAGAAGCCGCTCAAGGGCGTGTTCCACCTCGCCGGCACGCTGGACGACTGCCTGCTGGCGGATCTGACGGCGCAGTCCATCGCCCGTGTCTTCGCGCCCAAGGCCAACGGCGCGCTCCATCTCCACCGTGCCACCGAAGGGCTCGCGCTCGATCACTTCGTCATGGTGTCGTCGCTCTCGTCGGCGTTCGGAAATCCAGGGCAGATCAACTACGGCGCCGCCAACGCCTTCCTGGACGGCCTCGCCGCCTGCCGCCGCCGGCGAGGACTGCCGGCCTTGTCCTACAACCTGGCGGCGGTCTCCGATGCGGGCATGGCCGCGCGCAACCTCGGCCTGCTGCGATTGATGAAGGCCGCCGGCATACCCCCGGTAAGCAGCTATTGCGCCATCGCCAACCTCGACTATGCGCTCCGCACGATGGGCGATAGCGACCACCTGATCACCGCGCTCTTCAAGCGCGTGCTCTGGAGCGTCGATTCCGCCGACTATATGCGGTCCGGCCGCCTGATGAGCAATCAGGACGCGTTCGAGGTCGGCGCCGACGAGCAACTGACGGTGGACGGGGTCATGGCGCAAATCGCGGCCAAGGTCGCCGAGCTCTGCGGCCACGACGAAGGCGGTCTGGAAGAGCCCCTCTCCAGCTTCGGGCTCAACTCCATCTCCGTCGCCGAGCTGGGGGCGTTCATCCAGAGCGAATTCGGCTTCCAGGCGAGCGCGCTCGAGCTGATGACCACGGCCTCGTGCCAGTCGCTGGCGCACGCCATCGTCTTCGGCACGAAGAGCGACGAGGAAGCGGAGGCCGATACGGAAGGCGAAGAGATCGAGGATGCGCCCTTCGCGGCGCAGCGCCGCGTTCGCCGCAGGCCCTCGGTGTTTGCCAGCCCGCCCGAAGACCACTTCCCGCCGGCGCCCTGTTCCGGAAGAGGCGCCGTGGGAGTCCTGGCCGCCGAGTAGCAGGATCCGGCGACAGGAGAACGGACCCCGCTGCGGCACATGAAAGAGCCTGGGACGATACGATGAACGCGCCAGTTGCCGCTGACCGGGCGGTGCCGCCTCTTATCGGCGAATTGCCGCCCCAATGCCGCAAGGACGTGGACGCGCTGCGTCGCGTCGTTCACGAGACGCTCGCGCAGGGGGCCCCGGCTGCAGCGGTGTCCCCAAACGACTTTCAGGAGGTTTTTCTGACCGGGGCGACCGGCTTCGTGGGGCGTTTCTTCCTGCGCGAGCTCCTGCGGCAGAACGAGCGCCTGATCGTGCAATGCGTGGTCCGTGCCGAGAGCGCCGAGCATGGCTTCGAGCGATTGCGCGACGCCCTGGAGCAAGCGGAAATTTGGGAGGAGGCGTGGGCGACGCGGTTACGCGTGGTGCCGGGCAACATCTCCCAGGAGCGCTTCGGCCTGAGCGAGTCCGCGTACGACGGGCTCTGCCAGCGGATCGACGCGGTCTACCATCTTGCCGCCAACGTGGGCCTCGTCATGTCCTACGCCGATATTCGCGAGGAAAACACGCTCGGCCTTCGTTCCGTGCTCGAGCTCTGCTTGCGGACCCGCCTCAAGCATCTGTTTTACGGCTCCACCATGGGAATTTTCCCGGCGTATTTTTGCGATTTTGGTGGAGAGCACAGCCGCAGCCGCATCGACGATCAGATGCAGCCCGACCTCGCCGAAATGAAAATGACCTTTCCGCTCGGCGCCATCGGGTATCCGTGGAGCAAGCTGGTGGCCGAGCAAGGCGTCCTGATCGCGCAGGCGGCGGGCGTGCCGGTCGCGATCTTTCGCCTGCCGCAGATGGGGCTCTCCAGCACGGGGTATACGCAAGCGAACGGCCTTCCAGCCCGCCTGTTTGCCGCCGCGACGCAACTGGGCAAGGCACCGCATGGCTTTTCCATACAAAGAAACGCCGAGCCGGTCGACACGGTCAGCGAAATCTGCACGGCGATTTCGCTCAACCCCAACCGCCGCTTCACCGTCTACCATTGCTGCGATCCAGAGCCCTCTTACGAAGATCTAGAAGTCGCCGATCTAGGCTACTATTGGCAAAGCGTTCCCTACGCATCCTTCAGGCGTTCGTGCCAGGCCCTCGGAGAGGAGTCTCCATTGCGCGGCCAGTGGGTGCTGATCGACCATTTCGCGCCCTACTGGTTCAGCGAGGACAAGGCCCAGCGCACGGCGATGGTCTGCGACCGCGCCATTCGGGCGGACTGCCCCCGCCCGATCAAGTGGCCGGCACTGCTGATTCGCCATGCGCGTTCCTACGACTGGGTCAGGCGTCATCGGGAGGGATGGCCCTATCCAATTCCGCAGGGCCACCTGGACTTCGACGGTCTCATCGCTCAGGCGGAGCGCTTCGCCCAACGAATGGGCGTGCCCTTCGAGCCAACCTACCCTTCGTGGATGCGCGCCGGCCTCCAGCAACTCGTGGAGACGCTGAAATCGCCGGAGGCCGGATTGCGGGACACGCGGCTCAGCCACATCATCTACGGACTGACCCGCGCACTTCGCAGCAATGCGGCGCTCGCCCGCGAACGGCGGCAGCACCCCGAGATCGAGCGGGAGCGGATCACACGGCCGGTCCTCATCGTCGGCATCAACCGCACCGGCACGACTTTTATGCATCGCTTGCTGTCGCGCGATCCGCGCTTCTGGGCATTGCGGCGCTACGAGTTGACCGAACCGGTGCTGCCCACCGGCGAGTACGCCACCGTCGCAGGCACGGCCGACGACCCCCGCCGGGCCTACGCGAAAGAGCTGTTGGGCGCGACCAATGTCGTCGATACGCTCGCCGGACTCCACCGCACCGATATCGACGAGCCAGAGGAGGACTTGTGGATACTCTGGCTTACCTTCTCGACCTGGATATTTGCGACCGCGTATCACGTACCGGCCTATGGCCGTTGGCTCGCAGAAACCGGGTCACGCAATGCCTACGCCCATCACCGGCGCGTCATGCAGCACTTCACCTGGCAGCGGCGGCAACGGGAGTCGGAAGGAGAGCGGCACTGGCTGCTCAAGATGCCTTTTCATCTCATAGAATTGGAGGTGCTGCTGGAGACCTACCCGGATGCCGTCTTCATCCAGACCCATCGCGAGCCCGTCGAGGTTATGGGCTCGTGGAACAGTATAGTGGGGCGGATACGAGGCTTTTCCACAGAGCCGAGGCCGCCGCACGAGGCCGGCGCCGAGCAGTTGGCCTTCATGAGCGGCATGCTGAACGGCGCGATGCAGTTCCGCACTTCGCATCCCGCGCTCGACCGGCGCTGGATCGACGTGCGCTATGTCGATCTGGTCGACGATCCGATGGCGGTCGTGAACGACATCTACGCGCGCCTCGGCTGGCCCCTAGAGCCGGCCGCCGCCCGCGCCATGCAGGAGTGGCTCAAGCTCCAAGAGGAGCAACGCCGGCAAGAGCCGCGGCACGAGTACCAGTTGGAGGACTACGATCTCACGCCGGAGGGCGTGAACGAGGCATTCGCGCCCTATCGCGAGTTCGTCGCGGCGCGCGGCATCGTGTGACTCTGCCCCTGTTGCTCAACTAACATCGAAGCTGGACTATCTCATGGGACCCCGTGTGCGCAGGGGGCACATGACAGACGATGTAGCTCATGTTCCGGCCATGTTTCCCGCTGCGGAACCCGCGACCGTGCGGCAGCCGGAGGTGGCGGGCGCCTTCTACCCGGCCGATCCCGGCGCATGCGCCGATCTGGTGACGCGCTGCCTCGATGGCGCTCGACCGGCGCCACCGGGCGAGCCCAAGGTGATCGTGGTCCCTCACGCCGGCCACGTGTATTCCGGCCCCATCGCCGGCACCGCGTACGCGCCCCTCGCGAAGCGGAGCGACCGCATCACACGCGTAGTGATGCTGGGGCCCGCGCATCGCGTGGGCTTCGCCGGCGTGGCGACCGCCGCCGCCGACGCCTGGGCCTCGCCGCTCGGCACCGTCCCGGTCGACTGGCCGGCGATGCGCCCCCTGCTTTCGCGGCCTGGCTTTCGCGTTGCCGATGCCGCTTTCGAGCGGGAGCACTGCCTGGAGGTGCAGCTCCCCTTCCTGCAGCGGGTGCTGGATGATTTTGCGATCGTGCCGATCCTCGTGGGCGACGCGAGCCAAGACGAGGTGGCTGAGATACTGAAGGCACTCTGGGGTAGGCCGGAGACGCTGATCCTGATTTCTACGGACCTCTCGCACTTCCACGACTACGTCGCGGCACGGCGGCTCGATGGCGAGACCGCGAGACGGATCGAGCTCATGCAGCCGGAGGAGATCGACGGCGAGCGCGCCTGCGGCTACCGGGGGCTCGGCGGCGCGCTCAAGCGGGCCCAGAAGCTCGATCTGCGGGTCACGGCGCTGGATGTCCGCAATTCCGGAGACACGAGCGGGACCAAGGACCGCGTGGTGGGCTACGGCGCCTTCGCGATGGAATACGCCGAGTCCGCCCGGCTCTCGGACGACGACCGGGCGCAACTCCTCGACGCCGCGCGGGCTGCCTTGGCCATCGGGGTGGAGAACGGCCGGCCGATGGCCGCCACTCTCGACGCCGGTCTGCCGCCGTCGCTCAAGGCGATGCGGGCCTCCTTCGTCACGCTCAGGATTGCAGGCGAACTCAGGGGTTGCTGCGGCACGATCGCCGCGCGAGAGCCGCTGCTGCTCGATGTCGCCGCCAACGCCTACAAGGCCGGCTTCGAAGACCCGCGCTTCGGCCCGATGAAGGCGGCAGAGCTTGGTAGAGTGGATGTCAACATCTCGGTGCTCTCGACTCCCCGCCCGATCCGCTTCGCCGATGAGGCCGACCTGCTGCGCCAGATCAGGCCGGACCGCGACGGTTTGATTCTGGAGGACGGCGATCGCCGCGGCGTGTTCCTGCCCAGCGTCTGGGAGCGCTTTCCGGACGCCCGGCAGTTCGTTGACCAGCTCAAGCGCAAGGCCGAAGTCGCGCCCGACCACTGGTCTCAGAGCTTGCGCGTTTCCCGTTTCACCGCAGAAAGTTTTGGCGGGCCTTTCCGCGCGGGCTGAAGCCCCGGCCAAGAGCATCGATGGCGCGCAGAAACAGGGACGACCGCCTCCAAGCTATGGAGGCAGCCGTCCCCCCTCGCTGGGCCCGCGTTCTGTCCTGGGCCCGGTCTCTCGTGTTCGTCTACGTGTGGAGCCTGGAAGCGTTCGCGACCGGATAGGCCGACGCACGATCCTGTCGCGTTACGGTGTCCTGTCGCGCGAAGTACGGTCGATCACGTTGCCGTCTCCTCCGCTCGCCCCGCCCCTTTGTTCTGGGGCACGGACGACGAGATGCCTTCCTGCTCCACTCTTTGTGACCGGGCCGCTCTCGATGACGGCTCTCAGCCACGCGGTCGACAGTGCCTGGATGCCTTGATCCGGTCCAATACCGAATTCTCATGCAGGGCATAAGCACCCCTTATGCCCGAATGGCATTGATTTGACAGAGAATTGTACGAGCGCCGGTGTGCTGTCCCGCGCGTTGCGGCAAAGGCGGAGCGGACGCAGAATGGAATGGGCCGACACGGACCGTGCAAAGGGAGCGGAGAGCCTCTCATGGCAGGTGCAATGACCGATATTCCCGTCGCCGGCGGCGGCGAGTTCAGGGGCTACCTGACTGTGCCGGAGGCGGGCAGCGGACCGGGCCTGCTGATCGAGCAGGAGATCTTCGGCGTCAACGGGAGCCTGCGGGCGATCGCCGACCTCTACGCCGAGGAAGGCTACGTCTGCCTCGTGCCCGATCTCTTCTGGCGGATGGAGCCGGGCGTCGACCTGGGCTACAGCGAGGCCGACTTCGCCAAGGCCTTCAACTATTACCAGCGCTTCGACGTCGACCAGGGCGTCGCGGATATCGGCGCGGCTGTGGAAGCCTTGCGCGCGCGGCCGGAGTGCACGGGCAAGGTCGCGGCCATGGGCTTCTGCCTCGGCGGCAAGCTCGCCTACCTCACCGCCGTCCGGCACGATGTCGATGCGGCGGTCTCCTTCTACGGCGTCGGCATCGAGGAGGCGCTGGACGAATCCGGCGGCATCGCTTGCCCGGTGCTCATGCACTTCGCGGGCGAGGATGCGTTCGTGCCACAGACGGCGGTGGACGCCATATCGAAACACTTCGCGACGCGGCCGGAGGTGAGGATCCACATCTATCCCGGTGTGGATCACGCCTTCTACAACCATGATCGGAGCGAGGTTTACCACCGGCCGTCCGCGACGGTCGCCCATTCGCGCACCATCGCGCTGCTGCGGGGTGCGGTCGGCCCCGCTTACGATCTCGAGAGGCTGTGGGATCGTCACCTCGATTACGAATTCGCGACGCGGGACACCGCCAAGACCATGGCCACCATGGTGGCCGAGCCCTACGTCAACCACATCCCGACCATGACTGGCGGCACCGGCGCCGACGCGCTCAGCCGCTTCTATAGCGAGCACTTCATCCCGAAGATGCCGAAGGACACGACGCTGACCCCGCTCTCGCGCACCGTGGGCGCCGACCGGGTTGTGGACGAGCTGATCTTCAGCTTCACCCACAACGAGGAGATCGACTGGATGCTCCCCGGCGTGGCCCCCACCGGCAAGAAGGTGAGCGTGCCGCTGGTCGCCATCGTCGCTTTTCGCGGCGACAAGCTCCATCACGAGCACATCTATTGGGACCAGGCCTCGGTGCTGGTGCAGATCGGCCTGCTGGAGCCGGGAGAGCTGCCCGTCGGCGGCGTCGAGACCGCGCAAAAGGCCGCCGACGAGACCTTGCCGTCCAACCGCCTGATCCCCGGCTGGGCCGACGACTAGAACGGGATCATACCCAGCTGGCGCGTCGTCCCTGTCTCGCATGCAGAGCAATCTGACAACCCCCCACCTCACCCCAGCCCTCTCCGCCCCCAGGGGCGGAGAGGGAGAACGGGCGGCGCCGTCTGCGTTCCCCCTCCGCCTTTGGGGGAGGGGGACAGGGGGAGGTGGGCGTTGTCCGGGCCGTCGTGAACCGGGGTGGTCAGTTGGTGCATTGGACCGCCGGTGTTCGATGGCGGCGCACGCTCGGGTCAGCGACGCATGAGCACGCTCGGCACGGCAATCGAACGCGTCGAGGATGCAGCGCTCCTCATGGGCCGCGGGCGCTACATCGACGACATGCCGGTGGCCCCCGGCACGGGCCACGCCGCGATCCTGCGCTCCCCCCACCCCCATGCGCGCCTCTTGAGCATCGACACGGAAGCCGCGCTGGCGCTGCCAGGCGTCCATGCCGTCGTCACCGGCGAGGACGCGCGCGCCTGGTCCACGCCCTTCATCGTCAGCGTGCGACAGCCGATGGAGCACTGGTGCATCGCCATCGACCGGGTGCGCTACGCCGGCGAGCCGGTCGCCATCGTCGTGGCGGAGGACCGCTACCGGGCGGAGGACGCGCTCGCGTTGATTGACGTGCGCTACGAGCCGCTTGACGCCGTCGTCGATCCCGAGGCCACGCTCGGCGCCGACGCGCCGGTGCTGCACGAGAAGGTCGGCAGCAACCTCGTCAGCGAGCGGTCGTTCCGCTACGGCGAGCCGGAGGCGGCGTTCGAGGCGGCGGCGCACACGGTGACGACCACGGTGCGCTATCCCCGCAACTCCTGCACCCCCATCGAGTGCCTGGGCCTGATCGCCGCCTACGATCCCGGCGAGGACGCCTACGACGTGCTCTCCCACTTCCAGGGACCGCTCACGCTGCATCCGGTCATGGCGCGGGCGCTCAAGGTGCCGGGGCCGCGGTTCCGGCTGCGTTCGGTGCCGGATTCAGGCGGCAGCTTCGGCATCAAGCAGGCGGTCTTCCCGCTCATCGTCGCGATGGCGCTCGCGGCACGGAAGGCCGCGCGACCGGTCAAGTGGATCGAGGACCGGCTGGAGCACCTGCTGGCGGCGACATCGGCGACCAACCGGATGACGCGGATCGAGGCGGCGGTGGAAGCAGATGGGAGAATCGCCTCGCTTCGCCTCGACCAGCTGGAGGACTGCGGCGCCTACCTGCGCGCGCCCGAGCCCGCGACGCTCTACCGCAACCACGGCAACCTCACCGGCCCCTACTGCATCCCCCATCTCGCGGTGAACAACCGCGTGGTCGTCACCAACAAGACGCCCACGGGGCTCAACCGAGGTTTTGGGGGCCCGCAGCTCTACTACGCACTGGAGCGGCTGATGCAACGGGTGGCCGTAACCCTCGGCCTCGATCCGCTCGACGTCATCAAGCGCAATCTGGTGCCGGCCGACGCCATGCCCTATCGCGCCGCCGCCGGCGCGGTGCTCGATGCCGGCGACTTTCCCGCCACCCTGGATCACGGCGCGCGCGAGGGAGCGCTCGACGCGCTGCGCGTCAGGCGCGACGCGGCGCGGGCGGAGGGCCGGCTCTATGGCATCGGCTTCGCCGCGGCGGTGGAGTCCAGCGTCTCCAACATGGGCTATATCACCACCGTTCTCAGCGCCGAAGAACGCCGCAAGGCCGGGCCCAAGGACGGCGCCGTCAGCCACGCCACGGTGGCGGTGGATCCCCTCGGCGCCGTCACCGTGACCGCCGATTCGATCCCGCAGGGGCAGGGCCACCGCACGGTGCTGGCGCAGGTGGTGGGCGACGCGCTGGGCCTCGCGCCGGCTCAAGTTACGGTCGCGCTTGAGCACGATACCCAGCGGGACCCCTGGTCCATCGCCGCCGGCAACTACTCGAGCCGCTTCTCGGGCGCGGTCGCAGGCGCCGCGCACCTCGCAGCGGTGCGGGTGCGCGAGCGCCTCGCGCGGATCGCGAGCCAGCAGCTCAACGCCCGGCCGGAGGACGTGCGCTTCGAGCAGGGGCGCATCTTCGCCGCCGGTAATCCCGGCAACGATCTCGACTTCCGGCGGGTGGCGTCGCTCGTCCACTGGTCGCCGGGCAGCCTGCCCGACGGCGTGCCGCCGGCGCTGCGCGAGACCGCGCGCTGGACCCCGCCCCAGCTCACCCCGCCCGATGACGACGACCGGATCAACAACTCGGCGGCCTACAGCTTCATCTTCGATTTCTGCGGGGTCGAAGTGGACCGAGCGACCGGCGCCGTCGCCATCGACCGCTACGTCACCACCCACGACACCGGCCGGCGCCTCAACCCGGCGCTGGTGGACGGCCAGATTCGGGGCGCCTTCGCCCACGCCGTGGGCGCCGCGTTCTACGAGGAGCTCGCCTATTCCGAGGACGGCAGCTTCCTCTCCGGCACCCTCGCCGACTATCTGGTGCCAACCGCCTGCGAGGTGCCCGACCCGCAAATCCTGCACCGCGATATCCCGACCCCGGCGACACCTTTGGGAGCGAAGGGCGTGGGCGAAGGCAACTGCATGACCACACCCGTCTGTCTCGCCAACGCCGCGGCGGACGCGCTGGGAGTCGAGAGCCTCGACCTGCCGCTCACCCCCGCCCGCATCGGCGACCTGATCCACGGGCCGGAGAGCACGCCGCCCCGCCCATGAAGCCTGCGCTCTTCGACTATCTGCGGCCCGACGACGAGGAGGAGGTCCTGGAGGCTCTCGCCGAGGCGGGGGACGACGCGCGGCTGCTCGCCGGCGGTCAGACGTTGATGCCGATGCTCAACATGCGGCTGGTGGAGCCGGCGGTGCTGATCGATATCTCCCGGCTGCCGGGGCGTGCCGAGATCGAGGACAACGGGAACTTTATCGAGGTCGGCGAGACGGTGACTCAGGCGAGCCTGGAGAGTTGGCCCACGCTTGCCGAGCGCACGCCCCTGCTGGCCCAGGCGCTGCCCCTGCTCGGCCACGTGCAGACCCGGAGCCGGGGCACGGTGTGCGGCTCCATCGCCTTCGCCGACCCGAGCGCGGAGCTGCCGCTTTGCCTCGCGACGCTCGGGGGCGAGGTCGTGCTGCGCTCGCGCTCGGGCACACGAACGCTGCCCGCCGCCGAGTTCCAGACCGGGATGCTATCCACCGCCTGCCGAGAGGACGAGATGGTGGCGGCGGTGCGCTTCCCCACCGCCGAGCCGGGCGCGGGCTACGCCTTTACGGAGTTTGCGCGCCGGCACGGCGACTTCGCCGTCGTCGCCATCGCCGCCATCGCGCGGGCGAACGGCATCAGGATCGGCGTCGGCGGCGTGGCCGAGCAACCGGTCGTCCGGGACTGGCCGCTCCTCGCCGGCAGCGCGCTCGACGACGCGCTCAACGCGCTGGCCTGGTCGCTGGATGCCGCCGACGATGTTCACGCCAGCGCCCGCTACCGGCGCGAGCTGGTGCGCCGCCTGGGCAAACAGACGGTCGCCGCGGCGCTGGAGGCGCGGCTATGAAGCGGCTCGACCGGGAGAGCCGCCATCGGGTGGCGCTCACCCTCAACGGTCGCGAGGCGAACGGGTGGGCCGAGCCGCGCATGCTGCTGAGCGATTTTCTGCGCCACGAGCTCGGCGCCACCGGCACCCATGTGGGCTGCGAGCACGGGGTCTGCGGCGCTTGCACCGTGCGCCTCGACGGCGCCCCGGTGCGCGCCTGCCTGACGCTCGCGGTGCAGGCCGACGGCCGGCGCGTGGACACGGTGGAAGGGCTGGCGTCGAACGGCGAGCTGAACGACTTGCAGAAGGCGTTCCGCCGCCACCACGCGCTGCAATGCGGCTTCTGCACCGCCGGCATCCTGATGTCGCTCGACGCCTGGCTCGAAAGCAATCCGGCGCCGGACGAAGGCGAGGTGCGGGCGCTGCTCAGCGGCCACCTCTGCCGTTGCACCGGCTATACCGGGATCGTCGCTGCGGCGCTCGACGCTGCGGAGGCGCGGCGGCGCGAGGATGGCCCATGACCGACCTGGGCCGCGTGCTTGTCGCGGCGGCGGAGCGGAACCCGCGTGCGCTTGCCGTCGTCGATGGCGCGCGGCGCTTTGACTACGCCGGGTGGCTCGATACGGCCGCGCGCCTTGCCGCGGGCCTGGGCCGCCTTGGGCTCGGGCGCGGCGACCGGCTCGCGGTCATCATGCAGAACCGGTGGGAGATGGCGGCGCTGCACTGGGCCTGCCAGCTTGCGGGCGTCGTCGTGGTGCCGCTCAACTGGCGGAGCACCGCCGACGAGCTGGATTACTTTCTGGAGGATTCGGGCGCGGCAGCGCTGGCCTTCGACGAGTCGGTCGTAGACGCCGTCGCGGGTTCCGCCCGCGCGGCCCGACTGCGCCGCATCGCGGTAGCCGGGGTGACGGGCGGCACGGTCGATTTCGGCGACCTGCTGGCGGCGCCGGCGGCGGCTACGCCGCACGCGGGCGAGGACGATCTCTCGCTGATGCTCTACACCTCCGGCACCACCGGGCGCGGCAAGGGCGTGCCGCGCACGCATCGTGCCGAGCGCGCCGCGGCGCTCGCCCACGTCGCGCAGAACTGTTACCGCGCGGGCGAGCGCACCCTGGGCGTGATGCCGCTCTACCACACCATGGGCGTGCGCTCGCTGCTCGCGATGGCGCCCGTGGGCGGCGCCTTCGTCTGCCAACATCGCTTCGACAAGGACGAGGCGATCCGGCTGATCGAGGCCGAGCGGATCACCGCCCTCTACCTGGTGCCGACGCTCTACTACGACCTGCTGGGGGGTGCGGGGTTCGCCGACGCCGATGTCTCCTCGGTACGCAAGCTGGGTTTCGCCGGGGCCCCGATGGCCGAGGGGCTGCTGCGCCGGGTCGAGAGCGCCTTCCAGCCCGAGCTCTTCGTCAACCACTACGGCTCGTCGGAGATCTACACCTTCACCATCGACCAGAACGCGGCGGCCAAGCCGGGCTCGGCGGGCAAGGCTGGCATCAACCAGCGCATCCGCGTGGTGGAGATCGGCGCGGGCGACCCGGAGCGCACCGTCGCCGCCGGCGTCGAGGGCGAGGTGATCGCGAGCCTGGAGAGCGAGGAGGCCTTCGCCGGCTACTGGCAGCGGCCGGACGCCGACGCCAGGGCGCTGAAGCGAGGCTGGTATTTCACCGGCGATGTCGGCTATTGCGACACCGACGGCGATCTCTTCGTGACGGGTCGGGTCGACGACATGATCATCACTGGCGGCGAGAACGTGCTGCCCGCCGAGATCGAGAGCGTGCTCTCGGTCCACCCGGCGGTGGCGGAGGCGGCGGTGGCGGGGCTCGCGGACGAGCGCTGGGGGCAAAGAGTGGCGGCCTTCGTGGTGCGGGGTCGGCCTGTGGATGCCGAGGCATTGGACGCCCACTGCCGCGCTTCGGCGCTGACCGACTTCAAGCGGCCGCGTGCGTACGTTTTCGTTCGGGCGATCCCGAAATCGCCGGTGGGCAAGGTGCTGCGCCGCCTGCTGATCGCGGGTGACTACGAGGAAGACGAAGATTCCGGGGTCAGGAGAAGCGCGTGACAACAACAGGGCCCTTCACCGATCTCGACGGCTTCCGGGTGGAGGTCGACCGCGCGGCGGCCCGCGCCGATATCGTGCTCGACCGCCCGCCGCTCAACGTCGTGAGCATGCCCCAGCGGGACCACCTTGCCGCCGTCTTCGCCGCGCTCGATGCCGACGAAGGCGTGCGCGTGATCGTGCTGCGCGCGGACGGCAAGAACTTCTCCAGCGGCGGCGACATCCCCGGCTTCATGACGCGCGCGCCGGAGCAGCTTGCGGTGCTGGCGCGCAACGTGGCCGCGCCGGAGCGCTGCCACCAGCCGGTGATCGCGGCGATCCACGGCTACTGCTTCGGCGTCGCCTTCGAGCTTTCGCTGGCCTGCGACTTCCGCATCGTCACGGAGACCGCGCTGCTCGGGCTGCCGGAGCAGCGCATCGGCATGATTCCGGGCTCCGGCGGCTCGGCCCGGCTGGCCCGGATGATCGGCATCGGGCGTACCAAGGACCTGGTGATGCGGGCAAGGCGGCTGCCGGGCCCGGAGGCGCACGCGTGGGGCATCGCGCTCGACTGCGTGCCCGAAGACGGGCTTGCAGGCGCGACCGACGCCCTGGTGGACGAGCTCAAGGCCTTCTCCCCGCTCGCCCAGCGCACCGCGAAGAAGCTCATCAACGAGGCCGAGGATGCGCCGCTCAGCGTGGCCATCGCCCTGGAAGGCGAGGCCTATGGTAGGCTGCGCTCATCGGCCGACTTCGCGGAAGGCGTGGCCTCCTTCACCGAAAAGCGCAAGCCGGTCTTCAAGGGAGAGTAGCGCTCGCATGGACGACGCTCCGCCCCCCGCAGCGCAGGACGCGGATACGGACGTATCGGAGGGTCCGGCCGCTCCCGCCCGCCTCGCGCGCTTTCACCTCGATCCGGTGGGGGGGATTGCGGGCGACATGTTCGCCGCGGCTGTGCTGGATGCGCGGCCGGTGTTGGCAGACGGCTTGCGTGCGACGCTTGCAGGGCTGGAACTGCCGCCCTCTGTCGATTTCGCCATCGACCCGCATCGGGATGCGGCACTGGCGGGTGTGCGCTTCAAGGTGACGGCGCCCGAAGACGAGGGCCACGGCCATGTGCGGCTGGCGGATGTGCGCGCCCGGCTGAAGGCCGCCCGCATCAAGCCCATTGTACGCAAGCGGGCGCTCGCGATCTTCACGCTGCTGGCCGAGGCCGAAGGGGCGGTGCACGGCATGGACCCTGCGGAGGTCACCTTTCACGAGGTGGGCGCCTGGGATGCGACGGTCGACATCGTCGCGGCGGCGTTTCTGATCGAGGCGCTGGGCCCCGCCCGCTGGTCGTGCGGCGCCATCCCGCTCGGCTCGGGCCGGGTGCGCTGCGCCCACGGCATGCTGCCCGTGCCGGCCCCGGCGGTGGTTCATCTTCTGCGGGGGCTGGCCACCCACGACGACGGCATCGAGGGCGAGCGGGTCACGCCCACCGGCGCGGCCATCCTGGCCCATCTTGCGCCGGACCCGGCGCCGGTAAGGGAGCCGGAGACGCTGGTGAGCACGGGCACCGGCTTCGGCAGCCGGGTTCTGCCCGGCCTCAGCAACGTGCTGCGGGTGCTGGAGTTCGCGCCCGTCACGCCGGCCGCCGAGCAGGAACGGGTCGCGGTGCTGCGCTTCGAGATCGACGACCAGACGCCGGAGGACTTGGCGCTCGGCCTCGACCGCCTGCGGGCGCATCCCGGCGTGCTCGACATCCTGCAGTGGCCGGCCTACGGCAAGAAGAGCCGCCTGGTGGCTGCGATTCAGGTGCTCGCCGAGGCGGACGCGCTCGACGGCGCACTCGCGGCGGTCTTCGAGGAGACCACCACGCTCGGCGTGCGCTGGTCCAGGGTCTCCCGCAGCGCGCTCGCGCGGGACACGGCCTCGCACAGCGACGCGCTCGGCACGGTACGCGTAAAGCGCGCGCGCCGGCCGGCGGGCACCGTGACCGCCAAGGCGGAGCTCGACGACCTCGCGGGCAGCGCCGGCCACGCCGCGCGCGAGGAGCGGCGCCGCAGCGCGGAGGCGGCGGCGCTCCGGCGAGGCAAGAATGGCTAAGCCGGTGCTCCCCGGCGTCGACGCGGTGGGCGCGGTGCTCGACGGCATCGGCCGGGCCGCGATCGCGGTCAGCGGCGGCGTGGATAGCATGACGCTGGCGTTGATGGCCGGGCGCCGTCTGGGCGCAGAGAGCGCGATGTTCCACGCGGTCTCGCCTGCGGTGCCGCCGGAAGCGACCGAGCGGGTGCGCGCCTTCGCCGCGCGGGAAGGATGGCGGCTCACCGTCCTCGACGCCGGCGAGTTCGACGACCCCGCCTACCGCGCCAACCCGGCGAACCGCTGCTATTACTGCAAGACAAATCTTTACGGTGCATTGGCAGCCCGCACCGACGCCACGTTGCTCTCGGGCACGAACCTGGACGATCTGGGCGACTGGCGGCCGGGGCTCAAGGCCGCCGAAGAGCACCGCGTGCGCCATCCCTTCGTCGAGGCCGGCATCGACAAGGCGGGGGTCCGCGCCATCGCGGCGGACCTGGGTTTCGACGACTTGTCGCGGCTGCCGGCAGCGCCCTGCCTTTCCAGCCGTATCGAGACCGGCCTCCGCGTGGAGGCTGACGACCTCGCCTCGATCCACGCCGCCGAGCGCTATCTGGCGCGGCAGTTGCGGCCCGAGACGGTGCGATGCCGCAGGCGCAAGGCCGGCATCGTGATCGAGCTCGACGCGCCGACCCTCGATGCGCTGAGCGAGAGCCGCCGCGCCGCGCTCGGCGACACCGTCGCCGGCATGTTCGCCACGGGCGACGCGGCCCGGCCGGTGAGCTTCGCGCCTTACCGGGTGGGCAGCGCCTTTCTGAGGCCCGCGCACCCGGCGTGAGCACGCCCACCGCCATTACCCTCGATCTCGAACGCCGCGCGCGCATCGGCATCGAGGAGGCCGTACTTTGCGCGGGCAAGACGCCGGCGCAGCTGGCGGACATCCTCGCGCGGGCGGAGGAGGCGGAGCGGAGCCTGTTGCTGACCCGCCTCGACGCGGCGCAGCGCGACGCCCTGCCCACGGCGCTCGCCGAGCGCATCGACTACGAGGCGCTGTCGCGCACCGGGGTCTTCGGCACGGTCGCCGCACCTGCGGGGGCGCCGAGGGTCGCGATCGTCTTCGCCGGGACCTCGGACCAGCCGGTGTGCCGCGAGGCCGCCCGCACCCTCGCCTATCACGGCCACGCTTCGGCGGAGATCGGCGACGTGGGGGTGGCGGGGCTCTGGCGGCTGATGGACCGGATCGACGAGATCCGCGCCTTCCCCATCGTCATCGTTGCCGCCGGCATGGACGCCGCCCTGCCCTCGGTGGTGGGCGGGCTCGTGCCGGGCCTGGTGATCGCGGTGCCGACCTCCACCGGCTACGGCGTCGCCAAGGGCGGAACCACGGCGATGGCGGCCATGCTCGCCTCCTGCGCTCCGGGGGTGGCGGTGGTCAATATCGACAACGGCTATGGCGCCGCCTGCGCCGCGCTGCGGGTGCTCCCCCGACTCGCGCCGCAAACTTAGCCCGCAAGCGCACGCGCGGCTGCGGTGCGCTCGTGCAGCCCGCGCAGCGCGCGCAGCTCTCCCGCCGTCGGTGCCGGGGTCACGGATAGGTCGTCGGCGACCTTCAGCGGCCAGCCGGTGGCGGCCACCACGTCGTCGAGCGCGACGCCCGGATGGGTGTGGGTAAGAACCAGCTCGCGGCTCTCGGGGTGGGGTTCGAGCACGCCGAGATCGGTGATGACGGTGCTGGGCCCGCGGCCGGGGAGGCCCGAACGCTCGCGCCAGTCGCCGCCGGTCAGGTGGCCGGCCGAGGTCACGAACTCCACCTTGTCCACGAAGCCGCGCTTTGACTGGCGCATGATGACGAAGACCTCGCCGGCGAGCCCCGCGATCTCCGGCGCGCCGCCGGCGCCGGGCAGCCGCGTCCTGGGCTGCGCGTAGTCGCCGATCACGGTCGTGTTGATGTTGCCGAAGCGGTCGATCTGCGCCGCGCCGAGGAAGCCCACGGTGATGCGCCCGCCCTGTAGCCAGTAGCGGAAGATTTCGGCGGTGGAGACCACGAAGTCGGCGGTCTCGGCGAGCTCGCTGTCGCCGATCGAGAGCGGCAGCACGGCAGGCTTCGCGCCCACGGTGCCGGACTCGTAGATCAGCACGGCGTCCGGCGCATGTGTCGCGCGGGCGAGGTTGGCGGCAGCGCTTGGCAGGCCGATGCCCACGAAGCACACGGTACCATTGTCGATGAGCCGCGCCGCGGCGACGGTCATCATCTCGTCGGCGGTGAAAGGTTGCTCAGTCATGGGCGCAGTCATAGCCGCCGTCATAGCCGGAACCACCCGCTTCTTGAAAGGGTGAACCGGAGCGGGCACGGCGCCGCCCTTGCCCGCACCCGGTCGTTACGATAGGGAGACGGCCGAGCGGCGAGAGCGGCGCGCCGCGCACGGGGGACGAGGGGCGGTGGCGCTGCTCACGGTCGAAAACCTGACCAAGATATTCACGGTCGGCAAGGACGAGGACCTGATCGCGGTCAACAACGTCTCGTTCACGCTGGAGCGTGGCGAGACGCTGGGCCTGGTCGGCGAGAGCGGCTCGGGCAAGACCACGGTCGGCCGTTGCGTGCTCCGGCTGATCGAGCCCACCGAGGGGCGCATCGCGCTCGGCGACCAGGAGATCAGCGAGCTCGACCCGGCGGGGCTCAGGGCGCTCCGGGCGCGAATGCAGCTCGTCTTTCAGGACCCCTTCGGCTCGCTTAATCCCAGGCTCACCGTTTATCAAACCGTGGACGAGCCGCTCGCGCTGCATGGCGTGGGGCGCGCGGAGCGCAGACCCCGCGTCGGTGCAATGCTGGAGCGCGTGGGCCTCGGCAGCGAGGTCTTCACCTACTACCCTGCCGACCTCACCGCGAGCGAGCAGCAGCGCGTGGGAATCGCGCGCGCGCTGGTCACCGAGCCCGAGTTCGTGGTGCTCGACGAGCCCACCTCCATGCTCGACCCCTCGGCGCGGGCCGAGATCCTGGATCTGCTCAAGGCGATCCAGAACGAGACCGAGACCGCCTACATCTTCATCTCCCACGACCTGACCTCGGTCGCGAAGATCAGCCACCGCATCGCGATCATGTATCTCGGCCACATCGTCGAGCACGCGCCGACCGACATCATCATGGAGAGCCAGCGCCACCCCTATAGCCGCGCCCTGCTCTCCGCCGTGCTGTTCCCCGACCCGCACCGCCGGCCCGACCCTTACGTGATCGAGGGGGAGATCCCGACGGCGATCAACCCGAAGCCCGAATGCCCGCTCTACGGCCGCTGCCCGATCCGCGAAGACGCTTGCCGCGACGCGGTGCCGCCGCTGGTGGAGGTGGAGGCGGTGCACTACTCCGCCTGCCGGCGCTGGGACGACGTGGCGGCCTCGATGGCGGACGCGCGCGGTGCTGCGTAGCGCATCGCCGCGCCCGATTCGCGGGCCTGGCGTCGGAATGCGCTCTGGCCAAAATTTGAACGAGCGCTTGTTTCAATTTTCTTCTAATATCCGGCCGCGTGCCGCGACGCGCGCACCCGTGCGCGCGGGCCGACCCTGCGGCGCAGAGGGAGACTGAGGAGAGACGACATGACCTTGGGTGACATCACAAGACGCGGCCTCGCGGTCGCGGCCACGGCAGCGCTCGCCGCGCTGGTGGCAGCGGCGCCGCCGAAGCCGGCCGCCGCAAATCAGGACACGATGGTGATCGCCATCGGCGCCCTGCCGCAGGGCATCGACCTCGACAAGCATGTGAGCCCGCAGACCTGGAGCATGGGCGCGCAGGTGTTCGAGGACGGGATGAATTGGGAGTCGATCGACTTCCCCTTCTCGACCGGCGACGCCTGGGACCCCTCCACCATTCCGGGCTTCATGTATCCCGACTACATGGGCCAGAAGACCTTGGTGCCGGGCATCATCGAGAAGTGCGAGATGGAGCCGGACGGCCTGCGCGCCGTCTATCACCTGCGCAAGGGCGTGATCTCGCCCTGGGGCAACGAGTTCACCGCCGACGACGTGCTGTGGCGGATCGAGCGCGGCAAGGCCACGCAGGCGATCAACAACTTCCTCGAGTTCCTGCTCAGCATGCCGGGTCAGACCATCGACCCGCCGGAGAGCGGCGGCTACACGAAGATTGACGATTATACCGTCGAGCTCACTTCGTCCCGGCCCATGCCGCTGGCCTGCAAGGGGCTGACCAACTACTACAACGCCTGGCTCGATAGCACCGAGATCATGAGCCACGCCACGGAAGAGGACCCCTGGGGCGACAAGTGGGTCGCGACCAACGGCGGCGGCTTCGGCGGTTATCGTGTGACCGAGTGGACCGCCGGCAAGCGGGTCGTCATGGAGGCCAACGAGGACTACTGGCGCGGTGCGCCGGAGATCAAGCGCATCATCTATCTGGTGGTGCCGGAATCGGCCAACCGCGTTGCGCTGCTCAAGCAGGGCAAGGTGCACATGGCAGAGGGCCTGTCGCCGGACGAGATCGTGGCGCTCGCTGACGATCCGAATGCGCGCGGCGTTGCGGTACGCGGCAACCAGTCCATGTGGATGATGATCAACAACACCCTGCCGCCCTACGACAACGTGAAGGTGCGCCAGGCGATGAATCACCTCATCAACCAGGAGGCGATCATCCGCGACATCTACCACGGCATGATGAACGCGTGGCAGGGCGTGATGCCGAGCACCTATCCGGGCTACGAGCAGCACATGAAGTACGACTTCAACCCGGAGAAGGCCAAGGCGCTGCTGGCCGAGGCGGGCTATCCCGACGGCTTCGACGCCGAGCTCTCGTTCGACGCGGCCGTGGCGGCGATGGAGTCGATCGGCGTCCTGTTGCAGAGCGACTTCAAGAAGGCCGGCATCAACCTCTCGCTGAGGAAGCTGCCGACCGCTGCGAACTCGGACAACGTGATGAGCAAGCAGGGCTCGCTCGCGCTGTGGACGGACATGCCGATCCAGCCCGACATCAACTACGCGCTGAAGCTGGTGTGGCCGACCAATGCGCTGGTCAACTACCACAACTTCTCCGACCCGCTGGTCGACCAGGTGCTGCAGGACGGCCAGGGCGTGGTGGATGCGGAGGCACGCATCGCGGCGCACGCCGGTATCCAGGAGCATATCCACGACCAAGCGCCGCTGGGCTGGATCGGCGAGCATTATTTCGCCGTCGGCCTCTCGCGCAAGGTCAGCAACTTCCGCTGGTACACGACTCAGTACTATCACGTGGCGGAAATGAGCATCGCCGACTGATGGGGCTGCTGTAGAGCGTCCCTCGGGACGAGCGCCGATGACGGCGCCCGGCCGGGGCGGCGGGTTCCCCCCGCCGCCCCGGCTTTCGTACCGGCCCGTGGCTTCGGCGGCGCGTGACGCGTCCGCCGGGCGCGGCGTCACGGGCTAGGCGGGCGCGGCCATGCGGCTCGCACTCTATATCGGGCGCCGCTTTCTCTTCCTGATTCCCCAAGTCTTTCTGATCTCGTTCATCACCTTCGTGCTGGTGCGCTTGCTGCCGGGCGATCCGGCGCGCCTTTCGCTTGGGCCGCTCGCGCCCGAATCCTCGGTCGAGGCGCTGCGTGCCAAGATGTACCTGGATCGGCCGATCCCCGAGCAATACCTGATCTGGCTGGAGAACGCCTTTCAGGGCGATCTCGGCGAGTCCTGGGTCAACAACACCGAGGTGATCGACGATCTGGTTCACCGCATACCGGTGACCCTGGAGCTCATCTTCCTCGCGCTGCTCGTCGTCTTCGTGGTGCTGGTTCCGCTCGCAATCATCACCGCGAGCCGCACCCGAAACTGGATCGTGCGGATATTCCAGAACCTTACCTTCGGCTACGGCATGCTGGCTGGCGCGCTGCCGGACTTCCTGCTCGGCCTGGTGCTGATCTTCTTCCTCTTCGCAGGCGCGGCCGGGCTGATGCCAGCGGAGATCCTGCCGGGCCCGGAGGGGCGACTCGGCATCCTCGATTTCGAGCCGCCCTTCGTGACCGGCTCGATCCTGATCGACTCGCTGATCGCGGGTGACATGGAAATCTTCTGGTCGGGCTTCATGCACCTGATCATGCCGGTCTTCACCCTCGCTTTCGTCTACGGCGCGCCGATCTTCAAGATGCTGCGCAGCCAGATGGAAGGCGCGCTCAAGGCCGACTACACGACCTATGCGGAGGCTGTGGGCCTCGCGCCTCGAATTGTTCTGACGCGGGCAGCGCGGGTCGCCGCGGGCCCGACGCTGGTGATCACCGGCGTCGTGGTGATGTTCCTGCTCGGCGGCGCTGTCCTGGTGGAGCGGGTGTTCAACTACGTCGGGCTCGGCCAGTACGCGATCAACGGCATCGTCACCGCCGATTACGCGCCGATCCAGGGCTTCGTCTGCTTCGCCGCGATCTTCACGATGCTGGTCTATCTCGCCGTGGACCTGATCCACTTCGCGATGGACCCCCGCATCAAGATCGGCGGAACCCAGGCCTAGGGACGGCGCAGGATGGTCTGGCTCCGCATCAGGCGCACGCTCCTGTCGCTGCCGAAATGGCAGCTCGCCGTGCTGGCGATGTTCTTTGGGTGGATCTTCCTCACCATCTTCGGCCCCTATCTCGCGCCCTTCCCCACCGAGGTCGCCGAGCCCACCACCCGCCTGCTGCCGCCCAGCGGCACGTATCCCTTCGGCACCGACGAGAACGGGATCGACATCTTCTCTCGCGTGCTGGCGGCGCCCCGCACCGATGTGGTGATCGGCGTCGTCGCAACCGCGCTCTCGGTCGTGATCGGCACGCCGCTCGGGGTCATCGTCGCGCTCTACGAGAGCCGGGGCGGCGCGGGCTCCACCGCCTTCGCCGAGACCTTCATGCGGCTGCTGGAGGTGATCCAGTCCTTCCCCGTGTTCGTCTTCGCGATGGTGCTTGTCGCGGTCTTCGGCGGCAGTGTCACCAACATCATCATCGCCATCGCCTTCGTCAACACGCCGGTGTTCGTGAGAATTGTGCGCTCGGACGTGCTCTCGCTGGTGCAGCGCCCCTTCTCCGAGGCGGCGCGGGCCGTCGGCAACCGCGAGGTGCGCATCGGCTTCCGCCACGTGCTGCCCAATGCGCTGCCCACGGTGATCGTGCAGGTCTCGGTGACGGTGGGCTTCGCCATCCTGCTTACGGCTGGGCTCAGCTTCGTCGGCGCCGGGGTCAAGCCGCCGACCCCCGAGCTCGGCGCCATGATCGCCTCGGGCGCCAAATACCTGGAGATCGGTCAATGGTGGGCCGCGTTCTTCCCCGGCATCGCGCTCGGCCTGATCGTCTTCTCCTTCGGCATCTTCGGCGAGATCATGACGCAAGTGATGGAGCCGCGCGCGGTGAGGCGGGAGACCGACCGCCGCCGCGAGGCCGCGCTGGAGACGGGCGGAGACGAGCCCGAGGTGCCCGACGCCCCCACCGTCACCCTCTCGCATATGAGCGAGCCGGTGCTCGCGGTGGAGCATCTGGGCGTCGTCGCCGTCGACTCACGCCAGCCGCTTCTGAGCGAGATCCATCTCGCGCTCGAGGCCGGCCACAGCATGGGGATCGTGGGCGAATCGGGCTCGGGCAAGTCGGTGCTGGTCAAAGCACTCCTACAGCTCCTGCCGCCGGAGCTTGCCGTCACCTCGGGCTCGGTGCGCTACCTCGACCACGACCTGCTGACCATGAGCAAGGGCTCGATGCGGGCGATGCGCACGACCCAGATCGCGGCGATCCTGCCCAACGCGAAGTCGCAGCTGAACCCGCTCACCAGCGTCGGCGACATGCTGCGCAGCGCCCTCCAGGCCCACGAGAAGATCGGCGCGAAGGAGGCCGAGGTCCGCTCGATCCAGCTGCTGGAGATGGTGGGCATCGTCGATCCGGCACAGCGGCTGAGCGCCTTCCCCCACGAGCTGAGCGGCGGCATGGCCCAGCGGGTGTGCCTCGCCATGGCGCTGATGTACCACCCCAAGCTGCTCATCGCGGACGAGCCGACGGCCGGGCTCGACGTGACCATCCAGCGCCAGGTGCTCGACCTCACCCGCACGCTCGCCGAAGACGCCGGCACCGCACGCCTGCTCATCACCGGCGACCTCGGGATCGCCGCGCACTACTGCGACACCGTGGCGGTGATGCAGGCGGGCAGGATCGTCGAGATCGACGAGACCGAGCGTCTGTTCGATGCGCCGCGTCATCCCTATACCCAGCACCTGCTGGACTGCGTCCGGGTATAGTCCGGCGGGCGCAGCAGCGAGACGACAAGCGAAGAGCACGAGACGACCATGACGCGACATGTGGAGATTGCCGGCGGCGGCTTCACCGGCCTCGCCTTGGGCGCGGCGCTCGCGCAAGCAGGCTGGACGGCGCGGGTGCACGAGCGCACGGAGGAGATCCGCGCCTTCGGCGCCGGCATCTGGATCTGGGACAACGGCGTGCGCGTGCTCAAGGCCATCGGCGCGGCGGACGCTGCGCTGGAGGGCTGCACCGAGGCACCGACCTACATCAGCCGCGACGCCAAGGGCCGCTACATCGACGAGGTGCCGTTCGCGCCGATCACCAGCACCGATCGCTCACGCATGTTCTGCATCACGCGCCAGCAGCTCCTGGCTGCGATCCTGGGCGCAGCCCAGCGTGCGGGCGTCGAGATCATCACCAGCTCGCAGGCAACCGGCGCGAAGGCCGAGGGCGTGCTCATCACCGAGGGCGGGCAAGAGTGGCCGGCGGACCTGGTCATCGGCGCGGACGGGATCAACTCGAATGTGCGGGACTCGCTGGGCCTGCTGAAGAGCCGCAAGCCTCATGTGGACGGCGCCATCCGCGTGCTCGTACCCCACGAGCCGGGCTACGCCGACACCGAGGAAGGCCGCACCATCCGCGAGTGGTGGAACGGCTATCGCCGGGTGCTCTACACGCCGTGCAACCGCGAGGTGTTCTACTTCTGCTTCACCATGCTCGCGCGGGACAAGGAGGCGGCACAGATTCCCCTGCCGCGGGCGGTCTGGTCCGAGGCCTTCCCGCACATCGCATCGATGATCAGCCGGGTGCCGGACGAGGGCCGCTACGACCGCTTCGAGACCATCAAGCTCAACGCCTGGAGCAAGGGCCGGGTGGCTATCGTGGGCGATTCGGCGCACGCCATGTCGCCGGGGCTCGGCCAGGGCTGTGGCACGGCGATCTCGAACGCCCTCTCGCTCGCCAACATGCTCCGCGAATCCGACGACATCGAGCGGGTGCTCGCGCGTTGGGAGGCGCGGCAGCGGCCGATCTCCGAGCACACGCAGCTCTGGTCGACCATCACCTGGCCGCTCACGCTCTGGCCCCACTGGGCGGCGAAGCTTTATTTCAACATGCCGATTCTGCATCCCTGGGTGCTGAAGCAGCGGCGCAAGCCGTCTGAGTTCCACGCCTACGGCACCGAGGACCAGGTGCGCTGGATGCCGCCGCACTTGCGTACCGAGACCGAGGCGGCCGCGTAGCTGGCACGCGACGCGATCGGAGCATGGCACGACACGCGGAGATCGCGGGCGGCGGCTTCACCGGCCTCGTCATGGGCGCGGCGCTCGCCCGAGCGGGCTGGACCGTGCGCGTCCACGAGCGCACGGAGGAGATCCGCGCCTTCGGCGCCGGCATCTGGATCTGGGACAACGGCGTGCGCGTGCTCAAGGCCATCGGCGCGGCCGACGAGGCGCTCGACGGCTGCACCGAGGCGCCAACCTACATAAGCTGGGACGCCAAGGGCCGCTACATCGACGAGGTCCCTTTCGCGCCGATCACCAGCACCGACCGCTCACGCATGTTCTGCATCACCCGCCAGCAGCTCCTGAGCGCGATCCTGGGCGCGGCGGAGCGGGCCGGGGTCGAGATCATCACCGGCTCGACCGCGACCAGCGCGCGGCCCGAAGGTGTGGTGATCACCGAGGATGGCCGCGAGTGGCCGGCGGACCTGGTCATCGGTGCGGACGGAATCAACTCCAAGGTGCGCGATTCGCTGGGCCTCCTGAAGAGCCGCAAGCCCCACGTGGACGGCGCCATCCGCGTGCTCGTACCGCACGAGCCAGGCTACGCCGACACCGAAGAGGGCCGCACCATCCGCGAGTGGTGGAACGGCTACCGCAGGGTGCTCTACACGCCGTGCACGCGAGAGGTCTTCTATCTGGCCTTCATCATGCTCGCGCGCGATACCGAGGCGTCACGGCTACCTTTGCCCAAGTCGCTCTGGACCGAGGCCTTTCCGCACCTCGAATCGATGATCGACCGCGTGCCGGACGAGGGGCGCTACGACCGCTTCGAGACGATCAAGCTCAAGGCCTGGAGCAAGGGGCGGGTGGCGATCGTGGGCGATTCCGCGCACGCCATGTCGCCGGGCCTCGGCCAAGGCTGCGGCACGGCGATCTCGAATGCGCTCTCGCTCGCCAACATGCTGCAAGAATCCGACGATATCGACCGGGTGCTTGCGCGCTGGGAGGCGCGGCAGCGGCCGATCTCGGAGCACACGCAGCTCTGGTCGACGATCACGTGGCCGCTCATCCTCTGGCCGCACTGGGCGGCGCGGATCTACTGCAACATGCCGATCCTGCACCCGTGGATGCTGAAGCAGCGGCGTAAGCCGTCGGAGTTCTTCGCCTATGGCACCGAGACGCAAGCGCGCTGGATGCCGCCCTCCCTGCGCAAAGAGGCTGAAACCGTGGCGTAAGGAGCGCGGCGCGCAATTCAGTATTGTCGTATCCGCTTGCATCGTGTAGCGCTACACGTTACAGTATTCCCGTGAGGATCAGGCACAAGGGCCTGCGCGCGTTGCACCAACGGGACGACCCGGCGCGGCTGCCCGCGAACCTGGTCCCCCGGCTTCGGCGCATTCTGTTCCGGCTGCAAGAGGCATCCCATCCGCGCAGCGCCGATGCCCCCGGCTTCCGCTTGCATCCGCTCATGGGCGACCGGGCGGGCCAATGGAGCGTGCGCGTCACCGGCAATTTGCGGGTGGTGTTTCGCTTCGAGGACGGCGAAGCCGTCGATGTCGACTTGATCGACTACCACTGATCGGAAGGAGAAACGGCTCATGAGCGACGACAATAGCGATCGTGTGGGGTCCATGCTGAACCCGCCGCACTTGGGCGAATTGATCCGCGAGAGCATGGACGAGGTCGGCTGGAACGTCACCGAGACCGCGAGCCGCCTGGGCTGCGAGCGCGGCACGTTGTCGCGGCTGCTCAACGGCAAGGCCGGCGTGTCGGCCACCATGGCGCTGGCTCTGGAAGACATCGGCTGGGGCACCGCCGAGCACTGGATGCGGATGCAGGCGAGCTACGAGCTGGCGCAAGCGCGCCGGGAGCGGGCGTCCGCGGCCCACAGCGCTACGAGTGGAGCCGCCTGACTCCACCGCGCGCCAGGGAGCAAGCGTCAGGCGTGGCGGCGGGCGCGGTCGACGCAGGCGAGTGCGGCCATGTCGAGGATGGCGTCGGTATCGATCCGGTGCTTGGCGTAGAGCGCCGGGATATCGCCGGACTCGCCGAAGCCCGTGACACCGAGCGGATAGGCGCGGTGGCCGGCGACGGTGCCAAGCCAGGAGAGTGCGGCCGGGTGGCCGTCCAGCACGGTGACGAGCGCGGCGTCGGGCGGCAGCCGGCGGAGCAGGGTCTCGGCGTGGGTCGCGGGCGCCGCCTCGCCCCGCGCGCGGACCTGGGTCGCGCCCATCAAGTCGCCGTAGAGACGGTCGGCCGAGGTGACGGCGAGCAGGCCGATGCCCGGTATCTCATCGACCAGCGCCGCATGGGCCTCCTGCGCCTCGGGCGCGATGGCACCGGAAAAGACCAGCGCCAATGGGGCGTCCGGCGCGGGTTCCACCAACCAGTAGCCGCCCGCCAGCAGGTCGTGTCGAAGCGCCGCGTCGATCGCACGCTCGGGCTGATCGATGGTGCGGGTGGAGAGGCGGCAGTAGACGGCGCCGCCGTCGGGCTCCTGCAGGTGGCCGAAGCCCCACAGCATGATCTCGGCGACCTCGTCGGCGAAGGCCGGCTCGAAGGAGATGAGCCCCGGCTGGCCCATGCCGAGCAGCGGCGTGCCGACCGATTGGTGCGCGCCGCCCTCAGGGGCCAGCGTGATGCCGGACGGCGTGCCGGCCAGCATGAAGCGCGCATCCTGATAGCAGGCGTAGGTCAGCGCATCGAGGCCGCGCGCGATGAAGGGATCGTACACCGTGCCCACCGGCAGCAGCCGAGCGCCGAAGAAGTCGTCGCTCAGCCCGAGCGCGGAGAGCAGGAGGAAGAGGTTGTTCTCGGCGATACCGAGCTCGATGTGCTGGCCGTTCCGGCTGAGCGACCACTTCTGCATCGAGACCACCTTCTCGGAGCGGAAGACATCCTCGCGGTCGGCGCGGTCGAAGATGCCGCGCTGATTCACCCAGCCGCCCAGGTTGGTGGAGACCGTGACATCGGGCGAGGTGGTGACGATGCGCTCGGCGAGCGGGCTCTCGCCCTTGCCGAGCTCGTTTAGGATGCGGCCGAAGGCCTCTTGCGTGGACATGCGGGGGCCGGGGCGGAAGGGCAGCGCATCGGGCAGGGGCACAACCGGCGCCGAATGCCGGCCCGGCTTGCGGTTGAAGGGGACCGCGCCGATGAACTCCTCAAGGGTCTCCTCGTCGAGCCCGAGGCCGGCGAAGCGGGACCACTCGGCGCCTTCGTCCACGTGCATCGAGGCCCGGAAGTCGGCCATCTGCTCTTCGTTCATGATGCCGGCGTGATTGTCCTTGTGGCCGGCGAAGGGCAGCCCGAAGCCCTTGATCGTGTACGCGATGAAGCAGTGGGGAACGTCGGAATCAACCTCGCGCAGCGCTTCCAGCACCGCCTCCATGTCGTGGCCCGCGAGGTTGGTCATCAGGTCCTGCAGGCCGTCATCGTCGTAGTCGGCGAGCAGCGCCCTCATGCCGGCGACGTGGCCGATGTCCTGGGTGAGTCGCTCGCGCCAGGCGGTACCGCCCTTGAAGGTGAGCGCGCAGTAGAGCTCGTTGGGGCAGTCGTCGATCCACTGCCGGATCGCCTCGCCGCCGGGCTTCGCGAAGGCGGCCTGCTGGCGGCGGCCGTACTTCAGGATCACGACCTTCCAGCCGACCGCCTGGAAAAAGTCCTTGATCTTCTGGAACAGGCGGTCGGAGACCACACGGTCGAGGCTCTGGCGGTTATAGTCGATGATCCACCAGAGGTTCCGTACGTCGTGCTTCCAGCCCTCCAGCAGCGCCTCGAAGACGTTGCCCTCGTCGAGCTCGGCATCGCCCATGACGGCGATCATGCGGCCGGGCGGGCGCTGGTCGGGCGCGAGCTTGTGGAAGTGCACGTAGTCCTGGACCATGGAGGCGAACAACGTCATGCCGACCCCGAGCCCGACCGAGCCCGTGGAGATATCGACGTCGTCGCTGTCCTTGGTGCGCGACGGATAGCTCTGAGCGCCGCCGAGGGCGCGGAAATCTTCGAGCTTCTGGCGGGTCTGATTGCCGAAGAGGTACTGGATCGCGTGGAACACCGGGCTCGCATGGGGCTTCACGGCGACCCGGTCGTTGGGGCCCAGCACGTCGAAGTAGAGCGCCGTCATCAGCGTCGCCACCGAGGCGCAGGACGCTTGGTGGCCACCCACCTTGAGCCCGTCGCGCGCGGGGCGCAGGTGGTTTGCGTTGTGGACCATCCACGACGACAGCCACAGCACCTTGCGCTCAAGCGCGTTGAGGCAGGCGAGCGTCTCCGGCGCGACGGCCGGCCTGTTCACGAGCTGGCTCATAGGGCCTCCCCTGCGCCAAGTCTACCGCAGACGCGCCGTTGCGGCCATTGCGGCGCCAAGTCGTTGATTCGATGAATAGATCGCCGCGAGACGAGGAGGCGCGGGAGGCCGCCGCCATCACGCTCGCGGAGTACGACCGCATGGCGGAGGCCTATCGCCACGGCACGGCCGACCACGACGTGAGCCAGAACATCGCGGCCCTGCTTGACGCGATCGAGGGCGAGGCGCCCTACGCGATCCTCGATCTCGGCTGCGGGCCGGGCCGCGACCTGCTGGCCTTCACCGAACTCGGGCACGACGCCACCGGCCTGGATGGCGCGGCGGAGCTGGTCGCCCTCGCGCGCGCCAAGACCGACTGCCCGGTTCTGCTCCAGGATTTTCTGTCTCTCGATCTGCCGGCCGCACGCTTCGATGGAATCTTCGCCAACGCTGTGCTCTTCCACGTGCCGAGCAGCCAGATCGCGCGCGTGCTTGCCGATCTCGCAGCAGCGTTGAAGCCCGGCGGCGTGCTCTTCTGCTCGAATCCGCGCGGCGACAACCAGGAAGGCTGGGTTGGCGGCCGCTACGGCTGCTTCTGGGACCTGGAGACCTGGCGTGCCTTCGTCACCGGCGCGGGCTTCGCCGAGCTGCACCACTATTACCGGCCGCCCGGCCGCCCGCGCCGCGAGCAACCCTGGCTCGCCACCGTCTGGCGCAAGGGCGAGGCCGAGCGACAACGCACATGACTTGGCTCGGAGTTTTCACCGCGGACCATAGTCCGGCGGCGCTCTCCGGTGGCCCGAGGGCGCGGCGAGGCCTTACAATGGGCGCACCCATAGACCGGCGGACGACGGACCATGATCTTTCGCCAGCTCTATCATATGGCCTCGGGCACCTATACCTACCTGCTGGGCGGGCGCGCGGGCGGCGAGGCGCTCATCATCGACCCGGTGCAGGAGCAGGTGGAGCGCTACCTCACCCTGCTCGACGAGCTCGACCTGACCCTCGCCAAGGTGGTGGATACCCACGTCCATGCCGACCACATCAGCGGCATGGCGGACCTGCGCGACCGCACGAAGTGCGTCACCGTGATGGGCCGGGAGGCGCCGGTGGACGTGGTCTCGATGCGGGTGGCCGACGGCGATCCGGTCGAGATTGAGGGTGTCGGCCTGCGCGCGCTGCACACACCGGGCCACACGGCCGAGTCCTACAGCTTCGTCATGGAGGATCGCGTCTTCACCGGGGATACGCTGCTGATCCGGGGCACCGGCCGCACCGACTTTCAGAACGGCGATCCGCTGCAGCAGTATGCCTCGCTCTTCAACAAGCTGCTGACGCTGCCCGAGGAGACGCTGGTCTACCCCGGCCACGACTACAAGGGCGACACGGTGAGCACCGTCGGCGAGGAGAAGCACTTCAACCCGCGCCTCCAGGTCGCAACGCCCGCCGACTACGCGGCGCTGATGAACGGCCTCAACCTCGCCAATCCCAAGATGATGGACGTGGCGGTGCCGGCGAACCTGCAGGTGGGCCGCGGCCAGGCCGACGACGCGCACCCGGAATGCGCGATGACCGCGCAGGAGGTCATGCACGGCCAGCGGCCCGACGACATCCTGGTGGACCTGCGGGAGGAAGGGGAGCGTAGCCGGGAAGGCGCGATCCCGAACTCCATCCACGCGCCCTACGGCCAGCTCGCCGGCATGATCCGGCCGGGCGGAGCCTTGCGCGCGCTCGCCGGCCGGCCGGGGCATCGGCTGGTCTACTATTGCGCCTTCGGCGAACGCTCGGCCATGGCGGTCGATGCCTCGCGCGAGAGCGGGCTGGGTAATGTCTGCCACATGATCGGCGGCATCACCGCCTGGCGCGACGCCGGCGGCATGATCGAAGAGTGTTGATCCCCGCACTGCTATGGCCGGGACCTGCGCTTGCTCCGCACTGCGCTCCATGTTTCAGTCCGGCCCGGTTTAGGGAGAGGGCAGGATGAAGCTCGGCATGTTCATGATGCCGGTGAACGATCACCGGCGGGACACCCACACGGTGCTCAAGGAGGACGTGGAGATTGCGGTCGCCTGCGACCGCCTCGGCTTCGACGAGTTCTGGATCGGCGAGCACTACACGACGCTGAGCGAGCCGGTGACCTGCCCGTTCATGTTCCTCTCCAACCTGATCGCGCGGACGACCCGCATGAAGCTCGGGACCGGCGTGGTCAACCTGCCCCAGCGTCACCCGGTGCAGACCGCCGCCCACGCAGCACTACTGGACCACCTGAGCGACGGGCGCCTGATCCTGGGCGTAAGCCCCGGCGGGCTGGTCAGCGACTTCGAGATGTTCGGCGTGACCGACCTCCAGGTCCGCCGCGAGATGGCGGGCGAGGCCATCGAGACCGTGCTCAAGCTCTGGTCCACCGAGCCGCCCTACGATATCCGGGGCAAGTACTGGACCCTCCGGCTGGAGGATTATCACTGGCCCGACCTCGGCGTCGGCGCCATGATCAAGCCCTACCAGAAGCCGCATCCGCCGCTCGTGGCCTCGGCCATGAGCCCGGATTCGGGCGGCGTGCGCAGCGCTGCGGCGCGCGGCTGGGGCGTGATCTCGGCCAACTTCGTTCCGGTCTCGACCATCAAGAACCACTGGCAGGGATTCTCGGACGGCTGCGCGCGGAGCGGCCGCGAGCCGGGGCCGGCGGACTGGCGCCTCGCGCGCTCGATTTTCGTTGCCGACGACGATGCCTGGGCCAAGGCCTATGTGCGCGACCCCGAGGGACCGTTCGCCCATTACTATGGCTACCTGGTGACGCTGGTGAGGCGCGCAGCCTTCCACGCCATCATGAAGAGCGGGCCCGAGATGGCGGACGAGGACGTGACGCCCGAGTACGCCTGCGACGCCTTCTCCATCGCCGGCGATCCGGACTCGGTGGCCGAGGAGATCCTCGCGCTGCGCGAGGAGGTGGGGCCCTTCGGCACCATCCTGATGACCGCGACCGATTGCCTGAACGAGACCCACAAGGCGCACCAGCTGACGTCGATGCGGCTCATGGCCGACGAGGTCGTCCCCAGGCTCAGGCGCGCGCTCGACGACCGGGCGGCGGCCTAGGGCGCAGCGGGGGGTCCGCGCGCGTGCGGACGCGGGTCAAGATCTGCTGCATCTCCAGCGTGGCGGATGCGCAAGCCGCCGTCGCCGCAGGCGCCGACGCCATCGGGCTGGTCTCGGCGATGCCGAGCGGGCCGGGGGTGATCGGGGAGGACCTGATCGCGGAGATCGCCGCCGCCGCGCCGCCGGCCCTGGGGACCTTCCTGCTCACGTCGAAGACGGAGCCCGCCGCCATCGCCGCCCAGCAGCGGCGCTGCGGAGTCAACACGATCCAGCTCTGCGACGCGCTCGATGCCAGCGCCTACCCGGCGCTGCGCGCGGCGCTGCCCGGCATCGCGCTGGTGCAGGTGATCCACGTGCGGGACGAGAGCGCGGTCGCGGAGGCGATGGACGTGGCCCCCATGGTCGACGGGCTGCTGCTCGATTCCGGCAATCCGAGCGCCCCAGTGAAGGAGTTGGGCGGCACGGGGCGGGTCCACGACTGGGCGCTCAGCCGGCGCATCGTGGCGGAGGCCCCCTGCCCCGTCTTCCTCGCCGGCGGGCTCAACCCCGATAACGTCGCCGACGCGATCCACCACGTGGGCCCTTACGGGGTCGATCTCTGCACCGGCGTTCGCACCGATGGCGCCCTGGATGCCGCGAAGCTCGGCGCCTTCATGGACGCGGTGGCTGCGGCGGACGCATGAGCCCGACTCCCAAGTTCGCGCAAAAGCACGTATTGATGGGTCAACAGTCACAGTCTCGGCCGAGTGAACGGCCGCCAGAGGGAGATGGACCATGAGCGAAGAGCTGCGCAATCTGATTGTCGAAACCCAGGAGGCCTTCCGCACCGATCCGGCGGAGGCGCAGGCGACCTTCGAATCCGCGTCGTCCCTGGGCGAGGGTTTTCGCTCGGAGGTGGCGCTGCGGGACCACCGCCTGGTAGTGGACGAGCCGGAGAGCCTGGGCGGCACCGACACCGGGCCCAACCCGGTCGAGCTGATCCTGGCGGCGCTCGGCACTTGCCAGGAGATCACCTATCGCGCCTATGCGGCGGCCCTCGGCATCCCGCTGGAGCACGTCGCGGTGACGCTGGAGGGCGATATCGACCTGCGCGGCTTCTTTGCGGTCGACGAGTCGGTGCGGCCGGGCTACCAGAAGCTGCGCGGCACCGTGCGCGTGATGTCCTCGGCGGACGAAGAGACGCTGGTGAAGCTGCAGCAGGCGGTCAACGCGCACTGCCCGGTGCTCGACATCGTCTCCAATCCGGTGCCGGTCGAGCTCACGCTGGAGAAGAGCGAGAGCGCCAGCGCCGAGGCCGCCGAATAGGGCGGGGAGACGGACATCTCACCATGGCTCGGCTAAGCTGGGCGCAGTCGGGATACACGCTTAAATCCAAGGGAGATTCCCAATGAAACGACTCATCGTCGCCGCGCTCGCGGCGATCGGGATTGCCGCGGGCGGCATGGCCCAGGCCGAGGACTTCACGCCGGCCGTCGTCTTCGACATGGGCGGCAAGTTCGACAAGTCCTTCAACGAGGCCGCCTTCAACGGCGCCGAGAAGTTTGCGGCGGACACCGGCATCCAGTACCGCGACTTCGAGGTGACGAACCCCTCCATGCGCGAGCAGGCGCTCCGCAACATGGCCCGGCGCGGCGCGCAGGTGGTGGTGGCGATGGGCTTCGCCCAGGCGGCGGCGGTCGAGACCGTGGCGCAGGAGTTCCCCGAGACCAAGTTCACCCTGATCGACATGGTGGTGGACCTGCCCAACGTGCAGTCCGTGATCTTCAAGGAGCACGAGGGCTCGTTCCTGGTCGGCATGGCAGCCGCGATGGCATCGCAAACCGGCAAGGTCGGCTTCGTCGGCGGCATGGACATCCCGCTGATCCGCAAATTCGCGCTCGGCTACGTGGAGGGCGCGCAGCACGTCAATCCGGACATCGAGATCTTCCAGAACATGACCGGCACGACGCCGTCTGCCTGGAACGACCCGACCAAGGGCGGAGAGCTCGCGCGCAGCCAGTTCGACCGGGGCGCGGACGTGGTCTACGCCGCCGCCGGCGGCACCGGCATCGGCGTCTACCAGGCCGCGAAGGACGCCGGCAAGCTCGCCATCGGGGTGGACAGCAACCAGAACTACATCCACCCCGGCACAATGCTGACCTCGATGGTCAAGCGCGTGGACGTGGCGGTCTACGAGTCCTTCAGGGCTGCCAAGGACGGCACCTGGCAAGGGGGCATCCAGATCCTCGGGCTGGCGGAGGACGGCGTCGGCTGGGCACTGGACGAGCACAACCGCAGCCTCGTCTCGGCCGAGATGGAAGCGGCGATCGAGCAGGCGCGCACGGACATCATCGCCGGCAACATCGCGGTGACCGACTACATGGCGCAGTAGCGCGCGGGCGCCGGCGCCCGCCGGCTGCCGAGGCGTAAGCCCAGTGGCGGGGGAGGAACACCGAGGGGCTGCTGCAGAGCGCGGCCCCTCGGGCGGGCCGGGTGTGCCCGCGCTGGAGGTCGTCGGCATCCAGAAGTGGTTCGGCTCGGTGCACGCGAACGACGACGTGTCGGTCGCCGTCGCACCCGGCACGATCCACGGCATCGTCGGCGAGAACGGCGCCGGCAAATCGACCCTGATGAGCATCGTCTACGGCTACTACCAGGCCGACGGCGGCGAGATCAGGGTGGGCGGCACGCCGGTCACCATCAAGGGGCCGGAAGACGCCATCGCCCACGGCGTCGGCATGGTCCACCAGCACTTCATGCTCGTGGACACCTTCACCGTGCTGGAGAACGTGGTGCTCGGCGTCGAGAAGGGCTACCTGCTGCGCTCGACCCTGAGCGAGGCCCGGCAGGAGCTGGAGCGGCTTGAGCGCGAGTACGGGCTCGATGTCGATCCCGACGCCATCGTGGGCTCCTTGCCCGTGGGCCTGCAGCAGCGGGTGGAGATCCTGAAGGCGCTCTATCGCGGCGCCGACATCCTGATCCTGGACGAGCCGACGGGCGTCCTCACCCCGCAGGAGGTGGACGACCTCTTCCGCATCCTCCGCGCGCTGCGGGATCAGGGCCGGACCATCGTCCTGATCACCCACAAGCTGCGCGAAATCATGGCGCTTACCGACCGGGTCACCGTCATGCGCGCGGGCCGCGTGGTCGATCACGTGGCGACGGCGGAGACCGACCGCGCGCAGCTCGCCGCGATGATGGTGGGCCGCAGTGTGCTGCTCCGCGTGGACAAGGAAGAAGCAGCGCCGGGCGAAGCGCTGCTGCGGGTCGAGAGCCTGGCGGTGCGCGACCGCAGCGGCGTGCTGCGCGTGCACGACGTGAGCTTCACCGTGCACGCCGGCGAGATCGTCGGCATCGCGGGCGTCGCCGGCAACGGCCAGTCGGAGCTGCTGGAGGCGCTCGCCGGCACCCTCGCCAGCGAGCAGGGCACCATCGCCATCGGGGGCGCGCCCGTGCCCGCCGGCGGACGGGCGGAGGCGGCGCGAGCCATGCGCCGCCGCGGGCTCGGCCACGTGCCCGAAGATCGCCAGCGCATGGGGCTGGTTACGGCCTTCGATGCCTCCGAGAGCGGCGTTCTCGGGTATCACCGGGAGCGGCTTTACAACCGCGGCGCGCTGATGAGCCGGGGCGCAGTTGTCGACGCCGTGGGAAGCACGATGGAGGACTTCGACGTGCGCCCGCCCCTGCCGACGCTGCGCACCGCCAACTTCTCCGGCGGCAACCAGCAGAAGATCGTGGTCGGCCGCGAGATGAGCCGCAGCCCGGACGTGCTGCTGGTGGGCCAGCCCACGCGGGGCGTCGATATCGGCGCCATCGAGTTCATCCACCGCAAGCTGGTGGCGATGCGGGACGAGGGCAAGGCGATCCTGCTCGTCTCGGTCGAGCTCGACGAGATCATGTCTCTCGCGGACCGCATCCTGGTGATGTTCGGCGGCGCGATCGTCGGCGAGGTTTCGCAAGAGGAGGCGGACGAGCGCACGCTCGGCCTGATGATGGCGGGCGAGCGCGCGGACGGCGCGGAGGCCGCCGGGGCGTGAAGGGCTTCGGCGGGCCGACCCAGGCGCCGACCTGGGTCACCCACGGGCTGGTCCCGCTCATCAACCTGGGGCTCGCGCTCGTCATCGCCGGCATCATCATCGCGCTGATCGGCGAGAACCCGTTCGAGGCGCTGAGGCTGCTGGTGTTGGGCGCGGTGGGGTACCCCGAGGCGATCGGCTACACCCTCTACTACACCACCAATTTCGTCTTCACAGGGCTCGCCGTCGCCATCGCCTTTCATTGCGGCCTCTTCAACATCGGCGGCGAGGGCCAGGCCTATCTCGGCGGGCTTGGCGCGGGCCTGATCGGGCTTTACCTGGGCCATTGGCCGGCGCCCGTCGTGATTCCGCTCGCGATCGCCTGTGCCATGGCGTTCGGCGCCTTCTGGGCCTTCATCCCCGGCTGGCTGCAGGCGAAGCGCGGCAGCCACATCGTCATCACGACGATCATGTTCAACTTCCTGGCCGCAGCGCTGATGACCTACCTGCTGGTCGAGATCTTCATCAAGCCGGGGCAGCAGGCGGCGGAGAGCCGCACCTTCGAGGCAGGCGCTTGGCTCCCCTTCGTCCACGACGTGTTCGCGGCCTTCGGCGCGAATATCGGCCGCTCGTCGCTCAACCTGAGCATCGTGGTCGCCGCGGTCTGCCTCGTGCTGTTCTGGTTCTTCGTCTGGCGCACGCGCTGGGGCTACGAGATCCGCGCCGTCGGCCACAACGAATCGGCGGCGGTCTACGGCGGCATCGCGCCAGACCGCGCGATCATGCTGGCGATGGCGATCTCCGGTGGGCTCGCGGGCCTCGTGGGCGTCAACGAGATCATCGGCGTCCACCACAGGCTGTTGCTGGAGTTCACCGCGGGCTACGGCTTCGTCGGCATCGCGGTCGCGCTGATGGGCCGCAACCACCCGGCGGGCATCCTGCTCGCCGCCCTGCTTTTCGGAATTCTCTACCAGGGCGGCTCCGAGCTCGCCTTCGACATGCCCAACGTGACCCGCGACATGGTGGTGGTGCTCCAGGGGCTGGTGATCCTGTTCTCAGGCGCGTTGGAGCACATGTTCCGCGGCCGGATCGAGCGCCTGTTCGCGCGCCGCGCGCGTGCCGTGGCGGCATAGCCATGGAAGCGGTGACCTGGATCGTCCTGGTGATCGACGCGACACTGCGCGTCTCGACGCCGCTCATCCTCGCCGCCTTCGCCGGAATGTTCGCAGAGCGCTCGGGCGTGGTCGATATCGGACTCGAAGGCAAGATGCTTGGGGCGGCCTTTGCTGCCGCGGCGGCGGCCTTTGCCACCGGTTCTGCGTGGCTCGGCCTGCTCGCCGGCATGGGCGCCTCGGTGGGGCTCGCGATGATCCACGCCTTCGCCTGCGTCACCCACCGGGGCGATCAGGTGGTCTCGGGTATGGCGCTCAACATCCTGGTGGCGGGGCTCGGGCCGGTGCTCTCGCTCGCCTGGTTCGGGCAGGGCGGGCACACGCCGATCGTGGCGGACACGGCGCGCTTCCGCCCGATCCACTTCCCCTTCGCCGACCGGCTGAGCGATGTGCCCTTTATCGGCCAGATCTATTCGGAGATCGTGAGCGGCCACAACCTGATTGTCTACATCGCGCTCGGCATGGTCCCGCTCGCGGCGTGGTTCATCTACAAGACCCGCTTCGGGCTGAGACTCCGCGCGGTCGGCGAGGCGCCGGAGGCGGTGGACACCGCCGGCATCTCGGTCGCCGGCATGCGCTACCGGGCGATGATCGTCTGCGGCATTCTTTGCGGCGTCGCCGGCACGTCGCTCTCGATCGCCCAGAACGCGCTCTTCGTGCGCGACATGAGCGCGGGCATGGGCTACCTCGCGCTCGCCGCGCTCATCTTCGGCAAGTGGCGCCCGGTGCCGACCCTCTTCGCCTGCTTCCTCTTCGCCTTCGCCGATGCCGTGCAGGCAAGGCTGCAAGGGGTGGATATTCCCGGCGTCGGGATCATCCCGGTGCAGGCGATCCAGGCGCTGCCCTACCTGCTCACGGTGCTGCTGCTCGCAGGCTTCGTTGGCAAGGCGGTGCCGCCCAAGGCGAGCGGTGTTCCCTATGTGAAGGAGCGTTGAGGAGAGCCGCCGGCGTGGCGGCCCAACGTCAGTCGCCGGTAAGCAGGCGCTCCACCAGCTGGCGCACGGTGGGGATGAAACGGTTCGAGTAGAAGGGGTCGTCCGCGAACCGGAACGCCGCGTGGCCGGCGAACATGAGCTGGTTGTCGATATCTTCGCCGTGGATGATCTCCTGCAGCGTCTTCTGGATGCAGTAGCTGCGGGGATCGGTCTTCTTGCCGGTCGAGCCCGTTTCGTTGGTCGCCCAGTTGCTGAACCTGCAGGCGCTGAGGCAACCCATGCAGGCGGCCTGATCGGCCCTGATCTCGCGCGCCTTCTCGTCGGTGACGAAGATGATCGTGGTCTCAGGGGTCTTCATCACGGAGGTGAAGCCCTCGTCCATCCACAACTCTGCCCGCTTCAAATCGCCCTTGGTCACATAGAAAGAGCGCCCGCGCGGTCCCGGGGTGAATTTCTGGTCGTGGTCGCCGATGGGCTCTGCGGTGTAGGCGACCTGCCGCTGCTCGCGCTCGGCAAGCTCGTGGATGAAGTCGTTGCGCACTGCCGAGGAGTAGAACCCGGTGGGGCTGAAGCGGTTGAGCTTCACGTCCCCTTCCTGCATGGACAGCAGCTTGCGCTTCCAGCGCTCGGAAATCGGGCTTTCTTCGGTCACCAGCGGACGGGTGCCGAACTGAAAGACGACGGGACCGAGCTCGGGGTTGTCGAGCCAATCCTCCCAGTCACGCAGGTACCAGACGCCGCCAGCCATCACGATCGGCACGTCGTCGAGGCCGTACTCACGCATTTGCTGGCGCAGCGCCACAACCCGCGGATAGGCGGGCTCGGGCTGTTCGGGATCCTCACTGTTTGAGAGGCCGTTATGCCCGCCGGCGCGCCAGGGGTCCTCGTAGACCACGCCACCCATCCAGTCCGAGAAGCGATGGTAGGCGCGCTTCCAGAGCGCGCGGAACGCCCGCGCCGACGAGATGATCGGGTAGTACTGGACATCGTACTGCGCGGCTACCTCGGCCAAGCGATATGGCATGCCGGCGCCGCAGGTCACGCCGTGAATGATGCCGCGCGTGGCCTCGAGAATGCCGTGAAGGATGCGCTCGGCGGCAGCCATCTCCCACAGCACGTTCATGTGGAGCCGGCCCTCGCCGCCCGAAACCTCGTGGGCGATACGCGCCTGGGCGATGCCGCCCCTGATCGCGTAATCGACCAGCTCCTCGTGCCGTTCCTTGCGAGTGCGACCGCGATAGGTCTGCGGAATCGCCCGGCCGTGCTCGTCGTAGTAGTCGGCATTGACGCCGGAGAAGGTGCCGACGCCGCCGGCGGCGGCCCAGGCGCCGGAACTCAGGCCGTTGGTCACGCCGATGCCCTTGCCGCCCTCGATCAAGGGGAGGACATCGCGCCCCGACAACCTGATTGCGTTCAACGCCTTCATGGTCGGTCCATCCGCCGTTGCATCGGGCTCGTTTCGCCCACCGCGGCAGCGCAGGGCAGCGAGCTGGCGCCGCCGCTACACCGCGATGTGGGCGGCAGCGGCGGCGTTTGCAGGGTGTCGCTTCTCTCGGCGGCGTTCCCTACCCGGCTTGCGCCGTCTCCTCCGCCGCGCTCAGGTCCTCTCCGCTTTCCTGATTCACGGCTCTCATGCTCAGCTTGACCTTACCGCGGTCGTCGATTCCGAGCACCTTCACTTTGACGTTATCGCCTTCGCTCAGCACGTCGCTCACGCTCTTGATCCGGCGCGGCGCGATCTCGCTGATATGCACCAAGCCGTCGCGCTTGCCGATGAAGTTCACGAAGGCGCCAAAGTCGACGATCTTGACCACCTTGCCGTCGTAGATCACGCCGACCTCGGGCTCGGCCACGATGTCGCGGATCATGTTGATCGCGGCCTTCGCTGCCTCGCCCTCGACCGCCGCCACCTTGATGGTGCCGTCGTCCTCGATGTCGATCTTGGTCCCGGTGGTCTCGCAGATCTCGCGGATGACCTTGCCGCCGGGCCCGATGACCTCGCGGATGCGGTCCTTCGGGATCGAGAAGGTGGTGATGCGGGGCGCGTTGTCACTCACGCTGTCGCGCGCGTGTGCGAGCGCCTTCGCCATCTCGCCGAGGATGTGCAGTCGGCCGTCGCGCGCCTGAGCCAGCGCGGTGCGCATGATCTCCTCGGTAATGCTGGTGATCTTGATGTCCATCTGCAGCGAGGTGATGCCCTGCTCCGTGCCGGCCACCTTGAAGTCCATGTCGCCGAGATGGTCCTCGTCGCCGAGGATGTCGGAGAGCACGGCGAAGCGGTCCTCGTCCTTGATCAGCCCCATGGCGATGCCGGCGACCGGTCGGGCCAGGGGAACGCCCGCATCCATCAGCGAGAGCGAGGCCCCACAGACCGTCGCCATCGACGACGAGCCGTTGGATTCCGTGATCTCCGAGACCACGCGGATGGTGTAGGGGAACGCCTCGGCGTCGGGCAGGAGCGGATGGACCGCCCGCCAGGCGAGCTTGCCGTGGCCGATCTCGCGCCGGCCGGGCCCGCGCAGGAAGCGCGCCTCGCCCACCGAATAGGGCGGGAAGTTGTAGTGCAGCATGAAGCGCTCGCGGTACTCGCCCTCGAGCATGTCCATGATCTGCTCGTCCTGGCCGGTGCCGAGGGTCGCCGTGGCCAGCGCCTGGGTCTCGCCGCGCGTGAAGAGCGCCGAGCCATGGCTGCGCGGCAGCACACCCACTTCGCACTCGATGGCGCGAACGTCGCTGGTGGTGCGGCCGTCGATGCGCACGCCACTGTCGAGAATCTGGCCGCGCACGATCTCCTTCTCGAGCGAACTCAGCGTGCCGTCGAGGATGCCGGCAGCGCCGTCGTCCTCGCGGAACTGCGCCGCAGTCTCGGACTTCGCGGCCGCCACCTTGTCCTGCCGCTCGGTCTTGCCGGCGACCGAATAGGCCGTGCGCAGCGAGGCCTCGGCGCTCGCGCGAATCCGGTCGACGAGGGCCGTGTCCACCTCTTCCTCGGGCAGCTCCCAGGGCTCCTTCGCGCAAGCCTCGGCAAGGCTGATGATGGCCTCGATCACCGGCTTGACCGCCTCGTGACCGAAGGTCACCGCACCCAGCATCTGATCCTCGGAGAGCTCGGATGCCTCCGACTCGACCATGAGCACACCCTCCTGGGTGCCGGCCATGACCAGATCGAGGTCGGAGGCCGCGCGCTGCTCGTAGGTCGGGTTCAGCACATAGGCGCCGTCCGCGAAGCCGACCCGGCAGCCCCCGATCGGCCCCATGAAGGGCAAACCGGAGATGGTGAGCGCGGCCGAGGCACCGACCATGGCGACGATGTCGGAATCGTTGACCAGGTCGTGCGAGAGCACCGTGCAGATGACCTGGGTTTCGTTACGAAACGACTTGACGAAGAGGGGCCGGAGAGGACGATCGATGAGACGCGAAACCAGAGTTTCCTTCTCGCTGGGGCGCCCTTCGCGCTTGAAAAAGCCGCCCGGAATCTTGCCAGCGGCGAAAGCCTTCTCCTCGTAGTTGACTGTCAGCGGGAAGAAATCCTGGCCCTCCCGCGCGGTCCGTTGGCCGACGACGGTGCAGAGCACCGCGGTTTCGCCGTAGCTCGCGAGGACGGCGCCATCCGCCTGGCGGGCGATGCGCCCGGTTTCGAGGACGAGCTTGCGCTCGCCCCACATGACCTCACGACGTGTGATATCGAACATATTGTTTCCTTCGTTCCGGTGGCGAGCCGCCCATTCGGCTCGCCCCTACACAGGTGCGACGCCGGCGGCGGCGGCCCATGCCGCGCCTCCCGACGTGCCCTTTTGACCCGCGTGCCGCATCCCGGCGGATCACGCGACTGCCAATGCTATTTGCGCAAACCCAACCGCTGAATCACGGTGGAATAGCGCTCCTGATCGTTGCGCTTGAGATAGTCGAGCAGGCGGCGCCTGCGGCTGACCATCTTCAGGAGGCCTTGCCTCGAATGGAGGTCCTTCTTGTGGCTCCGAAAATGCTCGGTCAGGTTGTTGATCCGCTCAGTCAGGATCGCGACCTGTACCTCCGGCGAGCCGGTATCGTTGGTCTTGGTTGCGTACTCCGATATCAGCTCGGTCTTCCGCGCCGCGGTGATCGACATCTGGCTACTCCGCTTGTCACATGTTGAAGACCCGCAACGGGCGGGCCCGGCCCGCGCCAACTTCGGCCAACGCCACAAGCCGGGAGCCGGCAACGGCGCGGACCCTTCCGGGTGCGGCACCGGGCGCGGGCACTGGCTGGCCGTGGCGCAGGCTATCCGCCTCGCGCGCGGTCAGAAGCAGAGCCGGGATGTCGGCCAGCACTGCATCGACCGGTCGCAGGCTTTCGGCGAGGGCCAGACTATGCCCGAGCGCGACCAGTTTATCCAGCGGATTCGCATCCTCGTCGGTGAACGGCCCGACCGCGGCGCGGTGGAGCCAGCTGACGTGGCCGACCGTTCCCGCCGCGCGAGCGATGTCGCGGGCCAGCGCCCTCACGTAAGTGCCCTTGCCGCAACCGACCGCGAAGGCGGCGCCGTCGTCATCGGCCTCGATCAGGGTCAGGCTATCGATGTGGACCGTACGCGGCGCGAGCTCCGGCGGCCTGCCCTGGCGCGAGAGCGCATAGGCGCGTTCGCCGCCGACCTTGAGGGCCGAGAACGCCGGCGGCACCTGCTCGATTCGGCCGATGAAGGCCGGCAGCGCGTTCTCGATAACCACCGTGGACGGGCGGTGCGCGCTCGTCTCGATTACCGTGCCCTCGGCATCGTCCGTATCACGCTGCTCGCCCCAGCGCACGCCGAAGCGGTAGCGTTTTGGCGCATCCATCATGAACGAGACCGTCTTGGTGGCCTCGCCGATTGCCACCGGCAGCACGCCCGTGGCCATGGGGTCCAGCGTGCCGGCGTGGCCCACCTTCGCCCCGCGGCCAACCAGGGACTTGATGCGGGAGACGGCTGCCGCAGAGGTGATCCCGCGCGGCTTGTCCACCACCAGCCAGCCGTGAGGGCAGCGTGTGGGCGTGCCGTCAGTCATCGGCGCTCTCGTTTGCGCCGAGCAGCCTGTCGATGCGCTGCACATGCTCGAAGCTGCGGTCGATCTCGAAGCTGAGCGACGGCGAGAACTTGAGCCTGACCCGACGGTTCACCTCGCCGCGCAAGTAGCCGGCGGCGCGCTGCAAGGCGTCGAGCGCCTCGTCCTCCCGCTCGCCGCCGAGCGGCATCACGTAGACCTTGGCGGAGCGCAGGTCCGGCGCCGGCCGCACCTCGGTTACGGTGAAACGCATCTCGCTCAATACGGGATCACGAAACTCGCCGCGGGCGAGCGACTCTGACAGCGCTTCCCGAATCAGCTCGCCGACTCGCCGCTGCCGCTGGCTCGGCTCACCGGCCTTGCTGCTTCTCCTCGTCATCGATCGCTGGACAGGCGCGCCCTAAGCCTCGAGCGTGCGCGCGACCTCCTCGATCTCATAGAGCTCGATGACGTCGCCCTCGCGCAAGTCGGAGTGGTTCTCGAACGACATGCCGCACTCGTAGCCTTCCTTCACCTCGCGCACGTCGTCCTTGAAGCGCCGAAGCGTCTTGAGCGCGCCGTCGTGGATGACCACATCGTCGCGCAGCAGCCGCGCCTTCGCGCCCCGGCGCACGAGGCCGTTGGTGACGCGGCAGCCCGCGACCTTGCCCACGCGGCCGACTTCGAACACTTGGAGGATCTGGGCACTGCCCATCGTCCGCTCGCGTGCCTCCGGGCGCAGCATCCCTTCGAGGTTGGCCCTGATCTCGTCCACGACGTCGTAGATGACGGCGTGATAGCGAAGCTCGATGCCGCAGCGTGCGGCGAGCTCGCGCGCCTGCGCGTTGGCGCGCACGTTGAAGCCGACGACGGTCGCATCCGACGCGGCGGCGAGCGTCACGTCCGATTCTGTGATGCCGCCGACGCCCGAATGCAGCACGCGCACGGCCACTTCCTCCGTGCCGAGCCTGCCGAGCGCGCCGACAAGCGCCTCGACCGAGCCCTGGACGTCGGCCTTGATGACCAGCGGCAGCTCGCTCTTGCCTTCCTTCTCCTGGATTTCGGAGAAGAGCTGCTCCAGGTTGAGCGGCGCGCCGCGCGCGACCTCCTTCTCCCTGGCGCGCGCCTGGCGGAACTCGGAGACTTCGCGCGCTCGGCGCTCGTTCTCGACCACCACGACCTCGTCGCCGGCCAGGGGCACGCCGCTGAGCCCGAGAATCTCGACCGGCACCGCCGGCCCCGCCGCCTTGGCCGCGGCGCCGTGGTCGTCGTACATCGCCCGCACCCGGCCCCACTGCGCGCCGGCGACCACGATGTCGCCGACGTTGAGCGTGCCGCGTTGAACCAGCACGGTGGCCACCGCACCGCGCCCGCGATCGACCTTGGCCTCGATCACGATCCCCTCGGCGGCGCGGTCCGGGTTGGCGCTGAGCTCGAGCAGCTCCGCCTGCAGCAGGATTGCCTCCTCGAGCTTGTCGAGGTTCTGCTTCTCGGTTGCCGAAATCTCGACCGCGAGCACGTCGCCGCCCATCTCCTCGGTCACGATCTCGTGCTGGAGCAGGTCCTGGCGCACCCGGTTGGGGTCGGCGTCGGGCCGGTCGATCTTGTTGATGGCGATCAGCATCGGCACGCCTGCGGCGCGCGCATGATTGATCGCTTCGGCGGTCTGCGGCATGACGCCGTCGTCCGCCGCGACCACGAGAACGACGATATCGGTCACGCTTGCGCCCCGTGCGCGCATTTCGGTGAAGGCGGCATGGCCGGGCGTATCGATGAAGGTGATGCGGGAGCCCTTCGGCGTCTCCACCTGGTAGGCGCCGATATGCTGGGTGATCCCGCCCGCCTCGCCGGACACCACGTCGCTGGAGCGGATGGCGTCGAGTAGCGAGGTCTTGCCGTGATCGACATGGCCCATGACCGTGACCACGGGCGAGCGGGTGATCAGGGCCTCGTCGGCATCGTCCTCGCCCTTGAGCCCGATCTCGACGTCGGCTTCACTGACACGCCTCACCTTGTGGCCGAACTCCTCGACCACGAGCTGAGCGGTGTCGGCATCGATCGACTGGGTGATGGTGACGACCGTGCCCATCTCCATCAGGCGCTTCACGACCTCGGCGCCGCGCACGGCCATGCGGCTCGCGAGCTCCTGCACAGTGATGGCCTCGGGAAGAATAACCTCGCGCACCACCGGCTTGAGCTCGTCCGCACGCATCGCCTCCCGCGCAAGGCGCTTCTCGCGCTCGCGCTGACGGCGGAGCGACGCGAGGCTGCGCCCGCGCTGCTCGCCGACGGTGCCGTCGAGGGCCTCCGAAAGCGTGATCTTGCCGCCGCGCCGGCGCGGCTGGTCGCGCCGCGAAGGAGTGGGGGGGCGGCGCTGCTCTCCACGGCGGCGGGGCCGGCCGCGATCCTCCTCTGCCGGAGCATCGCCGGGCCGGGCGGGCCGCGCCGCCGGCGCAGCTTCGGAAGCCGCGGCCTCTTCTGGCTTGGGTTCCTCGGGCTGTGGAAGCCTGCGCGCAGCATCCTCCTCTGCCCGCTTGCGCGCATCTTCCTCGGCCTTGCGGCGGGCGTCCTCCTCGCTCTTCCGCCGCTCGGCCTCCGCGCGCTCGGCAGCGAGACGCTCTTCGTCCGCAGCGCGGCGGCGGGCCTCTTCCTCCGCCCGCTCCCGCTCCTGACGCTCGGCGCGGATCGCGTCCTCGACCGCGCGTGCGCGCGCGGCCTTCTCGTCGGTTGTCAGCGTGCGGAGGACGACGCGAGAGCGTGGCGCCGTGGAGGTCTGCTGCACCTCCTCTTGAGGCGGCGGCGTTGCCTCGGCCACCGGCTCGGGCGGCGGCTTGGGCGCCGGCGCTCTTGCCTTGGGCGCCGCCACACCGTCCGCAGCGGCGCCGCGCTTCAGCGTCCGCTTCTTGCGAACCTCGACGGCGACGGCCCGGCTGCGGCCGTGCGAGAAGCTCTGCCGAACCTGACCGGCATCGACCGTCTTCTTGAGCTCGAGCCGCCCCGGACGCTTCAGCGACAGGGGCTTGCGCCGCTCTTGATCACCGGCTTCGGTTTCGTCAGTCATCACGCCATGTCCCGATCGCCGGAAATTCCGCGCACACCGGCAAGCCGAGCGGATTCCCGAAGGAAACGATCGGCAAGGCGGCCAGGTGCCAGCGCGGCGTGCACTACATTCTCACGACCCAGGCTGCGGCTCAACGCAGCGCCGTCGAATTGCGCGATCACGGGAATGTCCCGCGCCAGCGCGCCGAGGCGGGCCCGGCCGTGCCGCGCGCCGTCGCTCGCTTCCACGAGGACAGCTACGCGCCGCTCGGTAAGCGCACGCTGCACCTTGTCGAAGCCCGTGATCAGCGCGCCTGCGCGGCGTGCCAGCCCGAGAATATCCAGCGCACGCGCGGTCAACTGACGCTCCACCTCGTCGATCAGATCGGGCGCCACGGCGATCGGCCGGCGCGCGGCGCGAGCGAACAGGCCGCGCTCGCAGGCCTTTTCCAGCGCAGCACGCTCGGCAGAGACCCAGAGCCCCCGGCCCGGCAGCGATTCGCCGAGGTCCGGGACCAAGGCGCCGGCCGGGTCGACCACGAAGCGCAGCAACGCGTCGCGAGGCATACTGGCGCCGCTCGCGATGCAGCGCCGGGAGCCGGCATCCGGCGAGGCCGGGCGGTCTTTCATGTGTGCCGATGCGTTCAAACGTTCGGTCTCTCGTGCTCCTCGGCGACGGTCTCGGCGACATCGCCGGCCTCGGCAGCCTCGTCTGCTTCACCGGCCTCGCCGGCCTCCGCACCATCCATCGGCTCTTCGTCGTCGAACCAGTGAGCCCGCGCCATCATGATCACGGCGTTGGCCTCCTCGATCGACGGTGCCAGGTCACCCAATATCTCGATGAGCTCGTCGCCCGCGAGATCGCCGAGATCATCCAGCGTCTTGACCTCGTTCTCGCCAAGGGCGACGAGAATTGCCGGGTCCAGGCCGTCGATGGCCGCGACCTCGTCGCTGACGCCGAGCTCGATCCGGCGCTCGTTGAGCTGCTTGTTCATGGCTTCGACGTAGGCCGCAGCGCGGCTCGAAAGCTCGACTGCCAAGTCTTCCTCGAAGCCCTCGATCATGGCCAGCTCCTCGATCGGAACGTAGGCCACCTCGTCCACGGTGGAGAACCCTTCCGTCACGAGCAGATGGGCGATCACGTCGTCGACGTCGAGGGCTTCCATGAACATCTCGGAGCGGGTGCGAAACTCCTCCTGGCGGCGTTCCGATTCCTCGGCCTCGGTCAGAATGTCGATGTCCCAGCCCGTGAGGTTGGACGCGAGCCGCACGTTCTGCCCGCGCCGGCCGATGGCGAGCGAAAGCTGCTCGTCCGGCACCACCACCTCGATGCGCTTCGCTTCCTCATCGAGCACCACCTTGGTGACCTCGGCCGGCGCCAGCGCGTTGACGATGAATGCCGCAGGATCGGGCGACCACTGGATGATGTCGATCTTCTCGCCCTGAAGCTCGCCGACCACGGCCTGCACGCGGGAGCCGCGCATGCCGACGCACGCGCCGACGGGATCGATACTGCTGTCGTTGGAGTGCACGGCGATCTTCGCGCGGCTGCCGGGGTCGCGGGCCACGGCATCGATCTCGATGATGCCGTCGTAAATCTCCGGCACCTCCTGGGCGAAGAGCTTGGCCATGAAGTTGGGGTGCGTGCGGGACATGAAGATCTGCGGCCCGCGCGGCTCGCGGCGGACGTCGTAGATGTAGGCGCGCACCCGGTCGCCGTTGCGGAAGGATTCGCGCGGCAACAGGTCCTCCCGCCGGATCACGGCCTCGGCCCGGCCCAGGTCGACGGTGAGCCCGCCGTACTCGGTGCGCTTGACGAGGCCGTTGGCGATCTCCTGCACGCGGTCCTTGTATTCCTCGTACTGACGCGCGCGCTCGGCCTCGCGCACCTTCTGGACGATCACCTGCTTCGCCGTCTGCGCCGCGATGCGGCCGAAGTCGATGGGCGGCAGCGGGTCCGCCAGATAGTCGCCCACCTGCGCGGCCGGGTTGCGCTCCTGCGCCTCGCTCAGTGCAATCTGGGTGGCCTCGTTCTCGATCTCCTCGGCCACTTCGAGATAGCGCATCAGCTTGATTTCGCCGGTATCGCGGTCGATGTCGGTACGGATGTCGTGCTCCTGGCCGTACTTCCGCTTGCCGGCGTGGGTGATGGCCTGCTCCATGGCCTCCAGCACGAGCTCGCGCTCGATGCCCTTCTCCCTGGCCACGGCATCGGCCACCTGGAGAAGCTCGAGGCGGGCGAGGCCCGCAGTGTCGCCGTCCGCCATCACACCCGCTCCGCCGCTTGGCTGGCCGCGATCAACTCGTCGGTCAACACGAGCTTGGCCGCGCGAATCCCGTTGAATGGCAGTGAGACGTTCTGATCGTCCACGGTCATGCGAACGCACCCGTCGCCGGCGCCCTGCAGCCGGCCGCGAAAGCGCCGTCGGCCCTCCAGCGGCTCGCTCATCTCCACCTTGGCCTCGAAGCCGGCAAAGCGGGCGAAGTCGGCGAGCCGCACCAGCGGCCGGTCGATCCCCGGCGAGCTCACCTCCAGCGCGTAGTCGGCCGCCGGCAGGTTGTCGTTTTCGAATTGTGCGGAGAGGGCGCGGCTTGCCGCGGCACAGTCGTCCACGGTCAGCGGCACGCGGTCGGTCCGCTCGATCATCACCTGGAGCACCGTCTGCCTGCCCCCGCCGAGGCGGATTCGAACGACCTCATAGCCCATCGCCGCCAGCACCGGTGCAATCGCATGTTCGATCTGCCGTTCCGAGTCCACGTCTCGCGTCTTCGTCATACCGCAGAACAGAAAAAAGGCGGGCCACCACTGCCCACCACAATCACTCAAACCCTGGGCACGCTCTTTGCCGCGCTCCTCACACCCCCGAAGAGCGCAGCGCCGCTAACCTATCGCGCTTTGTGGATTCTCTTCAAGGTGTTTCTCCCTGCTGCGCCCTCATCAACGCCTGCGAATTACGGGAAGCCACCATCAGCGCGGGACGCGGACGTAGCGGAGGAAGACAGGTGCCCGACCTTGGGCGCGGGCCTTCTGCTCGTAGCGGGTCTCCGGCCAGTCGACCGGCCTCTGTGGCCAATCGCCGGAAATTCTATCTGACAGGGCAAACACCTCGTTCCTAGCAACATGCTCCAGCGTCCACTCCACGTAGCCGCCATCGTCGGAGGCCCAGCGGAACTCGGCGCCGTCCTTCAGGATGCGCGCGAAGGCGGAGAGCGTCTCGGCATCGATCAGGCGCCGCTTGTGGTGGCGCTTCTTGGGCCAGGGGTCGGAAAACAGCACGAACAGCCGGCCGATGCTGGCATCGGGCAGGCGATCGAGCAGGAGCCGCGCATCGTCGGGGAAGATGCGGACCCTGTTTGCCGTGCCGTCCGCCTCCAGATGGCGCAGCAGGCCGGCGATGCCCTGGACGAAGGGCTCGCAGCCGATCAAGCCCACGGCCGGATTGGCGCGGACCTGATGGGCGAGATGCTCGCCCGCGCCGAAGCCGATCTCGAGCCAGAGGTCGCGGATCGGCGCCGGGAACAGCTTGCCTAGGTCGATCTGAGCCCGCGAATCCTCGGGAAGGTCGATCCTGAGCGCCGGCAGGGCACGCTCAAGCAGCGCCTGACGGCCGGGGCGAAGACGGTGGCTTAGCCTCCGCCCGTAGACACGGCGGCGGCGCTCTTCCATCGCACGGCAGGACGGGCGCCGGCCGGCCGTGCCCTCATCCGACGGCGGTGAGAAGCGGGTCGACGAGGTCCGTCCGTTCCCATGAGAAGCCGCCGTCGGCCTCCGGGTCGCGGCCGAAATGACCGTAGGCCGCGGTGCGTTCGAAGATCGGGCGGGCGAGGTCGAGGTGCTCGCCGATTCCCCGCGGCGAGAGGTCCATCACCGAGTTGAGCGCCTCGGCGAGCCTGGCTTCGTCAATCTGGCCCGTGCCGTGTGTATCGACGTAGACCGCGAGCGGGTGGGCGACGCCGATCGCGTAGGCGAGCTGAATCGTACAGCGCGACGCAAGATCGGCAGCGACGACGTTCTTCGCGAGGTACCGCGCCGCGTAGGCTGCGGAGCGGTCGACCTTGCTGGGGTCCTTGCCCGAGAAGGCGCCGCCGCCGTGGGGCGCCGCCCCGCCATAGGTATCGACGATGATCTTGCGCCCCGTCACGCCGGCATCGCCGTCCGGCCCGCCGATGACGAAGCGGCCGGTCGGATTGACGTAAAACCATTTCTCCTCGCACATCCACCCATCAGGGAGCGCGTCCACGACGTAGGGGCGCACGATCTCACGCACGTCGTCCTGGGAGAGCTCGGCGGCGTGCTGGGTCGAGACGACGACGGAGGTGGCGCCCACCGGCACACCGTCCTCGTAGCGGAGCGTCACCTGGCTCTTGGAATCGGGCCCGAGGCCCGGTGCGTCGCCGGCGTGCCTGGCGCGGGCCAGCGCGGCCAGGATCGCGTGGGCATAGTGGAGGGGTGCCGGCATGAGCGCGTCGGTCTCGCGGCAGGCGTAGCCGAACATGATGCCCTGATCGCCCGCGCCCTGATCCTTGTTGCCGGCCTGGTCCACGCCGAGGGCGATGTCGGCCGACTGGGCGTGAACATGGACCTCCACGGCGGCCTTGGCCCAGTGGAAGCCCTCCTGCTCGTAGCCAATCTCGCGGACGCAGGTCCGCGCGATGGACTCCAGGGCCTCGGCGGTGATCGAGTCCGGGCCGCGCACCTCGCCGGCAAGCACCATCCGGTTGGTCGTGACCAGCGTCTCGCAGGCCACTCGTGCGTTGGAATCGATCGCCAGGTACGCATCGACCACGGCATCGGAGATGCGGTCGCACACCTTGTCCGGGTGCCCTTCCGACACCGATTCGCTGGTAAACAGGTAGTCTCCTCGCCCCACGGCTCCCCCCGACGACGATGATGTTTCGGAGACAGGCGGCATCCAGCCGCGCCGTGCGGCGGTTTTCGCAGCGAACTCCGGGGCGGTCAAGCGCTGCCGAGATGTCACGCGCACCGCGACCGTGGTAAGACATGCGCCCGACCGACAGGGAGAGAGCGAATGCTTGCCGATATCCGTGGCGTCTCAATCAACTACGAGATTTCGGGGAACGAGAGCGGACCCTGGCTGACCTTCTCCAACTCGCTGGCAACGAACCTGCACATGTGGGACGAGCAGGAGGCCGCGCTCGCCGGAGACTTTCACATCCTGCGCTACGACAAGCGCGGGCACGGCAAGTCCGCGCCGGTGGGGGGACCGTACACGTTCGACGACCTGGTGGGCGATGTCGTGGGCCTCTGGGATCACCTGGGTATCGGCAAGAGCCACTTCGTGGGCCTCTCCATCGGCGGGATGACGGTGCAGGAACTCCTGCTCAGCCATGCGGATCGGGTGACGGCCACGGTCATGGCGAACACCTCTGCGCACAGCGGCGAAGCGTTCATCGCCGCCTTCGACCAGCGCTTGGCCGCGGTCGCCGACGGGGGCATGGAGGCGGTCGTCGAGTCGACCATCGAGCGCTGGTTCAGCGAGGGCTACCGGGCGAGCGGCGCAGCGCGGATCGACGATGTGCGGCACATGATCCGCACGACCTCGGTCGCGGGATACACGGGCTGCGCGCGCGCCATCCAGTCGCTCGCGAACCTCGACCGGCTCGGCTCGATCGACCATCCCGTCCTGCTGATCGCCGGCTCGCAGGACCCCGGCACCCCGCCGGCCGGCATGCGTCTGATGCACGAGCGGATCGACGGCTCTCAGTATCTCGAACTCGACGCCGCCCACCTCTCCAACATCGAGCAGGCGCCGGCGTTCACGGCCGCCCTGAAGTCGTTTCTCTCGGCGTACTAGCCCGCATCACTCCGGCCCGAGGGACAGGATCGATGTGGGGCTGGTGCGAAACACCCGCGGAGCAATTTCCGTCCAGGATTCATAGCAATTATCCGGGCTCAAGTGGGATTCGCCAGGATCAGGTGGGATTGCGTGAGATTCGCCGGGATTGACCGGGACTGCGGGGAACTCTGCGGGATTCCACGGGTCCACCGGCACCGACGTGACGGTGCGGGGAGCAGGCGGCGGCCTGCCCTCCACCTCCGCGCGGATGATGGCGACGGCCTCCGGCGAGAGCCCGCCCTGGCGCTTGGCGCGGTCTGCGTCGTTCGCCGCCTTCTTTGCCGCCCGTTCCCGGTCTTTGCGGAGCTTGTCGGTGCCTTCGATGCGCTTGAGGGTGAGGGCGAGGCGGGCGAGCTCCTCCGTCGACACGGGCTCTTCCCGCGCGCTGAGACGAGCCATGGTGGAGAGCGCCATGGTCCGCAGGGTCTCGATCAGGATGAGCCCCGCCTGGCCTTCCAGACGCTCTCCAAGCGCGTCCATCCACGCCTTGATGGTGCGGTCGGTCTCCTGCTGCTGGCGGATCAGGTCGCGCATGTTCTTGGCGTAGCGGCCGACGGCCGAGCGCGAGCATGTCTCGCCTTCGGCCCGGATGCGGGCGGTGATGTCGTCGATGGTGGCGCCGTCCGCGATGGCCGCGTCCACGGCCTCGCGGAGCTTGGCCGGCAGGCGCTTGATGGAGGAGCGGCCGAACGTCCCGGCCGTTGTGCTCTTTGGGGGTTCGTTCTGCATGGCGTGGCTGTGCTCGCGGGATGGTTCCTGGCTCATCCCGCGATGCTGCCCCACGCCGCCCCTCCCTGTGCACCGCACCATGGTCCGGGGTATCGGCCAGCCCCGGTTGCCCCCCAACTCGTCATGCCCGGACTTGATCCGGGCATCCATGTTTTCAGCGAGATTACGGCAAGGTTTCGTAGAGGTCGTCCCAATCGGGGTTGTGCGCGACGATGAGATCGACCTTCCAGGCGCGCGACCAGTGCTTCATGGTCCGTTCCCGCTGGATGGCTGCGGCGATTTCGTCGTGGCGCTCCGCGTAGACGAGCCGCGTCAGGCCGTACCGCTTCGTGAACCCTTCGACCAAGCCTTCGCGGTGTTCCCACGCCCTGCGCGCAATGTCGCTGGTCACACCGAGATAGAGCGTGCCGTTGGGTCGGTTGGTCATGATGTAGACCCAGCCCCCGCCCTCTCTCATGCCCCCATGCTGCAAGCCGTGGATGCCCGGATCAAGTCCGATGGGTTGGACGCCCCCTCCCGACGGCATCGCAATGTGCCAAGGTTGTGTCTGTAGCCCACGACCTGAGGGAGGAGGCATCCATGGACGAGGTTAGCATCATCGGGATCGATCTGGCGAA
>JAJDUK010000056.1 GCA_022826665.1 Alphaproteobacteria bacterium | reverse complement strand
GAGCTCGGCGGCGTCCCAGTGGGTGTCGAGGCTCACGCAGCCGAGAGGGCCGTCGACGTGCTCCGCGCAGGGCTTGGCGATGGCGAAGCTCCCGCAGGGGCTGTTCTGCCCGATCACCACCGGCACGGCGCCCGCGCGGAGCGCATCGTTGACCTTGGCCTCGACCGCAGCCTGGGCGGCGAGCACGTTCTCCGCACTCTGGTCGTGCATCACCGATTCGGGGATGTCGGCGTCGCCGTAGTCCACCATCCGCAGATGCTCGAACACGTCGAGGTCGAAGTCTTGAATGTAGCCCGACGGGTAGCGGGCGGACTGCTGGCGCACCCGCTTCGGCGCTGCGATCCAGTCTTCCATCGGAACCCCCGCATAAGTGCCATCGGAGGCGGCGACGTAGGGGGCGCCGATGATCGCCACGTCCGCCCCTTCGAGGTCCGCAGGCTCCCGCGCGATCGCGCGCGCCATGAAGGACGGCGTCTCCGGCGAGAGCAGGGGCCACTGGTGCGAGGCCGCGAAGCTGGTGGTCGTGAACTCCTCCCAGGTCGGGTAGTCGGTTGTGCCCATGACGATGGTTCCTTGGTGCGGGTTCGAAGAAACGGGCTTCGGGATCGGATTCTGCTCAGGGCCATTATGTCCTATCGCAGGCGCCACCGGACTCTCCCCGGTGAGAAATGCGGGCTATCCGCCGCCGCGCTGGAAGGAGATGTCGAGCCGGGCGAGGTGCCCGGCGGGGTCGTCGTAACCGCTGTAGTGGAAGCGCGCGGCGAGAACCGGCAGCGCGAGCAGGCCAATCCGGCGTTGAGGCTTGGTCGAAAGCGTGATTTCGAGCGTGCCGCTGCCTTCGCGGACCGTGATCGTGTCGCCCTGCTCCGAGATGTGGGCCTCCGGGAGCGCGCGGCGCAGCGTGCGCCGGAACTCGTGGCGCTCGATCGCCATCTCCTTCTCGAAGATCACGGGCTCGGACGTGCGACGGGGGACTCGTACCGGCCTCGCTGGGCTAGCCGCCGGCCACGGGCGGCCAGATCGCCAGCGTGTCGTTCTCGTTCAGCGCGTGGGAGCCGCGCTCGCTCGGCTCCACGTAGATGCCGTTCACCAGCACGATGGAGCAGTACTGGCGGGGCAGGTTGAACCTGGCGAAGACATCCTCGGGCGTTGTGCCGTCGTCCAGGTCGAGCTCGACCTGGTTGTCCACGGCGCCGGCGGGGAGATAGTCGCTCAGCAACGCATAGAGCTTGACGGTCACCTTCATGGCGAGTTCGCGGCGTCGCCGGGGTAGCGCCGAGATCGCGGCCGTCGTTGCTCAGGTCTGGCTGTGGGCGACGTAGGCCTCCATCACGCGGTGCGGGTTCTCCTGCAGCCTCTCCTTCCAGTCACCGAGCGCCGTCTCGTTCTGGATCAAGCCGCGGATCACCCCCACGTGGTCGGTCAGCCCGATGCCGAGCGCGCCGACCAGATGGTCGCCCTCGAATTCCAGCCGGAGGTACTTGTACCCGTCCTCGTCCACGGCGACGCCGCTGTCGCCGCCGGCGACGCCCTCCCAGCTCCCGAACGAGCTCGAGACGAGCCCGACCGTGGCGAGCACGTTCATGTTGAGGCTGCCCTTGTAGTGCGCGTTCTGCCCCAGCATGTTGAGCGCCGCGATGCGGCCGTGCTCGGTGGCGGTCGGCTGGATCGCGTGCACCGAGTACTCGCCGGTGGAGAAGTCGAGGCCCTGCGCTACGTCGCCGGCAGCGAACACGCCCTTGGCACTGGACTCCAAGTGCTGATCGACGAGCACGCCGTGATCGGTCTTGATCCCGCTCCCTTCCAGGAAGCCGATATTGGGTGCGACACCGACCGCGAGCACGACCAGATGGGCGTCGATCGTCTCGCCGTTGTCCAGCACCACTGCCTTGTCGCCGCCCGCGCCGGACGCGGCCTCGATGCCGGCGACCCGCGTCGAGGTGAGCACGCGGATGTTCTTCGCCCCGCACCAGCGTTGCAGCATCCCGCCTGCCGTGGCGTCCATCATGCGCGAGACCATGCGGTCTTCCATCTCGACCACGGTGAGATTGCCGCAGCGCTTGGCGAGCGCCTCCAGGATGATGCAGCCGATGAAGCCCGCGCCGATCAGCACGACGTTGGCGTCTTCGTTGAGCAGCTTCGCGATCCCGCGGCAGTCTTCCAGGGTCCAGCAGTTGTGCACACCGGGCAAATCGAGGCCGGGCACCGGCGGGCTGAGCGGCGTCGCGCCGGTGGCGATGAGCAGGCGATCATAGGAGACCGTCTCGCCGCCACTGAGGGTGAGCGTGCCGTCCGCCGCTGCCACGGATTCCGCCCGCCCCTGGCGGTACTGGATGCCGAGGCCCTCGTAGTGGCCTTCGGTCTTGCGGAGGTAGGTCCCGCTCTGCTCGATCATGCCTTCGAGGACGTAAGGAATCGCCATCCGCGAATAGGGAGGCTCCGGCTCGTCGCCGATGAGAACGATGTCGGCGTTCCGGTCGCCCTTGCGCAAGGTTTCGGCTGCGACCACGCCGGCCGGGCCGGCACCCACGATCACATGCTGCATGTTGGCTCCCGCTTGGCTGTTCGCGCCGTCCCCTGCGCCCGCGCCCGTGCGCGGCAGGGAATGGCCCGTTTCGTCTCGTTCAGTGCCGTCTTCTCCGATACAAGCCGGGGGGCCGACGCCCTGTTCAGCGCGCGCGGCCCCCCGCCGTCACAAGAGTGACGAACGATGCGGGCTAGAGCGCGAGGCGCTCCACCGTCTCGTTGCTGGGCACGCCCTCGTCGGTCCAGCCGCGCACCTCGTAGTATTCCGGCAACATCTGGTCGAGGCCGTTGGTGAGGCCTTCGGCCGGGCCGGTCTTCGCCGCGTCCTTGAGCAGACGCGCGGGCAAGTTGTCGTCCTTGCCGGTGAAGCCCGCCGCACAGTTGTACTGCCGCTCCAGGTTCCAGACCCGCTCGCCGACTTCCAGCAGCTTCTCCGCCGTCCAATCGCCTTCGCAGGCCGCGTTGATCTGCGGCGCGATGTCGTCGAGCGACCAGGCGAAGGTGGTGAAGACGCAGAGGCCGGAGGAATCGACCGCTGAGGTCGCGTCCTGGAAGGCCTTGACCAGGCCCGCCTTGCCCTCGGTCACGTGCGGGTCGGTCTTCTCCGGCACGCCCAGGATCTCGGACGAGACGGTGTAGGCCCGCAGGTGGCAGGCGCCCCGGTTCGCGGTCGCATAGGCGAGGCCCATGCCCTGGATGCCGCGCGAATCGTAGGCCGGGAACTCCTGGCCCTTGACCGACATCGAAAGCTCCGGCTTGCCGTACTTCTCGCAGAGCCGCTTGGAGCCGAGGCCGATCTCGGCCCCAAAGCCCTCGCCCTTGCCGGTGAGCTCGGCGAGATCGGTCAGCGCCTTGGCGGAGCCGAACTTGCACTCGATGCCGCCGGTCTCGGCGTCGCCGATGACGCCTTCCTCATAGAGCTCCATGGCGGCGCCGACGGTGGCACCGAAGGAGATCGGGTCGATCCCCTGCTCGTTGCAGATGAAGTTGGCGAAGGTGAGCGCGTCGAGATCGTCCACGCCCGTGGCCGCGCCCAGCGCCCAGGCCGCCTCGTACTCGAGGCCGCCGGAAGCGATCTGGTACTCCGGCCGCTCGGCCACCGTGTAGTGGCTGCGCTCGACCGTGGAGACCCGCCCGCAGGCGATGGTGCAGCCGAAGCAGGCGGCATTGGTCACCAGATTCGGCTTGCCGTCGGCACGGGGCTCGGCCATGGCCTCGGCCGAGATGTTCTTCGCGCCCTCGAACTGCACGTCCCGATGGTTACGGGTGGGCAGCGCGCCGACCTCGTTGATGACGTTCATCAGCACCTGGGTGCCGTAGGCCGGTAGACCCTGGCCGGTGACGGCGTTGTCCGCGAGGGTCTGCTTGCCCTCGGCAGTCGCTTGCATGAAGGAACCGACATCCTCGACCGAGACACCCAGGGTGCCGCGGATTGCGACAGCCTTGAGGTTCTTCGACCCCATCACCGTGCCGACGCCGGAGCGCCCGGCGGCGCGGTGCATGTCGTTCACCACGCAGGCGAACTTCACGCCAGCCTCGCCGGCGACGCCAATGGAGGCGACGCGGATCAGCGGATCCTGGTGCTTGGCCTTGATCCCCTCCTCGGTATCCCATACCGACTTGCCCCAGAACTCGCTGGCGTCGATCAGCTGGACGTTGTCGTTCTCGACCAGGAGGTAGACCGGGTTCGGCGCCCGGCCCTCGAAGATGATCATGTCGTAGCCAGCGTTCTTCATCTCGTTGCCGAAGAAGCCGCCGGAGTTCGAGCACGCGATGGCGCCGGTGAGCGCGCCCTTGGTCACGACCGAATAGCGCCCGGCCGTCGACGCGCAGGTGCCGGTCAGCGGGCCGGTGGTCATGATCATCTTGTTATCGGGCGAGAGCGGATCGACCCTGGGGTCGGTCTCCTCCACCAGATACTTGGTGGCGAGCCCCCGCTGGCCCAGGTACTTCTGGGCCCAATCCATGTTCAACGGCTCGTTTTTGCAGGTGCCCTCGGTGAGGTTCACCCGCAGCACGTTCCTTGCCCATGCCATGACGAGTCCTCCCTAGGCCTCGGCCTGCGCGCCGGCGTCGGTCTTGGCCGCCCACTGACGCATCCGATCCAGGCCGGTCCAGTTCGCATCCACATAGGTGATCGCCGCGGTCGGGCACGCCTTGGCGCACTCGGGATCGCCGCCGCAGAGATCGCACTTGATCACCTTGCCGGTGGACGCGTTGTAGTTCACGGTCCCGAAGGGGCAGGCGATGGTGCACACCTTGCAGCCCACGCAGAGCGCATCGGAGACCACCTTGGCGCCGGTCTCGGCATCCAGCGTGATCGCATCGACCGGGCAGGCCTGCATGCACCACGCCTCGTCGCACTGGGTGCAGGTGTAGGGGACCATCCGCCCCTGATCGTGGAAGTTGAACACCTTGATGCGAGACTTGGCGGGGTTGAACACCCCCTCATTCACGTGAGAGCAGGCCAGCTCGCATTGCAGGCATCCGGTACACTTGTCCGGGTCGATATGAAGCGATTTCTGCACGTTCGTTACCCCCTTCGCGCCTCTCAGGCGCTCACCGACACTCTACACCACATGACGCCCGCCTTGTACCGGGCGAAGTGCGCCTTGGTATGACAGGCGGTCATATGACTCATTCTCGAACCGCCTAGCCTGCCATCGCCTCGGCGCCCGCGGCGATGGCCTTCACGATATTGTGGTAGCCGGTACATCGGCAGAAGTTGCCCTCCAAATAGGAGCGAATCTCCGCCTCGCTCGGCTTCCCGTTCCGCTTCACCAGGTCGAGTGCGCACATCACCATGCCGGGCGTACAGAAGCCGCACTGCAGCGCGTGGTGCTCCTTGAACGCCGCCTGCATGGGATGGAGCGTGTCGCCGTTGGCCACGCCTTCGATGGTGAGCACGTCCGCGCCGTCGGCCTGGACCGCAAGCATGGTGCAGGCCTTCACGCACTCGCCGTCGACGTGCACGTTGCAAGCTCCGCACTGGCTCGTGTCGCAGCCGACATGGGTGCCGGTGAGGCCGAGATCATAGCGCAGGAACTCGACGAGCAGGGTGCGGGTCGACACCTCGCGGGCGACCTCCTCGCCATTGACGGTCATCTTGACCTGCGCCTCGGGCACGCTACCCCCCAACCCGTGAATCGCGTCTGGCGGAGAGAATAACCGCGGCCAGCATGGCGGACAAAGCGTTTGTGCCGCGATCGTTTGGAGCTTGTAGCCGGTAGCGCGGCCTTGGCCTCGCAGGTATAGGAAGGCCGGGAGACGAAAGAGGGAAACGGGGCTCGACCATGAACATTGCGGCGCTGCTGGCGAAGACCGCGCGGAGCCTGCCCGAGCGGCCTGCGGTCTCGCTCGGCGACGAGGTCACCGCCGACTACGGCACGCTCCACGGGCGTGCTGGCGCAATCGCGGCCGCGCTCAAGGCGGCGCACGGGCTCGAATCCGGCGAGCGGGTGGCCATCGTCATGGCGAACCGGCCGGACTACCTGGAAGCGCTGTTCGGCATCTGGTACGCGGGCCTCGTCGCGGTCCCGGTCAACGCCAAGCTGCACCCGCGCGAGGTCGCCTACATCCTGGGCAATTCAGGGACCCGGCTCTGCATCGCCGACGAGGGCCACGCCGAAGGGATCGAAAGCGTGCGCGAAGAGGTGCCGGGCCTCGCGTCGCCGCTGGTGGCGGGCTCGGACGACTGGCGCGCCATGCTCGGCCACGACGCGGAAGGCCCCGCCGCAGCCCGACCCGACGATCCCGCCTGGCTCTTCTACACCAGCGGCACCACGGGCCGGCCCAAGGGCGCCACCATCACTCACCGCAACCTGATGATGATGACGCTGAGCTACTTCGCCGATCTCAACCCAATCACGCCCGACGATTGCGTGCTGCACGCGGCGCCGCTATCCCACGGCTCTGGCCTCTACGCGCTGCCCTTCATCGCCAAGGGCGCCAACAACGTGATTCCCGAGAGCGGCGGCTTCGAGCCGGCGGAGGTTCTCAACCTGATCGAGCAGCACCCCGGCCTCAGCATGTTCGCGGCGCCCACCATGGTGGTGCGGCTGCTGGACAGCCCGGCGCTCGCCAGCGCCGACACCGCCAACCTCGACCTCATCATCTATGGCGGCGGGCCAATGTACGTGGCCGATGTGGAGCGCGCGCTCGCAGCCTTCGGCCCCAAGCTCGCCCAGATCTACGGACAGGGCGAGAGCCCGATGACGATTACCGCACTCTCCAGGGCCTATCACGAAGACAGGAATCACCCGCGCTACCGCGAACGCCTGGGCTCGGCCGGGATCGCACGCACCGATGTCGAGGTGCGCGTCGTCGACGAAGAGGACCGCCCCCTTCCCGTGGGAGAGAGCGGTGAGATCATCGTGCGCGGCGACGTCGTGATACCGGGCTACTGGGAGAACCCGGAGGCCACCGCGAGCGCGCTCAAGGGCGGCTGGCTGCACACCGGCGATGTCGGCCGCTTCGACGAAGACGGCTTCCTCACCCTGCTCGACCGCGCCAAGGACATGATCATCTCCGGCGGGACCAACATCTACCCGCGCGAGATCGAGGAGGTCCTGCTGCGCGACGAGGCGGTGCGCGAGGTGGCGGTCGTCGGCCGCGCGCACCCCGAGTGGGGGGAGGAGGTGGTCGCCTTCGTCGTGCCCCACGACGGCCAGAGCGTCACCGAAGACCGGCTCGACCGGCTCTGCCTGAAGAGCATCGCCCGCTTCAAGCGCCCGCGCGCCTACCGCATCGTGGACGGCCTGCCCAAGAACAACTACGGCAAGGTGCTCAAGCGCACGCTGCGCGAAGAGCTGGAGGCGGAGGGATCAGCGTGATCCATAATGTTTCATTGTGAAACAACGCTTTACGCGAAATTGGGTTCGTTTTGTAAATTTCGATTTTGTTTCCCTCCCCGGCCTCCCGCGTTGCGCATGACGCGCGCGGGCGGGCATCGATGCCTCTAACGCTGCCTCGGCGAGAAATCCACCCTACCCTGGTGCATAAGGGTTCTTGCCGGCGCGCAGCAGCAGGCGGATGGGCACGCCGGCGAGGCCGAATTCGGCGCCGATTCCGTTCACCAGATAGCGGCGGTAGCTCTCCGGCAAGGCCTGCGGCTTGCTCGCGAAAAGGGCGAAGGTCGGCGGCCTGGCCTTCACCTGGGTGATGTAGCGGAGCCTGAGCCTTCGGCCTGCCGCAAGCGGCGGCGGATGATGGGCGACCGCTCCTTCCAGCCAGCGGTTGAGCTGGGCGGTGGGCACGCGACGGTTCCAGGTGTCGAAGGCGGCGAGCACCGCCGGCATGATGCCGTCGATCCCCGCGCCGGTCAGCGCCGAGCAGGTCACCACCGGAACCCCTTTCACCTGCGCGAGCGCGGTCTCCAGTCGCTCCTGAATGGCGGCGCGGGCGGCCGCGCGGTCTCGCACCAGGTCCCACTTGTTGAGCAGGATGACGACGGCCCGGCCTTCGTCTGCCGCGCGGGCGGCAATCGCCATGTCCTGCCGGCCGGCGGGATCGGTGGCGTCGAACACGACGAGCACCACCGCCGCCTGGCCCAGCGCCCGTTCGGCATCGCGCGCGGAGAGTTTGTCGAGCGTCGCCACGGTCTTGGCGCGGCGGCGCAGGCCTGCCGTGTCCACCAGCTCGACCGCGCGGCCTTCGTAGGACCAGCGCACCGCGATCGAGTCCCGCGTGAGCCCCGGCTCCGCGCCGGTGATGACCCGCGCCTCGCCCACCAGCCGGTTGAGCAACGTCGATTTGCCGACATTGGGGCGGCCGACGATGGCGAGCCGGAGCACGTCGTCCGCACGGGATGCGTCCTCCGACGCCTCGGAATCGAAGGGACTGAGTGCGTCATAGAGGTCCGCGAGGCCCTCGCCGTGCTCGGCCGAGATCGGAATCGGCTGCCCGAGCCCGAGGGCATAACCCTCGGCGACCCCGCTCTCGGCCGCGCCGCCCTCGCACTTGTTGACCGCGAGGACGACCGGCACCTGCAGCCGCCGAAGCTGCTTCGCGAAGAACTCGTCCGCCGGCGTCACCCCTGCCCGCCCGTCGATCAGAAGCAGCGCGGCGTCGGCCTCTTCCAACGCTCGTTCGGTCTGCGCCATCATGCGGCCGGCGATGGTTTCCGGCGCCGCTTCCTCGAGCCCGGCGGTGTCGATGGCGCGGAACCTGAGCGGGCCGATGCGCGCCCAGCCCTCGCGGCGGTCCCGCGTTACGCCGGGCGTCGGCGCGACGAGCGCCGCGCGCCGGCCGACCAGCCGGTTGAAGAGCGTCGACTTGCCGACGTTGGGGCGTCCCACGATGGCAACGGTGAAGGCCACAGGCCCGGCCTCAGCCTCAGCGCAGCGCGATCAGATCCGCTGCGTCGGTCAGGAGGAAGAGCGTCCGATCGGCGACCACGGGCGGCTCGCGAACGGCGCTCCCGACGTCGCGCCCGCCGAGAATGTGTCCGTCGTAGGGCGAGACCGCGAGAATCCTGCCGTCCGAACCCGCAGCGATGAGCCGATCGCCGACGAGGACCGGGCCGGACCAGAAGATCGGGTCCTCGCGCTCCTCCGGGTCCTCGAAGCGCGGCAGCGACCTCACCCAGAGAATGGCGCCGCTCTCGCGCGCAACGCAGAGAAGCTCGCTGTCTGCGGTCAACACGAAGATGAAGTCGCCCGCGACCCAGGGCGTGTCGAGACCGGCGATGTCCCGTTCCCAGATGCGCCGGCCGCTGCGCTCATCGATGGCGACCATGCGCCCGCCGTGGCCGATCGCGAACACCATGCCGCGGTCGATCACGGGGTTGCCGTCGGTATCGTTGAACGTGGCGATGGCGCCGATACGGACGCCCTGGACGGCGAGGATATCGGCCCAGACCGTGCGGCCGTTCTCGACCCGAAGCGCCGTCAACTCGCCGGACGAGAAGGGTGCCACCACGATGCCGCCATCCACTGCCGGGGCCGCGCCACCGAGAAAGCCCGCGCTCTCCGCGATCGCTGCGTGGCTCCATTGCACGGCGCCGGTACGGGCATCCAGCACCCACAACCGATTGTCGTGGCTTATGGCGAAGACGCGGCCGCCGGAGACCACGGGCGGAGTGCGCACGGGCACGCCGACCGACTGCTGCCATTGCAAAGCACCTGTCCCCGCATCCAGCGCGAGCAAATGGCCGAGTCCTGTCGCCGCGAACAGCCAACCCCCTGCCACTGCAAGGCCGCCGCCGAATGCGCCCTCGTCATCGTCCTCCGGCAGCATGTCGGCGGCCCAGAGCCTCGCACCGGTGTCGGCGTCGAAGGACGAGATCAGGCTCCTCGTGTCCATGGTGAAGACGCGCCCGGCGGCCACGACCGGCGATGCGAGAGTGGGCCCGTCGTCGTCGGTGCCTCTGCCGATTCTGGCCCGCCAGCGCTCGGCGAGAACGTCTGCCGCAGCCAAGTGATGCATGGCGTGGTGGGGGTAGCCGCCCGACTGGGGCCAGTCTTGGTTCACGTAGGGCGGCGGCAGGCGCACCGTAAGCGCGTCGGCGCCGGGGTCCGGTTCGAGCTGCCGTTCGAGGGAAATCACTGAAAATCGCTCGCCCGGCACCGGCGACGCGTCTTCGTCGCTAAACCATCCCGAGACGGTGTCGCAGCCGCCCAAACCGAAGAGGAAGCAGAGACCGAGCATGGTGGCGCCACGCGCTATGCCCTTCGGTGCGGCGCGCCTCATTCCGCCGCGCTCCCGGCCGCCGCGTCGTCCGAGACTCCGGCGTCGGCGTCGTCCCAGTCGGCCGACTGGGCGCCGCCCGCAAGCGCCGCCTCCAAATCGCCGCCAAGGCTCATCAGCAGCTCGGCCGCCCGCTGCCGCAAGCCCAGCGGCGCAGCCGGGTCGCTCACGAGTTCGGCGAAGAGCCCGCGCGCCGCCGCCTGGTTGCCGGCGCGCAGCTCGGCGATGGCGGAAAGCTCCGTCGCCAGCGGCCGCCACGGCGAATGGCCCGCCAGCAGGGGCGCGAGCCGCTGGTTGACCTCTGCAGCGGATGCACGGTCGATCAGCCGTTGTGCGGCGAGCAGGGCGCCCAGGTCGCGATAGAGGGGGTCGAGCCGGGAGTCCGCGGCGATCTGGTCGTACACGAAAATCGCGCCGCTGATATCCCCGCGCCCGGCGCGCGCATCGGCCTCTGCGAGCCGGGCGAGCGCCGCGTATCCGGTCTCGGAATCGGCAGCGAGCACCGCCAGCTGCTCGACGGCTTCCGCGCCGCGCCCAGACTCGATCCCGGCCATGGCGGCCGCGAATTGCCGCCCCTCGGCCTCGCGGGCGCTATCCCTGGCATCGGCGATCATCACAACTGCGACCGCGGCGCCGAGCGCCGCTACGCCCACGCCCAGCAGCCAGTAACGCCACCGCCGCCACAGCTTGAGATAGCGTTCGTGCCGAAGGTCCTCATCGACCTCTCGGAAGATATCCGCCACGCGCGTGCCTCCGTCAGCGCCGTCGCCGAACCTGCCGGAAAAGCCCGGGAGACCGGCTCAAGCGGCCTCGCGCCACTTTATCGAGCAGCCCATGGACGGCAGCTGCTCCTCGGGCCCGCGCCCGGTCTCGGCAACCTGGATCATGGCCTCGAGGAGCTCCCGACGCGCATCCGGCACCGGCTCCATCCGCGAGGCGTCGAGCCGGCCCCGGTATTGCAGGCCGAGGCCGCGGTCGAAGCCGAAGAAGTCCGGTGTGCACGCCGCATCATAAGCGCGCGCAACTTCCTGAGTCGGGTCGATGAGGTAAGGAAAGCCGAACCCGTGCTGGGCACCGAACAGCTTCATGTTCTCGAACGAATCGGCGGGATAGGCCTCGGTGTCGTTCGGCATGATGGCGACCGCGCCGATCCCGCGGCTCTTGAGTGCGTCCACGTCCCCCACGATCCGGTCGATGACGGCCTTCACGAATGGACAATGGTTGCAGAGGAACATCACCAGCGTGCCGCGCTCGCCGGCGCAGTCCGCCAGCGCATAGGTCTTGCCGTCGGTCCCCTCCAGCCGAAAGTCCACGGCCTTCCAGCCGAAATCGCAGACAGGTGTGGTCATCGCCGCCATGGGCGTGGTCTCCCTAACCGTGCGGGTTCGCCGCGTGATCGCGAGTCGAGAACGATGGTGTAGAATCACAAGCATAGCCCAAAAACGCAACGAAGTGGGCGACATGATGGCGGCGTTGCGGGCGTGAGCGAGAACGGGGGCAGCGACGATGAGCAAGCGGTTCCGTCGGTATCGAGCCTTCTGGCCCTACTATGTATCCGAGCACAGCCGGCCCGGAACCCGCCGGATGCACTTCATCGGCACCACGGGCTCGGTCGCCCTGGTCGTCATCGCCGGCGCCTTGGGAGAGCCCCTGTTACTAATAGCCGCGCTTGTCTGCGGCTACTTCTTCGCCTGGCTCAGCCACCTGTTGATCGAGCGCAACCGGCCGGCGACCTTCACCTATCCGCTGTTCAGCCTGGCCGGCGACTTTCACATGTGGGCGCTGATGTGGCAGGGCCGCATGGATGCCGAGGTCGAGCGGCTGTCCGCCTCAGCCAAACCGGACCACCCGGCATCCTAGCGACGCTGGCGGCGAGGCCCCGTCGGGGATGGGTCAGGCCGCGTCGGAGCGGGGCCTGACGGCCACGTAGGCCCTCCGGTAGTGCTCCAGGCAGTAGGGCTTGCCGAGCAGCGCAAGCTCGCCGCAAAAGTGGAAGCTGGGCTCGTCCGGATGGCCGATCGGCCATTTGCACGCCGAACTGCCGACGGCGAGAGGCGGCTCCGGCACTCGCGATCTTGCCGGCACCACGATCCCAGACTGCGCCGTTGCCGACTTGCGCCCGTTCGTGCCATGCACACCGTTTGCACCATTCACGCCGTTCTTGACCTTCGGTGTGCGCGAATAACTCTTTCCGCGCCGGATCGGCGACGGGCGCGGCGGCAGCTGCAGGCGATGCGCCTTGCCGACGACGGCGTTCTTTGACATGCCGACCGCACGCCCGATCTCGGCGGTCGTGAGTCCTTCGTTCCACAGCCGGGTCACGGTGGCGACCCGCTCCGGCGTCCAGGCTGTCATAACCGTCCCTCCGTGCGGTGCCGGGCTTGCACCGGTCCAAATATTGTCGCGCTGTGCCCTAAACGCCCAACATACAGTATCACACACTAAATGCAAGGCTGACTGGGCCGGCGATTGGTACCAACGGGAGCCGGGGGTTTGAGCAAGCAGACTCGTCGGGTCTTGCATGACGGCGCAGACTTGGGCTAACTCTCGGATTAGGGAGGAAAAATAAGAAGGGTGGACCCGCAGTTGGGAGGATGGCGATGACATGGGCGGTGGCTTCCGGTCGTGCGTCGCGCGCTTGGCTGGGGCGGAGAGTCCAGCGGGGCGCGGGCTGAGGCGAGGGCCGCCTTGAGCCTGTTTCGCCGACGCAAGAAGCTGAGCCGATGGGCCCGCTTGCGGCGGTTCGTGTGGCCCAACATGAACTGGGGCCGGGTTCTCCGATATTGGACCTTCAAGCTTAAACGCCTGCAAGGCTCGCCCTACGCCATCGCCTGCGGCTTCGCGTGCGGCGCGGCGGTTTCGTTCACGCCCTTGATCGGGTTCCACTTCATTCTCGCCGCCGTACTCGCCTGGGCGCTGCGCGGCAACATCATCGCGTCGGCGATCGGCACCGCAGTCGGCAATCCGTGGACCTTCCCGTTCATCTGGGCGGGCATCATTTGGCTTGGAACCAAGATCCTGGGCTACGAGCGCGGGCAGGAGCTGCCCGCGGATCTCACCATCGGCACCATCTTCGAGGAGCCGGGCACGGTGCTGCTGCCCATGCTGGTTGGCGGCCTGCCGACGGCGGTGGTCGTGTGGGTTGTCTTCTACTTCCCGATCCGACGGGTGGTGGGCAACTACCAGCACCACCGCCAAACCAGGCGCCTGCGGCGCAGGCGCATACTCGACGAGGAGCGCCGCGCCAGATCGGACCCCGCGCGGCAGGCGGATGACGAAATCACCATCCCCGATGCAGCCCCTGAGCCCGCCCAGGGGGACGCCCAGCCGGCCGCCGCGAACGTGACCCATCTCGACCAGGTGCTGGTGGACCGCGGCCGCTGATGGGGCGCGTGCCGTGAGCGCCGTTGCCGAGCCGCCGGCCTGGCCCATGATCGTCGGCCTCGGCGCCGACATCGTCGACATTCGACGGATCGCTGGCACGCTCGACCGCTTCGGCGCGCGATTCACCCACCGTGTCTTCACCGCAGTCGAACGCGCACGCGCGGAGCGCCGGCTGAGGCCGGAGGAAACCTATGCCCGTCGCTTCGCCGCCAAGGAGGCCTGCGCGAAGGCGCTCGGCACCGGGCTTCGCAACGGCGTCTTCTGGCGCGACATGGCGGTGGTCAACCTGCCCAGCGGCCAGCCGACCATCGAGCTCAGCGGCGGCGCGCTCAAACGCTTGCAATCGCTCACGCCTTCGGGCATGAGGTGCCGGATCGACGTGACCATGACCGATGAGCCACCCATCGCCCAGGCCATCGTGGTGATTACGGCAATCCCTGCAACCGACTGACGGCAACGAGGGCAGCGGGCGGCCCGGGCCGCGAACAGCTGGAACCGAACCGACCGCACATGGCGCGCGCCAAATCTCAAGACAAGAGCTCAGCCAAGCGCAGATTCAGCGGCTTCTGGGACACGATCCGGACCCTGATCTACGCGGTGCTTGCCGCGCTGATCGTCCGCACCGTCGCCATCGAGCCCTTCAACATCCCCTCGGGCTCGATGATCCCGACCCTGCTTGTCGGCGACTACCTGTTCGTGTCGAAATACGCCTACGGCTACAGCACGTACTCCCTGCCCTGGGGCGTCGATATCTTTGACGGACGCATCATCGACAGCCCGCCCGATCGGGGCGATGTCGCGGTCTTCAAGCTGCCCCGCGACAACGAGACCGACTACATCAAGCGCATCATCGGGCTGCCGGGAGACCGCATCCAGGTGCTCAAGGGGGTGCTCCACATCAACGGCACGCCGGTGAAGCGCGAACGCGTGGACGACTACAGCTACACGGACCGCTACGGCCGGGAGCGGGTCCTGCGCCAGTATCGCGAGACGCTGCCGAACGGCGTGAGCTACATGACCCTCGACGCGACGCCCACCGGCGGCCTCGACAACACGCAGATCTATACCGTGCCCGCCGACCATTACTTCGCCATGGGCGACAACCGGGACAACTCGCTCGACAGCCGTGTGCCCTCGGTCGGGTTCATCCCGTCCGAAAACCTCGTGGGCCGGGCCGAGTTCATCTTCCACTCGCTGGAAGATGGAACCAGCATCGGGGAGGTCTGGAACTGGCCGAGCGCGACACGCAGCGAACGGGTCTTCAAGGCGATCGACTAGCGCCCGCAGGCGCAGCTGAGCCGCTGCCGGAGCCGGTGGCAGACGACGCCGCAGCGGCGGGCTCGCTCGAAGAGGCTCTTGGCCACCGCTTCGCGCGACCGGCGCTGCTCGCTCTCGCGCTCCGCCATCCGAGCGCCGGCACGCAGGCTGGCAGCAACCAGCGCCTCGAATTCCTGGGCGATCGCGTGCTCGGCATGGTCGTGGCGGCAATGCTGTACGAGGCGTTCCCGCACGAGGCCGAGGGCGCCCTCTCGCAGCGTTATTCGGCGCTCGTCCGCCGCGAGGCGTTGGAGGGCGTGGCCCGCAGCCTCACGCTCGGCGACCGGCTAACGCTGAGCCGCAGCGAGGGCGCCGGCGGCGGACGCGACAATCCGGCCAATCTGGCGGATGCCTGCGAGGCGGTCATCGGCGCGCTCTACGTGGACGGGGGTTTGGAGACCGCCGAGCGCTTCATTCGCCGCCACTGGGCGCCGGCGATGAACGCCGACCCCGAACCGCCGCGCGATCCCAAGACCCGGCTTCAGGAGTGGACGCAATCGCGGGCGCTCGGGCTGCCGGTCTACCGCACTCTATCCTCTACCGGCCCCGCCCACGCCCCGCTTTTCGAGGTCGAAGCGGAGGTCGCCGGGCTCGGCAAGGCGGTCGCCACCGGAGCCACCAAGCGCGCGGCAGAGCAGGGCGCCGCCGGCGCGTTACTCGCGCGCATCGCCGATGGCGAGAGCGACGGCGATGGCTGAGGGCGGCACCCGCGCGGGCTTCGTCGCCGTGCTGGGGGCGCCCAATGTCGGCAAGTCGACGCTGGTCAATCTGCTGGTCGGCGCCAAGGTCGCCATCGTCACGCCCAAGGTGCAGACCACGCGGAGCCGGCTGCGCGGCATCCGCGTGATCGACGACGTCCAGCTCGTCTTCGTCGACACGCCCGGTATCTTCGCCGCCCGGCACCGTTTCGAGCGCGCGATGGTCCACGCCGCCTGGAGCGGCGCGCACGACGCCGATGCCATCCTGCTGCTGGTGGACGCGCGGCGTGGGTTGACGGGCGAGACCAGGGCCATCATCGACCGGCTCAAGGAGACCAGGCGCGAAACCCTGGTGGCGCTAAACAAGATCGACCTGGTGCCGCGCCACGCCCTGCTGCCACTCGCGGCGGGGGTCGAGGAAACCGGGCTCGCGGCCGAGATCTTCATGGTCTCGGCGCTCGACGGCGACGGGGTCGACGACCTGTTGGACATGCTCAAGGCGCGGATGCCGCCGGGCCCCTGGCTCTACCCGGAAGACCAGCTCACCGACATATCGGAGCGCCTGCTGGCGGCGGAGATCACGCGCGAGCAGCTCTTCCTGCAGCTGCGCCAGGAGTTGCCCTATGCCGTCGCGGTCGAGACCGAAGGCTGGACCAGCGCCCGAAACGGGGGCGCACGGGTCGAGCAAGTGATCTACGTGCAGCGGGAGACGCACAAAGGCATCGTCCTCGGCAAGGGCGGGCGGCAGATCAGGGCGATCGGCACGGCGGCGCGCGCCGAGCTCTCTCAGATCCTCGACCGCCCGATCGACCTCAAGCTCTTCGTCAAGGTGAGGCAGCGCTGGCTCGAGGACCCCGAGCGCTACCGCGACATCGGCCTGGAGTACGACGTCTGACTGCGCGACTAAGAGTTCTACGTCTCCCTTAATCGCACCTCGCTCGTGTGCCACAGTACGGTCCGCGCTCTGGACAGGGAGGGTGCGGAATGACGACAGGCGGCTCCGAGCGGCCGGGCGGCGTTCGCTACGAGCCCGACGAACGACCGCCCATTGCGCTCAGCTGCGGCCTCGGCCTTCAGCTCGCCGTCCTTTGCATCGCTGGCGTCGCGTTGACGCCTGCGATCGTGGTCCGCGCCGCCGGAGGGGCGGAATCTTATCTCTCGTGGGCGGTCTTCGGCGCCGTCCTGGTCAGCGGCATCACCTCGGTCCTGCAGGCGGTCCGCGTCGGGCGGATCGGTGCCGGTTACGTGCTCGTCATGGGCACCTCCGGGGCCTTCATCGCGATCTGCGTCGGCGCGATTGCCCAGGGCGGCCCGGCTATGCTGGCGACGTTGGTGGTGATCTCCGCCCTCTTCCAATTCCTGCTCGCGTGGCGGCTTTCGCTGCTCCGGCGGATTCTGACGCCGACCGTCTCGGGCACCGTCATCATGCTGATCCCGGTCACGGTGATGCCGATCGTCTTCGGCATGTTGGGTCAGGTTCCGGAGGGCACGTCGGAGCTCGGCGCGCCACTCGCGGCGCTCGTGACTGTGCTCGTCCTGTGCGGCATCTCGCTGAAAGCCACGGGCGCGCTCAGACTCTGGGCGCCGGTCATCGGCATCGTCGCCGGCTGCGGGGTTGCCGGGTATTTCGGCTTCTACGACGTCGCCGGCATCGCCGCAGCATCGTGGGTGGGTGTGCCATCGGGCGGATGGCCGGGCTTCGATATCGACTTCGGGCCGGTCTTCTGGGGGCTGCTCCCGGCCTTCGTCTTCGTGACCCTGGTCGGCGCCGTCGAAACGGTGGGCGACGGTATCGCCATCCAGCGCGTCTCCTGGCGCAAGCCGCGCGCGGTGAATTTTCGGGCGGTGCAAGGGGCAGTGGGCGCGGACGGCGTGGGCAACCTGCTCTCCGGCCTGATGGGGACCGTGCCCAACACAACCTATTCCACGAGCATATCGGTGACCGCGCTCACCGGCGTGGGCGCCCGCAGCGTGGGCGTCGCACTCGGGATCGCGTTCGTCGTGGTGGCGTTCATTCCAAAGGCACTCGCCGTTGTGCTGGCGATACCGGGGCCGGTTGCGGCGGCCTACATCACGGTTCTGCTGGGGCTGCTCTTCGTCGTCGGCATGCGGATCGTCATCCAGGACGGGGTGGACTACCGCAAGGGTCTGATCGCAGGGGTGTCCTTCTGGATCGGGGTCGGTTTCCAGAATGGCGTGATCTTTCCAGAGCATGTCTCGGGCATTGCTGGCGGGCTCTTGGAGAACGGCATGACGGCCGGCGGGATGACGGCGATCCTCCTCACGCTCTTCGTGGAGCTGGCGGCACCCCGCCGGCGTCGCATCCAGACGCCGTTCGAGGTCGCCTCTCTGCCGAAGATCAGGGAGTTCCTCCAATCCTTCGCGTCACGCAGCGGCTGGGGCGAAGCGATGGCGCACCGCTTGGACGCGGCAGCGGAGGAGGCGATTCTGACCCTCCTGCGGCACGACGAGGAGGAAGAGGCGGAAGGCGCACCGCACCGGAAGCGCCGCCTGCTGCTCACCGCCCACAAGGAGGGCGGCGCCGCGGTGCTGGAATTCATCGCCGCCCCTGGCGAAGAAAACCTGGAGGACCGCATCGCGCTCATGGGCGAGGCGTCCGAGGATGCGCCCGAGCGGGAGGTGTCGCTACGGCTCCTGCGCCATCTCGCCTCCTCGGTCCACCACCAGCAGTATCACGACACGGACATCGTCACGATCCGCGTGGAGGCGAGGGCGTAGCGCGAAGGCTCGGGTTCAGCCGAGGAACGCGTTCACGAGGCGGTTGAAGCGCTCCGGGTTCTCCATGAACATGAAGTGATTGCCGCCGTCGGCCTCCTCGAAGATTTCGAGCTGTGAGCCGACGATCTGGCGGTGCATCCATTCCTGCGAACGCCAGTCGATCAGGCTGACTCGGCCGCCGACGATGAGTGCCGGCAGCGTGATGCGGGGGATCAGGTCGCGCCAGTCCTGCGTCGCGTGATTGAGGAGCAGCGTGGCCGCGTGGCGGCGCGGCATCTTGCGGTTCTGTTCGATGACCCACGCCACCTGCTCCTCTGGAAAGCCGCCGGTGAACATGCCGCCGATGAAGCCCTTGGTGGTCGCCACGCCTTCTTTCCCCGCGAGGGCGCCGATGGTCTCGTAGAGGCTCGCGCCGTCGAAGATCGCGCCGGCGTCCTGCTTCTCCTGCTCTGACCACTCGCTGCGCGCGGTGATCGCGGGCATCTGATCGACGAGAACCAGCCGCTCCAGCCCCGCTTCACCGAAGAGGTCGATGTAGCACCAGATCACGGAGCAGCCCATGGAGTGGCCGAGCAGGCTCACCCGCTCCAGCCCGAGCGCCTCGATCGCGTTGCGTACGTCCATGGCGAGGCGCTGAATCTTGTAGCCGTGCTCCGGCTTGTCGGACTCGCCGTGCCCGCGCATGTCGAAGGCGATGACCCAGCGGCTCGCTGAAAGCCCCTCGATCTGTGCCTCGAACTGCGCGGCGGTCTGCGACCAGCCGGGGATCATGACGAGGGGCGCGCCGGTCCCCTTCTCCACGTAGTGAAGGCGGATTCCGTCATTGGTCGTGACATGCGGCATGGTTCCGTCTCCTCCTCAAGCCGCCGGCCGCGCCGATGCGCCGAGCCGCTCGCGGCGGGGCAAGCAGGCATAGAATACCGCGCCCAGGAACGCGAGTACGGCGATCAGAATGACCGCGCTGCCGTAGTGATGATCGACATCGTAGATCGCCCCTGCCGAGAACGGCCCGAGCAGGCCGCCCAGGCCGTAAGCGAGGGCGATGCGGCCGAAGACCCGCGGCAGCGCCGCCGCCCCGTAATAGCCCGCGATGGTCACGGGGTGCGCGCTCGCGAGTACGCCGAAGGCCAAGCCGACTGCGGCAATGGCGGTGAGCCCCATGACGACGCCGGGCGCGAAGAAGAGCGCCAGCAGAAACACCCCCATGACGAGCCCGACGCCCACGAGCACGCGCCGGCCCGTCAACGCATCGACGAGCAGGCCGCCGACCAGCCCGCCGACCACATAGCCGGCGCTGCTCAGCATCGGTGCGAACTGGGTATCGCCCGCGGACCCACCCCACGAGGCCAACATCGTCGCCGCGTGACCGATGACCACGAGCGCCGTGAAGGCGATGCAGAGAAAACCCAGAAAGATCACGATTACCACGCGGGGCCGGTCGGTCAGTATGTCCTGGAAGAGCCCGGTCGCGCCGGTCGCCGGCGGCGTCTTGCGGGAGAGCGTGATGAGCGCGGCCGCGATCGCAATGGCCAGGAAATTTATCGCAGCCGTCACGCCGAAGGTCGTTTCCGGCCCCATGGCAGCCATCAGGATGGCAAGACCGGGTGACCAGGCGATGCCGCCCATGGCGACCGCCGACATGTTGATGCTCATGGCGATGCTGGGTCTCACCGGCCCGTCGATGCTCGCCGCGGTCATCGCGACGAAATAGACAACGCCGACGGCAAAGCCGAAGAATACGCCGTAGCCGACATAGAGTGCCGCGACCGATTGGCCGAAGCCCGCGAGCGCGAACCCGGCCGCCGTCACCGCCGCCATGACCAGGGTGAGCTGCGGGAGCGTGAACCAGTGCAGCAATCGGTGCATCACGAAGCAGCCGATCGTCGCGGTGAAGAGGCATAGCGACTGCGCGCCGCTCACCGTCGCGCGGTCGGCGCCCAGCTCGGTTTCGAGCGGCGCCACGAAGACGCTCCACGCGTAGAGGATCCCGGTCGAGAGGTTGATCAGGACTCCCGCAGCAAGCGGAAAGTACGGGCGCAGAGCCGCACCCAGTCGCGATTCCATCGGCGCTCCACGGTTGGATGCGCCACGGTGGCTCGAATGGGTGGCGCGCGGTCAGCCTATGGGTGGCGATCCGGCCCGTCCAGAGGCGGACTCGCCGCGTCGGTATTCGCCTGCGCCTGCCGGCGGAGCCAGATCACGGCAATCCAGACCGGGAGGCTCAGCACCAAGGCGACGATGGCGATGCCCGGCGGGCCGAACAGGCCGGCGGGGAGCGACGCCGCCACCGTGGCAACCCCGAGAAACACGCCCGCGATCCACGCCGCGCGCGCGTGCCCGAGCCGCCCCAGCCGCCGGCAAGCCCATGCCAGCGGCAGACCGCAGACCGCGGCCACGATCAGCGACGGCACGGCCATGAGCGTCGCCGTCGCCTCCTCTCCGGGCGCCATCGAAGTCGGGCCGAAGCGGATCGCGGCCGACGCCAGCACGCCCGCCGGCAGCCAGAGCAGCGCCGCGGCATAGAAGGAGGCTTGCGACCGCCGGCGCGGGGAGAGATCCGCCATTTCAGCGTCTATTCCCGCGGTAGGGACTCGGCTTCGTGCCGCGTCATGTCCTCCTGGTGATTGCGCAAGGGCTCAGGCCAGGTGCTCTTGATGAAGGCGAGGACATCGCGGATTTCGTCGTCAGTGAGAATCTCGGCGAAACCCGGCATACCGCTTTCGAAGTTGGTGATCCCGCGCGCCGCCAGCAACCCCTCGCCGCCCAGCTTCGTATAGTCGAAGAGCATCCGGTCGCCGTGATGCCAGGTGTGGCCGGTCTCGTCATGGGGCGGGGCAGGATAGAGCCCGTCGGCGCCCTGCCTTCGCCAGTCCGGCGCGCCTTCGAGGTTCTTGCCGTGGCAGGAGGCGCAGTGTTCGGCGTAGAGCGCGGCGCCCTGCGCGAGATCGTCCGATGCCAGGGTAGCCTGCCCGACCAGCAGCCAACCGGCGATGGCCCCGATCGCCGCGACGATTGCTCGTGCTGTCAACCGCACGCCGCCCTCAGACCCGCGCCGCGCGGAGGCGGAGCGCATTGCCGATGACCGAGACCGAGGAGAGGCTCATCACGGCGGCGGCGACCATCGGCGAGAGCAAGATGCCGAACGGGGGAAACAGCACGCCCGCGGCAATGGGGATGGCGGCGGCGTTATAGACGAAGGCGAGGAAGAGGTTCTGGCGCACGTTGCCCATGGTCGCCCGTGCCAGCCTGCGGGCGCGAACGATGCCGCGCAGGTCGCCCTTGACCAGGGTGATGCCGGCGCTCTCCATCGCGATGTCGGCGCCGGTGCCCAAGGCGATGCCGACATCGGCCAGGGCCAGCGCCGGCGCGTCGTTCACCCCGTCGCCGGCCATGGCGACGGTCCGGCCCTGTTGGCGGAACTGCTCGACCAGCGCGCCCTTCTCTTCCGGCCCGAGCGCGGCGTGCACCTCTTCGATGCCGAGCGCGGCGGCGACGATCCCGGCGACGCGCGGGCTGTCGCCGGTCGCCATGACGACGCGCAGGCCCATCGCCTCCAGGGCGCGCAGGGCCTCGGGCGCGGTCTCCCGCACCGTGTCGGCGACCCCGATAACGCCTGCGAGCACGCCGTCCACCGCGACGTACATCGCGGTCTTGCCGGCATCCTCCAACGCTTCTGCCTCGTCTGCTTGTTCGCCGAGCGGGATATCCAGTGCTTTCATCATGGCGGCATTGCCGAGTGCGACCCCGCGGCCCTCGACTTGCCCGTGCACGCCCCGGCCGGCAACGGCCTCCACGTCACGCGCCGCAAGATAGGGCGCGCCTGCCGCCTCCGCCGCCTCGACGATCGCCTCGGCGAGCGGGTGCTGGGCGCTCCGCTCCAGCGCCGCCGCCAACGCGAGCAGCCTCGTCCGATCCACTTCGCCTAGCGTCATGACATCGGTCACGGCGGGCCGGCCTTCGGTGAGGGTGCCGGTCTTGTCCACGACGAGCAGGTCCGCCTTGGCGAGACGCTCCAGCGCCTCGGCATCGCGCACCAGCACGCCGGCCTGGGCGCCACGCCCGGCGGCCACCATGATCGACATCGGCGTCGCCAGCCCGAGCGCACAGGGGCAGGCGATGATGAGCACGCTCACGGCTGCGGTGAGCGCGTAGGCCAGCGCGGGCGACGGACCGGCCACCGCCCAGCCGATGGCTGCCAGCACGGCGACGGCGACCACAGCCGGCACGAAGACGCCGGCGACCCGGTCCGCCAGCGCCTGGATCGGCGCGCGGCTGCGCTGCGCCTTCGCCACCAGGGCGACGATGCGGGCGAGCGTGGTTTCGGCGCCGACGCGCTCTGCCCGCATCACGAGGCTGCCGGACCTGGCGAGCGTGCCGCCGGTGAGCGGATCGCCGGGTCCTTTCTCCACCGGCAGCGGCTCGCCGGTAATCATGCTCTCGTCGAGGGTGGCGCGGCCCTCGGTCACGACGCCATCCACCGGCACACTCTCGCCGGGCCGCACTCGCAACCGGTCGCCGGCGCGGACGGCGTCGAGGGGCACGTCGGACTCGCCCTCTTCTTCCAATCTGCGTGCCGTTTTCGGCGCGAGGCCCATGAGCGCGCGGATGGCATCGCCCGTCCGCTCACGGGCAACCGTCTCCATCACCTGACCGACTAGCACGAGCACGAGGATCACGGCGGCGGCCTCGAAGTACGCCGGCGGCTGCCCGCCTGCGGTGAGGACCGCCGCCGGGAAAACGCCCGGCGCGAGCAGGCCCGCGAGGCTGAAGAGCCAGGCGGCGCCGGTGCCGAGCGCGATCAGCGTCCACATGTTGGGCGAGCGGTTGCGTACCGAGGCGAAGCCGCGCAGGAAGAACGCGCGCGCGATCCAGAGAACCGGCGTCGCGAGCACGAATTGCAGGGCGACAAAGACGCGCGGCCCGATCCAGGAGTCGAAGGGGATGCCGGCGTGGCTCCCCATCTCCAACGCGAACACGGCGGCCGCGAGCGGTGCGGCGAGCCAGAGGCGGCGGCGCAGGTCGCGCAGCTCGGGCGATGGCCCCTCCTCGGCCGCAGGCATCATCGGCTCCAGCGCCATGCCGCAGATCGGGCAATCGCCCGGTGAGGCCTGGACGATCTCGGGGTCCATGGGGCAGGTGTAGAGGCTGCCCTCGGGCGCGGGCTGCGGCGCCGGGCGCGGGCGTTCGCCGAGGAAATCCTCGGGTGCCGCGGCAAAGCGCTCCCGACACCGGGCGCAGCAGAAATAGAACGTCTGCCCCTCGTGCCGCACCGTGTGGCGCGCGCCGGCACGCTCCACGCTCATCCCGCAAACGGGATCGCGCGCCGTCTCCTCGACCGTCGCTACCGGTTCCACCGCAAACTCCTTGTGGACTTCGTCACTCAGGAATGTAGGGTTTCCAGTAACTGGAAGGTCAAGGAGGCGCCGCTCTTGACCTTCCCGCGACAGGAACCTTTATGAGAGTGTCGCGGAGGTGGCCATGAAAATAGCCGACGTGGCCGAAGCCAGCGGGCTCTCGGCAAAGACGATCCGCTATTACGAGGACATCGGCCTGGTGCGGCCGGCGCGGGGCACGAACGGCTACCGCGCGTTCGTCGAAACCGACGTGCACAAGCTGAGGTTCCTCGCCCGCGCCCGCTCCCTCGGGTTCTCGATCGAGGAGTGCCGCACGCTGCTTTCGCTCTACGAGGACCGCGCGCGTGCCAGCGCCGATGTCAAAGCGCTGGCCGAGGCCCATCTGCGCCGCATCGACCGCAAGATCGCCGAGCTCGAAGGGCTGCGCGGCACGCTCGCAACCCTCGTAGCGCGCTGCCACGGCGACGAGCGGCCGGATTGTCCCATTCTGGACGACCTCGCAGGCCCGTCTGCGGGAGACGCACAATGAAGAAAAGACCCAATCCTCGCCGACCTCGCGGGTCCGCTTCCTCAAGCCGAACCAAGAGGAAGAAGCTGACGGACAGGCTCTACCTCGTCGTGATCGCGGCCGCGGTGGTGGTGGGCGTGGTCGGGTGGCTGCAATGGTTCGACGACGACCACGCGCAGCACGGCAATGGAGGGGCGGCGCTGGCAATCCCGGCCTTCACTGCCGAGGCGGAGGCCGGCCACGCGCTGTTCGAGGAGAACTGCGTGACCTGCCACGGCACCCACGCGACGGGCTCGGACCAGGGGCCACCGCTGGTCCACCGAATCTACGAGCCCAATCACCACGGCGACATGTCGTTCCGCCTGGCTGCGCGGCAGGGCGTTCGCGCCCACCACTGGAACTTCGGCGACATGCCGCCGGTCGAGGGCGTCTCGGACGGGGACGTCATCAAGATCACGCGCTACGTGCGCGAGCTGCAGAAGGCCAACGGCATCTTTTGAACCGGTACAGGGGCGAGTGCTTTTTTCCCGACGCGACAGGGACCAGACAGTCGAACTCGGGCCGGCGGTGATAACATTCATCCGGTGCAAAGACGCTAACGAAGAGGACAGGACAATGACGAAGCTGATTGCAGTCACCATTCTTGTGGCCGGCATGGCATTGGCCGCGACGTCCCAGATGGCGAGCGCGGCAGATCAGGCGAGTGCCGCGATGATGAACGCGAACGGGGAGTCGGTCGGCGCGGTCACGCTGCGTGAGACGCCGCAGGGCACGCTGTTGCACGCGAAGTTGAAGAACCTCCCGGCGGGCGCCCATGCCTTCCATGTTCATGCGGTCGGTGTGTGCGAGCCGCCCTTCAAGTCCGCAGGCGGTCACTTCAATCCGACGGGCGCGAAGCACGGGATCGACAATGCCGAGGGGATGCACGCGGGCGACATGCCCAACATCCACGTGCCGGACTCGGGCGCGCTGGAGATCGAGGTGCTGAACACGCAGCTGCGGCTGGATGCCTCGCTCTTCGACGAGGACGGCGCGGCGATCGTGATTCACGACGGCCCCGATGACTACGTGTCCGATCCTGCAGGCGCGGCCGGGCCCCGCATCGCCTGCGGCGTCATCACCCAGTAGCTTTGCCCGAGAGTCGCGGAGAGTCGGCGCACGGGTCCGGCGACCCGGCGCCGCGGCTCTTCGCGCCGCTTGTGGTGTGCACGCTGGGTCCGTTAGGACTCGGGCATGAGCGAACGGGGTAATCCGGCCTTCGGCTTCACCGTGGGCCCGGTGATGCCAGCCGAGCAGGATGGCGCCGCCGGCGACCGGCAGCGCTACCGCGAGATGCTGGACGACTGTCGTTTCGGGCAGGCACTCGGTTTCGGCAGCGTCTGGGTGCTGGAGCACCATTTTACCGACTACTACCCCTCGCCCTCGCCGCTGCTCTTCCTGAGCCACGTGGCGGCGGCCTGCCCTGGTTTGGGGCTCGGCACCGCCGTCATCGTGCTGCCCTGGTACGAGCCGGTGCGGTTCGCCGAAGACCTGGCGATGCTGAGCCTGATGACCGACGCCGACCTGCATATCGGCCTCGGTCGCGGCGTGGCGAGGATCGAGTACGACGCCCGCGCCATCGACATGGCGCATTCGCGCGAGCTCTTTCGCGAACATTGCGAGATCACCCAGGGGCTGCTTGGCGGCGCGCCCTTCCGCTACGACGGCGCCCACGCCACCATCCCGCGCGAGGTGTCGCTCCGACCGGGGCCGGCGCGTGATCGCATCCACCTCTACGGTGCCTGCAACAATCCCGGCACCGCCGAGCGCATGGCGGAGATGGGCCTCGGGCTCCTCTGCACCTCGGCCTCGCCCTTCCAGCAGAACACCGACGCCATCGCCGCGTGGAAGGCGATTACCGCAGCGAAGGGCGGGCAGGCCGACGCCAACATCCCGCTCTGGATCCACTGCTTCATCGCCGACAGTGAAGAGGAAGCGCGGGAGGAAGCGATCACCTATCTCGTGGCCTTCTTCCGGGCGGTGGTCCGGCATTACGAAACCCACGCCAACCCGTGGAAGGATGTGCCGACCTACGAGCGCAACGTGCAGCAGATGGAACGGATGGAGGCGATGGCCGATCCCGCCAATCTGCCGCCCTTCCTGGAGCACCAGTTGGTCGGCACGCCCGAGCAGGTGGCGGCCCAGGTGCGGCGCTACCGGGAGATCGGCATCACCCAGTTCGCCATCAACACGGCGCAGCCCAGCCGGCCCGCCGAAAGCCGCCATCGCTCGATGGAACGCTTCGCCCGCGAGGTGATCCCGCTGGTGTAACCACTCCGTTTGTGAGGGACGGCGATGCCACGACGGGTTGCCATTATCGGTGCGGGAGTCTCGGGACTAGGCGTGGCGTGGGTGCTGAATCGGCACCCCGATCAATTCGATTTTCGCGTGTTCGAAGCGCAGTCTCAGGTCGGCGGCAATGCCATCACGGCCGATATGCCGCAGGACGACGGGACCTCGATTCCGTTCGATATTTCCGTCACCGCGTGCATTCCCACGGTTTATCACCATATCGTTCTGTTCATGCAGCAGCACGGTATCGAGCTCGTCGATACCAAATTCAGCTACAGCGTGAAGTATCGCGGTGAAGTCTATGCGCATGACTTCGACTCGGAAATCAGACGGCAATTGCAACCGGAAATCGAGAAATTCCAGAAGGTCCTAAGACGACTGAAGTGGTTTGGCCGACTCAACCGGTCAAGGTCCAGACTGCTCAATGCCCTCAACCCGTACAACTACATCAGCATGGGCACCGTTCTCAACTTCGGCAGGTTTTCCGGGGACTTCAGGTACAAGATACTGAAACCCATGTTCGTCAACTTCCTGATGGCGACCAACGTGTTCGACATGCCCGCCTCCCTCTTTTCCCGGTATCTGGAATTCTTCGATATCGAAACCGCCACGCCAATGCAGACCTGGGACCGGGGCACGCGGCGCATCTATGAGAAGATGTCGGCCGCCTTTCGGGACAAGATCTACCTCGACCGGCCGGTTCGAAAAGTCTATCGCCGCTCATCCGAGGTCGTCGTCGAGGACGAAAACGGAGAGACGGAGACCTTCGACGACGTTGTGTTCGCGTGCAACGCCAACCAAACGCTGATGATGCTGGATAAACCGACGTTATGGGAAAGCTATATTCTCTCTTCAATCCGTTACGAGAGTGAGCTTCACAACCATACGATCGTTCATTCGGACGACGCTATTCTTCCGGACAACGAGGTCAAGCCGCTCGCCACCCGGAGCAACCACATCGAGCAGTACGGCGCGAGACCCGACAATTACGAAATCACCTACATCATGCACAACCAGCAGCCTTGGGCGAAACGATCCGACAAGCCGTGCCTGGTGACCTACAATCCGATCAGCCGCATCGACGAAGGAAAGATCGTCAAGAGGTGGTGGTTTCAGCACATCGTCCACGATGTGCGTCACGTGGCTCTTCTGATCCATCTGTTTCGCTTCATTCAGGGCAAGCGGCGCTCGTGGCACTGCGGCGCCCATACCCTGATCAACAGTCAGGAGACCTGTTTCGTCTCCGGCCTCGTGACGGCGAGACAGTTGGGTGCCGACTATCCGTTTCAGGATTCCGAGGCACGGAAGTGGTTCAACTTCTATGGGCACATGATGTACGGCCGGCGCCTGAGGAAGGCGTGAACCGAGGCATGCCCGGCGACTGAGGGAAATCCGTCAAGTGCGACCGGCGACGGCAAGGACGAAGGCGTAGGCCATCGCCACTTCCTTGAGCCGGCGGAAGCGGCCGGAGGCGCCGCCGTGGCCGGCCTCCATGTTGGTGTGCAGCAGGAGGGGATTGCCGTCGGTCTTGAGCCGGCGGAGCTTCGCCACCCACTTGGCGGGCTCCCAATAGGTCACGCGCGGGTCGGTGAGGCCTGCGGTTGCGAAGATCGCCGGATAGGCCTGGGCCGCCACGTTCTCGTAGGGCGCGTAGGCCGCGATGGTGCGGTAGGCGTGTTCGTCCTCGATGGGGTTGCCCCACTCCGGCCATTCCGGCGGCGTGAGCGGCAGGTCCCGGTCGCACATGGTGTTGAGCACGTCGACGAAGGGCACCTCGGCGACGATGCTGGCGAAGAGATCGGGGCGCAGGTTCGCGACCGCCCCCATCAGCATGCCACCGGCGCTGCCGCCGTGGGCGCTGACGCGTCCCTTGGCCGTGTAGTCCTCGGCGATCAGGTGCTCGGCGGCGGCGATGAAGTCGGCGAAGGTGTTGGTCTTCTTCTCGAGCTTGCCGTCGAGATACCAGCCGTAGCCGCAGTCCGAGCCGCCCCGGATGTGGGCGATGGCGTAGACGAATCCGCGGTCCACCAGGCTCAGCCGGTTGGTGGAGAACGCGGCCGGGATCGCGTGGCCGTAGGCGCCATAGCCGTATAGGAGCAGCGGGGCGGTGCCGTCCTGCGGGGTCGTGCGGCGATGGAGCAGCGAGACCGGCACCTCGGCGCCGTCGTGGCTCACCGCGGTCAACCGGCGGGTGACGTAGTCGGCGGGGTCGTGGCCGCTCGGCACCTCCTGGGTCTTGCGCAGGGTGCGGGTGCGGGTGCGCATGTCGTAGTCGAAGGTCTGCGCCGGCGTCGTCATCGAGCTGTAGACGAAGCGGACCGTCTCGGTCTCGAACTCGTAGCCAGGCGAGAGCGAGAGGTCGTAGGCTTCCTCCTCGAAGGCGACGGTGTGCGCCTCGCCGGTCTCCAGGTCGGTGACGACGATGCGCGGCAGGCCGCCGACCCGCTCCAGCCGCACGTGGTGGCCGGCGAAGAGAAGTTGGGCGCGCACGTAGGTGCCGGCCTCGTGGGGAAGCCAGACGCGCCACGCCTCGCGCTCCGGCGCCTCCAGCGGCGCGGTCATGATCTTGAAATCGGTGGCGCCGTCGGCGTTGGTCAGGATGTAGAGGCGCCCATCGCGAAGGGCTATGTCGTACTCGATACCGCGCTCGCGGGCGGCGACGAGGCGGGGCGCGCTCTCGGGCGCGCTGGCCTCGATCAGATGGACCTCGGAGGTCGTGTGATCGTGGGCCGAGATCAGGACGAAGCGCCGGCTCTCCGACTCGCCGATTCTGAGAAAGAAGCCGGGATCGGACTCCTCGTAGACCACGGGGTCCGCCCTCGCCGCGCTGCCCACGCGGTGACGACGCACCTGATAAGGGCGGTGGTTCTCGTCGAGCACGGTGTAGAAGACGGTCTCGCCGTCGGCGGCCCAGATGACATCGCCGTAGGCGTTCTCGATCGGCCCGTCGGTCACCGCGCCGGAGGCAATGTCGCGGACGAAGAGGCGGTAGCGCTCCGAGCCGTTGAGGTCGAGGGTGTAGGCGAGGCGGCGATGGTCGTGGCTGTGCTCGCAGTCGCCGATCTTGAAATAAGCCTCGCCCTCGGCCTCGCGGTTTCCGTCAAGCAGCAGCACCTCCGTCGCTTCGTCGTCGCGCGGGGCGCGGCAATAGAGCGGATGCTCGCCGCCCTCCACGTAGCGGCGGTAGTAGGCCCACGCGCCGTCGGGTACCGGCACCGAGGAATCGTCCTCCTTCATGCGCCCGCGCATCTCGGCCACCAGCGCCTCCCTGAGCGCCTTGTGGGGCGCGAGAAAGGCGTCGGTGTAGGCGTTCTCGGCCTCCAGGCAGGCGCGGATATTGGGGTCGAGCGTCTCCGGCTCGCGCATTACCCGCTGCCAGTCGGCATCCTTCAGCCAGGCGTAGTCGTCGCTGCGCGCGATGCCGTGCAGCGTCGCCGAGACGGGTTTTCGGGGCGCGACGGGGGGCTTGGAGGCAGGCGCAGACATAAAGAAGACCTTTTCGAGACGAGAAGGGATTCCTAGTCCATGTGGCTCCCTGCGCCCACCCCGCAAGAGGCCATGGACATGAGGGGCCCGATCGCGGAGTCATAACGGGCAGCGGAGAGGGGGACGGTATGGCCAAGCCCGACTACGAGCACATCCACGACGAGGCCATCGTGATCGACGCGGTCTGTCCGCTGATGGTGCGCCGCGAGTACATCGACTGGTGGATCGAAGGGGGCGTCAGCGCGGCCGGCCCGACGGTCGGCGCCTTCGAGCGCGCCGGCCCCACGCTCCGGGCGCTGGGCGACTGGATTCGCGCCATCGATCAGGACCCGAGGCTCGTCCAGATCACGCGCGCCGCCGATTTCGCGACCGCCAAGGCCGCGGGCAAGTTCGGCCTGTTCTTCCACTTCCAGGGGACCGAGCCGATCGAGGACGACCTCAACCTGATCGACGCGTACAAGGCACTGGGCGTCGGCATGATTCAGCTCGCCTACAACGTGAAGAACCGCGTGGGCGACGGCTGCGAGGAACGAACGGACGCCGGGCTCAGCACGTTCGGCCTCAAGGTGGTCGAGCGTCTCAACGAGGCGCGCGTCGTCGTGGACTGCTCCCACACCGGCTACCGCACCACGATGGAGGCGATCGAGGCATCCTCGCGCCCCGTGGTTTTTTCCCACGCGAACCCGAAAGCAGTGCGGGAGTCGCGCCGCAACATCACCGACGAGCAGATGACGGCGGTGGCCGGAACCGGCGGCCTGGTCGGGATGGTCGGCTTCCCGTCCTTCGTCAGCGCCTCGCCGAGACCGACCCTCGACGAGTTCATCGACCACATCGACTATGCCGTCGGGCTCGTCGGCGACGATCACGTCGGCCTTGGCCTCGACTACTACCGGGGACAGGTACCGGTGGTCGACGACTAGGAGGCCATGCGCATGTACGAGCACCGTGTCGCGATCGGCGACTGGCGGCCCGAGTCCTATCCGCCGCCGCCGCACCACTTCCCCGACGGGATCGCCACGCCGCGCGACTTTCGCAATCTGACCAAGCGCCTGCTGGAGCGCGGCTACAGCGAGCAGACGACCAGGAAGATTCTCGGTGGCAACTGGGTCAGGGTCTTCCGCGAGGTCTGGGGCGAATAGCGATGGCTGCGCGCCACAAGGAAGATTGCGGCCCTGCGGCGATTGACTAAGGTCGGGCCGCGCGACAACACGGATCGATCGAGACTTGAGCGCAGACCAACCCGCGATCGTCATTCCCGAGGGCTACCGGCCGCTCGATACCGATACCCTCGCCCCCTATCTCGCGGAGCAGCCGGAACTGCGCGCGCGCCTCGGGGGCGAGCCGTCGGACTGGCAGGTGGACGAAGTCGGCGACGGCAACCTGAACCTGGTCTTCATCGTGCGCGGGCCCGCCGCCGGCCTATGCGTGAAGCAGGCGCTGCCCTACGTGCGGCTGGTGGGCGAGAGCTGGCCGCTGCCGCTCAACCGCGCCTTCTTCGAGCACGAGGCGCTGGCGGAGCACGGCCGCCACGCGCCCGGGCTTACGCCCGAGATCTACCGCTTCGATCCCGTGCTGATGCTGATCGTGATGGAGCTGCTGGAGCCCCACATCATCATGCGGCGCGGCATGATCCAGGGCATCCGCTACCCGCGCGCCGCCACCGACATGGCGGAGTACATGGCGCGGACGCTCTTCTTCACCTCCGACCTCGGGACGAGCGCGGCCGAGAAGAAGGCGCGCGTCGCTCTCTTCTGCGGCAACACGGCGCTCTGCAAGCTCACGGAGGACGTGATCTTCACCGAGCCCTACATGGTCCACGACAACAACCGCTGGACCTCGCCGCAGCTCGATGACCTCGCCGTTGCGTTCCGGGCCGATGCCCCGCTGAAGCGTGCCGTTTCCCGCCTCAAGTGCGAGTTCATGGGGAACGCCGAGGCGCTGATCCACGGCGACTTGCACACCGGCTCGATCATGGTGACGCAGGACGACACCCGCGTGATCGACCCCGAGTTCGCGTTCTATGGGCCGATGGGGTTCGACACCGGCGCCTTCGTCGGCAACCTGCTGCTCAACTACTTCAGCCAGGACGGCCACGCGACCGAGGCCGACGACCGCGCCGCCTACAAGGCATGGGTGCTGGAGACGGCCGAGACCTTCTGGCACGCCTTTGCCGCGCGTTACGGCGCGCTCTGGGCCGAGCGCGCGGGTGATGCGTATCCCGAGGCGCTTTTCGCCGGCCCCGAGGGTGCCGCCTCACTCGCGCAAGCGCGCGATGACGCCATCGCCGCGCTCTTCACCGACACGCTGCAGTTCGGCGCCGCCAAGATGATCCGGCGCATCCTGGGGATCGCCCACAACATTGATTTCGAGTGGATCGAGGATGCCGACCGCCGCGCCGCCTGCGAACGCCCGGCCCTCCTACTCGGCCGCGAGCTGCTCGTGAACGGCACCGCGTACTCGACCATCGAGGCCATCACAGACGCAGCGCGAGCCTTCCAGGCCCGCGCCGGTGCGTGAAGGGCCATTGCCCGCTACGATCAGCCCAACGACAAACAGCAGGAAACGGAGAGCAACCATGACCATCGAACGCTTCGACAAAGGCCCCCGCATGAGCCAGGCGGTGACGCACGGGGACCGCGTGTACCTCGCCGGCCAGGTGGCGGACGACACCAGCGAGGACGTCGCCGGCCAGACCCGGCAGATCCTCGCCAAGATCGAGGCCCTGCTGGCCAAGGCGGGCTCGTCGAAGGAGCAGATTCTCACCGCCAACGTCTGGCTTTCCGACATTCGGACCTTCAACGAGATGAACAGCGTGTGGGACCCCTGGGTCTCCAAGGAGAACCCGCCCTGCCGCGCCTGTGTCGAGAGCAGGCTGGCGACACCGGACTACACGGTCGAGATCATGATAGTGGCCGCGCGCTAGCGGCCGCCGTGTCCGCCGAAGGACGCAGGAGGGAGACATGAGCGAGGCGATGGCAACCGCCGGCGCGAACCGGCGCTACGACATCATCCCCTGGGCCGCGCAGAACGCGCTCGACCCGGTGATCGAAATGGAGCGCGGCGAGGGCGCCTATATCTATGACACGGGAGGCAAGCGCTATCTCGATTTCTCGTCGCAGCTGGTGAACGTCAATCTCGGCTACCAGCATCCCAAGGTGATCCAGGCGATTCAGGAGCAGGCCGGCAGGCTCTGCTACATCGGCCCGCACCACACCACCGCCGCGCGCGAGAAACTCGGCCGCAAGCTCGCCGAGATCGCGCCGGGCGATATCCAGACCGCCTTCCTCACCGGGAGCGGCAGTGAGGCGACCGAGATCGCCATGATGGTCGCGCGCCTGGTGACCGGGCGGCGCAAGATCCTCGCCAAGTACCGCTCCTACCACGGCACCACCTCGGGCTCGATGTCGGCGAGCGGCGACCCAAGGCGCCTCGCCATCGGTTACGAACATCCCAACATCGTCCGCTTCCTCGACCCCTACTGCCACCGCTGCCCCTTCTCGCTCTCCTATCCCGGCTGCGAGGTGCAGTGCGCGAAGAGCGTGGAGGAGGTGATCCAGCGGGAAGGACCGGGCCAGATCGCCGCGGTCATCGTCGAGCCGATGACGGCAGCGAGCGGCGGGATCAAGCCGCCACCCGAGTACTTCCCCATGCTGCGCGAGATCTGCGACCGTTACGACATCCTGATGATCGCGGACGAGGTGATCTGCGGCTTCGGCCGCACCGGGCGCTGGTTCGGCATGGAGCATTGGGGCGTGGTGCCCGACCTGATGGCGGTCTCCAAGGGCATCACCTCGGGCTACATCCCGATGGGCGCCGTGCTAATGCGGCCCCACGTCGCCGCGCACTTCGACGACGACTGGTTCCCGCTCGGCTCGACGCAGACCGGCAACCCTATCGCTTGCGCCGCAGCCTGTGCCGCGCTCGATGCCTACGAGAACGACGGACTGATCGAAAACGCGGCGAAGATGGGGGACGTGCTCGCGACGGAACTCGCACATCTCGAGTTGGAGCATCCGTGCATCTCGGACGTGCGCTCGCTGGGACTGCTCGGCGCCATCGAGCTGACGGCAGATCCCGAGACCGACGCGCCCTTCTCGACGGCGCCGAACCACGCGGCAGTGAACGACCTCATGAAGCGCCGGCTGGTCGAGCACGGGCTGGAGGCCCGGACCTGCCTCAACGGCCTCCTGATCGGCCCGCCGCTCTGTATCGACGCCGAGCAGATCGGCGACGCCATCGGGGTTTTCGACACGATCCTGGACGAGGTCGACGCCGCGCTCGGCTGAGGCGGGTTCCCTACTGCTTGATTGCGCCCAGGGTAAACGCGCGGGCGAGGTGCTTCTGAATCAGGAAGCCGAAGAGCACGATGGGCATCGCCGCCGCGACCGCGAGCGCCGCCTGCACGCCGTAGACCCCGGTGTGATGGTGCAGATAGATCGGCACGGTGACGATGAGCTTGTCGCTCAACGTGACCGTCAGCAGGAACTCGTTCCAGGTGAGGATGAAGATGAAGAGGCCGGTGACCGCGAGGCCGCCCCGGATCATCGGCACGGTGACGACGAGGTGCGCGCGCAGGCGGCTCATGCCGTCCATCATGCCGGCCTCCTCGATGGCGGGCGGCACCTCGTCGATGAAGCTCTTCAACATCCAGAAGGAGAACGGCACGCCGAAGGCGGCGTGAACGAGGATGATGCCGATGTGGGTGTCGCGCAGGCCCATCGAGGTGAAGAGGAAGAGAGCCGGGATCGCGAGCGTGATCGGCGGCACGGCGCGGACCGCGAGGATCCCGATGGCGAGCCGGTCGCTGCCCGCGCGGTAGCGCGAGAAGCCGATCGCCGCGAGCAGCCCGATCGCCAGCGCGAGCGCCGTGGTGCCGCCGGCGATGATGAACGAGTCGAGAATCGCGCCGAGCCCGGTCCTCGGCGCGGTGACGTAGCTCTCCGCGTAACGCTGGAAGAGCGGTGCGTAGTTCCCGAGCGTCACGTCGCGCGGCACCCAGGGCGGCGGCACCGCCGCCCATTCGGCGAGCGGCTTGAGCGACGTGGACACCATCCAGAAGACGGGGAAGAGCGCGAAGATCAAGGCGGCCGCGAGGCCGAGCGCATGATGGGGCCGGAATCGGGAAGAGGTCACGGATGGACACCGGTGCGGCGGGGACTGGCGTGCCCTCAGCCTGCGCCGATCTCCTCGATGGCGTCGGGTGCTGCGCAAAGCGCATCGAGCGCGGCGCGGGCCTCCTGCGCCTCGCGCACGCTGACGGCGCGGAAGCGGAAGATGTCGCCGGGCCGCGCCTGGCCTGGCTTCCACAGCGAGCCCGTCGGCACCGTGTAGGGGTTGATGAAGCCGCCGAGGGTAAGGCCGTCCGGCCCGAGGACGATGGGCGTCTGGCCGCAGAGGTTGATGGAGCCGAGGCCATAGCCGTGCTCGATGATGTTGGAGGGATGCGTGCCGTTCTCCGGCGACTTGTCGTAGGCGCGGCGGGTGAAGGTCCACTCCGGCCCTTCGAGGCGGACGCCCACCCGGTTGCTGTGGGCGGAGACGCGCCAGTCGCTGGTCAGGAAGCGGGCGTGACCGGCCTCGTCGATCCAGTCTTCCCTGGGTCCCGTCACCGCCTCGACCGACCAGATTCGGTCCTCGGGAAAGCGCGGCCGGGCATGGGCTGCTGCCCGCCGCCCTGGCGTGCCCGCGCCGCCATTCGGGCCGAGGGGCAGATGCTGCCCGGCCTTGAGCGGCTCTCCCCCGGCGCCTCCGATCTGCCCGAGGCGATAGGTGGAGCGTGAGCCGAGGAAGGGCGGCACGTCGATACCACCTGAGACCGCGAGATAGGCGCGCGCACCGCGCGTGGCCGAGCCGAGCGCCACGGTCTGACCGGCGCGCACCGCGACGCTGGTCCAGCCCTCGAAGGGCTCGCCATCCAGCGCCGCCGGCATCTCGGCACCGCAGACGGCGACCACGCGGTCGTCGTGAAAGCGCAGGGTGGGGCCGATGAACTGGCATTCCAGCCCAGCGGCGCTCACGTCATTGCCGACCAGGCGATTGGCGATGCGGAAGGACCAGCCGTCCATCGGGCCCGAGATAGGGTAGCCGGTGCTGACCACGCCGACGCGGCCCGGATAGTCCTGAACCGTGGTCTCCAGGCCGGGTTTCAGCACCTCCATGGCGGGGCTGGCGCTCAGTGCCTCTGCTCCGCGTCGAGCGAGGCGACCCAGGCCTCGTAAGCCGAGAGCGAGAAGCGCTGATACTCGACGATGTTGAAGGGGTAGGTGCCTTCCGCGAGTTTTGCCTCGATCCGGTCGTATTCGCTGCGGTCGATGGGATCGAACTTGATGCGGTCGCCGACGCGGAGCAGCGCGATGCCGCCGCCGAAGGCCGGGATGCGCCTCTCCGGGTCCAGCATGGGGAGCGGCGTGCGGCCGATCATGTTGAAGCCGCCGGGCGAGTGCAGGGTCTGGATCGCGCTCTGGCCGCCGGCGCAGACCACCGCGCCTTGGGGCGTCCACATGCGGGGCGGGTCGTACTTGGGCGCGTAGACGATGCAGCGCGGGTCGAGCGGGCGCATGAGCGGGAGGCCCGGATAGGCGCCGATGATGCCGATCCAGTATTCGGTCGCCGAATGGAGCGCGACCAGCTCGTCGAGACCGGAGAGGCCGTTCTCCGCCACGATGGACTCCGGGTCGTAGGGCCGCTGCTTGATGGTGCGGTGGTACTCCTCCATGCAGGCGCGGGTCCAGGGGTCGAGATAGAGGGTGGGCACGTGGACCAGCCGGCTCTCGATCTCGTCGGGCGTCCCCACCGCGTCGGCCAGCGCCAGCGCCTCGCGCACGAGGTCGTCGTAGGCGATGCGCTGCCAGTCGTACTCGATGAGCACGGAGTTGAAGCCAGGATTGGTCTCGATGACGCCGGGAATGCGGGCCTCGTCCACGGCCTTGGCGAAGCCGCGCGCCTGCAGGTTGAGCCGGAGACCGCCGTCGTCGCCGAACTCGATCAGAACGAAGCGGTCGCCGTTGGGCGCGACCAGGGGCTCCTCGTATTTCATGCCGCGCATCATAGCGGACGATTCGCCGTTGGCGCGGGGCGGGGAGACAAGTCGCCACGGGAACGCGGCAGGAACGGCATTCGAGAGACGGGTCAGACTGGACATCCAAGTGGCACGGCGTGGGAACGCGCCGAAGCGTTTAGATTGGATACATGAAAGGCTCAAATCAAAGGTCAGTGTTGGAGAATCGACCAGAAATCTAGTCAGGACTACCAACTAGGAGTCCGGACCGTTGTCCAGCTTCTCTTGGTCTCTCAGTCGCTTGACTACGTTCTTGATTGGCTCGGCAGTTGGAAGCTCTTCAGGCGGGCGCGCTCCGCTGTCGATCATCGTCTGTCGAACTCTTTCCGCTACTTCCATGTTTTTCCGAATTGTTCTCGACTCTCCTCGAATACTCTCCTTTTCGATAGTTTCTGCCGCCAAGTTCATTTGAAAATCGTTTGCGGATAATTCGAGCGCCCCCATGTGGTCAAATGGATTGGCCTTTTGCCCAATACCCTTCAAATCCTTCACGTCTCTTGCCGACATTCGGTAAAGACCTTGATAACGAGCATTGTGGAAGACTGGCAGTTTGCGGTTACTCACTCCTGCTCTGCTCGCCATTTTACTCACGTTCTTGAACGATGTTGTTATCTTCTCGCGCAAGTTTATTCGTTTTCTATCTTCATTCTCTAACTTCTCTACTTCTCTTTCTCTTGTCTGCACAGCAAAATACGCCTGTGCCGCGGCTATTTCCGGCTTCGAGGGATCTCCGTTCATAGCAATGAGATAGCAAGCAGCACGTGAGAGGAAGAAATCTGCCTGTTGCCGCCTGCCATCATTTCCAATTGGCATCATCCTGGTGGTCTCAACAATATGATGTGACGGAGAGACCGCATTGGCCAGAAGCGATGAACGCGCGCGATCGATCACACCTTCGAAATTTCGCCACTCTGTGTAGCCCAATGCTCCTTGGATTTCCCTTCCGTACCAATATTCTGAGCCACGGCTGCTAACGCGCCGCAGTTCCTCTAAGCGGTCAATCGTACTTCGATACCTGGGACTGCGTGACAATTCGTCTGCCATTCTTCACGACTCCACACGCCACCTGTGATATGATGTGTATCATGTGCCACATGCAGGAGTCTATGCCATGTCAGAGCGATCTGTCATTGAGGCGAAGATTAAGAGGAAAATGTCTGAAATTCAATCACTTGAGCGCAAGCTGGAGGCTGCCAAGGTTTATCTGAATGCTCTGAAAGATATTCTCAGAGCCGTCGAGAAGGAAGTTCAAGACGAGCAATCTGATGAGACGGCCCTAAGGAAAGGCAGCTCAGTGGCGCAGGCTCGTGACGTGATCCTGAAGGTCGGCGCTCCTGTACACATCGATGAACTGCTGCAGCACCTTGGCAGAGAGCTTACCCGCCAAAACAAGGCATCCCTCACGGGCTCTTTGGCGGCTTATGTGCGACGTGGGGATGTATTCACACGCCCATCTCCCAACACATACGGACTGATCGAGCTGAAGCATTTCAGCTCGCATCGGCCTCCAGACGAACCGCCACAAGATTTTGGCAATGTGTCAGCTCCTTCCAATGCACCGCTTCCGTCGAACCTCGACGATGATATCCCACGCTAGTGACGACAGATTTCTTGATGACAAGCCGCGTGGAGGTGTCTGTGATGGCGAATGAACCATCCGGCTCACGGAGCGAGTCGGAGGTGTGGCAATACCAGCTTCGCGTCGATCTGGCGGAGGATGCCGCCGGGGCGGCGCGGGCCGGTGGGGAGCATGCGGGGCTCGGGCCGCTGCAGGACATTCTCGCTGCCCACGATGCGCGGCTGATCTGCCAGTACGACGCCTTCGCCGGCTATTGCGCGGAGGCCGAGGAGCATGGCGTCGAGCACTACCCGCTCTACGCCTGGACCAAGGCGGCGATCGCCGACCCGACCAAACAGGCGAAGTACCAAAAATCGTTCTCGATCTACGTTGGCGGCGCGGAGGTCTATGCCAAAGACAAGGCGGATGCGCTGGAGGTCGCGCTCGCTCCGCTGGTGGGCGCCGGCGTGGTGACCCGGCTCGCCAAGCACGACACCAATCCGGCCAACAGCCCGCAGATGCCGGAGAAATACCGATCCGGATCGTAGAAGGACTCAGCCGCTGCCCGCGGCGAGCTTTTCGCGCAGGTAGGGGATCAGGCCGCCGGCCTGCAGCATGCCGCGCTCGGCGGTCGAGTAGGGCGCGATGGCGAGCGCGCCGCCCCGGCTCAGATTGCGGACCTCGGCGGCCGCCCAGTCGATCTCGATCTCGTCCCAGCGCTGGACGAGGCCGGTGATGCCGGGGCAGGCGATCTGCGGGAAGCCCTCGGCGATCTCCTCCCGCCAGTAGCCGGTGGCGAAGGAGTCCGCGATCACGGCGCGGACGCCGAGACGGCGCAGCCCGATCATCGGCGCGAAGTGGGGATGGCCGTACCCAAAATTCTCCGCGCCGACGATCACGTCGCCGGGCGCGACCTTCTCGGCGAAGCCGGGGTCGAAGCGGCGCATGGCGCAGGCCGCGAGCGCGTCCGGGTCGGTGAGTCGGATGTTCTCGACGCCCACGATCTGGTCCACGTCGAAATCCGCCTCCTCGAAGACGTAGGCGACGCGGCCGCGCAGGGGCGTGAGGCTCATTGCCCGGTCTCGGCCAGATAAGGACGGGGGTCGGCGATCCGCCCTTCCAGCGCCGATGCGGCGACCGCCGCGGCATTGCAGAGGTAGATCTCGGAGTCGGGGCTCCCCATGCGTCCGGTGACATTGAGCGTGCCGGTGGAGACCGCGCGCTGGCCGGCGGTCATGGTGGCGATCCGCCCGTAGCAGTAGTCGCACGACGACGAGGTGACGAAGGCGCCGGCCTCGATCAGCGTGGTCAGCAGGCCTTCGCGGGCGGCGTCCGCCATGATCGCCTGGCTGGTGGGCACGACGTGGAGCTGAAAGCCCGGCGCAACGCGGCGGCCCTTGAGCACCGCGGCGGCGGCGCGCAGGTCCTCGAGCCGGCCGGAGGCGCAGGAGCCGAGATAGCCGGCCTGGACCTCGAGCCCGGCATGGTCCGCGAGGTCGGCGGTGGCGGCCGGGTTGGGCGGCACCACGACGATGGGCGCGAGATCGGTCAGGTCGACCTCGTGCAGGGCGGCGTAGGTAGCGTCCGCGTCGCTCACCTGCGGCTCGAAGGGCCCGGTCACGTGGTCGCGCGCGTAGTCGAGCGCGAGCCGGTCCGGGTTGCAGATCGCGGTGAGCGCACCGGTGAACATGGCGAGCCCGGTGATGGTCTGGCGGCCCTCCAGCGAGATGTCGCCGAGCGCCGGCCCGCCGAGCTCCAGCACCTGGAAGCGGCAGGAGCGGGGCCCGAGCACGCGCACCAGATGGTGGAACACGTCGCGTGCCATCACGCCGGGCGCGAGCCGGCCGGTGAGGTCGACCCGCGTGGTCTCGGGCACGGTGAAGTCGATACGCTCGCGGACGAAGGCCTCCAGGAGCTGCGTGTGGATGCCGATGGCGAGCGTGCCGAAGGCGCCGAGCTGTGCGATGTGGCCGTCGAAGTGGACGACGAAGCCGCCGGGCACGGCATAGCCCGCCTCCGCCGCCACTTGGTGGCCGATGCCCTCGCGCTCGTGGAGCTTGACGCTGTTCTCCGCGCACCAGGTGCGGGTGACGATGTGCAGCTCCTCCTCGTCGGGCGTGTTGGCCGGCACCATGTGGTCGATGAAGAGGGCGTAGCGTTCCGGCTCCGCGACGCGCTCGATGCCGAACTCCTCCTTCATCTGCTTGAAGATGAGGTCGAGGTAGCCGGGGAAGTCGTAGCCCAGCACGTAGTCGGGCTTGACCTCGACCTCCGCGCCGGCCGGCACCGGCACACCCGCCCGGCTCGCGCGCCCCATGATCTTTTCCGCGATCGTGTAGCCCATGACTCTCCGCCCGCACCGCTCTGCGTCTTGGCCCGATGGTAGCACCATCGGCCGGGCGCCGCGCGGGGCCGAGCAGGTCGTCACTCGTCGAGGCGGAAGAGGAGCAGGAGCGTGCGCTGGAGGAAATGGAAGTTGTCGTCGGAGAGGATGTAGACGAGCGTCCCGCCGTCCGTATCGTGCGTCACGGCCAAGCCTTCGAAGTTGTCCACCGTAAGCGGCGGCGTGAAGCGAGCGAGCAGCTCGCCCTTCAGCACGGTACCGCCCTCGATGGCGCCGGCGGGAATCCGCTCGAGCCGCGCCTTGAAGCCGCCGAGCAGCTTGAAATAGCGCGAAAGCACGAGCACGTCGCCGTTGGGCAGCGTCGCCGCGTCCGTCGGCTTGAAGTCCCGCGCGGTGCGGTAGCCAAAAGTGTCGACCTTGCCGTCTCCGACGAGCCAGCCGGCGCGGGCGCCGCCGGTTCGCTTGAGGCTTTCCGCCAGCATCAGGATGCGGCCGTCGGCAAGCGGCGTGAGCGCTTCCAGCCCGCCGTTGTCGGGGGCGGCCGCGATGCCTTTTGGGGCCGGATAAGGCACGGGGCGACCCTTTAGCCCACCGGTCTCCAACGGGTAGCGCCAGACGCGGTGACGCTGCTCGAAGCTCACCAGCCTGTCGCCGCCCGGCAGGCGCTCCAGCGCCTCGGCGTCGCGCCACTGCCCCTGCAACGGCCGGCCCTCCGCATCGAGGAGCGGCCCCATTGCGGCGTCCGCCAGGCCCACGAGGCGTCCGGCATCGTCCCGCACGATGTGGGCACTGAACCACTGGCCGCGGTCGGTGACGGCGGTAAGCTGACCGTCGACTGAGACGCTGAGGCCCGACAGCCCGCCGAATCCCGGCTTGTTCCATCTTAGATCCAACCCGCCGAGGAAGTGCAGGCGGCCGACCTGACGCACGGTGCGGTCGGTCGGGTCGAGGGCGACCGGGCGCGAGGAGAGCGAGGCGGATGCCGCGAACGCATCGCCGCAGGCCAGCGCCATCGCGCTGGCCATGGCGACGGCAACGACGATGCGCACCAGAGAGCGTCCGCCCATCATGCCGCAGCCGCCAATCGCCCGAGACGTGCGTCCGCCCGCCACACGCCGACAACGACTGCCATGCCGAGGGAGGACCAGACCAGCATGGTCCACCATGCTGCGTCCCAGCCGCCGAGCGCCTCGGTCACCACAGCCAGCAGCGGCGGGCCGAGCACGGCGCCGAGTGCGGCTCCCTGCGCGACGAAGCCGCCGGCCATCGCCACCTGCGCTTGGCTTGGCGCGTGGGCGATGCCGCCTTCGAAGCAGACAGCGGGTAACGGGCCACCCGCCAAGGCGAAGCAGACGGCCAGAGGAATCTTGGCGGCGACGGGCGTGAAGGGCGCGAAGAGCGTCGCCGCGCATACACCCATGCCTGTGAAGGTGAGGCCCAGCAGCAGCCAGCGCGCGACGCCGCGCTGCAAGAGCCACGCGCTGGCCACGGAGCCCACGGTGGTGGCAAGGACGAAGAGCGCCGTGAAGAGCGCGGCAGCCTCGACCGAGCGGCCTTGCGTCTCGATCAGGAAGGTGGGCAGCCACGCCATCAGCGCCTGCCACTGCACGGCGAAAATCGCGAAGGCAACGCCGAAGAGCCAGGGCCCCGGCCGCGCCAGGGTCGCGCGCACGCCGGCACGGTCGAACGTGGTGCCGGCCGACGGCATCTGCCAGCGCCCCGGCGCCGCGACCCAGGCGAAGGCGAGCAGGAAGAGCAGGATCAGCCCGGTATTGATGAACCAGAGGCCGCGCCAGCCGACCGTATCCAGCAGCACCGTCGCGATCACCAGCGAGAGCGCGATGCCGACCGGCATGTAGGTGCCCCAGACGCCGAGGACGAAGCGGCGCACGCCGGTATCGGTCGCAGCGACGAGCATCTTGGGCCCGGCAACCGTGAGGGTGGCGAAGCCGAAGCCCTCGACAACGCGGGCCGCGAGCAGCTGCGCGCCGTTCTCCGCGAAGCCCCCGGCAAGGCTCGCGCAGGCCATCACGGCGCCGCCCACGAAGACCATGCGCCCGATGCCAGCCCGGTCGACTATCACCCCGCCAGCAACCCCCAGGACCGCGCCCATGCCGTAGAAGGACGACGCGATCAGCCCCGCGATGACGCGGGGCAGGGCGAGCTCCGCTTCCAGCATGGGCAGCGCGGGCGGCACCTTGCCGACCTGCATGCCCACCATGTAGCCGGCCGTGAAGGCGAGGGCCACGATGTCCCAACGGGTGCGGGCGGAGGACACGATCAGCGCCGCCGCCGCGGCCTCCCGCGCCGCCCGCCGTCATGGCCCCGCGACGACTCCCAGGCCTCGCCGTTCACGGCAGAGAGCGAGAAGACGAGGCCGCCGGCAATCGGATCAGCCTCCTTGAGCGCCACGACCACGGGATCGCCCAAGCGGAGTATGCGGCCATCGACCGCGAGCGAATGCCGGCGGGAGTCGAAGCGCGGGCGAGCGGCCCCAAGGGTCGCGCCCGGCACCAGTCCCTCCGCGCCGGTCTCGTCGAGGGCGACGAAGATGCCGAAGCGTGTCACGCCGGCGATCCGCCCGTCGAATTCCGCATCCACGCGATCGGCCAGGTAGGCGGCGCAGTACCGATCCCCGGCATCGCGCTCGGCGGCCTGCGCGCGCCGCTCGGTGGAAGAGATGTGCGTGCCGACGCGCTCCAGCGCCTCCGGTTCGGTGCGGCCAAGCCCGCCTGGCCTGAGGCCGTAAGCGTCGATCAGAGCGCGATGCACCAGCAGGTCGGCGTAGCGGCGGATCGGCGAGGTGAAATGGGCGTAGCGAACGAGGCCGAGCCCGTAGTGGCCGATGTTGCGCGGGCTGTAGGCGGCCTGCGCCTGGGCGCGCAGGATCATCAGGCTGGCGATGCCGGCATCGCGCGGGTTCTCGAGCAGGGCGAGAAAACGATTGAAGGTATCGGGGCTGAGCGCGCCGCTGCGCGGCAGAGCGATCCCGCGGCTGCGGAGGAACTCGCGCAGCACGTCGAGCTTCGCGGTATCGGGCCGGTCGTGGACGCGGTACATGCAGGGTGCATGCTTGGCTTCGAGAGCGCTCGCAGCAGCGACATTGGCTGCGATCATCAGCTCCTCGATCAGGCGGTGGCTGTCGTGGCGGCGGGCGAAGCCGATGCGAGCGACGGTGCCGTCATCGGCGAGCGTGATCTCACGCTCCGGTAGCTCCAGGTCGAGCGCGCCGCGCCGCGCCCGCGCCGCCTTGAGCGCGGCGTAGACGCCGTAGAGCGCGGCGATCGAGGTGCGGACCGGCGCTGGCAGGCCATCGCCGCCGCGCTCGAAGGACTGCTGCACGCCGTCGTAGGTGAGGCGCGCGGCCGAGCGCACGAGCGCACGCTCGAAGCGCCAATCGCGCAGTTCGCCCTCTGCGTCGATGCGGAGGTGCGCGGCGAGGCAGGCGCGGTCGACATCCGGCTTCAGCGAGCAGAGCTCGGCGGAGAGCGCCTCCGGCAGCATCGGCACCACGCGATCGGGGAAGTAGGCGGAATTGCCGCGCTCTTGTGCCGCCCTGTCGAGAGCGTTGCCGGGACGCACGAAGTGGGCCACGTCGGCGATGGCGACGAGCGCGCGCCAGCCGCCCGGATTGTCGGGCGCGGGATCGGCCTCGGCCCAGACCGCGTCGTCGAAATCGCGGGCGTCCGCGCCGTCGATGGTCACCAGAGGCAGCGCCCGCAGGTCGGCGCGGCCTTCGAGGTCCGGCGCTGCCGCTTGCGCCGCCTCGGCCAGCGCCGCGTCGGAGAAGCGGAGCGGCAGGCCGTGGGCGTGGATCGCCGCGAGGCTGATCGCACCGGGCGAGTCCGCGTCGCCCAGCCGCTCGACCACCCTGGCGTCGGCCAACCCGAGCCGGCTGCCGGGCTCGGTTTCGCCCACCACCAGCTCGCCCGTGCGGGCGCCGGCTGTCTGCTCCGCCGGCACCGTTAGATCGCGGCGGGCGCGGCGCTCGGCGGGCTCAATCACGCCGCCGCCGCTGCCCGTGGCGCGGAAGACGCCGACCACCCGGCGCGGTCCTGCATCGAGCACGCGCATGGGCCGCGCCAGATATCCGCCATCAGGCGCGGGCCTGAGCCGCGCGAGCACGCGGTCGCCTTCCCCCGGCTCGGGAACGCCGCGGGGCGCGGGGTCGAGGATGATCGGCGGGGGCGGATCGTCTTCGTCCCAGCGCGTCGGTCGGGCCGTGAGCGCGCCGTCCGCGTCGAGGCCGTCGACCTCCAGCACCGTGACCGACGGCAGGGTGCCGGCCGGGCGGCGCCGCGTGCGGCGCGCGTCAATTGCGCCTTCCGCCTCCAGCGCGCGCACGAGATCCTTCAGCGCGGCGCGATCGTTGCCGCGGATGTTGAAGGCGCGGGCGATCTCGCGCATTCCCGTCTTGCCCGGGCTCTCCCGGACAAAGCGCAGAACCTCGTCCCTGGTCGGAAAGGGAGCCGGCTTGCCCGCCAAGTGCGCCGCGCGCCGCTAGGGCGCGCCGTCGGCCGGCGCGTCTGCCTGCCGGCGCGAGCCGCGCTTGGCCTTCGACCGCGCCGTGCCGGTCTTGGCCGTTGCGGACTTGCGCCCGCGCCCGGCGCTCTTCTTCTTGGCGCCGCCCTTGGCCGCCTTGGCGGCGAGCAGCTTGACCGCCTCATCCAAGGTGAGATCGTCGTCGGACGCGCCTTTGGGTAGCGAGGCCCGCAGGCTGCCATGCTGGACGTAGGGACCGTAGCGGCCTGTGTGGAGCGTTACAGCCTGGCCGCCGTCGGGGTGGGCGCCGAGCTCGCGCAGCAGACGCGCGCCGCCCTTCTTCTCCGCGATCAGCACCACCGCTCGGTTCAGGCCCACGTCGAGCACATTCTCGCCGCGCGGTAGCGAGCGATAGGCGCCGTCGTGCTTTACGTAGGCACCGAAGCGGCCGATGCCGGCGGTGACCGGCTTGCCGGTCTCGGGATGGGTGCCGACCTCGCGCGGGAGCGAGAGCAGGCCGAGCGCCGTCTGGAGATCGACCAGGTCCGGCGCGAGGTCCTGGGGCAGGGAGACCCGCTTGGGCTTCTCCTTGGTGGCGCCGTCCACACCCCGCTCGACGTAGAGGCCGTAGGGGCCGCGCTTCAACTGAACGGGGAAGCCGGTCTCAGGGTCGTTGCCGAGCGCGCGCGGCTCCGCCGCATCGCCGCCGTTGTCGGCGAGCGGGCGCGTGTACTTGCACTCGGGATAGTTGGCGCAGCCGACGAAGGGGCCGTAACGGCCAAGCTTGAGCCCGAGCCGCCCGTCATTGCAGGAGGGGCAGCGGCGGTCCTCGCCGCCATCCTCGGCAGGGAAGAGGTGAAGGCCGAGCGTCTCGTCGAGGGCATCGAGCACATGCTTGACCCGGAGCCCCTTGGTCTCCTCGACCGCGCCGGCGAAGTCCCGCCAGAAATCGCTCAGCACCGCGCGCCAGTCGATTTCGCCGGCGGAGATGGTATCGAGCTGGCCTTCGAGCGAGGCCGTGAAGTCGTACTCGACGTAGCGGCTGAAGAAGTTCTCGAGGAACACGGTGACGATGCGCCCGCGGTCCTCCGGCACGAAGCGGCGCTTCTCCAGGCGCACGTAGTTGCGGTCCTGCAGCACCGAGATGATCGAGGCGTAAGTGGAGGGGCGGCCAATGCCGAGCTCCTCCAGTCGCCTGACCAGACTCGCTTCCGAGAAACGCGGCGGCGGCTCGGTCACGTGCTTGTTCGGGGTGACGCCGGCGACCGCCATCGCCTCGCCGACGGTGACCGCCGGCAGCCTGCGCTCGTCGTCCGCGTCGTCGCCGCCTTCGCGCCGGGCGTCGTCCCGGCCCTCCTGATAGACGCGCAAGAAACCGTCAAAGGCGACCGTCTGGCCCGTGGCGCGGAGCCCGGTGCGGCCGTCGTCGGAGGCGATATCCACGCTCACCCGGTCGATCTCGGCGCTCGCCATCTGGCTCGCGAGCGCGCGCTTCCAGATCAGCTCGTAGAGCCGCGCCTGGTCCTTCTTGAGCACGGCCGAGAGCGACTGGGGCGTGCGGGCGAGATCGGTGGGGCGGATTGCCTCGTGCGCCTCCTGCGCGTTCTTCGCCTTGGTGCGGTAGCGGCGGGGCTTCTCCGGCACGTAGTTGGAGCCGTAGCGTTGCCCGATCACGTCGCGTGCCTGGCGCAGGGCCTGCTCCGCAATCTGCACGCCGTCGGTCCGCATGTAGGTGATGAGGCCGACCTGTTCGCCGCCCACCGCGATGCCCTCGTAGAGCTGCTGGGCCACCTGCATGGTGCGCCGCGCGGCGAAGCCCAGCTTGCGCGAGGCCTCCTGCTGCAGGGTGGAGGTGGTGAAGGGGGGCGCCGGATTGCGCTTGACCCGCTTGGGCTCGACGGCGGCGATGCGGTAGCGCCCGGCGCGGACGAGTTCGGCCGCCTGCTCGGCCGCAGCCTGGTCGCCGAGCGCGTACTTGCCGAGCTGCTCGCCGTCGAGGGCAGCGAGGCGGGCCACCATGCGCTCGCCCCTGGGCGTGTCCAGATCGACCTCGATCGACCAGTACTCGCGCGGCTTGAAGGCCTCGATCTCGAGCTCGCGCGCGCAGATCAGGCGGAGCGCGACCGATTGCACGCGGCCGGCCGAGCGCGAGCCGGGAAGCTTGCGCCAGAGCACCGGTGAGAGCGTGAAGCCCACCAGATAGTCGAGCGCGCGGCGCGCCCTGTAGGCGTCGATCAGGTTGTCGTCGAGGTCGCGCGGGGCGGCCATGGCGTCGAGCACGGCGGACTTGGTGACCTCGGTGAAGACCACGCGCTTGACGGCGACGCCGTCCAGCAGCCCGCGCCGGCCGAGCTCGTCCCGCACGTGCCAGGAGATCGCCTCGCCCTCGCGGTCGGGATCGGTGGCGAGATAGAGATGGTTCGCGCCTCGGAGCGCCTTGCGGATGGCGCCGATGTGCTTTTCGGCACCGTCGGCGACGGTCCAGTCCATGGCGAAGGCATCGTCCGGCCGCACCGAGCCGTCCTTGGGCAGGAGGTCGCGCACGTGGCCGTAGGAGGCCACGACCTTGTAGTCGGGCCCCAGATACCTGCCGATGGTGGACGCCTTAGTGGGCGATTCGACGACGACGACGTTCATCCTGAAACGATTGCTGGTAGCGTCATCGGGCGGCGCTACGCCGCCGGCCGGGAAAGTGAAACGAGGTTGCCGGGCTGCCGCTCCAGGCGCCCCGCCAACTCAAGCTCAAGCAAAATGGTTGCCACCATCGCGGGAGTCAACCGGCTCTGCCTGACCAGCATGTCCACCGGCACGGGGCTCGGGCCGAGCAATGCGGTCACCGCGTCGCGGGCGCTGGCCGGTGCTTCGTCGTCCTCGGGCGGGCCCAGAGCGGCATCGGACGGCCAGCGTTGCCCGGGTTCGCTGAACGCGTGGCGGCCGCCTTCGGCGAGCGCCTCGAGCACGTGGTCGGCGTTCTCCACCAGCGTGGCGCCCTGCCGAATCAAGCGGTTAGGGCCGCTCGCGCGGGGGTCGAGGGGCGAGCCGGGGACCGCCATTACCTCGCGGCCCTGCTCCAACGCGAGCCGCGCCGTGATGAGAGAGCCCGAGCGGGCCGCACCCTCGACGATCACGACGCCGCGGGAGAGCCCGGCGATGATGCGGTTGCGGCGCGGGAAGTGACGCCCCATCGGCACGGTGCCGAGCGGCGCCTCCGCGATGACCGTTCCCTCCGCCAGCAGCTTCTCGAAGAGCGACCGATTCTCCTTGGGATAGAGCACATCGACCCCGCCGCCCATGACCGCCACCGTGCCGGTCGCGAGCGCGCCGGTGTGGGCGTGGGCGTCGATGCCTCGCGCCATGCCGGAGACCACGGTGAGCCCGGCGGCGCCGAGGTCCGCCCCCAGCCGCTCGGCAAAGTGAAGCCCGTTGGCAGACGCGTTGCGCGCGCCCACCACGGCGATGCACTCGCTCGCGAGGAGGTCCGCGCGTCCGCGCAGGGCGAGCACCGGCGGCGGGTCGTCGATGGCGGCGAGCGCCAGCGGATAGGCGGGCTCGCCTACGGCAATCAGGTGCCCGCCGAGCCGGTCCAGCGCCTCGATCTCGCGCTCGGCCGTGGCGCGCGCGCAGACCTTGATGGGGCGACGGCGGCCACCGCGCCGCGCGAGCGCAGGCAGCGCGTCGAGCACGGCGGCGGGGGAGCCGAAGCGCTCCAGCAGAGCGAAGAAGGTGATCGGGCCGACATTCTCGCTGCGGGCGAGGCGCAGCCAGTCGAGCCGCTCGGCGTCGGTCAGCGTGCGGGGCTCGTTGGAGAGGGAAACGTTCATTGGTCCGTCTTGGGATCGGCTTCGGGTGGGGCGGGGGTGCTCCGGCCAATACGGAGCTCGCGGCCCCGCGCGAGGCGCACGATGTTCGCCCCGTGACGCAGCGTCACGATGACCGCGAGGAAGCCGGCGAGCCACGAGATCTGCGGCATGTCGAAGAGGATCGCGAAGCCAGGTGACGCACAGATCGCGATCAAAGCGGCGAGGGAGGAATAGCGGAAGAGACCGGCGACGGCGAGCCAGAGACCGCAGGCGACGAGCCCCACGGGCCACGCGATGGCGAGCAGGACGCCCAAGGTCGTGGCCACCCCCTTGCCGCCCTTGAAGAGCAGCCAGACCGGCGCGATGTGGCCCACGACCACGCAGCCTGCGGCGATCACCGCCATGTCGGGGCCGAAGCGCTGCGCGATGACCACGGCGACGGCGCCCTTGCCGCCGTCTAGCAGCAGGGTGAGCGCGGCTGCCGCTTTGTTGCCGGTGCGCAGCACATTGGTCGCCCCGATGTTGCCGGAGCCGATGCGGCGCAGGTCGCCGAGCCTGAAGAGGCGCGCGACGATCAGGCCCATGGGGAGCGCGCCGATCAGATAGGCGATGACCCCGCCGGCGTAGAACGGCCAGGTAAAGGCGAAGTTGCCGAGCGGATCGGGCACCGCGACCGGCCGGACTAGGGCCGCATGATCATGCGGCCGAAGAAGTTGCAGCTTTCCATCAGCGCGTGGGCCGCCGGCGCCTCGCTCAAGGCGAAGGCCTGGTGGATCACCGGCTTGAGGTGGCCCTCCGCCATCAGCCCGAGCACGCGCTCGACGTGGGCCTTGGTGGAGCGCCCGCAGCCGTGCACCGCGATGTGCTTGCGGAAGAACTCGATGAAGTCGATCTCCACCCGCTCACCCCCGTGGGCGCCGATGGTGGCGAGCCGGGCGCCGGGCGCGAGCGCATCGATGGCGCCCACCAGGATCGCGCCGCCGGTCATCTCCAGCGCCGCTTCGACGCCGCGGCCATCGGTGAGCCTGCGCGCTGCATCGCCGATATCCTCGCGGGTGTAGTCGATGGCCGCGTCGGCGCCCAGCGCGCGGGCCTTCTCCAGCTTCTCCTCGGAGCCTGCGGCGGCGATCACCCGCGCGCCCGCGAGCTTCGCGATCTGCACCGCGGCGGAGCCGACGCCGCCGCCCGCCGCGGTGATCAGCACCGTCTCGCCGGCGCGGAGGGCGATCTCCTCGATCAGCGCCTCCCAGGCGGTGGCGAAGGGAATCTGGCCGGCCACGGCGTCCTCGTAGGAGAGCGAATCCGGGATGCGGACGACGTGGTCGTGGCGCACGCGCACGTACTCGGCATAGCCGCCCCAATGGGTGACGCCTAGCACGCCTGCGTTCAGGCACAGGTTCTCGCGACCGTCGCGGCAGTTGCCGCAGGCGCCGCAGCTCAGCATGAAGTGGGGCGCGACCCGGTCGCCCTCGCTGAAGCCCGTCACCCCGGCGCCCACGTCCGCGACCGCGCCCGCCGCATCGACCCCCATCACGTGCGGCATGGGGCTGTCCACGCCGAAGAGCCCCTTGCGCAGGTCGGTGTCGCAGTGATTCACGCCGGAGGCATGGACCTTGATGAGGAGCTCGCCGGGGCCCGCCGCAGGCGTCTGCACGTCCTCGTAGACGATCGTGTCGAAGGCCTCGCCGTAGCCGTGGATCACCGCCGCTTTCATGCCCTCCCTCCCGCAACCCGTACCCGTGCGCGCCCTCCGGCCGAGGCCGCCACCAGGGCCGCGGCCCGATGGACGCTCGTATGCCGGCGCGCGAGGCGGTCGAGATCGTCGGCGTAGCCGCCGCCCACCACGCAGGCGGTCGGCACATCGGCCTCGCGGCAGGTTTCGATCACGTAGCGGTCGCGCCTGGCGAGCCCGCCGTCGCCGAGGGCGAGCCGGCCGAGCTTGTCCTCCATATGGGGATCGACGCCGGCATTGTAGAACACGATGTCCGGCCGATGGTCGCCGAGCAGCGCCGGCAGGTGGGTCGCCAGCACCGAGTGATAGACGTCATCGCCGGTGCCGGGCGGCACGCCGATGTCGAGATCGCTGGTCTCCTTCGAGGGCGGATAGTTGGCCTCGCAGTGGAGCGAGAAGGTGAAGACCTCCGGCTCGTCCTGGAAGATTGCCGCCGTGCCGTCGCCCTGATGGACGTCGAGATCGACCACCAGCGCGCGCTCGATCAGCCCCTCGCTGCGCAGCACGCGGATGGCAACCGCAACGTCGTTGAAGAGGCAGAAGCCTGCGCCGTGATCGGCGAAGGCGTGGTGGCTGCCACCCGCCGTGTTGCAGGCGAGCCCGTGTGCGAGCGCGAGACGGCCCGTGAGCACGGTGCCGCCGACGGCGGCACAGCCGCGGCGGACCAGGGCGTCGGAGAGCGGCAGCCCAAGCCGGCGGATGGCACGGCGGTCGAGCGCGAGCGTCAGCACCGCGTCGACGTAGGTCTCGTCATGCGCGAGCGTCAGCCACTCCCGAGACGCGGGCGTGGGCTCGATCAAGTTCGCCGGCGGGATCACGCCGTCCTCCAGCAGCACGTCCTTGATCCGGCCGAACTTCCCGATGGGGAAGCGATGGCCGGGCGGCAGCGGGACCGTGTAATCGGGGTGAATGACGACCGGAAGGGTCACAGGCAGCGGATGCAGGGCTAAAGGATGGACAACACGCTCTCGGGCGGCCGGCCAAGGGCCGCGCGGGCGCCGTTCACGACGATGGGCCGCTCGATGACGATGGGATTGGCCACCATGAGGTCGATCAGCGCGCGGCGGGAGAGGCCGTCGTCGGCCATGCCGGCTTCGCGGTAGGCGACCTCCTTCGTTCGCATCAGCGCGCGTGGCTCGATCCCGAGCTTGGCGAGCACGGCACCCAACTCGTCGGATGAGGGCGGTGCCTTCAGATACTCCACGACTTGCGGCTCGATGCCCCGGTCCCGCAACAACTGCAATGTTTGACGGGACTTGGAGCAGCGCGGGTTGTGGTAAATAGTCACCGCCATGTCGTCCCTCCCGGTGCATCGCAGGGCGGCGGCACTCTGGCACGCGCTCAGGCGGGGTGTCCAGAGGCCGGCCCCATGCGCCTCGCGCGCAGGTATCGTGAGGGCCGCGGCGCTGATGTTGGCGATCCTGTGGCTCGCCGCGAGCGCGCCGGTGCTCGCCCAGGATAGCGTGCCCGCCGCCGACGCGGCCGACGCTCAGGCCCTCGAAAGCCTGGTCGAGACCCTCGAATCGCCGGAGCAGCGCAAGCGCTTCATCGCGGACCTCAAGGCCGCGCTGGAGGCCCAGCAGGCAACGGAGGCGAGCGAGGATGCCGAAGGCGCGTCCGCCATGCGTGCGATCTCGGACGGCGTCGCCGTCCTCGGCAAGCACATCGTCGAGCTCGCGCGGGAAATCGCCGGCATCCCCGACGCCATCGCCTGGCTGGTCGAGCATTGGGGCGAGCCGAGCGAGCGCGACGCCTGGCTGATCTCCTTCGGCAAGCTGGCCGCCGTCATGGCCGGTGGGATCATCGGTGGCCTGATCGCCTTCTACGCGCTCACCGCGCTCAGGCGCCGGGTGGAGCGGCGGGAGGCACCCTCCCTCTGGTTCCGGCCGGTGCTGCTGCTCTATCACGCCGTGCTGCGAGCGGCGCCCAACTTGATCGCGGCGGGTGTGGCCTACGGTGTGCTGACCGTGATATCGCCGGTCGACTCGGTTCGGGTGATCGCGCTCGCAATCATCAACGCACATCTCATCGTGACCGTGGTCAAAGTGGCAGGCACCCTGGTGCTGGCGCCTTACGCGCCGCAGCTTCGCCTCGCCCCGATCACGGACGAGAACGCCGCCTATTGCTCGGTCTGGTGGCGGCGCCTGGTGAACATCGGGGCCTACGGCTACGTCTTCTGCCAGGCGGCGCTGCTGCTCGGCCTGCCAGAGAGCGGCCATGACGCATTGATCCGTCTGCTTGGCATCCTCCTAGTCGGGCTGCTCATCACCTTCATCCTGCAGAACCGTCTGGCGTTTGCGCGCTGGCTGCACGAGACCGGGCGGACCAGCGGCACGCGGGCGCACCTCAGGGTCTTCGCGTTCCTAGGCAAGCTCGCGGATTTCTGGCACATCCCGGCGATCCTCTACGTCGTCGCGGGCGGCCTGCTGGCTGCCGCCGAGGGGCTGGAGGGCTTCCTCTTCCTGATCAAGGGCAGCGCGCTCACTCTCTTGATCGCCTGGGCCACGGGTTTTGGCTTCGCAGGCGTCAGGCGCGGCTTCGAGCGGGGCTTCCGCATCCGCGCCGAGCTGCACGAGCGCTATCCGGGATTGCAGGCGCGGGTCAACCGCTACCTGCCGGTGGCGCGCCGGGCGGCGCAGGCGGTGATCCTGTTGCTGGGGATTTGCCTCATCCTGGAAGCGTGGAACGCCGACATCTTCACCTGGCTCGCGAGCGAAATCGGCCGCGCCGTGATCGCGACGATCGCCTCGATCGTCGCCATCGCCCTCATCGCCACGATCGTGCTCGAAGTGGCGACCACGCTGGTCGACCGCTACCTCACCCAGGTCGACGAGAAGGGCGAGCTGGTGGAGCGGAGTCAGCGCGCCCGCACCCTGCTGCCGCTCGCGCGCAACGCGCTCCGCGTGGTCGTCGGTGTGATCGCGGCGTTGATGATCCTCTCGGAGATCGGTCTGGATATCGCGCCCGTGCTGGCGGGCGTCGGCGTCGCCGGCCTCGCCATCGGCTTCGGCGCGCAGACCCTGGTGAAGGACATCATCACCGGACTCTTCATCCTGCTGGAGGACAGTGTCGCCGTGGGCGACGTGGTGACCGCCGGCGGGCATACCGGTACGGTCGAGGCGATCACCATCCGCACCATTCGGCTGCGCGACCTGCAGGGCCACGTGCACACCGTGCCGTTCAGCGGTGTCGACACGATCTCCAACATGACCAAGGAGTTCTCCTACTACCTGATCGACATGGGCGTGGCCTACCGCGAGGACTACGACGAGGTCGTGGAGGTGATGCGCGAGGTGGGGGCGGAACTGCAGCAGGACCCCGAGTTCGGCCCCAACATGCTGGAGCAGCTGGAGATCATGGGCCTCAACAGCTTCGGCGATTCCGCCGTCATCGTCCGCGCCCGGCTCAAGACCAAGCCGCTCACGCAGTGGGCGACCGGGCGGGAGTACAACCGCAGGCTCAAGGCGGCGTTCGACGAACGCGGTATCGAGATTCCCTTCCCCCACACGCAGATCTACTTCGGCGAGGACAAGCAGGGCCGCGCGCCGGCCGCCCGGGTGGTGATCGAGGACGCGCGAGCGAGCGACGACACTGCCGCCCCGCCGGGCTCCTCCGCTGACGACGTGGATGAGCGAGAAAGACGGGAGCGGCAGCAGGAGCGCACGCCGCGCGAGCGGAGCGGCGACGGGCCGGACGACGCGGGCAGCAGCTCAGGCGACGACGCGCCGGGTTAGGCGCCGTTACAGTACGAGAGAAGGAGGTTCGGGAGTATGAGCAGAACACGCATCAGGATTGACCCGGACAATCCGCGCAGCCTTCCTCCGGGACGGGTGGATCACGCGGTGCTGGACGCGACGAGCGAGGAGGATATCGCGCGGCAGGCGCGCGAAGACGACGTCGAGGCGATGCAGGACAAAGCGCGCTCCGCTCCACCTTCTCATAAGGCCAAGCGTCATTAGGCCAAGCCAGAGTCGCGCTGGACGTTAGCCCCGCACAATCCTTCAACAGTTCAAACAGAGGCGTGATCCGCGCTCTGGGTGCGTTGACTTGGGCGCGCCGCAGTCCCATCGTGCGCCGCGCATTCAACCGGGCGCGGCGGACGAGACCGCGCCCTGGAAGGGGGCTCCATGAAAGCGTCCGATCTGATGGTCAAATGCCTCGAAACCGAGGGCGTGACCCACATCTTCGGGATTCCCGGCGAAGAGAACGCCGACGTGATGATGTCGCTGATGGACAGCAACATCGACTTCGTCCTCTGCCGGCACGAGCAGGCGGCGGCCTTCATGGCGGACGTCTACGGCCGGCTCACCGGGAAGGCCGGTGTCTGCCTCGGCACTCTCGGCCCCGGCGCGACTAACCTCGTCACCGGCGTCGCCGACGCCAACATGGACCGCGCGCCGCTGGTCTGCCTCATCGGCCAGGCCGGCACCCAGCGCCTCCACAAGGAGAGCCACCAGAACATGGACTCGGTCTCCATGTTCCGCCCGATCACCAAGTGGGCGCAGACGGTGCACCAGCCGGACAACATCCCCGAAATCGTGCGCAAGGCCTTCAAGGTGGCCGAGGCCGAGAAGCCGGGCGCAGTGCTGATCGAGCTGCCGGAGGACATCGCGGAGCACGAGGCAAGCGGCGCGCCGATCGCCCCGATCAAGACCCGGCGCCCCGGCGCCGATTACAAGGCGGTGGCACGGTCGGTGGACGCGATCATGGGCGCCAAGAACCCGCTGATCCTCGCCGGCAACGGCGCCATCCGTAAGCGGGCGTCAACCCAGCTCAGGCGCCTCGCCGACCTTACCGGCATCGGCGTGGTCAACACCTTCATGGGCAAGGGGGCCGTGCCGAGGAGCGACGAGCACTGCCTCTTCACCGTGGGCCTGCAAGGCAAGGACCACATCATCGCAGCGCTGCGCGAGGCGGACGTGATCGTCTCCGTCGGCTACGACCTGGTGGAGTATTCGCCGGCATTCTGGAACCGCGGCGCGGAGAAGACCATCGTCCATATCGACTTCTGGCCGGCCGAAGTGGACGGTGATTACCAGGTGGAGGTGGACGTCGCCGGTGACATCGCCGATGCGCTCTGGCAGATCAACGAGGAAATCGAGCGGCGCAGCGCCGACGGCGGCGCGAGTTTGCCGCTGTTCGATATCGGCGCCCGCCAGGCGCTCCGCACGACCATCCACGACGATCTCACCGCCGAGCGGGGCAGCAGCCACTTCCCCATGCGACCGCAGAAGGTGCTCTACGACGTGCGCGACGTCATGGGGCCGGAGGACGTGCTGCTCTCCGACGTGGGCGCGCACAAGATGTGGATTGCCCGCTACTACCAGTGCGACGAGGCGAACACCTGCCTCATCTCCAACGGCTTCTGCACCATGGGCTTCGCCTTTCCCGGTTCCCTCGGGGCCAAGATCGCCATGCCCGAGCGGCGCATCCTCTCGATCAACGGCGATGCCGGGTTTTTCATGAACGCGCAGGACATGGAGACCGCGGTCAGGCGCAAGCTCAACGTCGTCGCCATGATCTGGATGGACGGCGCCTACGGGCTGATCGAGTGGAAGCAGCGCAACGCCTTCGACGGCCGGCACTTCGACCTCTCGTTCACCAATCCGGACCTCCAGCTCTGGGCCGAGTCCTACGGCGCCTGGGGGCGCACCATCGAGAAGGCCGATGAGCTCGTGCCCGCGCTGGAGGAGGCCTTCAGGCAGCCGGGGCCGGCGGTGATCGGCGTGCCGATTGACTACGGCGAGAACATGAAGCTGTCCGCCCGCCTCGGGAAGATCGAATACCCGATCTGATCCCTTGTTCAGCGTGCTAGCGCGTTGACTTGAGGGGCCTCTGAACGGATAGTGCGCGCTTTCCAAATCTTGGGAGGCGCTGCCGTGTCCACCTCACTGATGGCCAACTATGGCCGTTTCGACCTCACCTTCGAGCGGGGCGAGGGATCGTACCTCTACACGGCCGACGGCGAGCGCTACCTGGATTTCGGCTGCGGCATCGGTGTGACCAGCCTCGGCCATGCGCATCCGCATGTGGTCGCCGCGCTGGAGGGGCAGGCCAAAGAGCTTTGGCACGTCTCCAACCTCTATCACATTCCGCCGCAGGCGCGTCTCGCCGAGCGGCTCACCGCCGCGTCCTTCGCCGACCGTGTGCTGTTCTGCAATTCCGGGGCGGAGGCGATGGAGTGCGCGATCAAGCTCGCGCGCATCTACCAGACCAGCCGCGGCGCGCCCGAGCGCTACCGCGTGGTCACCTTCCGCAACGCCTTCCACGGGCGGACGCTCGCGACCATCGCGGCGGGCGCGCAGGCCAAGCACCTCAAGGGATTCGAGCCTGCCGTGGATGCCTTCGACCAGGTGGACCTCAACGACCTGGATGCGACCCGTGCCGCAATCGGCGACGAGACCGCGGCGTTGCTGGTCGAGCCGATCCAGGGCGAGGGCGGCGTCCATCCGGCGGCCGACGAATTCCTGCAGGGGCTGCGCGCACTCGCGGACGAAGCGGGCCTGGTGCTCATCTTCGACGAGGTGCAGTGCGGCGTAGGCCGCACCGGCAAGCTCTTCGCCCACGAGTGGGCGGGTGTCGCGCCTGACATCATGGCTGTCGCCAAGGCGCTGGGGAACGGCTTCCCGATGGGTGCCTGCCTCGCGCGGGAGGAGGTCGCGGCGGCGATGGTCCCCGGCAGCCACGGCACCACCTTCGGCGGCAACCCGATGGCGTGCGCGGTGGGCAATGCCGTGCTCGACGTGGTGCTCGCCGACGGGTTCCTCGACACCGTGCAGAAGAACGCCGCGCTGCTGGCAGAGCGGCTGACCGCGCTTGCCGGTAACAAGAGCGTCTACACCGGCGTGCGCGGACGCGGCATGATGCTGGGCCTGGAGTGCGTCGTGCCCAACATGGAGCTTCTCGGCGCGCTGCGCGAAAACAAGGTGCTGGCGCTGCCGGCGGACAGCAACGTGCTGCGCATGCTGCCCCCGCTCAACATCGGCGAGGCCGAGATCGACGAGGCCTGCGACGCGCTGGAGCGGGCCTTGGCCCAGGTGGGGTCGTGACCCAGCCGCGCCACTTTCTCGACTTCGACGGGATCGACGCCGCCACGCTGCGCGCGACCATCGACCGCGCCCGCACGCTCAAGGGGCGGAATGGCGCCGCACCGCTCGCCGGCAAGACCCTCGCCGCGATCTTCGAGAGCCCGTCGACGCGCACGCGGGTCTCGTTCGAGATCGCCATGGACGAGCTCGGCGGCAAGACCATCACCATGACGGCGTCCGACATGCAGCTTGGGCGCGGCGAGACCATCGAGGACACCGCGCGGGTGCTATCGCGCTATGTCGATGCGATCGCGCTGCGCACGAGCTCCCATGAGACCCTGCTGGCGCTCGCCGACGGCGCGAGCGTGCCGGTGATCAACGCGCTCTCCGACCGCAGCCACCCCTGCCAGCTGGTCGCCGACGTGATGACCTACGAGGAGCACCGGGGGCCCATCGCGGGCCGCACCGTCGCCTGGCTCGGCGACGGCAACAACATGGCCGCGACCTGGGTGCAGACCGCCGCGCACTGCGGCTTCAGCCTGCGCCTCGCCTGCCCCGCCGCGTACCCGCCACCGGCCGAAATCGTCGCCTGGGCGAAGGAGCGGGGCGCCGACGTCGAGGTCGGCACCGACGTGGCCGGCGCGGTGACCGGCGCCCACTGCGTGGTGACCGACACCTGGGTATCGCTGCACGACGACCCCGCGCGGAAGGGCAACGTGTCGTTCGAGCCTTACCGCGTGGACGAGGCGGTGATGGCGATGGCGGCGCCCGACGCGATCTTCATGCACTGCCTGCCGGCGAAGCGGGGCTGCGAGGTGACCGACGCGGTGCTCGACGGCCCGCAATCGGTGGTGTTCGACGAGGCGGCCAACCGCGTGCCGGCGCAGAAGTCGATCCTGCTCTGGTGTCTGGAGGGCGGCTGAGCCTTCCCGCGTCGCTACTTATCGTCTAACGCAGTATGCTGACGGCTCCTGAATAACGTGGTTGACACTTTGGGTTGTTTGTCACATTATTACTTATCAAATAAATTCACATCATCTCGTTCGAGGAATGGTGCCGTGCCGACAATCCGCATTTCTGACGAATCGATGCAACGACTGAAGGCGTGGGCGGAGCCGCTCGTGGACTCGGCGGACTCGGCCCTTGCGAAGGCGCTGGACGCCGCCGAACGCTATCGTGAGACACACGCCCCAACGGCCACAGTCCCCGTTCCACGATCCGGCGACCATGCACCGGGGCTACCGGAGGAGACCGTTAGAGAGCCCCTCATGGATGTCATCTATGAGCGAGGCGGCAGCGCGAGTGGGCGCGAAGTTTATCCGGCCCTGAGAGAGCGCGTGAAACGCTACGTGACGCCCGGCGATTTCGATCGAATCAGCGCGGGCGACGACAGATGGAGAAGTACCGTGAAGTCGGCACGCGAAGACCTGGTTCAAGAAGGATATCTCCGCGACGATTCGCCGCGCGGGGTCTGGGCGTTGTCCGACGCGGGCGTCGCATTGGTCGAGAGCCGTCGCGTGGCTTCCTCGGGCAGCTTCGTCGACCACCTCCTCTCGTTTCCGGACGTGGGCGACGATTCCGACTTCGATCAGCCGCGCTCGGGCCCGCGGCCGGTGGACCTGTGAGCTATCTCGTCGACACCAATGTGGTGTCCGAACTGCGCAAGCGGGAGCGCGCCAACCAAGGCGTCGTCACCTGGTTTCGGGAACGCGAGCCGGAGGAGCTCTATCTCAGCGTCCTGGTAATCGGCGAGCTTCGGCGCGGTGCAGCGCGCGTCCGCCGCCGCGACTCAGCGTTTGGCGTCGTGCTCGACAGATGGGTGGCAGAAATCGGCGAGCGGTTCGGCGACCGTATACTCCCGGTCGATCACGCCATAGCCGAGCGATGGGGGGAAGTCAGCGCGCATCCGACGTTGCCGGATGTGGACTCCCTCCTCGCCGCGACGGCGCTAGTCCACGACCTCACCGTCGTGACCAGGAACGTGCGACATATCGCACCGTCAGGCGCGCGCTGTTTCGATCCGTTCGGATGACGCGGCGGGATTTGCTAATCTTGGGCGCGGGCCGGCGCATAGGGCGCGCGCGGCCCCGGTGAGGGAGGCAGCGATGTCGCTGATAATCAGGGGTGGCACTGTGGTCACCGCCGACGAAACCAAGCGGGCGGACGTCTACTGCGAGGACGGCACGATCAAGGCCGTGGGCGAGGGGCTGGAGGCGCCGGCGGGTGCTGAGATCGTCGATGCCGGCGGCGCGCTGGTGATGCCGGGCGGGATCGATCCGCACACCCACATGGAACTCCCCTTCATGGGGACCGTGACCACCGACGACTTCTTCACCGGCCCAGCGGCGGCGCTCGCCGGCGGCACCACGATGATCATCGACTTCGTGATCCCTGACCCCGAGGGGCGACCGATGGAGGCCTGGCGCGACTGGATGCAGCGCGCCGCCAAGGCGCCGTCGGACTATTCGTTCCACGTCGCAATCACCAACTGGAACGAGAAGATCGAGGAGGACATGGGCGTGCTCGCGCGCGAGCACGGGGTCAACAGCTTCAAGCACTTCATGGCCTACAAGGGCGCGATCATGCTGGACGACGAGAAGCTGCTGGCGAGCTTCGCGCGCTGCCAGGAGCTGGGCGCGCTCTGCACCGTCCATGCCGAGAACGGCGAGCTGGTCTGGCACCTTCAACAACAGTTGCTGGAGAAGGGCATCACCGGGCCCGAGGGACATCCGCAGTCGCGCCCGCCCGAGGTGGAGGGCGAGGCCGCGAACCGCGCGATCCGCATCGCGCAGGTGCTGAACGCGCCGATCTACATTGTCCACGTCTCGTGCAAGGAGGCGCTGGAGGCCGTGACCCGAGCCCGGCTGGAGGGCCAGCGGGCATACGGCGAATGCCTGGTGCAGCATCTGGTGATCGATGAGTCGGTCTATTACCAGGCCGATGCGGAGACGGCGCGGGCCTATGTGATGAGCCCACCCTTCCGCCCCAAGCACCACCAGGAGGCGCTCTGGCGCGGGCTGCAATCGGGCAACCTGCAGACCACGGCGACCGATCACTGCGCCTTCTGCGCGCCGCAGAAGGCGGCGGGCAAGGACGACTTCACCAAGATTCCGAACGGCACCAGCGGCGTCGAGGACCGCATGTCGGTGCTCTGGCACCACGGGGTCGGCAGCGGCCGGCTCACCGCCAACGAGTTCGTGGCGCTGACCTCGACCAACGCCGCGCGCATCTTCAACATTTACCCGCGCAAGGGCGCGCTGCAGCCGGGCGCCGACGCCGACATCGTGGTCTGGGATCCGGAGAAAACGCGAACGATCTCGGTCGAGACCCACCACCAGAACGTCGACTTCAACATCTTCGAGGGGATGGAGGTTTCGGGCGCGGCGGCGACCACCATCAGCCGCGGGCGCAAGCTGTGGGACGGCAGCACACTCAACGTCGAGGAAGGCACGGGCCGCTATGTCGATCGCCCGACCTTCCCGCCCGTGTTCGACGCGGCGGCACGGATGCAGGCGATCAAGACCGCGCGCCGCGTCGAGCGCGCCGACGCATAAGAGAGGCGACAGGAGGCAGAGCGATGAGTGACGACATCATCTCGGTGGACGAGTTCGAGAAGACACGGGTCGCGCGCTTCAACCAACTGCAAGGCAGCACGCTGCCCATGCTGGACGCGGTGATCCCCGGCTGCGAGCGCGAGATCTTCCACATCATCGGGCGCGGCGTCGGCGAGGACGCGACCCAGAAGGCCGCGATCACCGACAATCGCGACTTCAACGTTGCCGTGGTGCGCTGCGAAGCCGGCAAGGGCACGCTGCACCACGATCACGAGACCAACGAGGTCTTCATGCCGCTCAAGGGCCGCTGGAAGATCTTTTGGGGCGACGACGAGGACACCCGCTGCGTCTTCCTCGACCCGTGGGACGTGGCCTCTTGCCCGCCCCACGTGATGCGGGGCTTCCGCAACGTGAGTGACGAGGAAGGCCTGCTCTTCGTCATCGTCGGCGCCACCGACCCCGGCCGCGTGACCTGGCGCGACGACGTGCTGGAGGAAGCCGAGCGCCGCGGCCACAAGCTGACCGAGAACGGCATCGAGCGGGTGCCGGCCGCCGCGGAATAACGCCGTCGCCCGACGCCGCGGCTCACCCGCGGCGCGGATTTACGAAACCAGGGCCGGCCAGCGGTCGCGCCAGGGACGAGCGGACTCGAAGGCCGCCGCCGCGCGCAGCACCATCGGGTCGTCGAGGTGGCGGCCTACGATCTGCAACCCGACCGGCAGTCCGTCCGCCGTCCAACCGGCAGGCACGCTGGCGGCGGGCTGGCCGGTCATGTTGAGCGGGAAGGTGAAGGCGAGCCAGGCGAAGGGCGCCACCAGGCGCCCTTCGATGATCTCCGGCCCCTGCATGTAGAGCCCGAAGGGCGGGCACGCCAGAGTCGGCGTCAGCAGGACGTCGTAGTTCCGCATGAAGCGCCACATCTTGTTGACCAGCGCCTTGCGCCCAATGACGGCGTTGGTCAGGTCCTCGGCCGTCCAGGGCCGGGTGATGAAGTCCACCAGATGGGGCGTCATTTGCGGGCCGTGCTCCGCCACAAGCCGTCGCATCCCGGCAAGATCGGTCTCCGCCGCCACCAGACCCCAGAAGGTGAAGTAGGGATCGTCCCAGCCGGGGTCGGCCTCCTCCACGGTGCAGCCGAGCTCGCTCTCGAACACCTTCACCGCATCGCCCACGATCTGGCGCACCTCCGGATCGACGGCGGCGTAGCCCCAGTCGGCGCTGTAGGCCACGCGGCAGCCCTTGAGATCGCCTCCCACGTTCGTCCAGTCGAAGTCCGCGGCGGGTAGCGAGTGGCGGTCGCGATCGTCTGGCCCGGCCATGACCGAGAGCATGAGCGCCGAGTCCGCCACCGTCCGCGACAAGGGGCCAATGTGCTCGATCCCCTCCCAGCTGGAGACGCCGGGATAGCGCTCGTCCCGGCATCCGGGATAGAGCGGCACCCGCCCCATCGACGCCTTGACCCCCACCAGCCCGGAGAAAGACGCCGGAATGCGCACCGAGCCGCCGCCGTCGCTGCCGACCGCAAGCGGCCCCATGCCAGCCGCCACCGCGGCACCGGAGCCCGCGCTGGAGCCGCCGGGCGCGCGCTCCAGGTTCCACGGGTTGCGCGTCGCCTCGAACACGGCGTTGTGGCTCGCGCCGCTGTAGCCGAACTCCGGTACGTTGGTCTTGCCCAGGATGACCGCGCCGGCATCCCGCAGGCGTTCGACCACCACGTCGTCCTCCTCGGCCACAAAATCCTTGTAGGCGATGGAGCCGGAGACGGTGGGCAGGTCCTTGGTGCAGACGAGGTCCTTGATGCCGACCGGCACGCCCGCGAGCGGTCCCGGGTCCTCGCCCGCCGCGATCTTGGCATCCACCTGGCGCGCGGCTTCACGAGCATAGTCCGGCGCGGGCGTGCAGAAGGCGTGCACGTGGGGCTCCACCCGCTCCATGTGGGCGGTCACCGCGTCGGCAACCTCGATCGCGGATAACTCCTTGGCCCGCACCCGCGCCGCCAGGGTCACGGCGTCCATCCGGCAGATTTCGTTGGCTTTCGTCGTCATGTGACCTCCTTCAGCCCGCCTTGGGTGCGAGCGGCCATGCGATCTCCCGACCCGACGTCAGTCCTTGCGGGCGAAACAGCAGAATCATGAGCATCAAGAATGATAGCCCGACCTCGCGCAAGCCGCGCGGCGCCGCCAGGTGCAACGTACCGATGTCGAAACCGGCTTCGATCAGGCGCAGAAGCTCGCCGAGCACGCTCACCACGATGGTTCCCGTCACCGCGCCGGCCAGGCTGTTCATGCCGCCGATCACCAGCATGGCCAGGGTGATGAACGTGACGTCCAGATAGAACGAGCTCGACGACAGAACACCGATGAAATGCGCGTGCAGTACGCCGCCGAAACCCACGATAAAGGCGCTGAAGACGAACGCGATCAGCCGCTCCCGCCGCACATTGATGCCGGTCGCCAGCGCTGCGACCTCGTTCTCGCGCGAAGCGCGCAGGCGCCTCCCGTAGCGGGACTCCTGGTAGGCGTAGGCCAGCCCAAGCGCGAGCAGCGCATAGATCAAGGCGACCCAGATGTCCGTGTAGACCGGCAACCCGATCAGGGCGCTCGCTCCTCCGGTCACCTCTTTCCAGTTGGAGATCACCACGTAGACGATGGCGAGCGAGGCGAAGGTGCCCATCGCGGCCGAGATGCCCGAGAGACGCATCAGCGGCACGCCGATGACGAAGGCGAAGACGGTCGAGAGCGTTCCCGCGATCAAAGCCGCGGGGATCGTCGGCAACTGCAGGGCCGTCAGGAAGGGAGGCAGATCGAGAACGATCTTCTTCATGTTGGGCGGGATGGTCAGCAAGGCGGACCCGTAGGCGCCGATGGCCATGAAGCTCACGTGCCCGAAGGAGAGGATCCCGGAGTTCCCGATGAAAATGTAGAGCCCGATGACGACGATCAGCCGGATGAACGCCTCGGTCGCCGTGCGTTGCAGGGGCATCGGCCCGAGCGAAAGGAGAGCGGCCAGGACGACCAAAACGAGCGCGAGGGAGAGAACCGGCCAGATCAGCCTCGCGGTCTTTTCCACCCGGCCGACCATCGGCTAGATGCGCTCCCGCGCGCTGCGGCCGCGCAGCAGGCCCTGCGGACGAACCAAGAGGAAGCCGATCAGAACCGCGAACACGAAGGCATCGCGATAGGGCCTGAGCTCGACTGTAAGGACCGCCTGCAACGCCACCGTCAGAACGCCGACCACGAGACCGCCGACGGCCGCACCGACCAGGCTGCCCATGCCGCCGATCACGGTGGCGACAAAGGCAACGAGCACCAAGCTGACGCCCATCCGCGGGGTGAGCGTTCCCGTCTGCACCACGTAGAGCAGCGAGATGATCCCGGCGAGCACCCCGCTGAGAAGGAAGGCGATTGCGATGACGGAGTTGGCACGCACGCCCACGAGTCGCGCCATGCCGAAGTCCTCGGCGGCGGCGCGCATCTGCGTGCCGATGCTGCTGCGGCGGAAGAAGACGACCAGTCCGACCAGCAGCACGATGGTAATCGCTATAGTCACCACCTGGAGCTTCGGAATGCGCAAGCCCTCGACGACGAAATACTCGCTCAGCTCGTAGAGGAACGTGACGCTCTTGGGGCGCGCACCGAAAATCAGGAGAACGAGGTGCTGGAGGAAATAAGCGAGCGCGAATGACGCGATCAGGAGCGTTGCCGGGTTGGCGCGCCGCAGCGGCCGGAATGCGACCCGTTCCATCACGATCGCCGCAACGATCACGAGAGCCATGGCCACGAGCCCCATGATGGCCTCGTGCATGCCGAAGGTGAAAAACAGCGCATAGGCGCCCAGCATGATCAACTCGCCATGGGCAAAGTTGATCAGGCGCATGATGCCGAAGATCAGCCCGATACCGAGCGCGGTCAGCGCATAGAGCGCACCTAGACTGATCGCATCCACGATGTTCTGCAGGACGAACGTCATGGGTCGCGCGCCTTGTAGCCGAAATAGGCGTCCTCAAAGCCCTCTTCCGCACGCAACTCCGCCGCGTCACCGGCCATCACGATGCTGCCGGAGGCCAGCACGTAGGTGCGGTCCGCAGCTTCAAGCGCCCGTGTCGCGCTCTGCTCCACGATGAGAATGGTCACGCCCTCTGCACGAAGATCGGCGATCGCGCGGTAGACCTCGCTGACGACGAGGGGTGCCAGGCCGAGCGAGGGTTCGTCGATCAAAAGCAGGCGAGGCCGTGCCAGCAGGGCACGTCCGATCGCGAGCATCTGCTGCTCACCGCCGGAGAGCTTGCCCGCCGGCTGACGCAGGCGCTCGCGAAGCACGGGAAACATGGCGAGCACGCGCTCCACGTCGCCGTCGATCGCGTTGCGGTCGCGGCGTGCGACAGCGCCGATGCGTATGTTCTCGGCAACCGTGAGACCCCCAAAGATGTGCCGCCCTTCCGGAACCAGAGAAATGCCCAGACGCACGAGCTCTTCGGGCGCGGTGCCCGCGATCGTCTGGCCCTCGAACTCGATGCTGCCCGAAGCGACCGGCACGACGCCGGCGATCGCATTGAGCAGCGACGACTTGCCGGCGCCGTTCGGCCCGATGACGGACACGATCTCGCGCTCTTCGATACGAAGGGAGACGCCACCCAACGCCAGGATGTTGCCGTAGGTGACGCTCAGTTCCTCGGTTGCCAGCACGGGCTACACGAAGTCCTCGCCGAGATAGGCCCTCTTGACATCGGAGTTCGCGCGAATGTCTGAGGGCGCCCCCTCGGCAATGGAGCGACCCTGATCGAGCACGTGGATGCGGTCGCAGAGGCCCATGATGACGGCCATGTTGTGTTCGATCAGCAGCACGCCGCAGTCCAGGCGGCGGCGGATATCGCGGATGACCTCCCGCAACTCGTCGCACTCTCGCTCGTTGAGTCCGGCGGCCGGCTCATCAAGCAGAAGGAAGCGCGGGCGCATGGCGAGAGCACGGGCGATGCCGACACGCCGCTCTTCCCCGAAAGGCAGGGCATCGGCTCGCGCCATAGCCTGGGAAGCCAGATTGAGCCATTGCAAGACTTCGTCCGCGCGTTCGCGCGCCCGGTGGCCGCCGAGACCGACGCCGAGCGCGCCCGCTTCCACGTTTTGAAATACGCTGAGACCGCCGAAGAGACGGACTCCCTGAAAGGTCCGCGCCACCCCGTCCCGCGCCAACTGAAACGGCGTTCGCCCGGTTACGTTCCGGCCGGAGAGCCACACGCTGCCCTTGTCCGGTCTTTGAAACCCGGTCAGGACGTTGACGAGGGTGGTCTTGCCCGCACCGTTCGGCCCGATGAGGCCGAGAATTTCGTTCTGACCCAAATGCAGGCTCGCGCCGCTGATCGCACGAACGCCTTCGAACCGCACATGAACGTCTCGCGCTTCCAGCGTCCCGCTATCAGCGGCACGCACGCTCTGCATGTCCTCCCGCCGACGATCTCCTTCGTGGCGGATCAGAAGACGATCGAGGCGGCCTTGGTCGGACGGAACACACCGATGGCGCTGTGCTTGCCGTCTTGCACCTGCATGATCGTCATCGGCCGGGTCACGCTCATGTGAAGCTCCGGCGTATAGGTCGTCGCCCCGACCAGGGAGGGCTCGTCGGTGTAGCTCTCCAGCACCTCGCGCACCGCATCACCGTCCAGCGACCCGGCCTTCTCGACGGCCTGGGCCCAGGTCTCGATGGCGGCGTAGCCGGTGTACATCTGGCCGGTCGCGGGCGGTCCGCCATGCATCTCGATGAACTTATCGAGCACCTCGTTGATTTCCGGGCGCGGATCGTCGCCGAAGATCGAGCCGTAGATCGCGTAGTAGAGGCCGCTCAAGTTCGGCACCGCGTCGAGCCAGTAGTTGCCGCCCATGCCCTCGCCGCTCAGCATCGGAATGTTCACGCCTGCGGCACGTAGCTGCTTGAGGGCAGCCGCGCCACCAGGGGGATAGGAACAGTACATGATCGCATCAGGCTGCGGATCGAGCGCCTTCAGCCGCGTGATCTGGGAGGCGATGGATGGGTCGTTGTTCTGGAACGTGTCTTCGCCGAGGAACGAGTCCTCGCCCGCGATCTCGATCCACCGCTCCTTGAACGAGCGGCACAGGGACACGTCGAATTCCACGGTCGGGTCGACCAGCATGTAGGCGGTGCGATAGCCCTGGTTGTTGTAACCCCACTCCGCCATGAGGGCGCCCTGGCCGGGCGTTCCGATCGACATGGTGAAGGCGTATGGCCCGATGCCCTGCACGCCGAACTTGGGATCGGCGGCACAGCTTGAGAACGCGATGATGCCGCGCGCGTTGGCGACCGACGCGGCACCGCCGCCGAAGTCGTAGTCGCAGGTCACGAGCACCATCTGCGCGCCCTGGTCGAGCACCTCGAGGCCGGCGTTGGCGCCGTGGGCGATGTCCGACTTCGTATCCGCGAAGACCATCTCGATCTGACGGCCAAGCACGCCGCCCCGCTCGTTGATGACCTTGACGGCAAGCTGGGCCGCCTTCTGCGGGCCGTCATCGTACGGTGCGACGAATCCGCTCAACGCAACGGCGGCGCCGATGACGATCGGATCTTCGTCTGCGGCCGCCTGATGGCTGAAGCCCAATGATGTCGCAGCGACCAATCCGAGTGCGACGCAAGGCACTTTCATCATTTTCATGTGTGAAGCCTCCCGTTCTTCATTGTCGCAGCGACGCATCGAAGGCCCGCTGCCCTCCCGTGAGGCAACCATGCATATCAAGCGAGGACCGTGTCAACGCCGCCCCTGCCCGGGCGGGGCCGCGCCGAGCCCAGGGACGCGCGCCGCCCGCCAAGCCCAAACCTTCACCTTTTGGACGCGATGTGCTATAAAAGGTGAAAGAGTAATAAAACCTAATGACCCTAAGGAGACGCAACAGTGAATATTGATACGATCCCGGGGTCGGCGGCTCTTCGAGAAGGGCCGGGCGCGAACCGTCTTCGTGATCTGAAAGTCGTCGCGCCACCGGACGGCAAATTCAAGGCGCTGACCCGGAGAAATCTCGATTCGATTTCTCAGTACGGTAACGTCACGGACGATGACTTGTTCGACATGAAAGTCGTCAGCGCCGTGCTGCCGTTTCGAACCAACCGCTATGTGATCGAGCACCTGATCGACTGGGACCGGATTCCGGACGACCCGGTCTACCGGCTGGTGTTCCCGCAGCGGGGAATGCTGGAGGGCGGCGACTTCAGCCGGATCGCTGATCTCATGACCCGCGACGCCACGCCGCAGGAAGTCGAGGGGGCGGCCGCCGACATTCGCGCGCGCCTCAATCCGCATCCGGCCGGACAACGCGAGCTCAACATTCCGCAGGAAGAAGGCGAGACTCTGGAAGGACTCCAGCACAAGTATCGCGAGACAATGCTGTTCTTCCCGAGCCAGGGTCAGACCTGTCACGCCTACTGCACCTTCTGCTTCCGCTGGGCGCAATTCGTGGGCGATAAGGAGCTGAAGATCGCGTCAAAGGATGCGGTCAACATGCACCGTTATCTCGCCGACCACCCCAACATCTCGGACGTTCTTTTCACCGGCGGCGACCCGATGATTATGAAGACCCGGGTGATGGAGGGTTATCTTAGGGCCTTCATCGACGATCCGGCGTTGGCCCATGTGCAGAACATCCGGATCGGCACCAAGGCGCTCACCTTCTGGCCGCATCGCTTCGTCCACGACGAGGATGCGGACGATCTTCTGCGCCTGTTCGAGGATCTCGTCGTTGCGGGCCGTCACATCGCGATCATGGCCCACTTCAATCACTGGCAGGAGCTCAGGACCGACGTGGTGCAGGACGCGATCCGCCGCATCCGCGATACCGGCGCGGTGATCCGCGCCCAGGCGCCGCTGCTCGCCAACATCAACAACGACTCCGACATCTGGGCCCAGATGTGGCGCGAGCAGGTGCGACTCGGCGTCATCCCCTACTACATGTTCGTAGAGCGCGACACGGGCCCGCGGCACTACTTCGAGGTGCCGCTGGAGCGCTGCTGGGAAGTCTTCCGGGGCGCGATCGAGCAGGTCTCAGGCCTGGCGCGGACGGTCCGGGGCCCGAGCATGAGCGCGACGCCGGGCAAGGTCGAGGTTCTGGGCGTGCAAGAGGTCGCGGGCGAGAAGGTCTTCGTGCTGCGCTTCCTGCAGGGGCGGGATCCCGACTGGGTCGGGCGGCCCTTCTTCGCGCGCTACGACCCGAAGGCCACGTGGCTCGACCAGCTCGAACCCGCCTTCGGCGAAGAGGCCTTCTTCTTCGAGGACGGCCTGAAGGCACTGACCGCATAAGCCGGGCGCCGGTTGCGGTACGCCTAGCCCGGTCGCCGGCCGCGGCGCGCCGGCGCACCTGATTACGACGACCTCCACCGCCGCAGCGTTGCGCGGCGGGCGGCCCTGCGCCACCTTGGGTCTGCCCCGAATCGTGCGGGAGTCGGCCGCGCCATGTTGCGTATCGTGCTCGCGGACAATCTGGAGGTTCTGCGCTCGCTCGACGCCTGCAGCATCGACCTGATCTATATCGACCCGCCCTTCAACACCGGACGAACCCAGACGCGGGTCGCGCTCAGGACGGAGCGTGACGAGGCGGGCGACAGGATCGGCTTTCAGGGCCGGCGCTATCGTACAACCACGCTCGGCGCCACCGGCTATGCAGACAGTTTCGACGACTACCTAGCCTTCCTCGAGCCTCGCTTGATCGAGGCCCACCGGGTGCTGGCCGCGAGCGGCTCGCTCTTCTTTCACAGTGATTGCCGCGAGGTGCACTACTGCAAGGTGCTGCTGGACGGCATCTTCGGGCGCGAGAGTTTCATCAACGAGATCGTCTGGGCCTACGACTACGGCGGGCGGCCGAAGCGGCGCTGGCCGGCCAAGCACGACACCATCCTCTGGTACGCGAAGGACCCGGCGCACTACACCTTCCACCTGGACGCCGCGGACCGAATCCCCTACATGGCGCCGGCGCTGGTGGGGGCCGAGAAAGCCGCGCGCGGCAAGACCCCGACGGACGTCTGGTGGCACACGATCGTGCCCACCACGGGCAAGGAGAAGACCGGCTACGCCACCCAGAAGCCGCTTGGGCTGCTGGAGCGCATCGTCAAGGTGCACTCATCGCCGGGCGACAGGCTGCTGGATTTCTTCGCGGGCTCCGGCACCTTCGGCGAAGCCGCCGCCCGCCACGGCCGCTCGTGCCTCCTCGTCGACGACAACCCGGAGGCGGTGCGGATCATGGAACGACGATTGGCACGGTTCGGCGCTGAGGTGGAGGTTACCCGTGAGCCGAATGTACCCTATTCTGCAGGCGCTTCCGGGGCTGGCGTGTCGTAGAGCAGCGCCACCCCAAGCGCACGCATTTTCTCTTCCGGTTCGCGGCTCTTTGTTTGCCTCGAATACCATCCCAGAAGTCCACTGATACGAGAAGCAATCTGTTGATCTAACTGTTGGAATTCAACTCTACGATCGATATCTCTAAAACTATCTCCCCAACCACGCACTTGACTGTCTATATGGGCTAGAGATTGCGCTAATCGACTTTCGGCCCTTCGCTGCTTCGTGAACCCTTCGGAAATTGACTTCTTGGTATCCGCGATGGTGTTGTCCACCTTTTCCAAGATCACGGATTTTACTGAACGAGAGAGGCCCACACCGTTGCTACTGAATCGATAGGACAGAAAATCAAACCCTTGAGACACAAGGCCCATAGACGCCTTCTCGTTATTTAGCGAAGGGTCATGCGCTTCCAACTCAAGCTTTGCCAATAAATCCTTAGCGGTTGACCATCCACGCATGGCTGCTGCTCTTGAGTGAGCCAAAATAACGAAGTCATCAATGTAGCGAACCATGAGCAAGTTACTCTGATTCAAGTCCTCATCCAATTCTCGAAGCACAAAGTTTGCACAAAATGCCGATAGGCTCGAACCCTGCGCAACACCGATGATCTCGTTTGGGAATTAGGTGTATCCACTCGCGAACTCCAGGCTTGTCAGCATTGGCAAGTTCTACCCGAAGACCATCCCTTAGCAAGTTCGTGAAGTTGGCGTCACCGGTAACGTCCTGTATTGTGGTGATCAACTGAGCAGTATTGACACGTGTAAAGAAGTCTTTAATGTCTGACCGAACAAAGTGCGTGGCTCCCGCGGCAATCGAGCCGCGGATCAAGTGAACAGCGTTGGATGAGCCTTTCTCTGGAATCCCGCCGACCGAAGTAGGTGTATAGAGTACATCGGGTATCGATCCGAGACGCTCTCTAATGGAAGGCTTGTTGCTCTGAAGCGTGTCAAGTATGGCCCTCTGGACGATCCGGTTGTTAAGCGGAGAAATCACCAGCGGGCGTGGTTTCTTTCCCTTTCTTGATTTCAGAGCTCCCCTCTGAGGCTCAAACCGGAACGTACCTGATGCCAACTGTCTCTGAAGTGCGAGAAGTGTGCTGTACGGATTTTCGTCAATTGCAATTGCAGATGCTCTGGTTTCCTGATTGGGCGAGCGAAGCGCCTTAGATCGAATCGAGATCCATGCCAACCATAACGTCTTAATTTTGCGGACGTGCAGACATAAGGCGGACTTGGAGGGGCGTGGTGGGTCGGAGTCTGTCATCGCCGGGGCCTACTCCGACCCTTCACGCTCGGCGTCCTTCGGGGCGTGCCTCCCATGCAAGATGGAAGTTCACGACGACCCGCACCTCACCGGTAATCCCGGAGCGGTGCCCAGCCACTGCGCCGCCATTGTCGAAAGACCAGGCGTCTGGACCGAAAAGCGCCGCGACCACAGCGACAAGTGCCGCCGCAATCGTCGCCACCCAGCGGCGGCGGTTCTGATACGTTGGTCGCACTTGCGTTGCCTCCATCCTACCAGGTTTTTGGCGCTGTCAAGCGCGGCCGCCGCCCCGGCCCCCGCCTGCAAAATTGCCCCATCCGCCATGTGACTTGCACTTGCGTGCTCCCCGGCCATGGCGTCAAAGGCAGCGAAGGGCCGGCGTCCTTCGGGGCGTGCCTCCCATGCAAGATGGAAGTTCACGACGACCCGCACCTCACCGGTAATCCCGGAGCGGTGCCCAGCCACTGCGCTGCCATGGTCCGAAGACTTTGGGGTGGGCTGAGGCAGACTCACACCATATGGTGTAGGCAGCTAGACCTTTCAAGCCCTGTTGGAAGAATGGACGCGCGATCAATGGGCGGCGACCGGTGCTCACCCGGTTGAGCCAGCCCACCTCCCCCTGTCCCTCTTTCCCAAAGGCGGAGGGGGAATCGCGCCGCGGAAGCCCGTCGCGCCCTTTCAATCCTCGAGGTACACGGAGGCAACGCAGGCGGCACTGTCTGGGATCAGCTTCGCTCTCCGTCCGCTCCCCCCTTTGCCCGGACCATGGTCCGGTGCATGGGGCGCGCCGCTCGCGCCAAGATCGCGCCATGACGCTCCCGAGCCAACGAGCTTCGGCAGTGGGGTGAGCGGGCGTCCGCAACCGAGGCGCGGGCGACACCTCCCACTTATCCCGCCTGATCCCGGCTTGTCCCGCCTCAAGAATTTGATGTGCGTCCCACGGGCCAGGCCGAGGCGCCGCCCCCGCGCTCTCGCTGGCGCCGCGCGCCCTTCCGCCGGCGCGGCATCTGCGCCATGATCCGGCGCACACACGGCACGGATGGGGAGAGGGTCATGGCCAAGATACTCGTAATCGTTCCCTTCGCCTTCGACGAGAAGGGGCTCGCGAACCGGCGCTCGCAGCTGGATTCGGTCTCGTTCGGCCCGGACATCGAATTCGACTTCCGGGGCGTCAAAGCGGGGCCGGCGCTGCTCGACTGCTACCACGACTACAGCATGGCCGACATCTCGCTGTTCGAAGCGGGCCTCACGGCACAGGAGGACGGCTACGACGCCGTCTGCATCGACACCATGAGCGATTCCGGCATGAACGCCATGCGCTCGGTGCTCGACATCCCGGTGATCGGGCCGGGGCGGGCGTCGTACATGATGGCGCTGATGCTCTGCAACCGCTTCTCGGTGGTGACCCAGTGGGACGGCTGGATTCCCCTCTACAAGAAAAGCAGCGTGGAATACGGCGTCGCCGACCGGCTCGCCTCGGTCCGCTCCATCAACGTGATGCCGGACGTCGAGAACCTGCTGGGCGGCAAGGAGGAGGTGGTCTTCCCCAAGCTGGTGGAATGCGCCACGCGCTGCATCGAGGACGACGGCGCCGAGGCGATCCTGCTCGGCTCCACCACCATGCACCAGGCCCACGGCCACATGGCCGAGAACCTGCCGGTACCGGTCATCAACCCCGGCCCACTCACCTACAAGCTCGCCGAATGCGTGCTGGGCTTAGGCCTGAGCCACAGCCGCAAGGCCTACCCCAGCCCGACCGTGCCCAAGCCCGCCATGGTCCACGCCATGATGGATGGCGCCGCATCGGTCGGCGACTGACGAGGGGAGGGGCGGACCATGGCCGGACGGCTGGAGGGCCGCGTCGCGCTCATTACCGGCGCCGCGAGGGGCCTCGGCGCGGCAATGGCGCGCGGGATGGCGGCGGAGGGCGCGCCGGTCGCGCTTAGCGACATCGACAAGGAGGGGGGCGAGGCGCTCGCGGCAGAGCTCGAGGCTGGCGGCGCCGAGACCATGTTCATCACCCTCGACACGACCAGGGAGGCCGATTGGGAGGCCGCGATTCCGGCCGTGATCGATCGCTTCGGCGGGCTCGACATCCTCGTCAACAACGCGGGCGTCGTCGTCGTCGAGCCGGTCGACGCGATCACGGTGGAGAGCTGGCACAAGACCATGTCGGTCAACCTCGACGGCGTCTTCCTCGGCACCAAGCACGGCATGGCCGCGATGCGCGCGGGCGGCTCGATCATCAACATCTCCTCGATCATGGGCTTTACGGCCACGCCGGAGCTCACCGCGTATTGCGCGAGCAAGGGGGCGGTCAGGCTCTTCACCAAAGGGGCGGCGCTGGACGGCGCCAAGGACGAACGCCGCATCCGGGTGAACTCGATCCATCCCGGCTACATCCATACCGAGATGATGGAGGCTACCTGCTACAGCGAATACGGCAGCCTGGAAGCAGGGATCGAGGCGATTGCCAAGCGACACCCCATCGGGCGTGTGGGCAAGCCGCAGGACATCGCCAACGGCGCAATCTTCCTCGCGTCGGAGGAGTCGAGCTTCATCACCGGCACTGAGCTGGTAATCGACGGCGGCTTCCTGGCGGTGGGCGGCTACGACGTCCATCCGTAGGCGGAGCAGCGCGTAGCCCCTGTCATCATTCTTCAGGGAGATCGAAAAGGAACACCCCCTCCTCACCCCGGCCCTCTCCTCCCCCGTGGGGAGGAGAGGGAGAGAAATCCGGCGCTACCTACGTCCCCCCTCCGCCCTTCGGGGGGAGGGGGACAGGGGGAGGTGGGGCGACCGTCGACAATTGACGAGAGGAGAAGCAGAGAATGGCAGGACGACTGGAAGGCCGCGTCGCGCTCATCACCGGCGCCGGGAGGGGCCTCGGCGCGGCAATGGCGCGCGGGATGGCGGCGGAGGGCGCGCCGGTCGCGCTCAGCGATATCGATGAGGAAGGCGGCAAGGCGCTCGCGGCGGAGCTTGAGGCCGGCGGCGCCAAGGCCATATTCATCACGCTGGACACGACCAAGGAGGCCGATTGGGAGGCCGCGATCCCGGCCGTGATCGATCGCTTCGGCGGCCTCGACATTCTCGTCAACAACGCAGGCGTTGGCATCGTCGAGCCGCTCGACGTGGTCACGCTGGAAAGCTGGCACAAGACCATGTCGGTCAACGTCGACGGCGTCTTCCTCGGCACCAAGCACGGCATGGCCGCGATGCGCGCGGGCGGCTCGATCATCAACCTCTCCTCGATCCTGGGCTTCACGAGCATTCCGGCTCTCTCGGCCTACAGCGCGAGTAAGGGGGCGGTCAGGCTTTTCACCAAGGCGGCAGCGCTGGACGGCGCCAAGGACGAACGCCGCATCCGGGTGAACTCGATCCATCCCGGCTACATCCATACCGAGATGATGGAGGCCACCTGCTACCGCGACTACGGCAGCCTTGAAGCGGGGATCGAGGCGCTCGCCAAGCAGCACCCCATCGGGCGTGTGGGCAAGCCTGAGGACATCGCCAACGGCGCGATCTTCCTCGCCTCGGAGGAGTCGAGCTTCATCACCGGCACGGAGCTCGTGATCGACGGCGGCTACCTGGCGGTCGGCGGCTACGACGTCCATCCGTAGGCGGAGCAGCGCATAGCCCTTGTCGCCACTCGTCAGGGAGATCGAACAGAAACTTCCCCTCCTCACCCCGGCCCTCTCCTCCCCAGCGGGGAGGAGAGGGAGAGCGAGCCGGTGCCGCCTGCGTCCCCCTCCACCCTCCCGGGCCGTCAGGCCCGGACGGCGCGACCGCGCCGCGCGCGAAGCGCGTAGCCAAGCGAGCGGAGCGAGCGCCCGGCGCTTGAGGGAAAGGATAAGGTGGGAGGAGAGGGCCGGGGTGAGGAGGGGTTGAACCCAAAGCAAGCAAAGGAACCGATATGAACGCCGTTATCAATCGTCAGGTCAGGCTCGCGGCGCGGCCTGTGGGCATGCCCAAGGCAAGCGACTTCTCGCTGGCCGAGGAGCCGGCGCCGGAGCCCCGCCAGGGCCAAGCACTAGTGCGCGTGCTCTCGCTCTCGCTCGATCCCTACATGCGTGGGCGCATGAGCGACGCGAAATCCTACGCGGCGCCGGTCGGCATCGGCGACGTGATGACCGGCGGTGCGGTGGGCGAGGTCGTGCGCTCGGAGTCCTCCGGTCTCAAGCAAGGCGACCTCGTAGAGGGCATGTTCGGCTGGCAGGAATACGCGCTTTGCACGCGCGGCACGGCGCGGGTGCTGCCGGAGTCCGGCCATCCGCCCTCCTACGCCCTCGGGATCCTCGGTATGCCGGGCGCCACCGCCTACTTCGGCCTGCTGGAGGTGGGACAGCCGCACCCCGGCGACACGGTGGTGGTCTCCGCGGCCTCGGGCGCGGTGGGCGCCGCGGTGGGGCAGATCGCCAAGATCGGCGGCTGCCGGGTGGTCGGCACGGTGGGCAGCGACGAGAAGGCGGCCTACATCACGGACGAGCTGGGCTTCGATGCCGCCATCAACTACCGAACGGCGAACGACCTGGGCGCGGCGCTGGACGAAGCCTGCCCCGGCGGCATCGATGTCTACTTCGACAACGTGGGCGGCCCGATGACCGACGCGGTGATGCAGCGCCTCGCCTTCAAGGCGCGCGTCGTCGTCTGCGGCTGCATCCACCACTACAACCTGACCGAGCCTTACCTGGGGCCGAGCCACCTGCGCCACATCCTCGTCAACCGGGCGCGGGTCGAGGGCTTCCTGGTGTTCGACTGGCTGCCTCGCTACCCAGAGGCCTTCGCCCGCCTCGGCGGGTGGCTCGACGACGGCTCCATGACCTACAGGGAGCACGTGATCGAGGGCCTGGAGAACGCGCCCGAGGGGCTCGGGATGCTGTTCGAGGGGCGCAACTTCGGCAAGCTCGTGGTCAAGGTGGCGGAGCGCTGACGCCATGTCCCAAGCGGGGGTCAGCGCCCCGGAAGCGACCGTCTGCGTCCTGACCGAGGACATTTTCGGCGCGCTGGGCTTCACCGCGCAGGAGCGCGCGGTGCTGACCGAAACCCTGCTGGAGGCGAGCCGCGCGGGCTATCACTCGCACGGGGTCATGCGCATTCCCACCTTCGCCGAGGACACCAGGGCAGGAATGATCGCGCCGGCGGTGGCGCCGGTGGTGGTGCACGAGACCGCGGCGGCGGCGATGATCGATGCGCGGCGTTGCCTGGGCCCGGTCTCCTGCGTCTTCGCCGTAGAGCAGGCGGTGGCCAAGGCGCGGGCTCAGGGCATCGGCTGCGCGGCGGTGCGCAACGGCAACGACGTGGCCCGCCTCGGCGCCTACGTCGGCGGGCCGGCACGCGCGGGGCTGATGACCCTGCTGCTGGTGAACGACGCGGGCGGCGGCGCCTGTGTCGCGCCCTTCGGCAGCGCGGCGCCCTTCCTCAGCACCAATCCGCTTGCCTGCGGCATCCCGCGCGCGTCGGGCGAGCCGCCGTTGGTGATCGACCTCTCCACCTCGATTACGGCGCTCGGCAAGATCAGGATGGCTGCGAACCAGAGCGAAGCCGTGCCGGAAGGCTGGCTGATCGACCGCGCGGGCCGGCCGACCACGGAGCCGGCCGGCTTCTTCCACTCGCCGCGCAACGCCTCGCTGCTGCCGCTTGGGGGCGTGGCCGACGGCCACAAGGGCTTTCTGCTCAGCCTGATCGTCGAGGCCTTCGCGGGCGCGCTCGCCGGCGCTGGCATGAGCCGGGGTAACGAGAACGAAGACCAGGGCAACGGCCTCTTCGTGCTTGCCGCCGACCCGCAGGCGCTCGGCAGGGGCGCAGAGTTCGTGCGCATGATGGAGGAGTTCGTCACGGGGCTGGAAGCGCTGCCGCCGGCCGAGGGCAGCGCGGGCGTGCGCCTCCCCGGTGCGCGCGCCGGCGGAGGGCCCGGCGGCCCGTACCCCATCGACGGCCCCACGTGGGCGCGGATCAAGGCGATCCTGGACGCGCTCTCGCTCGGCGACGACTACGACGTGACGCCGGCGGCAGGCGGGGAGCAATAGCCTCCCGTGGGCGATCCGGGCGACGAAGCGGCGCGGCAAGAGCAGGCGAGGGCCTGGTTCGAGACGCTGCGGGACGAGATCTGCGCCGCCTTCGAGGCGATCGAGAACGAGGCAGAGACGGCGGGTTCCCGTCCCGGCCGCTTCCGGCGCAAGGCCTGGGAGCGCCCCGGCGGCGGCGGAGGCGTGATGTCGCTCATGCTCGGCCGTGTGTTCGAGAAGGTGGGCGTCAACGTCTCCACCGTCCACGGCACGTTTTCTGAGAGCTTTCGCGAGAAGATCACGGGCGCCGCCGAGGATGGCCGCTTCTGGGCGAGCGGCATCTCAGTCGTGGCCCACATGCGCTCGCCGCTGGTGCCGGCGGTCCACATGAACACCAGACATATCGTCACCAGCACGTGGTGGTTCGGCGGCGGCACCGATCTCACGCCCGCCTACCCGGACGAGCGTGACACGGCGGACTTTCACGCTGCACTCAGCCGAGCCTGCGCGCGCCACGACGCCGACTACTACCCGCGCTTCAAGGCCTGGTGCGATCGATACTTCCACCTGCCCCACCGCGAGGAGGCGCGCGGGGTCGGCGGCATCTTCTACGACGATCTCAATACGGGCGACTGGGCGGCGGATTTCGCCTTCACCCAGGATGTCGGCCGCGCCTTCCTGGACATCTATCCGAAGCTCGTGCGCCGCCGCATGGGCGAGCCCTGGACCGATGAGCAGCGCGCGCACCAGCTCGCGCGCCGCGGCCGCTACGTCGAGTTCAACCTGCTCTATGATCGCGGCACGCGCTTCGGGCTGGAGACCGGCGGCAACACCGAGGCGATCCTGATGTCGCTCCCGCCCGAGGTGCGCTGGCCCTGAGCGGGGCCGGCGCGGCTCTTGCCGGGCTTGCCCGGCCCCCTTAGCGTAATCGCATGCAGAACGCGGAAAACAGGGGCGGAGCGGACGCCGCAGCGTTGCGCGGCAGCAGAATCCTGCTGGTGATCGCGGGCGGCATCGCCGCCTACAAGTGCCTCGACCTGATCCGGCGGCTGCGGGAGAACGGCGCGCACGTGCGCTGCATCCTGACCCGTGCCGGCGCCGAATTCGTTACGCCTCTCTCGGTCGAGACCCTGGCCGGGCAGACGGTCCACACCGACACACTCGCGCTCACCGCAGAAAGCGAGATCGCCCACATCAGGCTGGGGCAGCAGGCCGATATCGTGGTGGTGGCGCCGGCCACCGCCGACATCATGGCCAAGATGGCCCACGGCATCGCCGATGACCTCGCGACCTCCACGCTGATCGCGGCGGACAAGCCCACGCTGCTGGCGCCCGCGATGAACACGCGGATGTGGCAGCACCCCGCGACGGCGCGCAACCGGGCGCGCCTTGAGGCCGACGGCGTCGCCGTCGTGGGCCCCAACGACGGCCCGCTGGCGGAGGGCGAGAGCGGCCCCGGCCGCATGGCCGAGGTGCCGGAGATCGTGGCCGCCATCGCCGACGTTCTGGCCGCCCGCTCCGGCTCCCTCGCCGGCCTGCGGGTCTTGATCACCAGCGGCCCGACCTACGAGCCCATCGACCCGGTGCGCTTCCTCGGCAACCGCTCGTCGGGCAAGCAGGGCCACGCCATCGCCGCCGCTTGCGCCGAGGCGGGCGCCGACGTGCTGCTCGTCTCGGGCCCGACGGCTGAGGCGGCGCCAGAGGGGGTCGAGACGGTGCGCATCGAGACGGCCGAGGAGATGTTGGCCGCCTGCGAGCAGGGCCTGCCTGCCGATGTCGCCATCTGCGCGGCGGCGGTTTCGGACTGGCGCGCAGCGGCGCCCCAGGACCAGAAGATCAAGAAGCCCCGGAGGGGCGAGGGACAGAGCGACGGCGCTCCTACGCTGGAGCTCACAGAGAACCCGGACATTCTGGCCACGCTCAGCGCCCCTGGCCCGAAGCGCCCGCGACTGGTCGTGGGTTTCGCCGCCGAGACCGAGGACGTCGAAGCCAATGCCGCCGCCAAGCTCACGGCCAAGGGTTGCGACTGGATCCTCGCCAACCGGGTGGCGGAGGGCGCGGTCTTCGGCGACGACGGGAATGTCATCCACCTCCTAACGCGCGCTGAGGGAGGCGGGGCGCCCGCAGTCGAACAGTGGCCGCGCATGAGCAAAGCCGAGGTCGCCGCGCGGCTGGTCCAGCGCATCGTCGAAGCGCTCTCCTCGGACGCTGAGACGGCATGAGCGCGCCGGTGGAGGCACCGGTCGAGATCACAGTCCAGCGCCTCGCCCATGGCCGCGACTTGCCGCTCCCCAGCTACGCCAGTGCCGGCAGCGCCGGCCTCGATCTGTACGCCGCTACAGGCCCGCTCACGCTTGCGCCAGGCGCCCGCGCCCTGGTCGGGACCGGGCTGGCGCTGGCGCTGCCGGAGGGCTTCGAGGGCCAGATCAGGCCGCGCTCCGGCCTCGCGCTCAAGCACGGCGTGACCGTGCTCAACGCTCCCGGCACCATCGATTCCGACTATCGGGGCGAGATCGGCGTGCTGCTGGTCAATTGGGGCGGTGCCCCATTTGTCGTCGAGCGCGGCATGCGCATCGCCCAGCTCGTGATCTCGTCGGTCTGCCGTGCGCGTCTGGTGGAGGGCGAGGTGCCGCCAAGCGAGAGAGGCGCCGGCGGCTTCGGCTCCACCGGTCTGGACCTTGAAAGCGAAGACGTCTCACAGGAATAAGCGAACGCCGTTGATCGCGTTCGTCCCGCATTGCACAATGCCTTGCCGGTGCCGAAAGGTGCCGCGCAGGTCACGAAAGGGATCAGGCATGAGGTTGAGTCGTAGAGGTCGGTTTGTTGTTGGGGCCGTACTGCCCACGATGTTCGTCGCAGGCTTGGCGGTTGCGGCGTTCACGAGCCATCCCAGCGGCGAGGCGCTCGCGGACGACGCGCAACTCGAGTTGGTCTCGATCGAGGCGGAGGGCGGCAAGACTCAGTCGAGCGTCGACCAGACGGACGCCACACACGTTGCGTCCACGGCCCTCGGCGAGGACGCAACCCCGAAGGTCAAGAAGAGAGGCTGCTCTATAGCCGCCAAGTGATACGCCGGTCGGTGAGTTACCGCCGGCCGCACTAGCGCGTCTGCTCGGCTCCCCTCGCTGGCCAGTTGGGCGGCGAGGCGACCGCAAGGCTGCATGAGCGAGCGATCCGAGCGGACCATGGCACGAGACCACCCGGACGAGACCGCCCCCGCCGTCACGGCACCGCCGCCGGCGATGCGCGGGCGCATCTACGACAGCATCGCCGAGACCATCGGCTCGACGCCGCTGGTGCGCTTCAATCGCTTGCCCACCGAGGCCGGCTGCGGCGCCGAGATCGTCGGCAAGCTCGAATTCTTCAACCCCCTCGCCTCGGTTAAGGACCGCATCGGCGTCTCCATGATCGAGGCGGCGGAGGCCGATGGCAGCATCGAGCCCGGCCGCTCGGTGCTGGTGGAGCCGACCTCGGGCAACACCGGCATCGCTTTGGCCTTCGTGGCGGCGTCCAAGGGCTACCGGCTCATCCTCACCATGCCGGAGAGCATGTCCATCGAGCGCCGGCGCATCCTCCTGTTTATGGGCGCTGAGCTGGAGCTGACCCCGGCGGCCAAGGGCATCCCCGGCGCCCTGGCACGTGCCGAAGAGCTGGTCGAGACCATCGACGGCGCCGTGATGCTCCAGCAGTTCGAAAACCCGGCGAACCCGGCGATCCACCGCGTGACCACGGCCGAGGAGATCTGGCGCGACACCGGCGGGGCGCTGGACGCCATCGTCTGCGGCGTCGGCACAGGCGGCACGGTGACCGGCATCGGCCAGGTGCTGAGGCCGCGCCTGCCCGCGCTCAAGCTGATCGGGGTCGAGCCCGCGGCGAGCGCCGTGCTTTCCGGCGCGCCGGCGGGGCCGCACAAGATTCAGGGCATCGGCGCGGGCTTCGTGCCGGGCGTGCTCGACCGGTCGGTGATCGACGAGTTGATCCAGATCAGTGACGAGACCGCCATGGAGACCGCCCGGCGGGTGGCGCGGCTGGAAGGCATCCCGGTGGGCATCTCTTCCGGCGCCGCCATCGCCGCGGCGCTCCAGGTCGGCGCGCGCGAGGAGATGGCGGGCAAGCGCATCCTCGTCATCGTGCCTTCCTTTGCCGAGCGCTACCTCTCCACCGACCTCTTTGCAGGGCTGTAGGCCGCCATGTTCAACGAACGCCAGCTGGAGCGTTATGCCCGCCACATCCTGCTGCAGGAGGTGGGCGGGCCCGGCCAGCAGAAGCTGCTGGACTCCAAGGTGCTGGTAGTGGGCGCCGGCGGGCTCGGCTCGCCGCTCATGCTCTATCTCGCGGCGGCGGGCGTCGGCACCATCGGCGTGGTCGACGACGATGCGGTGGCGCTCTCCAACCTGCAGCGGCAGATCGCCCACACCGAGGCGCGGATCGGCCATCCCAAGACCGAGAGCGCGGCGGAGACCGTGGCGCGGATCAACCCGGACGTGACCGTCGAATGCCACCCGGTGCGCCTCGACCCGGACAACGCCATGGACCTGATCGGGCGCTACGACCTGGTCGCCGACGGCAGCGACAACTTTGCGACGCGCTTCCTCATCAACGACGCCTGCTACCTGTCGCAGACGCCTCTGGTCTCGGCTTCGATCCTGCGCTTCGACGGCCAGCTTGCGACCTTCAAGGCCCATCTCGCGGGCGACAATCCCTGCTACCGCTGCATCTTTCCCGAGGCGCCGTCGCCGGGGCTGATCCCCTCGTGCGCGGAGGGCGGCATCCTGGGCGCCGTCGCGGGCTCCATGGGCTCGCTACAGGCGACCGAGGTGCTGAAGGAGCTGCTCGGGATCGGCGAGAGCCTTTCCGGCAGCCTGATCGTCTACGACGGGCTCGCCGCGGTCTTCCGCAAGATCAAGGTGAAGCCCGACCCGGCGTGCGCGCTCTGCGGCGAGCGGCCCAGCATCGTCGACCTTTCCGGCGCCGACAGCACGGACGCGGACTACTGCGCGGCCTGAACGCCGCCTCGCTTACTCTCCAGCGCTGAACGCGCGGATTACCTCGTCGCGGGCGAAGCGCGGCACTGCGCCGCCTGACTCGAATCTAACGCCACTTCCCGCTTGGACTCGGGCGATGGGCGCGCAGGCGAAACCCTCGGCGGTGAGCGTTGCCAGCGCTTCCTCGGCGCTGTCGGCGGGGAAGGCCGCAAGCAACGCACCGGAGGCAAGCAGCCCCCAGGGGTCGATCCCCAGCGCCTCCGACAGGATGCGGCCCGGCTCGTACCAGAGCACGGCGTCGGACGAGACCACGAGTTGGACGCCCGCCGTCTCCGCCATCTCATAGAGCCCGGCAGAGAGTCCGCCCTCGGTGGGGTCGTGCATGGCGGAGGCCCCGAGCGTCGTGGCACCGAGCGCGGCATCCACCACCGAGATGCCGGGGTCGCTCAGCGCGCCCTCGGCCTCCGCCAGAGTCGCGGCATGAACCTTGCCGTCTAGCTGCGCGCCTGCCTCGGCCGCGAGCACGGCGGCGCCCTCCACCGGCGCAGGGCCGATCTGCACCACCACATGCCCCGGCTCCAGCGCGGCGGTACGGGCGAAATTGCCGTCCTGCCGAAGCCCCAACATGTGGCCCACGACCACGGTGCGTCGGACCGCGTCGGTAACTTCGACATGGCCGCCCACCAGCACGGCGTCGATATCCGCCAGCGCCTCGTGCATGCGCCGATAGAGCGCGCGCACCGCGTCCTCCGTGATCCCCGGCGGCAGCAGGACCGTCGCCAAGAACCAACGGGGCCTGGCGCCCATGACCGCGATGTCGTTCGCGTTCACCAGCACCGCATGGGCGCCGACGTCCTGCCCGGTCAGCGTCACCGGGTCACTGGCGGCGATCAAGGCGCCCCGCTGCACGGCGACGACGCCCGCGTCCTCGCCCACCGTCGGCGGCAGCAGCAGCTCGGGCGGCACGGGCCGCCCCGTCACCAGCACCTCGGCCAGCAGCGCCGCCGGCAGCTTCCCGACCTCGAGAACTTCGTCGCTCATCCCACAGGGCTCACACGCTTAGCCGCTACCGACCGTATCGGCAGCGGCATGTAACAGACGCGCGCGGAATGTGCCACCGCACACCGCCCGCACGCGCTTGCCTGCGGCACGGGATGGGCGCATTGTGGCGCCGGCTCGCGGAGGGCGCGCGCAGCGACGGCGCGAAAGGCTCTCGTACGGGCACATCCCCCGGCAGGAGTCTCGACCATGGCGTATCCCGATCCGCACTCGCGCTCCGCCGCGCTCGGCGCGCGGGCGCGCGCGGTGTTCCCCGGCGGCGGCACGCGCGGCCTCACCCAGCTCTCGCCCTATCCGATCTACGCGAAGGAGGCCCACGGCTGCCGCGTTACCGACGTGGACGGGGTGGAGCGGATCGACTTCATCAACAACTACACGGTCCAGCTCTTCGGCCATTCGCACCCGGCCATCGTCGAGGCGGTGGTGACGCAGGCCGAACGCTTCATGTCGCTCACGCTCGCGACCGAGAGCGAGATCGAGCTGGGCGAGGCAATCTGCGGCCTGGCGCCGTCGCTTCAGCACATTCGCTTCACCAACACCGGCACCGAGGCGGTGATGCACGCCATCAAGGGTGCGCGGGCCTTCACCGGGCGGCCCAAGATCGCCAAGTGCGAGGGCGTCTACCACGGCGCTTACGACTACGCCGAGGCAAGCCTGGACCCGGACCCACAGAACTGGGGCACCGACCGGCCGCGCCCGGTGGGCTACGCCAAGGCCACGCCCGCCGGGCTGCTGCAGGATGCGGTGATCATCCCCTTCAACGACGTGGCGGGGACTCGTGCGATCCTTGAGCGCCACGCCGACGAGCTTGCCGCGGTGCTGATCGACTTGGTGCCGGCCCGCTGCGGCGGCGCACCGATGAGCCCGGCCTACATCGAGATGCTGCACGACTTCCGCCGCTCGTCGGGCGCGCTCATCATCGACGACGAGGTGATTACCTTCCGCCTGCACGAGCGTGGCGCCCAGACCCTCTATGGGCTGGAGCCGGACCTCACCACCCTCGGCAAGGTGATCGGCGGCGGGCTCCCCATCGGCGCGGTGGCGGGCACCGAGGAGGCGATGGCGGTCTACGACAGCAGCGCGGGCAAGGCCGCCTGCCCGCAGTCCGGCACCTTCACGGCCAATCCGCTCTCCATGGCCGCAGGCGTTGCGGCGATGCGCATGTTCACGGCCGAGAACGTCGAGCGGTTGAATGCGCTCGGCGAGAGCGCCCGCGCCAAGTTGCGCGAGGCCTTCCGCATCGCGGGCTGCGAGGGGCAGGTGACGGGCGAAGGCTCGCTCATCCTCTTTCACATGAGCGACGAGCCGCTCACTGATTACCGGGCGGTCTACCGCGCCGGCACGGACGGACGCGCACGCAAGCTGGACGGGCTGTTTCGTGCGCTGCTCAACCACGGCGTCGTGACCTCGGTCTCCGGCATGGCGTGCCTCTCCACCCCGATGGAGGAGGCGGAGATCGACCACTTTGCCGACGCCGTACTGGCGAGCCTGCGCATGGTCGAGCGCGAGGCCGCCTGAAGGTCACGCGGCCCGAGCCGCCCTGCGCCATGACCCGCCGCGTGCTCTGCCAGCTCGACGAGATTCCCGATCCCGGCTCCAGGGGCTTCGACTTTCGCGAGGGCGACTCGCTGCACTCGGTCTTCGTCGTGCGGACGGGTTCCGAGGTGCGGGCCTACGAGAACGCCTGCCCGCACACCGGCGGCCCGCTCGACTGGGTGCCGGACCAGTTCCTCACCCGCGAGAAGGACATGATCCTCTGCGCCACCCACGGTGCGCTCTTCCGCATCGAGGACGGGCACTGCCTCTCCGGCCCCTGCGTCGGCGAGGATCTCAAGGCGCTCCCGGTCTTCATCGAGCGCGGCGCAGTCGCGGTGGAGTTCTAGAGCATTTTTCGATCTTAGAGAATCTTTAGAATTTTCAATCGCTTGGAAATGTGATTCAAGATGCGGGCTGGTGAAGGAGGCCAGCCTGCATGACACGACCTCTTTCGAATGATCTGCGCCGCCGGGTGGTGACGGCGGTGGTCGATGGCGGCATGTCCCGCCGGGGCGCGGCGAGACGCTTCGGCATCGCGCCGTCAACGGCGATCAAGTGGGTCGATGCCTGGCGCCGTACGGGTAGCTATCGGCCGAGGGCGCAGGGCGGCGACAGGCGCTCGCAGCGGATCGAGGCGTGGGCCGAGGTGGTCCTCGCACTGGTGGAAGAGACCCCGGCATGACGCTGGCGGAGATCACCACCCATCTGGAGGACGAGCACGGGCTGCGGGTCTCCCAGAGCACCGTGTGGCGCTTCTTCCATCGTCGGGGGATCACCTTCAAAAAAAACGGCACACGCCAGCGAGCAGCAGCGCCCTGACGTGCTGCGTCGCAGGCGCGCCTGGGTTGAAGCCCAGCCCGGGCTCGACCCTGAGAAGCTGGTCTTCGTGGATGAGACCGGTGCTTCCACCAAGATGACAAGACGCTCGGGCCGGGCGCTGCGCGGACACCGCTGCCGCGCTCCGGTGCCTCATGGCCATTGGAAGACCACGACCTTCGTCGGCGCGCTGAGGCTGAGCGGAATGACCGCCCCCATGGTGCTCGACGGCGCCATGCACGGCGCCGCCTTCCTCGCCTACGTAGACAAGGTGCTGGTGCCCATCCTCAAACCCGGCGACATCGTGGTGATGGACAACCTTCCCGCCCACCGAAGTGCCGCCGCCCGAGAGGCTATCCAAAGGGCCGGGGCCGAGCTGCGCTTCCTGCCGCCCTACTCACCCGACTTCAATCCGATCGAGATGGCCTTCTCCAAGCTCAAGGCCTGCCTCAAGCGCCGCGCCGCCCGCACCGTCCCGGAACTCTGGGACGCCATCGGCGAAGCCACAGACACCTTCACACCCGCAGAGTGCCAAAACTACTTCGCTGCTGCACGATATGACCACGTATGATCGGATAGTGCTCTAGAGCGAGTTCGTCAGAGACGAACTTGCGACAGGCCGCGACCGCGGCCCGCCGCTGATGCGGCGCCCTCGCGGAGGCGCTGGCCGCAGGCCAGCTGCCGTGAGCGATACAGGAGCTTGGCGCGTTTCCGTGTGAAGCTGAAACGCGCCAAGTGTATATAATCCGGCCGCGCCGAGACGGTCGGCCGATCCAGCAGGGAGGCGTTGCGCCACGATGTCGGAGACTGAGCTGTTCCCCGTGCCCGAGGGCCTGGACCAATCGGCCCACTGCGACGACGCGACCTACCGCGCCTGGTACGCCCGCTCGATCGAAGACCCGGAGGGCTTCTGGGCCGAACACGGCAAGCGGATCGATTGGATCAGGCTCTACAGCAAGGTCAAGGACGTCTCGTACCAGGCCGACGACCTGCACATCCGCTGGTTCGAGGACGGCACGCTCAACGCCTGCGCCAACTGCGTGGACCGGCACCTGGCCGCGCGCGGCGATCAGGTCGCCATCATCTGGGAGGGCGACGACCCGGCCGAGGATTCGACGCTGACCTACCGCGAGCTGCACGCGGCGGTCTCGCGCTTCGCGAACGGCCTGCTCTCCTTGGGCGCCAAGAAGGGCGATCGCATCACGATCTACCTGCCGATGATCCCGGAGGCCGCCATCGCCATGCTGGCCTGCGCCCGTATCGGGGCGGTCCACTCCGTGGTGTTCGGCGGCTTCTCGCCGGATTCGCTGGCGGGCCGCATCCAGGACTGCGCTTCAACGCTCATCATCACCGCCGACGAGGGGCTGCGCGGCGGGCGCTCGATCCCGCTCAAGGCCAACACCGATGCCGCGCTGGAGACCTGCCCGAGCATCCGTAACTGCGTGGTGGTGAAGCGCACCGGCGGCGAGATCGGCTGGGAGGACGGCCGCGACGTCTGGTACCACGACCTGGTGGAGGGCGCGTCGGCCGACTGCCCGCCGGCGGAGATGGCGGCGGAAGACCCGCTCTTCATCCTGTACACCTCGGGCTCGACGGGGAAGCCCAAGGGCGTGCTCCACACCACCGGCGGCTACATGGTCTACGCCTCCATGACCCACCGTTTCGTCTTCGACTACCACGACGGCGAGACCTACTGGTGTACGGCGGACGTGGGATGGGTGACGGGCCACAGCTACATCCTCTACGGCCCGCTGGCGAACGGCGCGACGACGCTGATGTTCGAGGGCGTGCCCAACTACCCGGACGCCTCGCGCCACTGGCAGGTGTGCGACAAGCACGGCGTCAACATCTATTACACCGCTCCCACCGCGATCCGCGCGCTGATGCGCGAGGGCGAGGGGCCGGTGGCGAAAACGTCGCGCGCCTCGCTGCGGCTGCTGGGTTCCGTGGGCGAGCCGATCAACCCCGAAGCCTGGCTCTGGTATCACCGGGTGGTGGGCGACGGCCGCTGCCCTATCGTCGATACCTGGTGGCAGACCGAGACCGGCGGCATCCTGATCACGCCGCTGCCGGGCGCGACGGCGCTGAAGCCCGGCTCCGCCACGCGGCCCTTCTTCGGCGTGCAACCCCTGATCGTCGATCAGGAGGGCAACGAGCTGGAAGGCGCGTGCTCCGGCCTGCTCTGCCTCGCCGATTCCTGGCCGGGGCAGATGCGCACGGTCTACGGCGACCACAAGCGCTTCATCGACACCTACTTCTCGCAGTATCCGGGCCGCTACTTCACCGGCGACGGCGCCCGGCGAGATGAAGACGGCTACTACTGGATCACGGGGCGCGTGGACGACGTGCTCAACGTCTCCGGCCACCGCATGGGGACGGCAGAGGTCGAGAGCGCGCTGGTGGCGCACCCGGCGGTCTCGGAATCGGCGGTGGTGGGGTATCCGCACGACATCAAGGGCCAGGGCATTTACGCCTACGTGACGCTCACCGCCGGCCGCGAGCCGAGCGAGGAGCTGCGCGGCGAGCTGAGCCGCTGGGTGCGGAAGGAGATCGGCCCGATCGCGACGCCGGACCTGATCCAGTGGGCGCCGGGGCTGCCCAAGACCCGCTCGGGCAAGATCATGCGGCGCATCCTGCGCAAGATCGCGGCCAACGAGCACGACGCGCTGGGCGACACCTCCACGCTGGCGGACCCAGCGGTGGTGGACGACCTGGTCGACAACCGGATGAACCGCGCGTGAGGCGGACGCATCGCGCGCCGCTGGCCACCGAGACTCATGCCTGACCCCACCGACATCCACGCGCTGCTGGAACGCGGCGGGCGCGAGGATATCGCCATCGCGGCGCCGGAGCGGGAGCCGCTGAGCTACGGGGGCTTGCGCGATCAGGTCGGCCGCACGGGCGATGCGCTCGGCCAAGCCGGGATCGGACGGGGCGACCGGGTGGCCATCGTGCTCCCCAACGGGCCGGAGATGGCGGCGGCCTTCCTCGCCACCGCCGCGCACGCCACGGCGGCGCCGCTCAACCCCGCCTATCGGGTGGACGAGTTCGCCTTCTACCTCGAAGACCTCCGGGCCAGGGCGCTGATCCTGGAAGCCGGCGCGGAGAGCCCGGCCATCGAGGCGGCGGAGCGGGTGGGCGTGCCGATCATCGGGCTGATGCCGGACAGCGGTGCGGGCGCCGGCACTTTCACCCTCGATGCATCGTCGGGCGCAGCGACGGAGGGTGACGGGAACGGCAGGGACGATGCCGCATTGGTGCTTCACACCTCGGGCACCACGTCCCGGCCCAAGATCGTGCCGCTCACGGGCGCTAACCTCTGCGCCTCGGCACGCAACATCGCCGACTGGATCTCGCTGGAGCCGGGCGACCGCTGCCTCAACATCATGTCGCTCTTCCACATCCACGGGCTGATGGCGGGCGTGATGGCCTCGCTGCACGCGGGCGCCTGCGTGATCTGCACGCCGGGCTTCAACGCGCTCCGCGTCTTCGCCTGGCTCGACGAGATGGTGCCCACCTGGCTCACCGCCGTGCCCACCATGCACCAGGCGATCCTCGCGCGGGCTGCGCGCAACAAGGAGATCGTGGCGCGCCGCAGGCTGCGGCTGCTGCGGTCCTCGTCCTCCTCGCTGCCGGCGCCGGTGATGGAGGAGCTCGAGGCCACCTTCGATGCGCCGGTGATCGAGTCCTACGGCATGACGGAGGCCTCCCACCAGATGACCAGCAACCCGATGCCGCCGGCCGAGCGCAGGCCGGGCGGGGTGGGAATCGCCGCCGGCCCTGAGGTCGCGATCATGGACGAGGCCGGCCGGCTGCAAGCGGCGGACAGCGTGGGCGAGGTGGTGATTCGCGGCCCGAACGTCACCCACGGCTACGAGAGCAACCCGGAGGCCAACGCGGCGGCGTTCGCGGACGGCTGGTTCCGCACCGGCGACCAGGGCGTGATCGACGGGGCCGGCTATCTCACGCTCACTGGCCGGCTCAAGGAGATCATCAACCGGGGCGGCGAGAAGATCGCGCCGCGCGAGGTGGACGACGTGCTGATGACCCACCCGGCGGTGGCCCAGGCAGTCGCCTTCGCCGTGCCGCACCAAAAACTCGGGGAGGACGTGGCGGCGGTGATCGTGCTGCGCGAAGGCGCCGAGGCGGGCGAGCGGGAGCTTCGCGCCTTCGTCGGCGAGTCGCTCGCGGACTTCAAGGTGCCGCGCACGATCCTCTTCCGCGACGAGATTCCCAAGGGCGCGACCGGCAAGCTGCAGCGCATCGGCCTCGCCGAGAAGCTGGGCCTCGGGACGTGAAAATCTGCATCGTCGGTGCCGGGGCCATCGGCGCCTACTTCGGGCTGGAGCTAGCGGAAGGCGGCGCGGAGGTCTCATTGATCGCGCGCGGGCCCCATCTCGCAGCGATGCAGGCGGGCGGCGTGCGCGTGCGCGCCGGTGGCGAGGAGCGCCGGGCCAATATCCGCGCGACCGACGACCCGGCGGAGCTCGGCCAGCAGGACGCGGTCATCATCACCCTGAAGGCGCACTCGGTGCCGGGGATCTGCGAACGCCTGCAGCCGCTGCTCGGACCGGAGACCACGGTGGTCACGGCGTCCAACGGCATCCCCTGGTGGTACTTCCACAAGCTGGAGGGGCCCTACGAAGGCCGGCGCATCGCGGCCGTGGACCCCGACGGCACCCAGTGGGAGCTGATCGGGCCGGAGCGCGCCATCGGCTGCGTCATCTTCGCGGCGGGCGAGATCGTCGAGCCCGGCGTGATCGAGATATCCGGCCATCTCAGCCAGAAGCGCCTGCCCTTCGGCGAGCCGGACGGCTCGCGCAGCGAGCGGGTGCAGGCGCTGAGCCGGGCCTTCATCGCCGCCGGCTTCAAGTCGCCGGTGCGGCCCGATATCCGCTCGGACATCTGGGTCAAGCTCTGGGGCAACCTCGCCTTCAACCCAGTGAGCGCGCTCACCGGCGCGACGCTGGAGGACATCGCGCGCGACGCCGGCACCCGCGCCGTGGTCCGCGCCATGATGGCGGAGGGGCAGGCGGTGGGCGAGGCGCTGGGCGCCCGCTTCGCCATCGACGTGGACAAGCGCATCGAAGGCGCCGAGCAGGTGGGCGCGCACCGCACCTCGATGCTTCAGGACCTCAACCTGGGCCGGCCGATGGAGATCGAGGCGCTGGTCGGCGTGATCGCCGAGCTCGGCCGCCTGGTGGGCGTGCCGACCCCCTCCATTGACATGGTCTACGCGCTGGTGAAGCAGCGCGCGATCGAAGCGGGGTGTATGCCGGGGTGAGCCTTTGTCAGTTGCTCGACCTTTGGCAACATTATCAGACATGGAGTTCCAAGATAGTCACGCGAGAGATAATGTATATGCGACCATTTCTCAGATGTTATTGATCGTGACTTAGCTTCTTTATTTCGTCTTCAATAGCGTTCAAGGTAAATTCATCGCAACGCTTGTCAGGCCCCTCGGATGGAACGAAAAAATAGTGACCCTTTCGGGTCACCCATAGTTCCGCTGTCTTTAGTACAGTGCCTGCCGGTTCGCATCCCAGTTGGCCGAGTCTTGTTTCCACTTCTTCGCGCGAACACAACCGGACTGAGATCATGCCGTTAGCCGGCCGCGCGCGTGATGGCGAATTGGCCAGTCTGCATCGCCGCGACGACGGGCGTGGGGTCTGGAGAGGGAGCGAGCAGCGCTTCCACCGACGGCACCACCGGATGCCACTCGATATCGATGTCGTGGTTCGCCTTGAACAGTATTTGGATCGCTGGCCCTACGTCGGCGAACACGGCGTCCCTGTCGGCACCAGACAGATGAAGGCCAGGAACGTCGGGGCTTGAAACACGCACGCCACCGTCGCCGCGCTCTTCGCAGACAACGCGGATGATTGCGGTTTCGTTGTGATACATGGCGGTCTCCCGTTGCGTGTAGTTTTGATTTTCTCGCGTTTAGAACAAAATGAAATACGGAATTTAGTCTTCATAAAATATCATTATACTTCAATGTATTGGGAACAGTCAGGACGACTCATAAAGGGTCACAAGAGACAGTCTCGGACAAAACACGGAAATTGAGATCAATTGAACCAGGAAACTAAATCCCGTGTTTCAGGCCGCACACAAGTGCGCCTTCTCGCCTCAAATCCCCAGCGCGCAGCCGTCCTTGCGGGGGTCGGAGCCGCCGGTGAGCACGCCGGTGGCGCGGTCGATCGCGATGGCCTGACCGCCGCCGTGGGGCACCGCCGCCCAGGCGACGTCATGGCCGAGGGCCGCGAGGCGCCGGGCGGTCTCCTCGGCGATGGTGGTCTCCAGCGCCATGACGCCGCCGAAGTGGAAGGCGCGGGGGCAATCCAGCGCCGCCTGCGGGTCCATGCCGTAGTCGATCACGTTGGTGAGGAAGTGGGCGTGGCCGCAGGCCTGGAAGTGCCCGCCCATGACGCCGAAGGGCATCACGGCATGCTCGCCCTGCCCCACCATGCCGGGGATGATCGTGTGCATGGGCCGCTTGCCGCCGGCGATGCGGTTGGGGTGGTCCTCGTTGATGACGAAGCTCGCGCCCCGGTTCTGCAGCAGCACGCCGGACGGCGTGCAGAGGCCGGTACCGAAGGACGCGAACAGCGAGTTGATGAAGGAGATCGCGTTGCCCTCGCCATCCACCACGGTGAGGTAGACGGTATCGCCGTGGGCCGGGTAGCCCGGCGGCAGCTCCGCCGGCATGGCGCGCCCAGGATCGATGTGGCGGCGCATGGCGTCGGCGTACTGGGTGGAGAGCAGCGCTTCCACCGGCACGCCCACCGCATCGGGGTCGGCGATCAGCGCCGCGCGGTCGCGGTAGCCGAGGCGGCTCGCCTCGGCCTCAAGGTGCAACCGCTCGGCCCCCACCGGATCGAGCCCGGCAAGCTCGAAGCCCTCGAGCATGTTGAGGATGAGCAGCGCGATGATCCCCTGGCCGTTGGGCGGGCACTCGTAGATGTCGTAGCCCCGGTAGTTGGCGCTGATGGGTTCCACCGCCTGCGGCGCGAAGCCGGCGAGGTCGTCCGCCGTCATCAGGCTGCCGTGGGCGGCGAGGCGGGCCACGATGTCGTCCGCGATGGAGCCACAATAGAAGGCCGCCGCGCCTTCCTTCGCGATCAGTCGCAGCGTTTCCGCCAGTGCCGGCAGGCGGTGAAGGTCGCCGGCGGCGGGCGGGCGCCCGCCGGGCAGGTAGATCGCGCGGGCGTTCTCGCAGGCGTGGAGCTTGTCATCGGCTGCATTCGCCCAGTCGTGGGCGACGCGGCTGTGGACCACGAAGCCTTCCTCGGCGTAGCGGATGGCGGGCTGGAGCACCTCGTCGAGACCCTTGGTGCCGTGGTCCGCCAGCAGCCGCTCCCAGGTGCCGACGGCGCCCGGCACGGTGACGGCGTGCGCGCTTTCGAAGCCGATGGCGTCGATGCCCTGCTCCCGGAACCAGTCCACGCTCGCCGCAGCCGGCGCAGGACCTGAGCCGTTGATGGCGTAGGGCGGCACCCGGCCGCCTGGGGCGTAGAGCGCGAAGCAGTCGCCGCCGATGCCGGTGGACTGCGGCTCGACCACGCCTTGCACGGCGCAGGCCGCGATCGCGGCATCCACGGCGTTGCCGCCCGCGCGCAGAATCTCTATGGCGGTGGCGGTGGCGAGTGGATGCGAGGTCGCCGCCATGCCGCGCGTGCCGTGGACCATGGACCGCCCCGGATGCTGAAAATCCCTCATCGGCCGAACCCTCTCGCCTGTGCGCCGCAGCGATCGCCGCGCTGCCGAGGTTGTAGACCCTTTGGCGCGCTCGCGAAACGCCCGCGGCCCTTCACGAACTGTTGCACGGTCGAAGCCGGCGCTCGCATGGCGAGTGCGGGCGAAGCTTGTTAGTGTCGCTCGCGCGTGCTGGGCCCGATCGGCATTCTTGCGAAGAGCGTCGCCTGGGCCAATATCAATGGCAACAAGGCGCGCGACGCCATCGCGCGCGGAACGTTACGCGACAAAAACCGCAACGCGGGGGTGAAGACTATGCGCTTGATACGGTTGGCGGCCGCAGGCTTGGTCGCCGGAGGCATGGGGTTCGCGGCCGTTGCCGCAGCACCGGCCTCGGCAGCAGAGCCACAGCGGATTACGGTGACCGGCGAGGTCATCGATTCCTGGTGCTACCTGAGCGAGATCATGTGGGCGACGGGCTCGGCCCATCACCGCTGCGCGGTCTGGTGCGCGCGGGGCGGCGTGCCGGTCGGCATCCTGAGCGAGGACGACGAGGAGGTCTACGTCGTGCTCATGATGGAGAACAATCCCGACGTGATCGGCAACAAGGCGATCTTCCGCATGCAGACCAACGAGGTCGTCGTCACCGGCGATCTCTACGAGCGTGACAGCGTCAAATATCTCGCCGTCAACGAGATCGTCGAGGACCACGGGATCGTGAACTACTCCCACGAGGACTTCGACATCCAGCCGGGAGGGCTCTAGTCATGCAGGCCCATCGCACGATGACCCGCTTCATCGCCGCCCTCGTCTTCGTAGGCTCGATGGCGGCTGCCGGCGTCGCCTCCGCCGCCAATAGCTGGGGGCTGCCCGACGAGGTCGAGGCGCGCTTCGACGCCAAGGTGACCGACGTGCTCTGCGTCCTCAGCGGCGACTGCCCCGAGGACTGCGGCGCCGGCAATCGGCTCCTCGGCCTGCTGCAGGACGACGGCACCCTGGTGCTGCCACTCAAGAACGCGGGCCCCTTCACCGGGCCGACCGTCGATCTCATCCCCTTCTGCAACCAACGGGTGACGGTGGACGGCCTGTTCACGACCAACTACGGCATTACCACCTTCGCCGTGCAATTCGTCCGGCCCGAGGGCGGCAAGTGGCGCGGCGCCAACGGCTTCGTCCGCCAGTGGGCCAAGGAGCGCGGCCTGGAGGCGAAGGACAAGAAGGCGCGGCGCTGGATGCGCAACGACGAGGCGATCCTGGAGCTGATCGAGGAACAGGGCGTGCTCGGCCTGAAGAGCGAAGGCATCACACCCTAGCCTGACCCAAGCGGCGGCGCGCAGGCCTGCGCGCCGCCGCCGCACATCGGTTTCGTTTTTTGCAGGGGATCCATGGCCTTCCCCGACAAGGGCTACCCCTCGATCGCGGACTATTGCGACGATTACCTGGCCCGGCTGGCGCAGGCCGGCGCCTCCATCGACCGCGCCGCGCTCGCCCGTGCTGCGGAGATGCTCGGTGCGGCGTTTGGCCGCGGTGCATGGCTCTTCGTATGCGGCAACGGCGGCTCGGCGGCTATCGCCAACCACCTGCTCTGCGACGTCGCCAAGGGCGTGCAGACCGACACCGGCCTGCTGCCGCGAGTGATGAGCCTGAGTTCGAACCTGGAGATGGTGACCGCGATCGCCAACGACATCGCCTTCGAGGACTGCTTCCTCTACCAGCTCGGGACCGCAGCGCGCGCCGGCGACCTGCTGATGACCATCTCGTCCTCCGGCGATTCGGAGAACATCGTCCGTGCGCTTCAATGGGCCGCAGCGAACGGGCTGGAGAGCATCGCGCTCACCGGCTTCGACGGCGGGCGTTCGGCGCCGCTCGCCACGGTCAACCTCCACGTGGACGGCGACAACTACGGCGTGATCGAGGACATCCACCAGTCGGTCATGCACATGCTGGCGCAGTACCTGCGCCAGGCGAAAATGCCCGACGCGCTCATCTCGGAGCGCAAGTTTTAGGCGGCGAAGCGGATCGCCAGCACCACGGCGATCAGAATGGCGACGGCGGCCAACGCCACCCAGCCCAGGTGACGCTCGATGAAGGCGCGGGCCGGCGGGCCGAACTGCCAGAGAATTGCCGCCACGATGTAGAAGCGAAGCCCCCGCGCGAGCAGCGAGGCGATGATGAACACGCCGATGTCGAGCTTGCCCGCCCCGCTCGCGATGGTGATCAGTTTGTAGGGGAGCGGGGTGAAGCCGCCGGCGACGACGATCCAGGCGCCCCACTCGTCGCGGTAGTGTTCGAAGGTGGCGAGCTTGTCCTCGTGGCCCCAAAGCTCGAGCAGCGGGCCGCCGAAGGCATCGAAGAGGAAGTAGCCGATGGCGTAGCCGAAGAGGCCGCCCGCGACCGAGAAGAGCGTGCAGAGGCCCGCCAGCAGCCACGCCTTGGCCCGTTGCGCGAGCACCATGGGGATCAGCAGCAGGTCCGGCGGAATGGGGAAGAACGAGCTTTCGGCAAAGGCCACGGCGGCGAGCGCCCAGATGGCGTGCCGCTTGCCGGCGAGCGCCAGCGTCCAGTCGTAGAGCCTCCGCAGCGGCCCCGGCCTCCGCCCCGCCGCCGGCCCCTCGGTCATGCGTCTGCCTCGGCGGCCCCGGCCCCGGCCGGTTGACCGTTGCCCGGCCCGGCCCAACAATGCCGCGAGCGCTCCGCACGGGCACCCCTCATGCAGTCACGCCTCATCCTCTTCGCCGCCTCGGCCGGCATCGCCGCCCTCACCATTTACCTTCTCATCTCCGGGCGGAACATCCTGATCCCGATCGCCATCGCGGTCATGGCCTGGTACCTGATCAACGCCATCGCGCGCGGGATCATGAAGCTCAGCATACGCGGCGTGCGCCCGCCGCGCTGGGCCGCGCTCGCGCTCACGGCGCTCGCCGTCGTCGCCGCGGTCATGTCGCTGGCCGAGATGGTGAGCGGCAACTTCAGCGCCGTGGTCGATGCAATCCCCACCTATCAGGCCAATCTGCAGCGGCTGATCGGCGAGGTGGCGGCGCTGTTCGGGATGCAGGAAACGCCGAATGTCGCCGATATTGTCGATCGCATCGACTTCAGTGCGGTGGTCGGCCGCCTTGCCACAACGCTGACCGGGATCGCGGGCGAAGCCGGCCTCATCCTGGTCTACATGCTCTTCCTCTTCGTCGAGCAGGGCAGCTTCGACCGCAAGATGAAGGCGCTCTTCCCCGACCCGGAGCGGGAGGAGCGGGTCCACAAGATCCTCAGCCACATGACCCAGGAGATTCAGAACTATCTCTGGATCAAGACCTTCACCAGCGCGCTGACGGCGGGGCTCAGCTATGCCGTGCTGGCTGCGGTCGGCCTCGACTTCGCCGGCTTCTGGGTGGTCATCATCTTCCTGCTGAACTACATCCCGACCATCGGCTCGCTGCTAGGCATCCTCTTCCCGGCGCTGCTGGCGCTGGTCCAGTTCGATACCTTCGTGCCCTTCCTCATCGTCACGCCGAGCCTCGCGGTGATCCAGGTCTTCGTCGGCAACTTCCTGGAGCCGATGCTGATGGGCTCGTCGCTCAACATCAGCCCCTTCGCGACCCTGATCTCGCTGGCCGTGTGGGGTACGATCTGGGGGGTGCCGGGGATGTTCCTCTGCGTGCCCATCACTGTGATCGCGATGATCATCTTCGCCCACTTCCCGCGCACGCGGCCCATCGCGGTGATGCTGTCCACCGACGGCCGTGTCGCCTGGGGCGAGACCGAGCCGCGCCCGCCGCCCGACCCACGCCCGCCGTCCGGAGCCTGACAATGAACGTTGCCGAACAAGACGCCCTCGCGATCGACGCCGGGCGGCTGAGGGAGGCCGTCGCCGAGATTTTCGTCGGTGCCGGCTGCGACCAGGCCGAAGGCGCGCGCGTCGCCCGCTATCTGGTCGAATCCAACCTCACCGGGCACGACAGCCACGGCGTCATTCGGGTGCCGCGCTATGTCCATTGGCTCGACACCGGCGCCGTGCACGCCGACCGGCACATCAAGACGGTGATGGACGCGGGCGCCGTCGCAGTGCTGGACGGCGACCACGGCTTCGGCCAGACCATCGGCGAAGAGGCGATCACGCTGGGCGTCGAGAAGGCGCGCCAGTACGGCGTTGCCGTCGTGGGTCTGCGCAACTCGGGCCACCTGGGGCGGGTCGGCGACTGGGCCGAGCTTGCGGCCGCCCACGGGCTGCTTTCGATCCACTTCGTCAACACCAGCGGACTCGGCATGTTGGTGGCGCCCTTCGGCGGCACCGAGCGGCGCATGTCCACCAATCCGGTCTGCTTCGGCGTGCCGATGCCGGAGGGGCCGCCGCTGGTGCTCGACTGCGCGACGTCCATCGTGGCCGAGGGCAAGGTGCTGGTCGCGCTCAACGGCGGAAAGCCGCTGCCGGAGGGCGCTCTGATCGATCGGGACGGCACGCTCACCACCGATCCCAACGCCATCTACGGCTCCCTGGACGGCACCCAGCCCCACGACCAGCGCACGGGATCGGCCGCCGTGCGCGCCATGGGCGAGCACAAGGGCTCCGGCATCAGCATCATGTGCGAGCTGCTCGCCGGCGCGCTCACCGGCGGCGGCTGCGGCCGGGCGGGCCACAAGACGCTGGAGAACAACATGCTCTCCATCCTGCTCGACCCTGCGCGCTTCGGCACCGAGGAGCTGATGTGGCCGGAGCTCGACCGTTACGTCGCCTTCGTGCGCGGCGCTCGCGCCGCGCCGGGACACGAGCGGGTGCGCCTCCCCGGCGAGCCGGAGGAGGAGATGCGGGCCCGGCGGCGCGCGGAGGGCATCCCTCTGCCCCGTAGGGTGCGGTCGAGCCTGGCGCTCACGGCAAACTCCCTCGGCCTCAAAGACGTGGCGGCGGTGTTCGAGCCGCAGCGTCGCACGGGGGCCTCACAATGACCGGGGCGTCCGATATCGCCGCCCATTACACGAGCGGCGACCTGCTCGCGCGGCTGGAGGCACGGCTGCGGGAGGACGGAGCCGATCCGGCGCGCCCGACCGCTGAGGCTTTGGCTCCCTACGACCATTTCCACGGCCGCGGCCTGGAGGCCACCGAGGACATGGCAAACCTGCTCCAGGTCGCCGAGACGGAGCGTATTCTCGATGTCGGCAGCGGCCTCGGCGGGCCGGCGCGCTACATGGCGGAACGCTTCGGCTGCCGGGTCGACGGAATCGATCTGACCGCCGAATTCTGCGACATCGCGACGCACCTGACGGCATTGCTGGGGCTTACGGACCGAGTCTCCTTCGAGCAGGGCGACGCGCTGGCGATGCCCTTCAGCGACGCCGTGTTCGACGGCGCCTACTCGATGAACGTCTCCATGAACATCGCCGACAAGCGCGCGGTCTATTGCGAGATCCACCGCGTGCTCAAGTCCGGCGGCTGGCTGAGTCTGTCGGAGGCGGTGCAGGGACCGGGCGGCGCACCTGACTACCCGACGCCGTGGGCGCGGACCGCCGCGACGAGTTTTCTCGCGACCCCGGCGGAGACCCGCGCGAACCTCGAGGCCTCGGGGTTTGCCATCGAGACTCTGCGGGAGACGACGGAGACGGCGCTCGCCTACGCCGCCCGCTCGCGCGCCACGGTCGAAGCCGGCGGACAACCGCTGCACCGCGCCGTCTCGTTGATCCACGGCGCGCTTGCCGAAGAGGCGATGGCGAACTCGGCGCAGGCGCTGAGGGAGCATCGCGCCGTGCCCATCGAGATCGTCTGCCGCAAGGCGCGGCAATAGGGATTTCCGACGCCGGACGCTCGTCGCCGGTCAGCTCATCACGGGCGCCCTGTATGGACCCCGCAGGAAGCCCTCTCACCAGATGCCGGGAAAGATCCGGTACTTCACCCGCGCCCGATACTCCGCCCACTTCTCGGGACCGTACTTCTCGGCACAATACTCCTCGTCCTCAATCTGGCGAATGGTGAACAGCGAGACGATGAAGACGAAGTAGGTCCAGGCCCAGGGATTGTCGAAATGGCCAAATACCAAGCCAATCGACACGCAAATGAACCCCTCGCCCAGGTAGTTGAAGTGACGTGCAGCGCCCCAGAAGCCGCTGCACAGGATTTTGCGATCGCCGGCCTGGATGTATTCGGGCGCAATGAACCCTAGAAACTTGCGGTCGGGCCATCGTTTGAACGCGTACTTCTGCATGGCGGCGCCACGCGAAATGCCCCATCCGACGAGGAAAAGCGCACCTGTTCCGATCAGCCAGACATACGTCCATTCCGGCGAGAATCCGGGGTCGGGATAGGCGGCCAATCCCCACAACGGCATGATGTACAGCCATCCGTAGACCATGAGGCCGCCCCAGAACAGCTTGAAGCCGAGCTTCTCGTGGATCAGATCGTAGGTGTAGAGCTGGACGCGCTCGAAGATGAAGTAGTCGAACACGTAGAACGTGAAGAACGCGGCATACAAGAAGACGCCAGGGTTGGCGTCCTCGCCGAAGCGGTCGTAGTGATACGCGGCTCCGGACATGGCGTTGAGAACCAGCATGGTTCCGCCGACGACATAGAGATACATCTTGACGTCGAAGCGGTATTTGAAGAACGCCAGCTCCTGAGCTCGCCCAACCCACAAATCCGCGATGGGATTCCGTTTCTCCTTTCGCGGCTGGCTGTAAACCGCGATCAAGGTGAAGATCAGGGAGAACAGCGTTCCCCCGGCCAGTGCATACAACGTGGTCCGGTAGAACCAGTCGCGCGGCATCCCGGTGGCCTCGAAGGCCCACACGATCACCGCGATGACGAACACCAGGATACCGTTCAGCCGGTACTTGCGGGGCTCGCCGGTCTCCTTATCCCTGACGTAGCCGGGAACCCACTTTCCCGGAAGGATGACCTGCAGCAAGAAAAAGACGATGAAGATCGCCAGCGGTGTGAAAATTCCCGCTAGCTTCTCTGTCCCGGTAAGCTCGAAAAAGTGCTCAATACCGAGCCACTCGATCATGACCAAGTATCCCTTTCCCTCGTAACATTGCCATTATGGATTTGGCCATAAAGAAGATCAATAAGGTCCAACGCACCGAAAGCGCGTTTCGGCATCGGTGTTTGCCGGTGCCTTAGAGCGTTTCCGTTACACGAAAACGCTCTGGCTTCTTTGTCGCTCGCGGCAGCCTGCCTACGGCCGGCGCCTCCGCGTCGCGCGTCCACGCGCGCGGGCGCGCGATGGCGCCGCTGAAGCGGCGGACCGCAGTCGCGGCCTGTCGCGTGTCCGTCAAAGTCGGACACGCTCTAGCTGACGCCGGGGCCCAATCGCAGAAGCTAGAAAATTGCGCGCGAACTGTGCGGCGTCTGCTCCTCGGGATCGGGGAGAGAGGGTCTACCAGACGCCGCCGCAACGGCCGCCGTCGATCACGAGGTTCTGGCCGGTGATGTAACCGGCCTGGGCGCTGCAGAGGAAGGCGCAGGCCTCGCCGAATTCGGCGGGGTCGCCAAAGCGTTTGGCCGGAACCGACGCCATGTGCTGCTCGGTGAACGCGGTGAGCTCGGTACCCGTCGCCTCGGCACCGGATGCGATGTTGCTGCGCAGACGCTCGGTGTCGAAATAGCCGGGCAGGACGTTGTTAATCGTGACGTTCTGGGCGGCGACGCCGGACGCGATGCCGGCGACGAAGGCGGTGAGGCCTGCGCGGGCGCCGCTGGAGAGGTCGAGGCCGGGGACCGGCATCTTCACCGAGATCGAAGTGATGTTGACGATGCGCCCGAAGCCGCGTGTGGCCATGCCGTCCAACACACGCTGGATCATCTCCACGGGCGTCGCCATGTTCATCACCACGCCTTGGACGAACGCGTCGCGGTCGATCTCGCGGAAATCCCGGCGGGGCGGGCCGCCGTTGTTGTTCACCAGAATGTCGGGCTCGGGGCAGGCCTCGATCAGCGCAGCCTGAACCGCCGGATTGCTGATATCGCCGGCCACGGTCTCCACGGCGACGCCCGTTTCCTCGCGAATATCGCGTGCCGTGCCTTCGAGCGCCGTCCTGTCGCGTCCGTTGATGACGAGATCGACGCGGTTTCGTGCGAGCGATTGCGCACAGGCACGGCCGAGCCCGCGGCTCGCGGCACAGACGATCGCCCGGCGTCCTTCTATTCCAAGGTCCATGGCTCCCTCACCCCTTGTGGCGGCCGCATCGTGACGCCGGCCGGCCCGCCGGCGCAAGCCCGGGGCACCGGACCATAGTGCGGTGTACGCGGCGGACGGGGAAAGGCAGACTCGGCGGATGCGTCGCCCAGTCCATGACCCTGTTGAAAAATTCGGGTGTGCGCGGCCCTGGGATGCCACGTGATGGCCGGTCGCTCGTCCTCCGAGCTCTTGCCGGTGGCGCACGAGGAAGTAGAGCTCGGCTCCAGTGCCATCCGCCTGGGATGCGCCGCTCCGGTCCGCAGTGGGCCACCTTGGGCCGCTCGTCCCGGACCATCTTGGGCCACCTTGGGCCGGAATAGGCCGGAATAGGCCGCCTTAAAACCATCTTTCGGAACTTGCCGGGATTCTTCACCTGTCTCGGGCAGGCGGCGCGGCGCGGCATGCGAGCGAACCCGATTGCAAACAGGCGCTTGATTCGCCGCGCGAGAGGTGTTAGCACTCACTACTAGCGAGTGCTAACACCTGCTACCAGACGATCATTCAGAGGAAAGTGGAGGAACCAATGAAGTTTCGACCGCTGCACGACAGGGTCGTGGTTCGCCGGATCGGCGAGGACACCAAGACCGCCGGCGGCATCATCATCCCCGACACGGCCCAGGAGAAGCCGCAGGAAGGCGAGATCGTGGCCGTGGGCCCCGGCACCCGGGGCGATGACGGGACGCTGCATCCGCTGGACGTGAAGCCGGGCGACCGCGTGCTGTTCGGCAAGTGGTCCGGCAACGAAGTGACCCTCGACGGTGACGAGCTCCTGTTCATGAAGGAGTCCGACATCATGGCCATCGTCGAGTCCGGCAAGAAGTCGAAGAAGGCCGCGTAGGCGCGCCGCTCGCAGTCAGGAAGGAAAAGCAACATGGCAGCGAAGGAAGTAAAGTTTTCCGCCGATGCGCGGACACGCCTGCTCAGGGGCGTGGACACGCTCGCGAGCGCGGTCGGCGTGACGCTGGGGCCCAAGGGCCGCAACGTCGTGCTCGACAAGTCGTTCGGCGCGCCCCGCATCACCAAGGACGGTGTGACGGTCGCCAAGGAGATCGAGCTCACCGACAAGTTCGAGAACATGGGCGCCCAGATGGTGCGCGAGGTTGCGAGCAAGACCAATGACGAGGCCGGCGACGGCACCACCACGGCGACGGTTCTGGCTCAGTCCATCGTGCGCGAGGGCTCCAAGGCGGTCGCCGCCGGGATGAACCCGATGGACCTCAAGCGCGGTATCGACCTCGCTGTGGGCGCCGTGGTGACCGAGATCGGCAAGCGCTCCAAGCGGGTACAGACCGACGAGGAGATCGCCCAGGTCGGCTCCATCTCCGCCAACAACCAGCGCGCGGTCGGCGACATGATCGCCGAGGCGATGCAGAAGGTCGGCAAGGAAGGCGTGATCACGGTGGAGGAGGCCAAGGGCCTCGAAACCGAGCTCGACGTGGTCGAGGGCATGCAGTTCGACCGCGGCTACCAGTCGCCCTACTTCATCACCAACGCTGACAAGATGACCTGCGAGCTGGAGGATCCCTTCATCCTCCTGCATGAGAAGAAACTCTCCAACATGCAGGCCATGATCCCGATCCTCGAGTCGGTGGTGCAGTCGTCCAGGCCGCTGCTCATCATCGCCGAGGAGGTCGAAGGCGAAGCGCTGGCGACGCTGGTCGTCAACAAGCTGCGCGGCGGCCTCAAGGTCGCGGCGGTGAAGGCGCCGGGCTTCGGCGATCGCCGCAAGGCCATGCTCGAGGACATTTCCATCCTCACCGGCGGCCAGGTGGTGAGCGAGGACCTCGGCATCAAGCTCGAGAACGTTACGGTCGACATGCTCGGCACCGCCAAGCGGGTCTCGATCACCAAGGAGGAGTCCACCATCGTCGGCGGCGCCGGCAAGAAGGGGGACATCACCGGGCGCTGCAACCAGATCCGGGCGCAGATCGAGGAGACCACCTCCGACTATGATCGCGAGAAGCTGCAGGAGCGGCTGGCGAAGCTCGCAGGCGGCGTCGCGGTGATCAGGGTCGGCGGGGCCACCGAGGTCGAGGTGAAGGAGAGCAAGGACATGGTCGAAGACGCTCTCAACTCCACCCGTGCCGCGGTCGAGGAAGGCATCGTCCCCGGCGGCGGCGTGGCGCTGCTCTATGCCGGCCGTGCGCTGGACAAGGTCAAGGGTGCGAACGACGACCAGAACGTGGGCGTCAACATCGTGCGCCAGTCGCTCAAGTCGCCGGCCCGGCTGATCGTCGAGAACGCCGGCGAGGACGGCTCGCTCGTGATCGGCAAGCTCCTGGAGCAGAAAAGCGCGACCCAGGGTTTCGACGCGCAGAACGGCGAGTACGTCGACATGGTGAAGGCGGGCATCATCGACCCCGCGAAGGTGGTGCGGACTGCACTTCAGGACGCGGCCTCGGTCGCCGGCCTGCTGGTCACCACCGAAGCGATGGTTGCCGAGAAGCCCGAGAAGAAGGACGACGCGGGCGCCGGCGCCGGCATGCCGGACATGGGCGGCATGGGCATGTAGCCCAGCCTTCCAGGCTTACGATCGGGGCGGGCCTCACGGCCCGCCCCTTTTCGTTTGCAGCAGCCGAGAGCACGGGATATGTGCAACGCGCCGGTGCGTGCGGATGCGCGGCGGGGAGCACGGACGGTCGGGGAGGCCCCATGAGCGCGGATATCGGAGCCCTGTTCGACGAGCGGGATTCGCTCGAAATCGCCCAGCTGGTGAAGGCGGGCGAGGTGAGCGCGAGCGAGCTTGCCGAAGAGGCGATCCGCCGCATCGAGCAACTGAATCCTGTGCTGAACGCGGTCTCCATCCCGCTCTTCGACTATGGCCGCAAGGCCGCCGCCGACCCGGCGCTGCCCGATGGCCCGTTCAAGGGCGTGCCCTTCCTGCTCAAGGACCTCGGCACGCTCTGGGAGGGCATTCCGCTGGTCAACAGCTGCCCCTACTTCAAGGATTTCGTCTGCCCTGCCGACATGACCTACACGCGGCGGATCAAGCAGGCGGGGTTCGTGCTGCTCGGCCGCAGCAATGCACCCGAGTTTGGCTGGTGCCTCGCGACCGAGCCCGCGCTCTTTGGCCGCACCAACAATCCCTGGAACCTGGAACGGACGCCGGGGGGCTCCAGCGGCGGCGCGGCAGCGGCAGCGGCCTCGCGCATGGTGCCCTTCGTCGATGCGAGCGACGGCGCGGGGTCCACGCGCGTGCCGGCCTCCCACTGCGGGCTGGTGGGGCTCAAGCCCTCGCGCGGCCGGATCACGCTGGAGCCCTATCCCGACTACTGGTACGGCGGTGCCACCTTCCTCACCGTGACCCACACGGTGCGCGAGAGCGCCGCCTATCTGGATGCGATCGGCGGGCGAGTGACGGGCGACGTCTACTACACGGAGATGCCGGAGACCTCGTACCTGGACGAGGTGGGGCGCGACCCCGGCACGCTCCGCATCGGTGTCACCACGGCGTCGCCAGCGGGGCTCCCAATCCATGACGAGGTGGTGCAGGCGGTACGCGATGCCGCTGCGCTCTGCGAAAGCCTCGGCCACCGGGTGGAGGAGCGGGAGCTTGCTCTGGACTGGGAGCGGTTCTGGGGCGCGTATACGCGGATGACCGCCGCCCAGACCGCATCTGGCTTCGAGGATTCCGAGGCGCTCATCGGCCGCCCGGTGACTGAAGACGATGTCGCGCCGCTGATCTGGGGCATCATCCAGAAGGGCAAGGCCATCGACGGCCCGCAGCACTACCGCGACGTGGACGCGCTGCGCCAGATCAGCCGCGACCTGATCGTGAGCCTCGCGGACTGCGACGTTCACCTGATGCCGGTGATCGGCCATCCCGCCCGCCCCCACGGCCATTACCCGATGACCATGGGCGACATCGACCGCTACAACGCCGAGCTGATGGGGCCGGATGCCGTGTTCACGGCGCCCTTCAACGCGAGCGGCCTGCCCGGCATGTCCCTGCCGCTGCACATGACGGCGGACGGCCTGCCGGTCGGCGTACAGCTCGTGGGCCGCGAATGCGACGAGAGCACGCTCTTCCGCCTCGCCGGCCAGCTGGAGGCGGCTAAGCCCTGGAAGGACCGCCGGCCGCCGGTCCTCGCAAGCTAAACTACGGTCACACGACGCAATCGGCCCACAGGGAGGCTCCCATGAGCTCAGTCTTCGCCAACGACGCATTCGCCGGGAAGACGGTGCTGGTCACCGGTGCCAGCTCAGGCATCGGCGAGGGCACCGCCAAGGCCTTCGCCGCCCATGGCGCCAACGTCATGATCAACGGGCGCGATGCGGCGCGTGGCGGCGCGGTGCTTGACGCCATCGTGAGCGGCGGCGGCAGCGCCGCCCTCAGCCTCGGCGATGTGGCGGACTCCGCCTACTGCGACCGCTTGGTGAAGGAGACGGTGGACCGCTTCGGCCGGCTCGACGTGCTTTTCAACAACGCCGGAATCTGTCTGCACGGGCCGGTGGACGAGACCTCCGACGACGATTGGGACCACCTGATCGGCATCAACGTCAGCGGCAGCTTCTACATGGCGCGGGCCGCCGTGCGCCAGATGAAGGCGCAGGGCGATGGCGGCGCAATCGTCAACATGTCGTCGGAATGCGGGCTGATCGCCTACGAGCGCCTGCCTGCCTACAGCGCGACCAAGGGCGCCATCGTCATGCTGACCAAGTGCATGGCGATAGATCACGCGCGCGACGGTATCCGCGTCAACGCGGTCTGCCCCGGCGATATCGACACGCCCATGACCGACCTGGGCTGGGCGCACCTCGACATCTCCTCCGAGGAGATCCGCGAGAAGCTCAAGGAGCACATCCCGCTCGGCAAGGTGGGGCGGCCGCTCGATATCGCCCACGCGGTGATGTATCTCGCTTCCGACGCCGCCGGCTTCGTCACCGGCACCCTGCTCCCCATCGACGGCGGCACGACTGCCAGATGACTGCTTTCAGGGCGAGACGAGGAGGTAGATGCCGGCCGCGACCATCGCGATGCCGCCTGCACGCGCGACCCACTCGCCCTTGGGCATGAGCTTCTCGGCGATGACGAAGACCGTGATCGCCGCCACCCAGGCGAGGTTCATCACGCCGCCGACGAAGAGCAGCCCCATCACGAAGCCGCAGCAGCCGAGGCAGAAGGCGCCGTGGCCGAGCCCCATGCGGAAGGCGCCCGACCGGCCCGGCCGCCAGTGGCCCATGATGAAGGCCATGGGCGAGCGGCAATGCTTAAGGCAGGCGTACTTGAGCGGCGTCCACTGATAGACGCCGGCGGCGATGAACAGCACGCCGCCGAGGATCGTGCTGGTGGCGACCATCATCGGTGAAAGCAGCGCCGCGTTCTGCAGCCCCCACTGCATCGCCGTCGCGGCAACACTGAACGCCGCCCAGACCAGCACGTAGCCGAGCGCAAAGAGTGTCGTCGCCGTAAACGGGCGGCCACCGCTCTGCGAACGGTCCACGCGGGCGAAGATCAGGATCATCGGCGCCGCGCTCGGCACCATCATGGCCACCATCATCACCGCCCACATGGCCCACATCAGCAGGCCGTCGGTCACGCTCCAGGCCTGCATCTGCATCATGGCGCCGTCCGCGTGCACCATGTCGCCGCCCATGTCGAGGGCCATATCGATGAGGTAGAGCCAGGCGAGCGCGGCGGCGACCGCGAGGCCGGCCAGGACCACCAGCCGGTCGCGTCGTGCGATCCCCTCGATCATTGGCGCAGCCGCCGACCCGGCCGGCGCGGCAACGCCCTCAGTCGCATTTCGCGGTGAGGCCGCCGTCCACCACCAGATCGGCCGCGGTCACGTAAGCGGCCTCGTCGGAGGCCAGGAAGAGCGCCGCGTGGGCCACGTCCCAGCCTGAGCCCATGCGGCCCATGGGTACCTGGGCGTGGCGCTTCTCGACCAGAGCCTCGAGGTCGCCGCCGCCGTACTGGGCTGCAAGCCGCGCCTCCACCAGCGGGGTGTGCATTAGCCCGACCGAGATCGAGTTGCAGCGCACACCCCGCGCCGCGTACTGCACGGCCACCGCCTTGGTGAACTGCACCAGACCAGCCTTCGCCGCCGCATAGGCCGCGTGGTGGTTTCCGACGAAGCGAAGCCCCGCGACCGAGGAGATATTGACGATGGCGCCCGCGCTCTGCGCCTCCATGATGGGGAGCGCGCAGCGGGTGGTGAGGAAGGCGCTGGTGAGGTTGAACTCCAGCTGCCCGGCCCAGTCCTCCTCGCTGAGCTCGACCGGCCCGCCGGGCACCGAGCCGCCCACATTGTTGACCAGCACGTGCAACCCGCCCCAATGCTCGCAGACCGTGGACATTACCCGCTCGATTTGGGCGCTGTCGGTCACGTCCGCAGTCTCCACGGCGCAGGCGTTGCCCTCGCTCTCGATCATCTGCCGCGTCGCCTCGGCAGCGACCGTGTTGCGGTCGACCGCGACGACGCGCGCGCCTTCGCGGGCGAACAGCACCGCGGTGGCGCGGCCGTTGCCCCAGCCGGGGCCGACCGAGCCTGCGCCCGTGATCAGCGCGACCTTGCCATTGAGACGCCCTGTCATGCTGCCACCCTACCCTTCGATGCCGTGATATGCGCGCGCGATATCCGCACGCCGGCAGATCCACACGTCGTCGTGGCGCAGAACGTGCTCTAGAAAGCGTCGGAGCGCCGCCAAACGCGCCGGTCGCCCGATCACGCGGCAATGCAGTCCCACGGAGAGCATCGCGGGCTGTCCGTTGACGCCCTCCCGGTAAAGCTCGTCGAAGGCCGCGCAGAGATACTCGGCGAATGCCACCGGCGAAGCGAAGCCGTTCGGCGTGCTGAATTTCATGTCGTTGCTGTCGAGCGCGTAGGGAATGACGAGGTGGCGCTCGCCCCCCTCCAGCTCGAGCCAGTAGGGAATGTCGTCGTCGTAGGCGTCCGAATCGTAGAGCAAACCGCCGCATTCGATCGCGAGCCGGCGTGAGTTCGCGCTCACCCGGCCGCAGTAGAAGCCGACCGGCGCCTCGCCCGTCTGCTCGCGAATCGTCTCCTTCGACTTCAGAATATGCTCGCGCTCGACCGCCTCGGGGACGTTGGCATAGTCGAACCAGCGCCAGTTGTGGCTCGCGACCTCGAAGCCCTGCTGCGCGCAATAGCGGCCGACATCCGGGTTCAGCGCGAGCGCCTGGCCGACGCCGAAAATGGTCGCGGTCACGCCCAGCTCCTCGAAGAGCCGCAGGATGCGCCAGACGCCGGCGCGCGCGCCGTAGTCGTAGAGGCTCTCGGTATTGTGGTCCCGCTGGCCCTCGCGCGCCTCGATGCCGCAAATCTCGTGGATATAGCTCTCGGAGGTGGCATCGCCGTTCTGGATCGACCGTTCCGCGCCCTCCTCGTAGTTGAGGACGAGACTGAGCGCGAGGGGGCTCCGGTCACTCCAGGGTGGGCGCGGGCGCTCGCGGCCATAGCCGACGAAATCGCGATCGTTCATGCCGGTCATGTCTGAGCACTCCTTGGGGAATCCGGTTCGGACACGTCATGCCAGGTGGTGGACCGGAAGAAAGTGCGGTCGAAGCCGCCGCCGTTCCAGGTGGTCATCTTTCGCACGTGGACGAGAAAGGGCTCTCTGGGGAATCCGAACGTCGTCTCCGCATAGGCCACGCCCGGCGCGCCGAGATAGCGCTCTGCCATCTTGCGGGCCGGCGTGATCCAGTCGAACTCCTCCGGCAAGAACTCCGCCTCGCCCAGCGCGCTCACCCGCATGTAGGGCAGGCCGGGGTTGTCGACCAGAACACCGCAGCGCGGGTCGCGGTGCAGGTTCTGCACCATGCTGGTGCGCGTCTTGCTGATCACCAGGAACGCGCGGTCCTGCGCCCGCCACTCGAACCAGACCGGGCTCACCACGGGCCAGCCGTCGGCCATCGTGGTGGCGATCTTTGCGAACATCGTGCCTGAGGTCAGGAACGCGTCGCGCTCCTCGACGGTCATCCCCCGCCCGCTGTCCGATGTCATCGCCATGGCGCGTCTCTCCGTTCCGGTCGCGGGCACGGGCGCCGCAACACCCGGCCATCGCTCGGGACCGAAGGATAGGCGCGGCGAGTTGCCTTTGCACGCCGCCCTGCCGAACGCCGCGTCTGCATGATAGGGTTCGCGCGCCCAAGAGGCGGGCATACGGCGCGAAGAGGGGCCGAGGCATGAGGGATCAGGCGCGGGTGGTGGTGATCGGCGGCGGCATCGTCGGCTGCAGCGTGCTCTACCACTTGGCCAAGCTCGGCTGGTCCGACGTGGTGCTGGTCGAGAAGACCGAACTCACCGCAGGCTCCACCTGGCACGCCGCCGGGCTGCTGCCGCTGTTCAACATGAGCTACAGCGTCGGTCAGCTGCACAAGTACTCGATCGACCTCTACCAGCAGCTTGAGGAGGAGACCGGCCAGGCGGTGAGCTTTCATCGCACCGGCAACTTGCGCCTCGCCACCAATCAGGAGCGGATGGACGAGTACCGCAACTACTGCGGCACGGCGAACACCATCGGCGTGCCCTTCGAGCTGATCGGCCCCAACGAGATCGGCACGCTCTGGCCGCTCTGCAACCTGGAAGGCCTGGTGGGCGCGCTCTTCCACCCCCACGACGGCCACGTGGCGCCGGTGGACGTGACCCAGGCGCTGGCGAAAGGCGCGCGGGATCGCGGCGCGGAGATCAACCGCAACACCGAGGTCACGGGCATCGAGCGCACCCCCGCCGGCGAATGGCTGGTCAAGACCACGCGCGGCGACATCACCTGCGAGACCGTAGTGACCGCCACAGGCTCCTGGGCCCGGCAGGTGGGCGCCATGGTGGGCCTCGATCTGCCGACGATCCCGGTCGAGCACCAGTACATCGTCACCGACACCATCCCGGAGCTGGAAGAGCGCAAGGCACAGGGCCTCCCCGAGATGCCGGTGCTGCGGGAGAGCGATGCCTCCTACTACATGCGGGAGGAGCGCCAGGGCCTGATCCTCGGGCCATACGAGAAGGACGCGCCGGCCTGGGCGGTGGACGGCGTGCCGGAAGGCTTCGGGCAGGAGCTGCTGCCGCCGGACGTGGACCGCCTGGAGCCCCACATCGAAGCCGCCATCAACCGCGTGCCGATGTTCGGCCGCGCCGGGATCAAGGACTGCGTCAACGGTCCCATCCCCTACACGCCTGACGGCAACCCTCTCATCGGCCCGGCTTATGGCTTGCCAAACTTCTGGCTGGCCGAGGGCTTCAGCTTCGGCATCACGGCTGCCGGCGGCGCCGGCTGGCAGCTCGCGGGCTGGATCGCGGACGGCGAGCCTTCCATCGACATGCTGGCGGTCGACCCCCGCCGCTTCGGCGCCTACGCCAACAAGCACTACACCAGGGCCAAGAACGAGGAGGCCTACGCCCACGTCTTCATCATCCACTATCCGGATGAAGAGCGCCCCGCGGCGCGGCCCGCCAAGACCAGCCCCTGCCACGAGAGGCTTGCGGCGCTGGGCGCCGTCTGGGGCCAGCGCTATGGCTGGGAGCGGCCCAACTGGTTCGCGCCCGAGGGCGTCGAGCCCAAGGACGACTGGAGCTTCCGCCGCACCAACTATTTCGGGCCCGTGGGCGCCGAGTGCCAGGCTGTGCGCGAGCGCGCCGGTCTCATCGACATCACCAGCTTCTCCAAGTTCAGGGTGTCGGGGCCCGGCGCTGAGGCTGCGCTCGACCGCGTGCTCGCCAACCGGCTGCCCAAGGCGAAGGGCCGCCTCAAGCTCGCCCATGCGCTGACCGTGACCGGCGGCGTCCGCTCCGAGTTCACGGTGATGCGTGAGGGGCCCGAGTCCTTCTACCTGGTGAGCTCCGGCGCGGCCGAGAGCTACGACCACGACTTCCTGCTGCGCCACGCGGCGGGCGAAGGTGTGAACATCGAGAACATCACCACCGCCCACGGCGTGCTGGTACTGGCGGGGCCTCGTTCCCGCGACATTCTCCAGGCCGTGACAGACGCCGACCTCTCCAACGCGGCCTTCCCCTGGCTCACGGCGCAGCCCATCTCCATCGGTCTCGCGCCAGCGACCGCGATGCGGGTCAACTTCGTGGGCGAGCTCGGCTGGGAGCTGCACCACCCCATCGAGTACCAGAACCGCATCTTCGACGCGCTGGTGGACGCCGGCGCCGACCACGGCCTCGGCATGTGCGGTATGCGGGCCATGGATTCGCTCAGGATCGAAAAATCCTACCGCATGTGGGGGCAGGACCTGACCATCGAGTATTCCGCCTTCGAGGCGGGCCTGGACCGCTTCGTCGCCCTCGACAAGGGCGACTTCATCGGCCGCGACGCGCTCATCGCCCAGCGCGAGGCCGGCGTGCCGCAGGACTTCGTGACGCTCGAGATCGAGGCCGACGACGCCGACGCCTGGGGCAACGAGCCGATCTACGACGGCGAGGCCATGGTCGGCCGCGCCACCTCTGGCGCCTACGGCCACACAGTGGGAAAGAGCTTGGCGCTCGGCTACGTCGCCCGAGACCACGCGGTTCGGGGCCGCCGGCTTGCCGTCGAGATCCTGGGCGAGCGGCGCCCCGCCCGCATCGTCCCCAACTCGCCGGTGGACCCATCCAACGAGCGGCTGCGCGCCTAGCCCGCGCGCGGCGTGCCCCACACCCAGCATCGAGGAGACGACATGGCACTGGCCGAGCGCGACATCACCGTCGAAGGGCACCGGGTCCATCTCTGGGAGGGAGGCGAGGGCTTCCCCATCCTGATGCTGCACGGCTCCGGCCCCGGTGCCGGCACGATCGGCAACTGGCGCCTGGTGCTGGAGCCGCTCGCCGCGCGCTACCGCATCGTCGCCACCGACCTGATCGGCTTCGGCGCCTCCGGCCGCAAGGCCGAGGAGCCCTACTTCGACCTGCCGCTCTGGCGGCGCCAAGCCCAGGCCGTGCTCGACCTGCTGCCTGCAGGCGAGGCCGGCGTGATCGGCCATTCGCTCTCCGGCAGCCTCGCGCTCGGGCTCGCCATGGACAATCCGCGCATCACCAGGGTGATGACCACCGGCGCCATGGGCGCGCCCGCGCGCGCCAACCGCGAGACCGAGATCTGCTGGCGCTTCCCCGAGACCCGCGAGGAGCTGCGCGAGGCGGCGGAGATCCTGGTCCACGACCCCTCGGTGATCACCGACGCCTTCCTCGACGCCCGCATGGCAATCCTCCACGATGGCGAATATGGCCCCTACTTCCGCAGCATGTTCGCCGGCGACAAGCAGCGCTACATCGACGAGGCGGTGCTGCCGCCCGACCGGCTCTCGGCGCTCGCCTGCCGGGTGATGATGCTCCACGGCCGGGACGATCGGCCCTTCCCCTGCGAGGAGAACACGCGGGTGCTCGCCCGCCACCTCCACAAGGCGGATACCTTCGTGATCGCCGAGTGCGGTCATTCGCCGGCTCTGGAACATCCTGATAAAATGCTGGCTGCGGCGCAGATGCTGTTCGGCTGACGCTGAACGACACGCGCTGGTAAGACGATGGAGCGAGCGATGCGCAGACACATCCGATGCGGACAGCTTTTCACCGGCCTCGGCGACGGCGCCGAGCGCGACCAGACGGTGGTGACCGAGGGCGAGCGCATCGCCTATGTCGGACCTAGCGCGGGCGCGCCCGTGGTGGCGCCGGAAGACGAGGTGGTGGACCACTCTGGCCACTTCGTGCTGCCGGGGCTGATCGACGTCCACGTCCACCTCTCCTACGGCAACGCCAAGACCGAGGAGGACATCGACCTCTACGCGCCGGTCGAGTTCCGCGCGCTGCGTGGTCTGGAGGCGGCCCAGCGGGTGCTCGCCGCCGGCTTCACCTCGATGGCCGACCCCACCACCAGCGGCCGGGTGACGCCGTCGATCCGCGACGCCATCGACGCGGGCCTCTTCACGGGCCCCCGCATCACCTGCTCCGGGCGCCAGATCACCAACCGCCAGGGGCTCTCCGACTGGTACCCGACCTGGATCGGCGTGCCCGAGACCTCCATCGGCGTGCTCGCCCGCGACGCCAACGAGGGGATCGCCGAGATCCGCACCATGGCCAAGGACGGCGTGGACTTCATCAAGATCGCCATGGACGGCGATTCGATGAACCCCATGACCAGCGTGCTCGTCGCCGGCTACAACCAGGAAGAGACCACGGCGATGGTCGCCGAAGCCCACCGGCTCGGCAAGAAGGTGGTGGTGCACGCACGCGGCGCCGAGGCCGTGCTCTATTCCGCCCGCGCCGGCGTCGACGTGATCCTGCACGCCGCCTGGATGGACGACGAGGGCCTGGAGGCGGTGGTCGAGAACGGCTGCATGATCTGCCCGACCTTCAGCCTCGTGGTGAACGACATCGACTTCACCCGGCCGGGGGACGGCTGCTATCCGGGTTTCCCGGATGCGCACAAGCGCGAGATCGAGGCCGCCCAGCGCTCGCTGGTGAAGGCCAGGGATGCGGGCGTCACCTTCCTCTCCGGCACCGATTCCGGCTTCGCCGTGACGCCCTACGGCGAATGGCACGCGCGCGAGCTGGAGCACGTGGTGACCTACCTCGGCATCTCACCGGCGGAGGCGCTGCGCTGCGCCACGGTCAACAACGGCACCTTCGTGCGCGAGGAAGGCCAGGTGGGCGCGCTGGAGCAGGGCCGGCTCGCCGACATCTTGGTCTTCGACGGCGACCCGCTGGCCGACATCACCCAGCTGCAGGACCGAAGCCGCATCCGCGAGATCGTCCTCGGCGGCGAGACGATCAACCTCGCCATCAACCCGCAGGCCACGCGCCTCCGCTCCGAGTTCTCCTACGAGATGTGGCACCAGGTCTACACGCAGGAGCGGATCGCCGAGATCGGCATGAACCGCCCGGTCCCGGCCGAGGCCGCCGAGTAGCGAACGCAGACTGCTGCCGGAGTACGGTCGGGCGGCTCGTCGGCGCGTGCCGGCGGGCCGCCTTCCGTTCCGAGCCTGACGATCCGAAACGGGGAGCGAGACGCCATGCCCGTCATCAACCGTATCGCCGCGATCCACGACGACATGACCGCGTGGCGGCGCGACATCCACGCCCACCCCGAACTCGGTTTCCAGGAGGAGCGCACGTCCGCCATCGTCGCCGAGAAGCTCGAATCCTTCGGCATCCAGGTGCACCGGGGGCTGGCGAAAACCGGCGTGGTCGGCATCCTCGAAGGCGCGCCGGGGGCGGGCGCCATCGCGCTCCGCGCCGATATGGACGCGCTGCCGATCCTGGAGGGCAACGACGTCGCCCATCGGTCGGTCAACGACGGCGCCATGCACGCCTGCGGCCATGACGGGCACACCACCATGCTGCTGGGCGCGGCGCAGTATCTCGCCGAGACCCGCAACTTCGCCGGCACGGTCTACTTCGTGTTCCAGCCTGCCGAGGAAGGGCTCGGCGGCGGCGAGGCGATGGTGAAGGAGGGGCTGTTCGAGCGCTTCCCCGCCACCGCCGTCTACGGCATGCACAACTGGCCGGGCCTGCCGCCGGGCGAGATCGCCGTCCGCACCGGGCCGATGATGGCGGCCTGCGACGAGTTCACCATCACCGTCGAGGGCACCGGCGCCCACGGCGCCATGCCCCACCTCGGCCACGACGCCGTGGTGGCGGCGGCGCAGATCGTCACCGGCCTGCAATCCATCGTGGCCCGCAACGTCGACCCGCTGGAGGCGGGCGTCGTCAGCGTGACCATGATCCACGGCGGCGACGCCTTCAACGTCATCCCGCAGGCCGTCGAGCTCGCCGGCACCGTCCGCACCTTCAAGCCCGAGATGCGGGATCTGATCGCCGCCAACATCCAGCGGATCGCGGAGGGCACAGCGATGGCGCTGGGCGCCAAGGCCACGGTAAACGTGGAGGGGCGCTTCCCCGCCACGGTCAACACGGCGGACGAGACCACGCGGGCCGAAGCGGCGGCCCAGGCCGTGGTGGGGGCGGAGCGGGTCCACCGCGACCTCGCCCCCTGCATGGGCTCCGAGGACTTCGCCTACATGCTCCATGCCCGGCCCGGCAGCTACATCTGGATCGGCAACGGCCTGGGGCCCGGCGGCTGCTTCCTCCACAACCCCGGCTACGACTTCAACGACGAGATCCTGCCCATCGGCGCGAGCTACTGGGCGACGCTGGTCGAGCGCGAGCTTGCCGCGGGTCCCTGAACCGGCGGCGGGCCTCCACCATGAACGACACCGCCCAGCCGCGCCTGGCCGCGTGGGATGGCGCGGCGACACGGCGCCGGCTCGAGGCCGACGGCTTCTGCCACGTACCCGGCGTGCTGGACCCGGCTGCGCTACGGGCGACCAAGGCGGCGGCGGAGAACGCGCTCGGCACCGTCGGCGCCGATCACCGCGCACAGTGGCGCTCACAGGGGAGCCTCATCCCGGTCGCGGACCACCCCGCTTTCGCATCGCTCATCGCGCACCCCGGCTTTCAGGAGATGTTCGGGCGCCTCGGCTTGCCTGGCACGCGCTTCTCCTCGGGCTACGTCATCAGCAAGCCGCCGGGCGGGCCCGCGCTCTTCTGGCATCAGGACTGGTGGGGCTGGCAGCATCCGATCTCGCGGGAGGAGCGCATCGTCCAGTTGGCACTCTTCCTTTACATGACCGACACGACGCGGGAGAACGGCTGCCTGCGCCTGATCCCCGGCTCGCACCGCAGGCCGCATCCGCTGCACGACCTGGTCGACGCCCACGACCCGACGCTCGCCGAGGTGCGCAACCCGGACGATGCCGCCTTCGCCTCGCACCTGGACCAGGTCGACGTGCCGGTGACGGCGGGCGACGTCGTCGTGGTCGACGCGCGGGTGATCCACGGTGCCCACCCCAACCGCTCGGGCCGCGAGCGCACCAACATCACGCTCTGGTGGCACCCGGACTACGACGGCCTGCCGACCTCGCTCAGGGCCCGCATCTGGAAGCTCTACCGGCGCGAGGAGATCGACACCGACGCCGCCCCCGGCCGCACGCTCCGCCCCGACATCTGGCCCGAGCCCGCACGCAGCCAGGTTACGCCCTTCCTCGTCACCGACCCCGGCCCCGTCGCGCCCGAGCCCTGGAACCGCACACCGCGGTACTAAAGCGCGCCTCAGCCTGCGGCTCGCATGACCCAGCTCGAAGGAGCCGGCAATGCCGACCTGGAAACGCCTCCTCATCGCGTGGCTCTTCGTTCCGATGCACCGGTTCCTGTTCCGCCTCTCGGGCGGCCGCGTCCTGGGCCGCCTGGAAGGCACGGGAGTCCTCATTCTCGTCACCAAGGGACGCAAGAGCGGTGAGCCACGCTCGTCGCCCTTGCTGTACTTCCGATTCGAAGAGTCCGACGACCTCATCGTCGTCGCTTCGAACTACGGTCGGGACCGTCATCCGGCGTGGTACTTGAACATCGCCGCCGACCCCAACGTTTCCGTCGAGACCAGTGGCGAACGCTTCGCCGCCGGGGCGCACATTGTCCAGGGACAGAAGCGCACCGCGCTGTACGACAAGGTGGTTGCGGCGAATCCGCGCTTCGCCACTTACCGCGCCAGCACCCGCCGCCAGATTCCCGTCGTCGCGCTCCGCCGCGCCTGACCGATGAGGGCGCTGGTGACAGGCGCGACGGGTTTCGTGGGCGGCAACCTCGTGCGGGCGCTGCTGGAGGGCGTGATCCTGTGCCGGCAGCCGTACTTGCCGCTGGAGGGCGCGCGGCTCGCACGGCACAGGATGGCGGTTGACTGCACGAAGGCGATCTCGGAGCTGGGGCTCCCCCAGAGTTCCGCCGCCGGAGCGCTGGAACGGTCCGTGCGATGGTTCACGGACCACGGTTACGTGTGAGCCGGAGCGTGTCCGAACGCCTGGACGGACGAATCCCGGCAAGTTTCGGAAGAGTGTTTTAAGGCGGCCTATTCCGGCCCAAAGCGGCCCAAGGTGGCCCAAGGTGGTCCGGGGCAAGCGGCCCAAGGTGGCTCATGACGGACCGGCGCGGCGCATCGGATGGCTGTCGATATCGAGCCGGTGCGCGCCTTCGTCGTGTGTCTCCGGGGTCCGTCCATACCAGTCGCCCTCGACCTCGGCGCGGACGGTGGCGACGGCCTCGGGCGACAGCCCGCCGCCGCCCTTCGCCGTCTTGTTTCGCCCGCCGTCCATGCGGGCGGCGACGCTCTCGCACTCCGCACCGCTTTTGCCGGCGCCTTCGATGCGGTGCGTGGCGAGCGCGAGCGGGGATTTGTCGAGCGGGTGATGATCTGCGCGATGCATCTGCGCAGCCTGCCCCAACCCGCCCGCCCCGTGCACCGCACCATGGTGCGGGGCCTCTTGTCGCCGGCAACCGGCGCGGTCACGCCGAGATTGTGCGCCGTGTCCTCGACCAGGGGCAGACCCCGAAAGGCATGGCCGGGCGTTGCACTGTCGGGCGAAGCACCCGCCCCTGGCGTGTGAACGCCGGAGAAACGTAGTCTGGCGTCGACAGGCGGCAAGAAGACGGGCCAGCCTGAGCAAGAATTCTATGAGCACGCCGCCGCACATGGACCGACGGAAAACCGGGGAGGTGAATGATGGCCGTTCGTCAGATCGCAAAGATGGGGCATCCTGTTCTGCGCAAGAAAGCCGCCCCGGTCGACGACCCGACGGATCCTGACATCGCCCGTCTCGCGGCAGACATGCGCGACACGCTGGAATGGATCGGCGGCGCGGGAATTGCGGCGCCCCAGGTCTACGATAGCCGCCGTGTCGTGGTGTACCGCATCCTGGCCGAGCGCATCCCGCCGGGTGTCACGCTCGAGCCGCTGCCGTGGACGGCGATGGTCAACCCGGTCGTCACGCCGCTCGGCGACGAGGTGGGCCTGATCTGGGAGCGCTGCCTCTCGCTGCCGGGCCTCCACGGCAAGGTGCCGCGCTACAAGCGGGTCGAGATCGTCTACCGGACGCTGGAAGGCGAGAGCCAACGTCGGGTCGTCGAGGACTGGCACGCGATGATCCTCCAGCACGAGTGCGATCACCTGGACGGCATCCTCTACCCCATGCGGATGACCGACCTTTCGTACCTGGCGTTCAACGCCGAGCCGGGCGAGCTCGCGCGGGAAGCCGAGACCAAGCCCGACCTGGACCCGGCGCTCCGCGCCATGGTGGACGCATGGCCCGCACGGGAGAAGTGGCTCGCCTTGTGACGAGGCGGCTGCCGGCACCGTAGACAACCCGGTCCGGGCAGGGCAAAGCTCGGCCGGGCCGCACCATAGCAAAGGCTTCCCACATGTCCGGACCGCGCATTCGCCCCCGCCGCTCGTTCATCTTCGTGCCGGGCCTGCGGCCCGAGATGTTCCCCAAAGCCCTAGCGAGCGGCGCGGATATGGTCTGTGTCGAGCTCGAGGACGGGATCGCGCCCAAGGACAAGTCGGCCGCGCGCGCCAATGCGATCGAGCTCTTCGAAAGCCCGCAGGCCGATGACGGGGTGGAGCGGATCGTCCGCATCAACTCGCTGCGCGAGGGGTTCGGCATCGCCGACGTGCAGGCGGTGCTGGCCAGCGACACGCCGCCGCCCGCGCTGATGATGCCCAAGGTGCGCACGCCGGACGAGGTGGTGCTGCTCGACAACCTGCTGACCGAGCGCGGCCACGACACCCGTCTGCACGTGATCGTCGAGACCAACGCCGGGCTCGAGGCGGCCCACGACATCGCTCACTGCAGCCCGCGCATCGACGCGATGTTCTTCGGCGGGGTCGATATGGCTGCCGAGCTGCGCTGCCAGAACGCGTGGGAGCCTCTGCTCTATGCCCGCTCGCGCGTGGTCCATGCCGCCGCCAGCGCGGGGCTCGACGTGATCGACGTGCCCTACCTCGATCTCGAAGATCCGGAGGGCATGACGCGCGCCGCAATCCAGGCGCGGGATCTGGGCTTCTGCGGCAAGGGCGCGGTGCACCCCAAGCAGATTCCGGCGCTCAACGAGGTGTTCACGCCCGCGCCGGAGCGGATTGCCCGCGCCCGGCGCATTATCGCCGAGTTCGAGGTGGCCGACACCGGGCTGGTGGTGATCGACGGCAAGCTCATCGAGAAGCCGGTGCTGCGCGAGATGCACCGGATCGTCGCCATCGCCGAGCGCATCGGTGCCGCCTAGGGGCGGCTGCGGACGGGAGCATGGCTTGAGCAACAGGATCGCCATCGACATTCGCGAGCGCCGGGCCTTTGCCGGCGGCCACGAATTCGGCGAGGCCAGCGTCTACGAGCGGCTGACCGGGCGGGCCCGGTTTGCCGTCGATCCCGACGCGCCGGCGCAGGCGGGGATCGTCGACCTGGACAAGGCGCCCCGTAATGGCGATGGGCTGGTCGAGTTCGCGGCCGACCTGTGTATCCTGAAACCGGCCGATCCGGCCCGCAGCAACAGGCGGCTCTTCTTCGACTACGGCAACCGCGGCAACAAGCGGGCAGTCCAGTATTTTTGCGACGCCCCGGCCTGCAACGATCCGGCGACGCTGGAGCACGCCGGCAACGGCTACCTGTTCCGCCGCGGCTACACGGTGGTCTGGGGCGCCTGGCAGGGCGATCTGCTGCCGGGCGACGGTCGCATGATCCTGACCCTGCCCGTCGCGACCGACGGCGACGCCCCGCTCACCGGCCCGGTGCGGACCGAGTTCATCGTCGCTCAGGAAGGCCAGACCACGCTGCCGCTGAGCGGCTGGGTCTCCACCCGCAGCCACCCGGCGGTCTCGCGCGATCCTGCCAAGGCTCGGCTGACACGGCGCCGCTACCCCGATGACGGGCGCGTCGAGATTGCGCCAGAGGCCTGGCAGTTCGCGCGCGTCGAGACCGGCACGGGCCTCGATTTCCAGGGCGCCGAGCACGCCATCGTCGAGTCCGAGACGCACATCTACCTGCCGGGCGGCTTCGAGCCCGGCTGGATCTACGAGCTGGTGTACGAGGGCCGCGATCCGCTCGTGCTGGGCCTCGGCCACGTGGCGGTGCGCGATCTGGTGAGCTTCCTGAAGTACGAGGCGGAAGACAGCGAAGGGCGGGCCAACCCGGTGGCGGGCGCCGGGGCGATGGAGAAGGCCTACGCCTTCGGCCGCTCGCAGACCGGGCGCTGCATCCGCGATGCGATCTGGCGCGGCTTCAACGCCGATGCGGCGGGGCGCAAGGTGTTCGACGGCGTGCTGGCACACGTCGCCGGCTGCGGGCGCATGTGGATGAACCACCGCTTCGCCAACGTCGTCGTGCCGGCAGGGCAGCAATACGAGGACCACGACAATGCGGCCGACAGCTTCCCGTTCTCCTACGCGGCGTGCACGGATCGCCTGACCGGCAGGTCGGACGCGATCTGCACGCGGCCCGAGACCGACCCGCTGATCTTCCACACCCAGACCGCGACGGAATACTGGCAGCGGCGCGGCTCGCTCGTGCATACCGACACCGAGGGCAACGACCTGGCGCAGCCCGGCAACGTGCGGGTCTACTTCTGGTCGAGCGCGCCGCACGTGGCCGATCCGAACCAGGGTGCGCCGGTGCGCGGCGTGTGCCAGAACCTGGGCAACGTGGTCCAGACCTCGATGCTGTTCCGCGCGCTGCTGGACGCGATGGACCGGTGGGCGAGCGACGGCGTCGCACCGCCGGAGAACCGCATCCCCAGGCGCGACGACGGCAGCCTCGTCGGCATGGACGAATGGCGTGCGCAGTTCCCCGCCATTCCGGGTATCGCCACCCCGCGCGAGCCCAGCGCGCTGCCGCTCCTCGACTTCGGGCCGGAGGCGGCCCGTGGCATTCAGAGCACGCTGCCGCCCGAGGTCGTCGATCCCGAGGGCTACGCCGTGCTCGTGCCGGCGGTCGACGCCGACGGCAACGACGCTGCCGGGGTGCGGGTGCCGATGGTCGCCGCACCGCTCGCCACCTACACCGGCTGGAACCTGCGGGACAGAGGGCACGGCGAGGGCGCCATGCACGAGTTCACCGGCAGCACGATTCCCCTGCCCGAGACGGAGTCGGTTCGGGCGGCCACCGGCGACCCGCGCCCCTCCATCGAACAGCGCCATGGGGATGCCGACGGCTATGTCGCCGCGATTGTCGAGGCGGCGGAACGCCTGGTCGCCGACGGCCTGATGCTGGAAGAGGACATTGCGCGGGTCGAGCAGCACGCCCGCAACTGGAGCCGGCCGCTGCACGACGTGCGTCTTTAGCCCGCATTTCTCAGCAGCCGGCGCGGTCGGTGAGCGCGAGCGCGTTGTTTACGATCTCGAGGTCCGTACCCTCTTTGATCCGGAGACAGGCGTGCCCCGCCTTAGTGGCCAAGGCGGTTGCCGTTCGCAAGGTCGAACAGGCGGATGCGATCGCCGTCCATGATCAAGTCGATGACCTCGCCGCGTTCGGGTACCTCATCCGCAGAGACCCGCAGCGTGAGGTATCGGGCATCGTCGTGCGCCAGTGCAGTCGTGTCCTCGTGGCTATCACCGACGAATTCGTCGGCGGTTCGGACGACGACGGCCGGGTCCACCAGGGATGCGGAAACGTGGGCCTCGGGCTCGATGTGCTCCACCAGTTCCACACGGGCTTGCAGGACACCCGACGCGCCGTTCTCGCTACGCCGCCATCCCAGGTGCTCGGGTCGAACGCCTAAGAGCACGCGATCGCCGGGGCCGGCTCCGTCGCTGAGCGACAGGGGTCCGAGCGTGATCTCTGCGCCGCCGATTGACGCCGTGGCCCCTGCATCGCTCCCGGTGAGCACGGCTTCGATGAAGTTCATCGCCGGACTGCCGATGAAACCGGCCACGAAGATGTTGGCCGGTTGGCGATAGAGCGCCTGCGGAGTGTCGTACTGCTGGAGCGAGCCTTCCGAGAATATGGCGACGCGGTCGCCGAGCGTCATCGCCTCCACCTGATCGTGGGTGACATGGATCGTGGTCACGCCGAGCCGTTCGTGGAGGCGCCGCAGCTCGGTGCGCAATTGCACCCGCAATTTGGCGTCCAGGTTGGAGAGCGGCTCGTCGAGCAGGAACGCACCCGGATGGCGCACGATCGCCCGCCCCATGGCCACCCTCTGCCGCTGGCCGCCGGAGAGCTGCTTCGGCTTGCGGTCGAGAAGCTGGTCGAGATCGAGAATCCGCGCCGCCTCGTTCACCCGTTCGGCGATCTCGGCCTGGCGGAACTTCCGCACGCGGAGCGCAAAGGCGATGTTCTGGCGCACGGTCATGTGCGGGTAGAGGGCGTAGTTCTGAAAGACCATGGCCATGTTTCGCTCGCGCGGCGAAACGTCGTTGATGACTTGGCCGTCGAAGCGAATCTCGCCGGCAGTCATGGTCTCAAGCCCGGAGATCAGCCGCAGCAGAGTGGTCTTGCCGCACCCCGAGGGCCCGACGAACACGACGAACTCGCCGTCGTCGATTTCGAGGTCTACGTCGTTGACGGCCACCGTGCCGTCCGGAAAGACCTTCCTGATCCCGCTCAGCCCGATCGCGCCCATCGGGACTCCCCGCCCAGCGTCGACACGCCCCGGCGCATTGACCGCACCAGTGCGCCCCACTACCGTCGCCAATCCACAGTTTGATACAGGCTTTCGGGCGCGATGGGTACCGTCCGGCCACGGGGAATTCCGGCGGGATGCGGCCCGGTCGCGCCACCCTTCACACACTCCGGAGGTGCCGATGTCCTCGGATGACACCAGCGTGCCCGTTGGTTACGCGCGCGACATCTTCGACCTGTCCGGCCGGGTGGCCGTGATCACCGGCGGCGGCAGCGGGCTCGGCCGGGCCATCGCTATCGGCTACGCGCAATGCGGCGTCACGGTTGTCGTCGCCGACATCGACGAAGAAGGTGCCGCCGAGACCAAGGCGACCATCGACGAGCAGGGTGGGACTGCAGTGACGGTGCCGCTCGATGTGACCAAGCGCAGCCAGTGCATCGAGGTCGCGAGCGCGGTGCGGCGCGAGCACGGGCGCGTCGACATCCTCGTCAACAGCGCCGGCGGCGCCCATCGCAGCCCGGCCGAAGAGTTCCCCGAGGAGCGCTTCGACTACATCATCGAGCTGAACCTGAAGGGCACGTACCTCTGCTGTCAGGCGTTCGGCAACGTCATGCTCGAACAGGGAAAAGGCAGCATCATCAACATGGCGTCGATCGGCTCCTTCATCGCCTACCCGTTGTCGAGCGCCTATCTCGCGTCGAAGGGCGGGGTCGCCCAGGTGACCAAGGTGATGGCGCTGGAGTGGCGCGAGCGCGGCGTCCGGGTCAACGGGATCGGCCCGACGCTGATGGAATCCCCGATGACCCGCAAGGCCGCCCAGACGACCTCGTTCACCGCCGATTTCATCAAGGCGCGCATGATCCGGCCGCGGGTCGGCCTGCCGCGCGAATTGATCGGGGCGGCGATCTTCCTCGCGAGCGATGCGTCGGAGCTGGTGACCGGCCACACCATCATGTGCGACGACGGCTACATGACCGCGTAATCCGCCCTATCGCCGGGCATCGTGCCCGGCAGGCCGCTGGCCCCCCCTATGACTTCGGTGATAGTTTTCCCCGTGACTGGCGCATAAGCGCCGGGAGTCAGAACAGGGAGGAGACACAATGGGCCGTAAGAACGAGTCCGGTCGCGAGGGCGAGCCGGGCAAGGGCACCTCCGGCGGGGTGAATCGCCGTCAAGTCATCAAGGGCGCAGGCGCAGCGGGCGTCACCGCCGCAGCGCTTCCTGGCCTGATGGGCGCTCGGCAAGCGTTCGCCGCCGACTACGACCCGATGAAATACGCCGGAACCGAGATCAACATCCTCATGACCGGCGACGAGAACGATCACCGGGCGCTCGACGATCTGCTGCCCGAGATGAAGGCCGAAACCGGAATCGACCTAGTGGTCTCGGCGCCGGCCCTCGGCCCGTTGATCGAGAAGACGCTGCAGAACCTCAAGGCCGAGCAGTCGTCGTTCGAGCTGATCGAGTATCTGGGCTTCCTGACCACGCAACAGGTGGGCGGCGGCTACTTCATGCAGCTCAACGAGTTCATCGACGACCCAGCCGAGACGCCGCCCGATTGGGACTTCGACGACTTCATTCCGGCTGCCATGAGAAATGTCGGCTACTACGACATGGCGACAGGGACGGTCGGCAAGGGCACGGACGTTTACGGCGTTCCGGGCCTCCATTCCGGCTCGGTCATCTACTTCTACCGCAAGGACCTGTTCGAGGAGGCCGGCCTGCAGCCGGCGAGCACCTGGGACGAGTTCATGGCGGCCGCCCAGGCGTTGCACAGCGACGACGTGGCCGGCTGCAGCTTCATCGGCGCGAACGATTTCTCGCTGGCCACGGTGGACTGGTACACGCGCTTCATCACCACCGGGGGCAGCCTGATGAGCGGCGACCCCAACGAGAAGAACTTCACGCCGCAGATCAACTCGGCCGAGGGCATCAATGCGCTGCAGATGCTCATCGACTACCTGCCCTACGCGCCGAAGAACGTCACGCAATACGGCTTCGCCGAGAACGTGGACGGATTCTCCACCGGCAGGATCGCGCAGATGATCTTCTGGTCGACCATCGCCGGGCCGGTGCTCAACGAGGAGAACTCGCTGGTCGCTGACGTGACCGGGACCGCGCCCGTGCCGGCGGGGCCGGGGCATATGCCGAGTGCAATCCAGGGCGGCTGGGGAGTCGGCATTCCTGCGAATATCGATCCCGCCAAGAGGGGCGCCGCCTGGCGGGCGCTGACCTGGGTCACCAACAAGCGGATCAACCGCTACTCGATCGAGGCCTACAACATCGACGCGAACCGCACCTCGGCGTTCAAGGATCCGGAGCTGCTCGAAAAGTTCCCCTATCTCGAGCACGCGCTGTCGGCCATCGAGAACGCGGTGACCATCCCGACCTCGCGCATTCCGGAGTTCTTCCAGATGAACGCCATGATGAACGTCGAGTTCAACGCGGCGCTCATCGGCGCGCAGGATGCCAAGACCGCGTGCGACAACGTGCAGGCCCAGTGGGAGGACGTTCTGCGCAAGGCGGGTCACCTCGCGTAGGCAGAAGAGGGCCCGACAAGTCGAGTAACCCGATCGCGGGATGACCCCCGCCAGTCGCGAACGGCTCGGCACCAAGCTGGGGAAGCTGGATCGGCCCGGGACAGTCGTATGGCTGCTCCTCGCGCCGACCCTGCTCTATCTGGCAGCGTTCGCGATCTTTCCTCTCTTCTACAGCCTGCGGCTTTCGTTCACGGACCTGACCGCAGCGGCCGGCACCGGAGACTGGGTCGGCCTCAGGAATTACGGCGACCTGCTGCGCGACCCGCACTTCTGGAACGCGACCAAGAACAGCGCGGTCATGGTGAGCGCCTCGCTGGCCATTCAGGTCGTGCTCGGGGTCGCGCTCGCGATGTTCTTCAATCTGCAGCTCAGGGGCGCGTGGCTGGTGCGCGGCATCCTGGTGCTGCCCATGCTGATCACGCCCATCGTGGTTGGCGTGATGTGGCGGGCCCTGCTCAACCCCGACTGGGGCCTGATCAACTGGTGCATCGCGGCGGTCGGCCTCGAGCCGCCGAACTGGTTCGGCTCGATCGAAATGGCGATGCCGACGCTCATCCTCGTCGAGTCGTGGCAGTGGACGCCGTTCGTCTTCATCATCGTCTATGCCCGCCTGCAGGCGCTGCCGCAGGAGGTGTTCGAGGCCGCCATTGTCGACGGCGCGAAGCCGCTCGCCACGTTCCGCTTCGTCACCCTGCCGCTCCTGATGCCGGCGATCATCTTCGCCGCGGTCTTCCGCGCTGTTGATTCGTTCCGCTCCTTCGACCTCATCTTCGGGCTGAGCTACGGCGGGCCGGCAAGGAGCACGACGACGCTGAGCTTCTTCTCGTTCCAGAACGGCTTTCAGTGGCAGAACTACGGCTACGCCGCGGCGGTCTCGTACATGATGTTGCTGATCCTCGCGGTGGGCACGATCGTCCTGCTCCGCTTCGTCCAGATACGGCCGGGGTACGCGAAATGAAGCGGAAGATCGGCAGGGCGTTCGCCTATCTCGTGCTGATCATGCTCGGGCTCGCCGGCATCGCGCCCATCGTCTACCTCGGCGTTCTCTCGACCAAGAAGCGCATCGAGATTCTGGCGCAGGTGCCGCCGACCCTCGATTTCAAGTGGGCCCGAATCACGAAGAACTACAACGAAGTGCTGTTCAGCCAGGGCATGCTGGAGTTCACCGTCAACTCGATCATCGTGGTGGGGGCCACCACGGTGCTGGTGCTCGTGATCGCGACGCCTGCGGCCTACGCCTTCTCGCGCTTCCGCTTTCGAGGCAACGAGAACCTCGCCTTCACGATCCTGAGCATGCGCTTCATGCCGCCGGTCGCGATCGCGATCCCGCTCTTCCTGATGATGCAGTGGGTGGGCACGCACGACAGCTATCTGGGGCTGATCCTGCCCTATATCGCGTTCTCCCTGCCGCTCGTGGTCTGGATCATGATCGGGTTCTTCGACGAGATCCCGCAGGAGATCGACGACGCCGCGATCATGGACGGCTGCACCCGCTTCGAGGTGCTGTGGCGCGTGATGCTGCCCATGGTGCGCCCTGGGCTGGTGACGGCGTCGCTGTTCGGCGCGATCTTCATCTGGAACGAGTTTCTGGTCGCGCTCTACGTCATCGATTCGCGGGAATTCCAGACCATCGCGCTGGGCGCCGCCACGCTGGTCAGCGCGCAGCGACCCATCGACTGGAACATCGCCGCAGCCGTGGGCGTGGTGACGGTGGTGCCGATCCTGATCTTCTCGCTCTTCGTGCAGCGCTATATCGTGCGTGGACTGACCGCAGGAGCCGTAAAATGAACAGTGGAAAAGCACCCGTACTCGTGGCCTCCGGCCTCGGCTGGCCGGAAGGGCCGACCGTCAGACCCGACGGCAGCGTCGTCTTCGTCGAGAGCTACCGGAGCCAGCTCACGGTGGTCGACGCGGGCGGCGAGATGCGCCGCTTCGCTTACACCGCGGGCGCGCCAAACGCCTGCGTGCTCGGCGGCGACGGCGCGCTCTACGTCTGCCAGAACGGCGGCACCGTGGGCCCCTGGCGCGCGGCAGAGATGACCACGCCCTCGATCCAGCGCGTGCACGAGGGCGGCGCGGCCGAGACCCTGGTCACGGAGATTGCGGGCATCGCGCTGAACGGCCCCAACGACCTGGTCTTCCACGCAGACGGCCGGCTGATCTTCACCGATCCCGGCACCTACAACCCGGACGATCCGAACCCGAGCTACATCTTCGCCATCGCGCCGGACGGCAGCACCAGCCTCCTCGTCGACTTTCCCGAACCCGTCTTCCCCAACGGGGTCGCCATCGAGGCCGACGGCGCCATCGTGTGGGACGAGTCCTACACCGGCCATGTCGGGCGCCTGCGGCCCGACGGCACCATGGAAGACCTCGGCCGCATGCCCGGTGACAACCCCATCCTGGACGGCATGACCGTCGGCGCCGACGGCCGGCTCTACGTGACCGACCTCTCCGCCGGCGGCATGCACGTGCTGAATCCCGACGGCACGGTCGACGGGTTCATTGCCTGTGGCGGCGCGCCCACGAACTGCGTCTTCGACGGCGAGACCATGTGGGTGACCGATGCCGGCGTTCTCGCCGTGAGCGCCGAGCCCAACTACAACGGCCAGCTGTGGCGCCTGCGCGTGCCCGGCGGCGGTGGGCCGACCCATCGCAGCATCATCGGCAAGGAGGCACAGCCATGACAGAGCGAGCGACCCATCCCGGCCTCTCCTATCGGGGCAGGACCGCGTTCGTCACCGGCGGCGGCTCGGGCATCGGTCTCGAGACCGCGCTCACCCTCGCCGATCTCGGCGCCGACGTCGCCGTGCTCGACTGGACGCCGGGCGCGGCGGCAGCGGCTGCCGAGCGCATCGAGCAGATCGGACGCCGGGCGCTTGCCATCGAGGGCGACACCGGCGACGAGCAGACCGTCGTCGATGCCTTCGAGGCGACGCAGCGCACCCTGGGCGAGGTCGATGCCGCCGTCGCCTGCGCCGGCGTGCTGGGCGCAGGCGGCCCGGTGTTCGAGACCCCGGTCGAGGACTTCGAGCACGTCATGGGCGTCAACGTGCGGGGCTCCTTCCTCGTGACGCGTGAGGCCGCGCGCCGCATGCGCCCGCGCCGTTCCGGCGCCATCGTGCTGCTCTCCAGCCTCGACGGGCTGCAGGCCGAGCACGGCATGTTCTCCTACTGCACGTCCAAGGGAGCGCTGCTGAACCTGGCGCGCGCTGCAGCGCTCGATCTGGCGCGGGACGGCATCACCGTGAATTGCGTCTGCCCGAGCGTCACCTTCACCCCGTTGCTCGAGGGCCGGCTTGCGACCATCCCCGACGGCGACGAGGTACTGCGGTCCTATGCCGATCGTCACCCGCTCGGGCGCGTCCTGACTTCACGCGACATCGCGTCGGCCATCGCCTACGTCGCCTCCCCGCTCGCGAGCGGCATCACCGGCGCCGCCATTCCGGTCGACGCCGGCATCGGCGCCACCTGGGACAATTTCAGGGACCCGCCCTGGGTGGACCGGTGAGGCACGCGAGGCCGCACCCGCGTAGCAGCCTGGGATACGGGCCGGAAGCCGGCGAGCGTTCGATCAGCGATCCGAGGCCTGCGTCAGCCATGACAGGCACTGCTGCCACAGGCGGCCGTAGCCCTCCCACGAGACGAAGCCGGGCGGGCACCAGTGCGGGCCGATGTCCGAGGTCCAGGCGATGGCGCGGCCCTTGCCGTAGGCGCCCGTCGCCAGCAGGGGATGCCCGCCCGCGTCGTCCGGGACCTTCAGCAGAAGCTCCGCGCCCTCCTTCAGCGCGACCTCGTTGTAGCCCAGCAGGATCGGCCACTCGGTGCCGAGGCCCGCGAGGATCGGATGAGCATCCGGCTCCTGGACCTCCGCTCGGAACCCTTCCGGCACTTCGACGCGATCGTCCCAGGGCAGGATCGTCACGGGCAGCACGTCTTCGACCGGCGTTCCCCGGTAGCGGGCGCCCGCATTGATGCCCTGGAAGCTGTAGTAGCCACCGACCATCATCAGGCCGCGGCCTTCGCCCACGTAGTCGCGGATGAGCTTGAGCCGGTTCGGCGTGGGCTTGCTCTCGATCCATGTATCGGGGTGCAGGAGCAGGGTGTTGGAGCCGATGTCGCTGAGGATGACGGCGTCGTATTCCTGCAGCCCGACGAGGGTCGACGGAAAGTGCGTCTGCGCCTCGTGCGCCGACATGTAGGTGAGCGCGAAATCGCTGTCCGCCAGCGCCTCGGCCAGCGCTTCCGCGCCGCGATGAAATGTGACCGTGGGAAACTGATCGAAGCCCTTGATGTGCGTCGCGGTCGTCACCCACGATTCGCCCGCCAACAGTATCTTCGAACGGCCCATGCCGGTCTCCTCGCCTGCTCTTCATCGCTCTGCCCAGGTCGGCACTCGCCGCCCGGCCCGGCCCGAATGCTAGACGATGGCCGAGTCCGTCTCCAGCCGCCTGCCCGAGACAGGCGAAGAATCCCGGCAAATTTCGGAAGAGTGTTTTAAGGCGGCCTATTCCGGCCCACTCCGGCCCAAAGCGGCCCAAGGTGGCCCAAGGTGGTCCAGGCAAGCGGCCCAAGGTGGCTCATGACGGACCGGAGCGGCGCATCGGATGGCTGTCGATATCGAGCCGGTGCGCGCCTTCGTCGTGTGTCTCCGGGGTCCATTCGCGCCAGTCGCCCTCGACCTCGGCGCGGATGATGGCGACGGCCTCGGGCGACAGCCCTCCGCCGCCCTTCGGCGTCTTGTTTCGCCCGCCGTCCATGCGAGCAACGGCGCTCTCGCGCGCCGCATCGCTCTTGCCGGCGCCTTCGATGCGGTGCATGACGAGCGCGAGCGGGGCGATCTGGTCGGCGGTTGGCGGTTCCTCTTCGCGGTCGAGGGCAATGGCGGCGCGCAGGGCGAGAGACCGGAGCGTCTCGAGCGCGAGCCGCCCGGTTCCGCCCTCGGGCCGCTCGCCTTGCGACTTGAGCCAGAAATCGGTGAGCCCCTTGTCCTCGCTCCAGCGCCGCAGCCTGTCGCGGGCCCTCTTCGTGTAGCGGACGACGGCCGAACGCGAGCAGGTGCCGCCGTGCGCACGGATGAGCCGGACGATCTCGTCGATGGTGGCGCCCTCGGCGATCGCCTCGTGCACCAGCGCCTGAATTGGCCGCGGCAAGCGTTCGATGGAGGAACGCCCGGCCATCAGTCGGGCCTCCGGGGCGGTGCCGGCCCGGATGTTTCAACCAGGTGATGGTCTGTGCACTGCATCCCCACAGCCTGCACTCACCCGCCCGCCCCGTGCACCGCACCATAGTATTGGGAATACATGATACTGACAGACATTGAAGGAGAAATTGTAGGTTTTCAGCTACTTGGTGTATTGTCTTGCAGACTGAAGCACGCTATCGTACGCACCGTTTGGATTTCTGGTGGTGCCTAGATGGTGCCCGATACGCGCCGCAAGGAAAATTCCCGTGCCCAAAATCACCAAGAGAACCGTCGATGCCCTCGTCCCCGAAGAGCGGGAGAGAATTCTCTGGGACGACGCCATCACAGGCTTCGGTGTCCGCGTCCATCCGACGGGGCGCAAGGTCTACATCGTCAAGTACAGACACGAGGGGCGATCCGTCAAAGTCACCATCGGACCCCACGGCCCCATCACGCCCGCCGCCGCGCGGGCAAAGGCAGCGGAAATCGTCACCCTCGCGAAGACCGGCCGCGATCTCGAAGGGAAGCTCCCCCGTGGCAAGAGAGGCGCCACCGTGGCGGACCTCGCCAAGCGCTTCATGGACGAGTACGCCCCTGCCCATCTGAAGCCCGGCACCGCGCGGCTCTACCGCAAGATCATCGACAACCGCATCCTTCCCCGGCTCGGCAAGCGCCGGGTCGGCGATCTCGGCAAGAACGAGGTCGCCGCTCTTCATCACGAGATGCGCGACGTCCCCGGCCATGCCAACCGGACGCTGAGCGTGCTCTCGCGCATGCTGACGCTCGCCGAGGTCTGGGAGATGCGGCCCGAGGGCGTCAATCCGTGCCGGCACGTCAAGAAGTATCCGGAGCACAAGCGGGAGCGGTTTCTCTCGGACGACGAGTACCGCCGTCTCGGCGCCGCGCTGCGTGACGCGGAGGAGGAGGGCTTCGTCTCCCCGGTGGCGATCGCCGCGATACGGTTGTTGATGCTGACCGGGTGCCGGAGCGGGGAGATCATGAGCCTGCGGTGGGAGCACGTCGATCTTGAGGCAGGCGAGCTCAGGTTGCCGGAGAGCAAGACCGGATCGAAGGTGGTGCACCTGGGCGATCCGGCGATAGCGGTGCTGCGGGGCATCCCGCGCGCAGACGGCAGTCCGTGGGTGTTGCCAGGCATCAGGGGTGGCAAGCACATCGCCTACCTGCACGACTCGTGGCGCCGCATTCTCAAGCGTGCCGCGATCGAGAACCTGCGCATCCATGACCTCAGGCACAGCTTTGCCAGTGGCGGCCTGCTGGTCGGTGAAGGGCTTCCGATGATCGGCAAGCTCCTTGGCCACAACAGGGTGACGACGACCTCGCGCTACGCGCACCTGGCCAACGACCCCGTGAAGGCGGCCGCCAATCGGATCGCGAGCAGGATCGCCGAAGTGGCGGGTTGAGTTCGTAACGGACCTTGCAGGGCCTTTGCTTACGTGGGCGGCTGAGCCATTGCCATACTGCCTGACGCGGCTGGGGTCGCGAGTGCCGGGTGCGTCGGTCAAGCCGCCAATACCAGTCATGCGCGCCCCGCCGCCCGCCGCCAAGGCATTACGCAGAGCCCGCACGCCTCACCACCGCGCCAGGAGCTCGACCCCGGCGGTGTGCTCGGGCTGCGCGGTCCCGCTCTCGCGTCTTGTCGCCTTCACGCCGAAGGAAACGTCGGGCGCGTCGGCGTTCGTCGCTGGCGTCAAGCGCCAGCCGATGCTGTAGTCCCGCGCGCCCGTCGAGAGACCCAACCCGACATGCGGGCTTCCGGTGACGCGGCCGCTGAAAGCGGGGAAGCCATATGCCGCCTCCATCGCCCAGCGGGAGGCCGCATCGCTCCCCGTGCGGTCTTCCAGCGGGTCGGGCGCGAACAGCGTATCCAGCCCGCCCTGCGCCCGTCCGCCGAAGTCCTGGCGCAGGCTGAGTGACAGACCCCGCTCGGTCGTCTGGTCCGGGTCGAAGCCAAGCTGTGCCGAGAACCCCCGGTCCTCAAGGTCGTCGTTCTCATGCGACAGCAGCGTGCGGCCTGAGAGGTCGAGCGAGAGACCGAGACCGGGATCGACCCAGGCGATGCCGCCGCCGAGCTCCACCCCGAAGCCGGTCTCCGCATCGCCGCCGTCATGGCGCGCGCCGATCTCCAGCTTCGGCGTCAGATGGCCGTCGCCATCCAGCGCCATGCGCCAGCTGCCCTCCAGGCCGAGCCGGAGCCGGGTCACGTCGGAGTCCGATGCCGCAAGATCGCGGGTCTTCTCCGACGTGGTTCGCGCCCAGAGCGCATCCGAGGTCAGCGCCAGCGCGAGACCGGAACCCTCCGCCAGCGGCGCAAGCAGGTCGCTGCGCGCGCCCGCCGCCGCCATGGTCCAGCTCGTGTCCGCGCTGTAGCTATCGCCCAGGGCAGTCTTGAGCGTCACCTCGCCCGTGCCGTAGCCCGCAGCACCCCAGAGCTTCAGACGCTCCGATGCCTGCAACGCCGCATAGGGGATCGCCGCCGTCAGCGACGCCTCGACATCGCCGTCGCCGGCCCGGACCGCGCCGTCGCACAGCACATCCTCCGTGTCGGGACAGGGATCGCCGCCGCCGAGGGCGGCATAGCCGCCGTCGGCCGTGCTCTGGGTCAGCGCCAGACCGACCAGCCAGTTGCCCCTGGCATAGTCCGCGCCGAGCATGCCGGTGGTGACCGCGCCGTTCAGGGTAATGTCGGTCCCGTCTCCCCGTTCGGCGCCGTCGAAGCTGCCCTGGGAGGCGCGGCCCCAGAAGGCGAGGCTGCCGCCCGCGCCGTCCCGCTGCCCGGTCAGCGAGAAGCTCGACCCCAGCAGCGCATCCCGCGCGGTCATCGTGCGCGATTGCGGCGATGGCGTACCGAAGCCGAAGCGGTTATTGCCGAACGGATCGGCCATGCTTCCCGGCCCCACCGAAGCGGAGACCGGAGCGGACGCATCCGCACCGAGGCCGCGAGCGATGTCCGCCATCGCCAGCGCCGCCTCGCGGTTCGCCGAGGGGATGGCGGACGTCGTGCCGGATACGCCGGGTATCACCGACTGACCGGACGCGGCGGCGCCTATCGTCGATTCACCGGAAGCAGCGGGATCGAAGTTGAGCGCCTGTCCGGCCAGTGTGCCCTGCATCCCCGGCGTGCGCGGCGCCGCCATGCGCCCGGCAATGCCGTCCAGCGCCTGTTCCGCCACCGTGCGGCCGAAACGCGCCAGATACACCGCCGGCAACGGGTCCGAGTTCGTGATCGTGCCTGTGCCCACGCCGTCCGCAATCGGCACGCCGTCCGACCAGGAGACATAGACCTCGAAGGTCTCGCCCCCGTCGTCATGGCTGTCGTCCCGGATGAAGAAGCCCCGCCGCAGCACCGTCTCGCCCGGCTTGAAGCTCACATAATAGCGCTGGGCGTAGAAGTCCCGGCCTACGCGCGCCGACGCCGGGGTCGACTCGCGGGACCTGATGGTCACCTGGACCGTGCGGTCCGACGGCGCCGAGAGCCGGATGGTGAATATCATCGGCGTGCCTTCCGGCCCCGTGGCGTCGTCGATGGAGATTGCCGGCGCAGAGGTGGCATCGTTGTCGGACACCGCGACCGAGGCCGCATTGTTCGACGCCGCCACGGTGTAGCCGCTGCCGGCCTTTACCGTCGCGGTCACCGAGCCGTCGGGCTCGTCCACGGCGTCGTCGTCGGTCCTCACGGTGAGCGTGGCCGTATTCTTGCCGGCCTGGATGATCGCCGTCTGCTCGCCCTCGTCGGCCGCGGCCACGAAGTCGCTGCCCGCTGCCTCCGCGACCGCGAGCGTCACCGCGAGGTTCGCGTCCACCGCCCGGTCCGCCGTTACCGTGAACGCCGCATCGCCGCCTTCGGTAATGGACGCTGCCTTCGCCGCGACCGAGATCGCCGGCGGCGGCAGGTCGTCGTCCGCGATGGCGACCGTTCCGGTGGACGCCGCGCCGACCGTGTAGCCCGTGCCGGCCTTCACCGTCGCGCTCACCGAGCCGTTGGGCTCGTCCGCGTCGTCGCCCGTCGTCGCCAGCGTCAGCGTAATGCTGCCGGTGGTCGGAATCGTCACCGTCCGCTCGCCGGCGGTAATGCCGTAGTCGCCGCTCGCCGCAACCGTCACCGTCACATCCAACGGCGCTGTCGGCGCCGGGACGGCAGTGAGGATGAAGGTGGCATCGCCGCCCTCCGTCACGTCAGCGCCCGCCGCGACACTCACCGCCAGCACGGGAACCGGGTCGGGCGGCGTCACCTGCCCGGCGAAGTATTGCTCGGCGTAGGTCATCGCCTCGACCGTGCCGTCCCAGGCCGTGTTGGCGCCGGGGCCGCCGTGGTTCCACAGCCTCCTTGCGTCCGCCACCGTCACCGCCGCCTGCGGGTAGTCCACGTAGTCCGGATGCCCCATCGCCTTCAGGAACCGTTTGTTCCAGCCGCCTTCGGGGCCATTACCATGCTGGTTCCGCGCCCCGATCCGGTCGTGGAACGTCTTGACCAGCGCGGCGTATTTCATCACCGGATGCGCCGCCGGCAGCGCCGTCGCCTCCGCGTTCCCGTCGCTCAGGCCGTCCACCGTATCGTCATCGTCCACGATCCCCGTGGTCACCATCGCCGGCAGGCCCAGGGTGTAGTAGCCGGCACGGGGCTCGATCGTCAGCGTCACCGAGCCGTCGGGCTCGTCCACGTCGTCGCCCGTCGTCTCGAGGAGCAGCTCGGCGTAGCCGTCGCTCCCGACGGTCACCTTCCGGGCGCCGGTCTCGACGCCGAAGTCGCCCTCGGCCGTGATCGTCACGTCCACCTCCAGGGTCTCGCCGGCCGGCGGGGCCGGGTCCGCCTGGAGCGTGAAGCCCGCCTGGTCGCCCTCGCTGCCCGAGAAGGCCCCGGCGATGCTCACCTCGGGCAGCGGAACCTCGCCCATGCTCGGGCACGTGCCGGTGCAGACCCGCGCCGTCGCCTCCACGTCGGGGGCGAGCACGTTGCCGTCGCCGTCCACCGGCGTCGGTCTGCTCCCCCAGCCATAGGGGCTCCACACCCCCAGAACCCGGAAACTCGCCGTGCCCGGCGCCTCCACCGGCACCGACATCGTCGCCTCCGAGTCGCCGCGGTACAGCGGCACCCGGATGCGGGCGTTGTATTCGGTCTGCCAATACGCGGTGATCGGCGGGTTCTGCTCCCAGAACCCGGGCTGCGAGCCGAGGTTGATCGTAAAGTAGATCGAGGCGCAGGAGGGCTCGCCGTCCGCCGTGCGGAACCGGATCGTCGCCTTCTCGCCGACCTCGTAGCTGTCCTTGTCCCAGTCCGCCACCAGCCCCTCCGGCAGCGCGTAGGAGCGCCGCTCCTGTCTGTTCACCTCCGCCATCCACTGCCGTATCTCGGCATCGGTAAGATCGACGTTGGTCTTGCCCGGAAACACGTCATGGGGCTGCGGGATCGGTACCCGGCACCGGAAGTTGCCCGCCTCCCGACTGCCGGATCGCACATACTCGCTCGGCTGGTCCGTGATGGCGATCTCGAAGTCGTAGTAGTATGTGCTCGCGACTCCGGAGGTGACCCTGAGCATGACGGTCTCGCTCCCCTCCGTTTCCCGGTCCCGGAGCGCGGTCAACTGGAAGGTGACGACGCGCGCGTCATTGTCGATGGAAGCGCGCGCGAACCCGGCACCGGGTTCGTCCTCGACGCAGATATCGATGGCCTGGCTGTTGTAGTCCCCGACACCCTGAAAACTGCATTTGAACCTGCTCGTGTGGAAGCCCGGGGTAGTGTGGGCGGTGCCGCCGGTACGGAATTCCACTTTTGGGCGGCTCACCCTGTCGTGCGATGAGCCCCATTCAGGGGGGATGTTCCTGATGGTAAAGGTCCTGGTCTGGCCCTCGTAGAGCGTCATCGGCACGATTGTGCCCGCATCGGGGGTCGTGCCGGACCCGTCGTTGTCCCGGATTTGGACAGGGTGGGAGAAGACGGCGCCGGGGTGGCCGTCCGGCAAGCTCGCAGGGTCAACCTCGATGTAGAAGAACTCGCTTCTCTCCACGATCGTGTCATCGACGATCGGCACTCTCAGGGTGGCCTTTGTCTGCCCTGCGGGAAAAGTCACCCTCCTCGGACCATTGCGGTAATCCTTGCCCAGGATGGCGCCGGTCGAGCCGCCGGTCGAGCGATACCTGAAACGCATATTGAAAGTCCGCCTGAGCGCCTTGGACAGGACGATGCCCACCTCGACGTAACCCGCGTCCTCTTCGACCTGGGTGACTATGCCTTGCATATGTTGTGTGCCTGCCGGGTCGATGCTGACCGTGTACTCGTCGTCCACGATGGTCACCGTCGCCGTCGCCTGGCTGCCCGCGATCAGGTCGCCGGTGAAGCCGGAGAGAGTCAGGGTGAAGGTCTCGTCCTCTTCGACAGCGTTGTCGTCGATGAGCACCTTCAGGTACGCCGTGACCTCCGTCTCGCCCCCCGGGATGGTGACCTGAAACGGCCCGGGTTTGTAGTCGTCGTTCGCCGTGGCGTGGCCGGCGCCGGTGCCGCTGTCGGAAGCCGTAATGGTCACGGTGTTCGGCCCGATGCGGTAGTGGGACTGAACGATCGTTACCTTCAGTTCACCGAAACGCGGGTCTTTACCTCGGCCCGCGTCCTCGTCCAGCGTAAGGGTGGCGTCCTTGAAGCTCACGGTGGGCGGGTCCAGCCAGGGATCCGTGATCACCTGAGCCAGGGCGCCGCCGGCGCCGAAGAGCAGCGGCGGCAGGCCGAGCAGCGCGGCGGCAAGGACGGGGCGCACCGCGCGGGCGACGATGCCGGCGCCCGCCACTGCGGGGCGGAAGGAAGGTTCGGGACTGTCGGAAGCGGAGCGCCAGCGTGAAGGCGTACGCCCGTCGGCGGAGAAAGAAGGTTCAGGCGGGGAGGCCGGCGGGCGGGAACCGCCCCATACGGAGGCGCTCATGGCCGTCACGCGGACGCAGGCAGAGCGACCCGGCGACCCGGCGACCCGGCGACCCGGCGACCCGGCGACCCGGCGACCCGGCGACCCGGCGACCCGGCGACCCGGCGACCCGGCGACCACATGGAGACTGGCATTATCCGCACTTGTCAAGTCCGGATTGCGGCCCCAATTGCGGATCGTTTCGACGGCCGCGCACAGCACGGCCCAAGTCCTGTCGCCAAATCTCATCATCACATGTCCCGTCACTTGATCGTGGTACCGACGGCCGCCGGTGCGCAAATGCCCCCGGAGCCGCATGACAACCTCCTGCGACCCATACTAAATCTCTTGTGATTGGGAAAGAGCCCCTGCCGACGGCCGATCGACAACGTGCCGCAGAGCAACCAGCGAGTTATCTGAAAACCACACTATCAGTTAACGCGAGCACGCTCAGGTGGGTCTGAGGCGGATCGCGCGGCTCTACAAGATCGAGGACAAGATCCGAGGCAAGCCGCCGGCGACGCGCCAGTTCGTCCGGTGGACCGAGTCGGCGCCGCTGGTGAACGCCTTCGGCGTGTGGCTCGACGAGCAGCGCTCGCGCGTCTCACCGCACTCGCGCTTGGGCGAGAAGCTCACCTACATCGCCAACCAGTGGGACGGGTTGCTGGCATTCCTGTACGACGGGCGCGTCGAGATGGACAGAAACTTCGTCGAAAATTCGAAATCCGACCGATCAAATTGACCTCGACAAACGCGCTGTTCGCGGGCCACGACGAGGGCGCTCGCTCCTGGGGCCGTGTCGGCTCGCTCATCGAGGCGTGCAAGATGAACGGCGCCCTACGCTTGGCTCAAGAGCACGCTGGAGAAAATCGCGGCCGGCCATCCTCAATCCCGAATTCACGAACTCCTGCCCTGGAACTTCGGCCCGGCGTCAAGCTGAAAACCAAGGTGGTGCGCTCGCACCGGTCTTGCGTCAGAGTCTGCTGAAGGCCCAGATCACCGTGCCCACGATGTGGGCCTCGTCGACGAGGCAGGTGTAGGGCTCGTAGGCGGGATTGGCGGAGTGCAGACGGATCGCGGGAGGCTCTGTGTGGATCAGCATCTCGACCCGCTTGACCACGAGGCCGCCGCCGTCCCAGAGCACGACCATCTCACCGGTCACCGGCACGCGGCGAGAGGTGTCGACCACGATCCTGTCGCCCTCGCCGACGAGGGGCTCCATGGAATCGCCGCGGGCGCCGAGGATGCGCAGGTTCTCGGGCGCGGTGCGTCCCTCGTGGCGGATCATGGCGTCGGGCAGGTACCAGCGCGCCGCCTCGGCAGCGTTGTCATCATTGAGAGCCCCGGGACCGGCGGAGGCGTCCACAGCCATTTCGCGGACCGCGGATACCGGCGCGTTCGGAAGCTGCGGTGGCCTGAAGCGCGGGGTTCGGGGCTTCGCTGGCCTGCGCTTCGGCACGTAGTCGTGACGCAACTCCTCCGGGTCGCACCCGAGCCATTCGGCGAGCGCGCTGCGGTCGCGCGACCTGAGCGCCTTGGGGACGCCGCGTTCGAGGAACTGGTGCATGTACGAGGAGCCGCGGCCGATGGCGAGGGAGGCCTCGCGCATTGTGGCGTCCCGCCCGCGCAATAGCTGGCGGATTCTCTTTCTGATGGGGTCGTTCTGCAGAAGACGTGCCTTGTCGTCATCTGCCTGGTTCCGTGGCTGATCGTGCATGGGCGTCCTCGAGAGTGTCTCTTCGTATGTATGACATAATACACACTATCGTGTTGTCAAGCATATGTTGCTCAATTGTTCAGATACGATCCGATCGCTCGACTTCGAACCCGCCGAGCGCGTTGCAGGGTTAGGCTGAGCTCTCCGCAGCGATTGAGGGCTCGCCAAGAGAACAGAACCCGGAATATCGAGCGCCTGCTGCTTGCAGACGCCGGTCCCCGTGCGGAATCAGGTCGTCGGGCCTCCGCAAAGGCACGTAGGGAAGGTGCGATTCGTCAAGATTCTGCGGGCGATTGCGCATGATTGACAAGAGTGTAGGAAACTAGCTACCGAAACATATTGAATACCGCGCGCGTTCCATCTACGTTCCCTGTCATGACCGATAGTGCTCAACACCTCCGAAGCGCCGTCATGTCATTCATGGAACGCCGAAAGTTCAGCCCGTCACGAATGGGCAGGCTCCTCTTCGGCAACCCCTCCTTCGTCCGCGTCCTGATGGACGGCTGCTCCCCCAGGCTCGATACCGCCGACCGTGTGCTCGTGTTCATGGGACTGGAGCCCATCGGTCCGCGCTTCCGATGCGAGGTCGATGCGTACCTGGCGGTGACAGGCGCCAAGGCCACAGTGGTCGGCGAAGGGGCGATCGGGAACCGCTCTTTCGTGACGCGCCTGCGCAATGGCTCCTCGCCCCGCCTCAAGACCGTCGACCGCGTGCGCGCCTGGATGAGGCAGAACGCGAGCGCCGAGGAGTCGCGCATGATCGAAGTGGCTACAAGAGAGGCGCTGCAGGACGAAGAGGGGGAGGGCGACAAGGCGCAACAGCCCGAACTTGTCGACAAGCCGCAGGCGGCACTGGCGGGTGCTCTCTTTTGGAGCGTGGTCGAGCTCGCCGAACTCCTGCGCATGAGCCGGCACACCCTGGACCGGTACAGGGTGGTCGGCGGCGGACCGCCGTTTCTCAAGCTGAGAGGACACATCATCTATGCCCGGGAGGACGTGAAGAGGTGGTTGAAGACCCGTCGGCGGTCCACGACCTCGGATCTGGGCAAGTTGCTTGCCGACGAGCCGCCCGGCACGCCGGAAGACGATCTCTCTGGCTCTGCGGAGGGCGCTTCACCCGAATCCGAGGAGGACATCTCCCGTGATACCCGGGAGGACGACCGATGACCGCGCGGCGTTTTCCCGTAGCCGGGCCATGGCCGCTTCTGGCCCTGCCTGTCCTTCTTCTGTGCGGCTGCGGGTTCACGGCCGTGGAGGACGCGCGGGACGAAGCGCATGCGGTGGCCCGGGATGCCGCAGCGGCGCGCGCGGGCGCATCGGCCGAGCCCGGCTACGTGACGGTGCGCCGGGTGGACCGGCCCTGGGTGGGGCTGGTCCCAATTGAAGAAGACAAGGGCACGCTGCCCGAGCGCCTGCTTACCGAAGACGCGGTGACCCTGCCGCTGGCAGGTGCCGATGACGATGCAGTGCTGGCGGCGCGCATTGAGGTCGCTACCGGCATCCCCGTGCGCTTCGTCGGCACCGCCCGCAAGAACGCGGGGACGCCCTTCGCCGCCACGGACCTGCTGGTGCCGAACGGCGCCGTCTGGACCGGCCCCCTCGACCGGCTGCTGGACGCCTGGACCGAGGCCGCCGGCCACGAGTGGCGCTACGCGGATACGGGCCGCATCGAGATCGTGCGCCGGCTGACGGCAGTGTTCCGGGTCAACGCTCTGGCCGGCACCGAGCGCCACGGCGCCTCGTCGTCGACGCAGGACCAGGCCGGCGAGGACGGATCGAGCAGCCTCAGCGCCCAGTCCATCGAGAGCGAGATCGTCTACGACCCCTGGCCCGAGATCGAAGAGCAGATCGCGGGCCTCGTGGGCGAGGAGAGCACGGTTACCGTCTCGCCTGCGAGCGCCTCGGTGACGGTAAGCGGCGCGCCCGCGGACGTGCGCAAGGTGCGTGGCTATCTCGCCTGGCTCAACCGCGAGGTGCTGCGTCCGGTGACGCTGAGCGTCCACCTCTACGCGGTGCGTTTCGAGCGCGAGAGCGACCACGGCGTGGATGTCTCGCTCAGCGAGACGCTGGGCTCGTCCGTCGGCCTTTCGGTG
>JAJDUK010000032.1 GCA_022826665.1 Alphaproteobacteria bacterium | reverse complement strand
CGGGGGGGTGCCGGGGGGTTTGTGGGGGGGGCGGCGCCCCCCCCCCCCCCCCCCCCACCACGCCCGACACCGGCGATGACGATGGTGATCCGTCAATCGTGCTGACCATGATCGCGTGCCCCAGTCACTGCCCAATGCGGTCGTGCAGCACGCCGTTGCGTTCCCAGCGCAATCGCCCGGCCAACTGCCGCGGATCGTCCCCCTTGCCCCGCTCTTGAGGCTGGGCCCTGACTCCTTTCTACTGCCCCCCATAGTCGCGGCTCTACGGCGGAGCCGCTTCTGTTCTCACACCCCACGCACCGGGGGTGCAAAGATGCTATTTCCCCGAATTCTTGCTGCAATCGTGCGCAGAAGTTGGCAGGAGCATGATTAAACCTGCAAAATTGCCGTTGGAGCGAGCGTGTTGCAGCGCAGTGCGATCAAAGTGTGTTTGTAAACAATGCTTTCTCTAGAAGCGCGTTGCATCGCAACGCGTAGGTTTTGCGCTACCGAAACCCCGTAGTGCGGCCGCACTACGGCTGCTATACCCCGTCTCGTAACTGTACGATCGAAGAAGTTGTTCGGCGGCTTGAGCGCCGAACGTTTCAGTCTCAAACACGAAGGATGCAACAATGACATCGAACAAGCCCATATCAAAAGGAACGAACGGCTTCGCGAACAGACAATGCGTCGACACTCGAACAAACCATAGCATCAGATTCTCCAAGTCGGAGTGGAAAGCGGTGGAAGCGGCGGCGTCCACACGTGACGATTCACCCGGCGAGTTCGTTCGCAATGCCGCCCTGGCGGCAGCCATCGGCGATGCCGGCTCCGTCGAGGGCACGCTGCCGCGTGGACTGGTGAGACTGATCGAGAGCACTTATCGCGGCGTGTACTTTGTCGCGGCGCTGAAGCGCGAGGAACTGGTCCGCGAGGGACGCCACGAAGAGATCGACAGGACGCATCGGGACGCCAGACTCTCCCAGTCGGATCTCCTCGCCAGCGACTGAAGCGAGGGACGCTTTCCGGTTTCCGCGTATCGCCGATCCCGCAGGAATGCGCTTCCTCGCAGCACCTCGCAGCATAGGCGCTCAACCTGGACACGTTGAGCCGGGTCGCCTCAGCCCCATCATCGCAGCCGCCGCGTCGATCACGAACGAAAGTGATGCCCTGGCGACGGACACATCGTGACTCTCCCTTCCCGCCGGAGTGTGGGGGCAAGTCAAACTCGCGGGAAGGTCGACGGACGATCCCGCAGCGGCGTGACGCCGTCGGCACATGTTTGGGGCGTTCGGGCCGCCGCCTGTTCCCGCGCAGTATCGATCTGTATCGGGTTGAAGGCCGCGACCGTCGAATGTAGGGTCGGCGGCATGAGAGAGCACAGGCATACACCCCCGCCGCCGCCCGACATACCGGGTCGCCCGAAAGACTGGCGCGACCAGATCAGGGCAGACTTGGCAGCCCAGGTCGAGGCTGGCGGTACCCTCTACGGCGTCCGTTCGGACGGCGCCTATATCGCACGGACCAGGGAGGGGGACCGGGTGCTCAGTGCGCCCGGGCAGAAGTCCGCCTGACCCGGCAGCGGCCTTGCCGACTCTCATCGTTGTTTCCGGTCCGAACGGGTGTGGCAAGTCCAGTCTGACGCGGACGACCTGGTTCGGCGACGTTGACATCATCGACCCCGATGCGATCGCGCGCAGCATGACCGCCGGCTCCACCGGACAGGCAGCGCGCGAGGCGCTGCGCCGGCGGCAGGCTGCGCTTGCCGCCGGGAGGACGCACCTGGTGGAGACGACGCTTGCCGGTTCCGGCATTCTTCACCACATGGAGGCCGCGCGGCGTGATGGCTGCCGGATCGTCCTTCACTTCCTGTCCGTCGCCTCGCCGGACCAGGCGCTCGATCGCATCCGCAACCGGGTCGCGCTCGGCGGTCACGATGTTCCGGAAGCGGACGTGCGGCGGCGGTTTGCGCGCTCACACGCCAATCTCCCGGCGGCGATTGCGCGCGCGCACGACGTCCTGCTCTACGACAACACCGATCCCGATCGGCCGCACCGCGAAGTTGCGATCCTGAAGGACGGAGCCTGGTGGATCGCCGGGATCGTTCCTGGCTGGGCGGCGGAGGCTCTTGCCCAGGCTGAGCCGCCGCATCCGTGATCGCACCGGGCGCCGCCACGCGCTGCTGCCAACGGAAAGCTGCGCGCCGGACGGGTTCCCATCCGCCCGCGAGCTCGAAACAAGGCGCTCCAATTGGGTTGCGGCTCGCCTGGGCGCGTGCACCTGGTGTCGCTTTTGACGTCCGGAACGAGGGACGACCGCGAGTTCGATGGCCAGCCGTACGCGCTCGGCGTAGCGGCCACCCGTCCGCCTGTCCTGCGCGGTGTCGGGATTCCTGTAGCGGACTTCGACGGCAGCGGCCACCGGCGTCTTGTGGTGAACGCCTCGGCCCTCACCACGCGTCCGGCCTCCAACATAAGACTCGTCGACCTCCGCATGCTCTCCTTCTCCAGGAACGATCCGGCCCCGACCTGCGGCCGGGCCGCACTGTACCAGCGTGGAGCTGAGCAGAATGCCGAAGGCAGTCTCGTACCGCGTCAGTCCGAGCTGCCACTGAAACTGCACCGCAGACATGCCCTTGTCTGACAGGCGAGCAAATAAGCGACCCGGAACCACGTGCTCCAGGGTATCCGGCGAGGGCGGATGCGTTCCTTGAGCATTGGTGCTGTTTGACAACGAGTTGACGGTGATTCTGAACTTCCCCGCCACGTTCCGCTATAGGTGCCGTGAGGCAGCTGTGGGGACGGGAAGGCGGTGGCGGTTCTTTCGGAGGTAGCGGTTGACATCGTGGTGGCGGCGGACGAGGCTCGCTTCCGCGACCCGATGCAGGCGCACCACTATCTCGGCGCGGTTCCGGCGAGCGCGGCAATTGGACTACAGTTCCAGCTCCAGTTCCAGCTCGATTCGCCTTCGAGGGGCAGGCTCGCTCGGCCCGGGTTTGCCTTCAGTATGTTCCCTGCCACCCGGTTCGGTCTGTTTGTCCAACGGCGCGCCTCGATCCGCCTGCGGCCTGACGCCCGCGTCCGAGCCCGACGTCATCGTGCGCGCCGGCACTTCGCCGGTTGCCTCGGCTGCCTTCGCCGTTGCGTCCCGACTCTTCGGCGTAACCGCTTCCAGCGCAGCGATCCGTTCGCCTGTCGTGGCCTCGAGCCGCTCCCGCAGCCGCACCACGTCGTCCGTCACGAGTTCGGCCCGGTCGCGCGCCCGGCTGATCTCGACATAGAAGCTCTTCTGCGTCGTCAGGTGCGGGTGGTTGGCCTCCATCGCGGCAATCACCCTGTCGACCGTGCGTCCCTGGAACGCGTGCACGGTCGAAGCCCAGGCGTGGTCGAGATGGCGCAGCTGCGGGGCATCCTTGTCGAGCGCGAGCGTCCGCCCGTCCTCCAGCAGCAAGGAGACGCGGTCGGCGCTCACCAAGACCACTTCGGCAGTGCGGCTGTTCACCAGCCCGAGGCCCTTGTCATTGCGGGTCCAGCGCATACGGTCGCCCGCGCGCAGCTCAATGGGCTCCGCACGGTAGACCTCGCTGCCGCCATGACGACCCGCGATCATGCCGGGCTTCCAGGCGACGGTGCCGCCGCTCGCGTCCGCCAACACCACCGTGCGGCTGCGACGGTCCACTTCGACCACCCGGCGCTCGTCGCCCTTGCCGATTCCCATTCGCTTGTAGGCGCGGTGGAAGGTCACCACGTCGCCGGGCGCATAGTTGGCGGCGAGCGCCTTCTCCGCCCGCGTGTAGCCGTGGCTGACCAGACGCTCGCTCTGGAACGAGGGGCCGTGGATCGCGCCCTCTCTTGCGAGGCGCTCCCGGATGTGGCCGTTGATGGCGCCGCGGAGTTCGTGGCTCGGCGCCATCACGCCGGTGTTTTCACGTTCCTCCGGTGACAACCTCAGCCAGCGCGCGGCGACGGCGCCCGCAATGTTGTCGGCCTTCACCTGCGCCACATTGGATCCGAGCTTTTCGAACGCCGTGCGGACGTCGCCTGCGAGACTGGCCTCGACCGCCTCCTTCAGCGCAGGCTCCCTCTGGCGCAAAATCTGGTCCATGACCGCCGTCTGCATGCCCGCCTGCTGCAACTGGGCGAAGGGCTTGCCGGCGTCGACGGCGTCGAGCTGCTTCTCGTCGCCCACCAGCACGACCCTGGGAATGCGCAGGGCGTCTGCGATCCTGAGCAGATCGCGGGCCTGGACGGTGGAGGCGAGCGAGCCCTCATCCACCACCAGAACGGTCTTCGCGAAATCCTCGCGCATCTTGCGGGCCGCCTTGCGGGCAAGCCTGAGCTCGGCGACGCCTGCGTTGCGCGCAAGGAAGCCCTGCAGGGTCTCGCTCTGGATGCCGGACTCGGCCGCGAGCGTCTGCACGGCAGAGGCGGAGGGTGCGAGCCCGACCATGCGGTATCCACTCTTCTCCGCGAGCGCGCGTGCCCGGTTCAGCATGGCCGTCTTGCCGGTGCCGGCGAAGCCCTGCACGCCCACGACCCGATCCCTGGAAGAGAGAATCGCGGTTACCGCCTGCCTCTGGCCGCCGGTGAGCGGTCCCTTGTGCAGGTGCTGGCGTACCTTTCGCCGGCGCATCAGCACCCGTCCCCTGTCCTGGCCGCTGCGCATGAGGCCGATCGTCTCGCGCTCGTCGGCGAGCGCGGTGTCGGTGGTCAGGCCCTCGTCTCCCGGAGAGAGGGAAGCTCCCCGGTAACCCGGCGCGGCGTGAAGCCGGCCCTCTTGGAGCGCCGCTTCGATAGCCGTTCCAGCGGCCTCGACGGGGACGGCGCCCGGTTTCCAGGCGAGCGCGGCGGCGAGCAGGTCGGAGCGAGCGAACACTGCCTCGCGCTCGGAGAGGTGCTCCGTCGCCCACGCCACCGCCTCGGATGCCAGCCCGGCATCGCGTGCCGCATCCGGGGTCGCGCCTTCTTTGCCGGCGGCGTCCCGCTCGCGGGGCGCCCCAACCCCCTGTCCCGGGCCGTCGGGGCTCATCGAGCGCTGCCTGCGGGCTGCCTCGATCGCCTCCTCTGCCGAGAAGCCCAGCGAGGCCGCTTGCTCGCGCCAGCTCCGTTGAAGCGCCTGCCTGTCCACGTCGCGCTTGTGGGCGCGCGTCATCAGGGCAGCGCGCTCGGCGAGGTGCGGATTGCTGCCCGGATCGCCCAGGCCGCGCGCCGCCATCGCCGCTTCGATCTCCGCGCGGCGGGAAGAAAAGGTCTCGACGACGGTCCGCGATACGCCCGCGATCTCGAAACGCCCGTCGGCGTGGGTTTTCTCGATTTCGTAGCCGAGCGCCCGCAGCTCCCGCGCGAGCTCGTTCCTGTAGACCATGCCGATCAGCTTCTGGCGCCTGTAGAGGGGTTCGTTGGCCATGGTGCGCCACTTGCCGGACCGGGGCGTTCCCCCGGACCGGGGTGTTCCCCCGTCCTCGCCCAGCACCATGTTTACGATCACCGCATGGGTATGGAGCTGGGGGTCGAGGTTGCGCGAGACTTCGTGGCGGAAAGTGGCGGCCACCATCTTCTGGCCGCCGGCATACACCAGAAGTCCGGTCTCCGGGTCCTTCATGCGGGTCTGGATCGTCGTCGCCTCCAGCCAGGCGAGCGTGCGCCTCACCGCGGCATCGTGGGCCGCTGCGACCTTCGCATCACCGCCGAGCAATGCGGCCAGGGACACGGATTTCGGCGCCGAGAACGTGAGGTCCCTGCCGGGGCGATGCGTGACGGTGCCGTCCTTTTCGGGGCGCCCCAGGCGGCGCCCCGAGCCGTCAGGCACGATACCCTCCAGAATCTCCCGGAATACATCGGGCTCGACGGGACCCCGAAGCCCGAGCGCATCCGCGCCTTTGCCGACCCAGGCGCTTGCATTCAGGTGTTGGGGATCCCCCTTCGTGTAGTATCCGTCCCGCTCGAAATACGACACGCCCTGCGCGGCGGAGGCGATGGCTCCGATCGAGACGACCATCGGATCCGTTTCACCCGCTGCTCGTCGCTTCGGCAATCCGACCGGTCGACCCGGCGCCCGACGTGCCCATGCTGCGGAAGGGCCGAGGGGAACGCATCATTCTCACAGCCGCCACCGGCCGCTCGCGTCGTCCGCCTCGTCCTCGCCCCGCTCCTGGCCTGACGATTCCCCTCGGTCGTCCCGCGCGCGCGCCGAGGCAGCCAGTACTTCGGACCGCCAACCGGACACGTTCGGCGCATCGATGCCGGCGTCGGCGGGGGCCTCGCCGCCACGCACCCATTCCTCCGGCTCCAGGATGTCGGCCTTGTCCTGCGTCTCCGGCTCACCGAATATGGTTTCGGTGGTGCCGACAGCCATCTCCGCTTCGGACGCGTCCCTCTCGACTCCCCGGCCGGCCGGTGCAGCAGTTGCCGGAACCGCTCGCTCCACCGTCGACGTTGGGTCGGTTTGCCGCGCTTTCGGGTCAGGATTGGCGCCGCTGCCGGTTACGCCATCGGCCACGGGGGCAGCGCCCTGGACGGCCGTCTCCTCCTTCGTGCTGCAGCGCCTGCTTCCACCGTGCTCCGCCTTCGGTACGAAGCGCTCGGCCACTCCGGTTCGCTTCCTGTACTTGAGCCCGATCCGTGCCACCGGCCAGGCACCGGGGAACTTGAGATAGCCGGAAAGGTTCTCCAGCCGCGACACCTCCGACGGCAGCACCAGCGGGCGCAGGTCGCGTCGCGTGCTCAGGGACACGCCGCCGTGCGGGGCACCAGGGCGTCCCCCTGTCTCGTAGCTCACGCTCTCGGATAGAGCCTCGACCTCCACACGGCCCAGGCTCTCGGCGGACCACTCCGAAGTGTCCTTGTCCGGTGCCGCAAGAACCACGCGGGTGCCGCAGAGGCCCGAGATCGTCTCCGCCCCGTCGCGGCCATAGAGATCACGGAGCGCCGAGAACACCTGCACACCCAGGACGAAGCAGCCCCCGAACTGGCGGCTCTCCGCGAGGCCGGGACGAAGGGAGGGGAGCTGGTGCAGGGTGGGAAGCTCGTCCAGGATCACCCAGGTGCGGCGTGCCGGGACGTTCCCCTGTGCGTCCTTGCGCGGCAGGGAGAGCAGCGCGTTGACGGCAATCTCCAGCCAGGTCGAGATCAGCCCCCGCAGGCTTGCGTGCTGATCGCCTCTCGAAGTGAGAAACAGGAAGCCTCCGCTGTCTTGCTCGATCCACTCGCGAATGGAGAAGGGATCGCCTTCGTCGGGAAGCAGGTCCATGGCGCCGATGTTGGCGGTGAGCATGGCGCGCACCGAGAGCGCGGTCTTCGGGTTGGCGGGATCGACGATGGACTGCGCCACGGTGCCCTCCATGGCGTCTGCGAGCGCGCTCAACTCGGCTTTGAGCAGGTGATCCACCAGCACCCGGTTACGCGTCTCCCCCCTTTGCCAGAGGACGGCTGCGCCGTGGGAGAAGAGCTGGCGGGCTGCGGTGATCCAGAAGGGATCGGCGGCGTCCTTCTGCCGGGGGATCAGCGCCGCCGCCATGGTGTCGAAGTCCCGCGCCGTGCGCGCCTCGAGGAAGGGGGACCAGCGGGGTGCGCGCCTGTCCAGCGGATTGAGGAGCACGTCCCGGTGCTCGTCGAAGAAGGTCTCGGTATAGGAGCCCATCTTGTCGTAGACGATGCAGCGTTCTCCCCTCTTCCTGATCTGCTCGACGAGGTCCGCGATGAGCACGGTCTTGCCCGATCCGGTGGTGCCGGAGACGATCGTGTGCCGGGTCTCGGCTCCCTTCGGCCAGGGGATGCGGGCGATAGTGTAGGGCCAGGCTCCGGGGCCTCGGCCAGGCAGCGTCAGGCGCCGCCACCACGGCAGGGTGCGCCAGGCGAGCTTTCTCCGGCTGACCAGCTCTCCGCCGCGCAGGCGCCGGCCCCGCCCCAGCCTTCGCCCCAAGAGGTGCAGCCCGAAGAGGGCGGCAACGGCGAGGCCTGCGCCGATGCCGCCGCCGAGAATTGCAGCATCGACGGCCCTGTCCACCATACGGTCACGCTGGCGGAGGTAGGGCTCGAACGTGGCGATCTCTTCCAGGCTGCCGACATACTCCGTGTCGTCCGGGCGAAGGACTGTCCTGTCCCTGTCCGGATCGAACTGCAGGGCGAGCATGATCTCGGACACGACCTGGACACCCACGATGTAGCGATCGTACTCGGCGGTCTTCTCGTAGGTTTCGTGGATTGCGGCGCCCAGACCCGCGGCGATCACGACCGTAGCGACCTTCACGCCGAGACTGAGCCATGTGCGGAAGCTCCGGGCGGCGACCCGGAGCCCGCGGCCGGTGTCCCCGCCGACGCCGGTCATCGTGAGGCCTCCGCCTCGGCGGCAGCCGCCGGGGCACCGGTTGCATCGCTCCCGGCGTGGACGCCGCCGGAGCGGGAAGAGCCGGCCAGCTCCCTGAAGCGGGCGAGCCAGCGCTCTGCCGCGGCCTCGGGCGCCAGGGGCCGGATGGTGCGGCGCAGCGGCGGGAAGGGGAAGCCGCCGCTGCCCACGCCGAGATCGCGCCTCTCTGCGGCATCGGTCATGCGGTCGACGAAGCGCAGCACTTCGTCCCACTCCTCTCGGGGCTCCGGATCGAGACCCGCTGCCGCCCGCACGGCCCTGTCAATGGCCTCGCCGTGGGTCCTGGCGCGTACCACCGCCCGGGCCGATGCCGGGTGTTCTCCCTCCCCGTCGCCGAGCCAGGCGGCGCGCGCAGGTATGAGCAGCGCATGGAGCGCGAGCGCGCGGCGGTCTTCGTCTGCGACGCCCTCCAGCGTCTCGATCTCCTCGGAGGCGGTGAGCGCGTGCTGGGCGAGCGAGTAGAAGCGCCGCGTGCGGCCGCCCCAACGGCAGGTGTTGGCGAGCACGTGGGCGACGGCATCGAAGTCCACGTCGACGCCCTCGGCCTGCTCCGGATCCCCGGGCCAGCGAGGGGGCGGCGTGAGCTTTGCTTGTGCGCGCCTGCGGCGGCTCTTGACGGCAGATTCCTGCTCGGTCATCGTGTCTATCCTCGTGATGTCGTGTTGAGTTGTGTCGTTACGTGCCGGGGGCGCCATCCAGGGGCGGCCCCCGGCATCGTTTGAGCCCGGCCCGCCGGGCCTCCTCACAAGTGGGTCGCAACCGGGTTCCGCAAGATGCCGTCATTACGTTCGCATCGGGCGTGGTCGAAGGTGCCGATACCAGTTGCGGTTCCGCCGCCGCTTGACTGTCGTCGTCCGCTCGACGATGATCGTCACCATCACCTTTAGAGACTTCTTCATGTGCATCTCCCTCTACCGGGGGCCGCCCGCCAGCAGCGGTCCCCGGCGTCGCTGCGGCGGCGGCAAGGCCACTCGCACTTTCGGCCATGCGGCGCGTATCGCGTGCACCACGTCCCACCGCCCTATCCCCCGCTTCCGCTGCGCAGCCGTCCCGTGAGTCGGCCACTGCCGGCACGCGCGATGCCGCCGGTGACGGCGCCCGCAAGACGGCCCGCGCCGTCGTCCGTGCCCCCGGCGCGCCCGCCGATCCACTCCATGACCGCAGAAGGCAGCAGGTCGATCAGCTTGAAGGCGCCGTTCATCAGCGCGTAGCAGAGCATCACGTAGAGGGTGAGCATCGCGAGGAAGCCGATCGGCCCGAGACCGTCCGAGGCGCCCGCGTCCCTCAGCTGCGGCAGCCAGATCGCGTTGAGCAGGCCGACGGCGGCGAGGAACACGAAGTAGCCGAGGATGAGGCCGAACAGCATCAGGGGCGGGCGCAGGATCAGCCCCGGCAGGAACAGCCACCCCTGGCGCGTCGCCGGCACCGCAAGTCCACGGTCCTGGCCGCGCGTGACGTGCGCAGCTGCGAACACGGTGACGGCGAGCACCGCCTCCACCACGTTCACCAGCCAGCCGAAGACGCCGAAGAGGAAGCGGATGAAAGGCAGCGCAGGCAGCACGAAGGCCAGCACGGCGCCCGCGATCAGCATGAGGCCGAGGATGGTGGAGACGAAGCCGTCGGTGACCCGCCAGACGCTCTCGAAGGCATCGAGACCCTTGCCGAAGAAGGGGATGGATTCGAGAAGCCCGGAGCCCACGGCGACGCCAGAGATGGCGCCGATGGCGCCCAATGCAGAGGCGATCAGGTCGTGGCCGAAGCCCGCGAGATCGGCGATGGGGTTGCCGCTGTCGGCGATGACGACAGCATCGAGGTCGATGAACTCGAAGAGCCCGGCCACCAGCCCGCCGTCGCCGCTCCCTGCGGCGGGCAGTGTGCCCGTCACGCCTGCCCCTGCGGCGAAGAACACGGGTTGCCAGGTGCGCGAAGATGCCAGAGCGGCGAGCAGACCCTTTACCGCCGCGGCAGCGGGAGGCGACCACTCCTCGAGGCTCGCCAGCGGGAGTGCTGCGTCGGGCACGTTGTGGGCTGCGGCCTGGAAGAGCCCTGTCCGGGACGCGATGGTGTTGAAGAAGCCTGCGGCCGCGAGCCACGACGAGCCCGCAGCGTCCTCGGCGACGGCGCGCTCAAGGGCCTGCCTCTCCTCGGAAGCGGCCCGGCTCAACGCATCGTCAAGGACAGACTCATAGGACAGCGCGAGGCCGCGCGCTTTCATCGCGGCCTCCACGTCCGGCAGCGGCTGGCCGTGCATGGGCGAGCCCGGCAGGTAGCGGTCTCCCAGCTCGGCGGCCAGACCGCGAAGGGCAGGGAACAGGCCCTCCATCGCCCTGCGATGCCCGTGCGCCGCGATCCCCCTGGAGCCCTCGCCGTCGAGGCCGTCGAAGCGGACCGCGCCGCAGAGGTCGCGGGGCATGCCGCGCCCGTCGCCGTCGTAGCGCAGCAGCAGCGCGCCGTCCGCGCGCTCGTCGTTCACCTTAATATATGGGTCGTCGCCGATGCGGCGCGCGTTGGCGTTGGCGACATGCGTGCAGGTCTCGGCGAGCAGCACGCGGGATATGGCCGAGCGCCAGGCGGCGGCCTTGGGCCGGGGCGCGATGGGATCGCCCCGGCCCAGCGCCTGCTCGGAGAAGGGGGTCCACACGGCGCCCGCGAAATCGCCGCCGAGGGTGGCCAATCCGACCACGGCGTGCTGGGCGCCGTTCATGCCGCCCGGCAGCGGCGCCATGAGGGCCACCGCCACCACGATCCGCACGATCTCCCAGGCCCCGAAGCCCCAGCGGCCCGTGCGGGCGGTGTCCACGGTTCCAGCCACGGTGTGCCAGAGCAGGAGGAAGCCGGCCAGCACCAGCACACCGCCGTTGAAGACGAAGAGCATGTCGCCGAGGACGGCGTGGCGGGCGACGTCGACGTCACTGAGGAAGGACAGAAGATCGCGGGTTGCGTTATCCGTAGTCGCGAATATCTCCGGATCGATGGTCTGGGCATCGGCGGTGCCGGAAACCAGGCCGGAAGCGCCGAGGGACACGAAGGCGAGGCCGGAAGTCGAAAGGGCAGCGCCCAGAACAGTGCGCAGGCGCCGTTCCCGCTCCAGAAGACGCTTCCAGCGCCAGCCTCCGCCAACCGCAGGGGAACTCCCTGGTACAGGTGTAGGTGTCCCTGGTACAGGGGAACTCCCTGGTGCAGGGGAACTCCCTGCTACGGGAGAACTCCCGTCCGAGAGCGCGCGCACGCTTTGCCCCAGGCGCCGGGCGGCCCGGCGCATGTCGGCCAGGCAGCGGCCGAGCTCGGGCGCGAAGAGGAAGCGCAGGAGACGCATACTCATCGGGGCGCGGCGCCCGGATCGGTGAGGCCCGGCAGGCGGCGCATCTCTTCCACCCCGAGAGCCAGCCGCGCCGCCTCCATGGCGCCCCGGCGCTCGTCCAGCCGGAACCGCTCCCAGTCGAGCATGAGGGAGATGGAAGTCAGCATGGCCAGCTCGCGCAGCAGGTTGTCCGTGGACATCTCCTGCAACGCCACGAACCGGCCGGGATCCTCGAAGCGACGGCTCGCGAGCAGCTCCATCAGCGCGTAGCGGCTGATCGGCTTACCCGTGTCGCGCCCGCGTCCGCCGGACACGGCATCGGCCCAGGCGCCGAGCGCGGCTCCAGGAGTGCGCAGGCTCCTGGCATGTCCGAACCAGTCGGCGGCAAGCGCCGTGCGTGCATCAGCCGCACGCGCGAGCAGCACCAGCCGGCGCTCCCGGTCGGTCTCGGCGGACGCGAGCGGCAGCGGGTCGTGCACCACCGGCGCCGCTAGGTTGCGGGAGAGCTCGACGGCCGCGTGCAGCTCCTCTTCGCTGCCGAACGTGCGGCGGTCGAGGAGGATTCCAGGTCTGAGATCGACGCCGTGCCAGGCGTCCTCGCCCCGGCAGGTCTCGTCGCCGGCGCGGCCGGGGCTGCAGTAGACGCCGATCACGGTATCGAACCGCGCCGCGCCGTCGGCAGCG
>JAJDUK010000013.1 GCA_022826665.1 Alphaproteobacteria bacterium | reverse complement strand
CCCACGTCATCAAGCGCGGCCGCGTCGTCGCCGAGACCGTGACGCAGCGGCGCACGGCCTGGGCTTGAGAGCGGCAGGGGAGGGAGACATGGCGATCGACGTCGCGAAGGTCGAGATCAAGTCGGTCTCGGACGCCTCGGGCCTGGAGGAGCTCATCGCGTCGGGCCGCATGGCAGCGGACTCCGTCGTCGCCGTGATCGGCAAGACGGAGGGCAACGGCGGGGTCAACGACTTCACCCGGATCCTGTCGGACAACGCCTTCCGCGGCGTCCTCCTCGCGCACGGCACGCGGAGCGAAGCGGAGGTCGGCGAGATTCCCATGGTCTGGTCGGGCGGCTGCGACGGCGTGCTCACCCCCCACGCGACCATCTTCGCCAGCAACGACGAGACCGGGCCCGAGGACGCAGCTCGCCTCGCCATGGGCACCGCCATGAGCGCGCCGATCCTGCCCGAGGACATCGGCCGGCCCGCGATGGTGGAGAAGATCGCGGACGGCGTGCGCGCGGCGATGGCCGATGCAGGGATCGGCGATGCGGCGGACGTACACTACGTCCAGACCAAGACGCCGCTGCTCACCATCGACACCGTGCGGGAGGCGCACGGGCGCGGCGAGACCGTGGCCTGCGAGGTCCACGAATCGATGGGGGTCTCCAACGGCACCACCGGGCTCGGCATCGCCGTCGCGCTCGGCGAGGTGAGCATGCCCAGGGCGGAAGAAATCTGCCGCAACCTCGACCTCTATTCCTCGGTCGCCTCGTGCTCGTCCGGCGTGGAGCTCGACCGCGGGCAGATCGTCCTCTTCGGCAACGCGCCGGGGGCCGGCGGGCGCTTCCGCATCGGCCACGGCGTGATGCAGGATGCGCTCGACATCGACGGCATCTACGACGGCATTCGCAATGCCGGCCTCGACCTGCCGGAGCGCCCACGCGCTGCCGACCTCGGCGGCAAGCTGGTGAACTGCTTCATCAAGTGCGAGGCCGACCGTACCGCGCGCCTGCGCGGGCGCCGCCAGATCATGCTGGACGATTCCGACGTTCACCATCACCGCCATTCCAAGGGCGCGGTCGGCGGTGTCGCCGCAGCGGCAATCGGCGATCCCGCCGTGTTCGTCTCGGTCGATGCGATGCACCAGGGGCCGCAGGGCGGCGGCCCCGTGGTGGCGATCGTGGACGTGGGGACCTGACGAAGATGCAGGTGACTGCGACCGGTGTTGTCAGCGAGGTAGGCAACGGCATCTGGTGCTCATGCACCAATCTTTCGGTTGCGCCTTCTCATGGGATTCAGGTCGTGATCCACCAGCCCGTGCCAGTATTCGAGATCGGTGAACGAGGGGTTTGCCCCAACCCGACGTGCGGCATCGGAATAGTGCCGGACCTTATCGGGACGGAGCCCGCGAGCGGGAATGTCATAGTTGCAGGGCAACCCTACAAGCGAGGTGCGTCCGCCGATCGGCTTCCACCTACTCAGGGATGCAGCACGCTCGTCCGCACCGCCTGCGCGATCTTCGGCGTTGCCTCATCATCGGATCAGGAATCCCCGCTCTCACCCGCCTTGCCCGGCCTCAGGTCTGTCCCGAGTGCTCGGGCCGCTGCCAACCACGTCCTGCATGGACGAGGCGACCCGTGGCTTCAGAACTTGCGAGGTCCGGAAAACCACACGGCACAACCCAAGATCGACACCGCCTCGCCGCTTTTCGGGTTCCGGCGCTTCAAGCGGAAGCGCAACGACTGTCAGCTCGACACGCTCGCGCTCGTGTTAGTTCCGCGGTGCGTTTGCGGGAGGCCTCGCCGAGCTCCTCGGAACTCTCCTTTTCGATGTGAGCAAGAGTGTCATCGGCACGGATTTCGGGAAACAGTTCGGAGTTTATATGAACGACCACGAGGCGAGACCATGGACGAGGATGCACCGACTGCGCGTTTCCATTCCAGTTCCGGCTGGTTGACCGTTGTCCGGCCCGGCCCAACAATGCCGGGAGCGCTTAGGAAGTCCAGCCGTCATGCAGCCAAGACCCATCCTCTTTGCCGCCTCGGCCGGTATCGTCGCCCTCACCATTTACCTTCTCGTCTCCGGGCGGAACATCCTGATCCCGATCGCCATCGCCGTCATGGCCTGGTACCTGATCAACGCGATTGCGCGCGGGGTAATGAGGCTCAGCATACGCGGCGTTCACCCGCCGCGCTGGGGCGCGCTCACGCTCACGGTGCTCGCCGTCGTCGCGGCGGTCATGTCGCTGGCCGAGATGGTGAGCGGCAACTTCAGTGCCGTGGTCGATGCTATCCCCACCTATCAGGCCAATCTCCAGCGCCTGATCGGCGAGGTGGCTGCACGCTTCGGCCTCGAAAAGACGCCAAATCTGACTGACCTCCTCGATCGCATCGACTTCAGGGCCGTGGTCAGCAGTATTGCTGCAACGCTGACCGAGATTGCCGGCGAAGCCGGGTTGATCCTGATCTACGTGCTCTTCCTGTTCGTCGAGCAGGGTAGCTTCGGCCGCAAGATGAAGGCGCTTTTCCCGAACCGGGAGCGGGAGGAACGGGTGCGCAGCATCCTCAGCCAAATGACCCGTGAGATTCAGAACTACCTCTGGATCAAGACCTTCACCAGTGCGCTCACGGCGAGCCTTGGTTACGTCGTGCTGGCAGCCGTCGGGGTCGACTTCGCCGGCTTCTGGGCGGTCATCATCTTCCTGCTGAACTACATCCCGACCATCGGCTCGCTGCTCGGCATCATCTTTCCAGCACTGTTGGCGCTGGTGCAGTTCGACACCTTCGTGCCCTTCCTCATCGTCACCCCGAGCCTCGCCGTGATCCAAGTCTTCATCGGTAACTTCCTGGAGCCGATGCTGATGGGCTCCTCGCTCAACATCAGTCCCTTCGCGACGCTGGTCTCGCTCGCGGTGTGGGGCTCGATCTGGGGTATACCGGGGATGTTCCTCTGCGTGCCCATCACCGTGATCACGATGATCGTCTTCGCTTACTTCCCGCGTACGCGGCCCATTGCGGTCATGCTGTCCACCGACGGCCGTGTCGGCTGGGGCGAAAGCGAGCCACGTCTGCCGCCCAGAGCCTAGCCCGCAATTCTCGCCCGTATCACTGCCTGTGCAGTAGCATGAGCCCGTTCGCAGAACAGCCTTGAAGATCCAATCCGACTTGCTTCAATTCCCTCGACAGTGCCGCGCCATGAGCAGATGCGCTGACGGCGTAACCTCTTCACGGAAGACATCTGCCCTTGAGGCAGAAGCAGGTACTGCGCTTCATTTCCGCAGTGACGGGTGCCGTCGGCGGCTTCATCGGCCTCAAACTGTTCACAATGACAGAAGGTGCGACGCACCGGCTCAAGACCGTGATCCATACAGCGGTCTATTTTGCCGGGACTGTCGGGGTCGACGGGACAATGGGCGGTTGCGGCCGGAACCGCTGACCGGCGCCGTGAGCCGTTTGACGAGGCTGCTCAGTCTGACTCCCCGTCTCTTCGCATGGTCTTGGTGATGAGAATCAACAATAGGCTTTTCGGACGTTTTCGCTTCTCCGGGTTGCTCGCAGCTCTGCTGCTTCTGGTCATCCTCGGACCTGTAGCGGAGGAGGCCGCCGTGGGCCGGGCAGTCCTTCTGACCCTGTTTTCTCTTCTTCTGGCCGCCTCGGCATATGTGGTGAGCAACCGCAAAGCCGGCCTGGTCGCCGCGACAGGGTTGGCCGTCGCGTGGACCGTGGTGACATGGGCTAGGCCGTTCACGGGAGATGTCACGGTCCTGATCTCCGACGGTCTGGCGATCTGCCTCCTTATGTACGCGCTCGGCCCAATGCTTCGTCGGATAATCGCAGTCAGTGAGGCTGATTTCGACACGCTCTGCGGAGCGGTGGCTGTCTATCTGCTGATCGGAGTCGCGTGGGGAGTGTCGTATCGGTTCATCGAGACTCTGATGCCGGGTTCATTCGATCTGACGGGAACGGGCGCGTCGGTCGGCTGGAACGATTTCCTATACTTCAGCCTCACGACGTTGACGACCCTGGGCTACGGCGACATCCGTCCGGTGACCGCTGTGGCGCGGATTTGGACGTCTCTGGAGGCGGTCGCCGGCGTACTTTACATAGCCCTTCTGGTTGCGCGGCTCATCAGCATCTATCGCCGATAGGCGATCAGTGACGATCAGGCGAGATGCTGCTATGTGCCGTTGCTCGCAAGGCCGACCCTGGGCGAGCAGCGACCATACTGAGCCGGCGGGACCGCCTTTACTTCATCTGTTCCAGCATTCCTGGAACCAAGGCTTCTTCATCGAGCAAGATCAGTTGAATGCGAGCCGGTTCGCTGCGCGGCCAGCCAATGGTCGAGCTTGGCGGGGATGGTCAGCACACTTCCGGGTGGACAGACGGTTTCCTTCGTCTCGTCGACCTCGCTGCCATCGCCCCAGGACATCGTACTCGAAATCACCGTCAGCAGGCGCAAACCGCTCTCGGTAGCATGAGGCGGCACGACCTCGCCTTCCTCAAGGTCGAGCAAGACAACAGCCAGCTTGCTCGACGGCGAAACGGCCAGAGATATGATATCCGCGACAGCGTAGACCTATTTGGGATGGCAATGCGCCGATATCAATCAGCACCGTCTCTGTTGCCATCGCCGCAGCGGGCAGCGCCGACAGCGCCAAGGAATCTGTCTCACGGACTCTTATGACGGCGTCCTTTCGAGTTGTCCCAAGCCATGATGCTCCGGGCTCAAGATATCCTCCGGATCGCGAATAGCCTGTGCATTCCGGCCGTATGGCCGTGCCGGTCGGCAACGAACATCTGCTCGGTGCGCTTGCCGCCGTCAAGCGCTCCGACGAATGCCGTGCCGAGAGGCTGAGGTGGCGGGTACTACGACCTACTCGGACGCGTCGCCTAGGACGTGAGCCTCGGCATCGCGGGCTGCCTGAACCGTACGTTCGAGTTGTTCCTGCCGCCCTTCGCGGATCATGTCGTCCCGCTTGAGCGTCGAAAGGATGTAGGCGCTACGATAAGTGCGCTTGACCAGCTCGAGCAGGCCGGGCGGAAGGGCGCCGTCCGAGGCCTCCGTGGGTTCGACTAAGGCGTTCAGGACGGCGTTTCGCGCGAAGGTGGCCGTCGAAATGTTGGCTGCTGCTGCGGCGCGCTGGACCTTCGCCCACTCGGCATCTGTGAATCTGATGGTCCGCGGCGAGCGAGTCCCGGTCGATTTTTCGTCGACTTGGGTCTTGGGGCGGGGTCTTGTCTTGCTCTTGTTCGTCACGATAGCACTCTCCCGCAAGGCAATCTTGCTGGGCGTTCACCCTTTCGCGCCCCGGATTGCGGACATGTGTCGCCCTGTCAGCCCTTCAAGTCGCGTGTTTCAAAGAACTACGAACCGGTTAGAGTCGCAAAGCGCCTTCGTATTTCAATGTATTTCTACCTGTCAAGACATGCGTCCAATCAGGCGGCTAGGGGCCGTATTTCAATGTGATTCGCTCGTTCCAACGCCGCCGCCTGTGGATTCGCTACAATTCTGTCCTCTCGTGTCCGGCCATGACAGGCTATGTCGCCTCAGAATAGCTTTGCGCCTTCAGGCGCGTGGGGTGTGAGAACAAAGCGCCGCAGGGCGTAGAGATGTGACAGAGGGGGGAAGTAGAAGCGGTCAGGCCCCAGCCTTTGGTGACCGCTGGATTCGCCAGTTCCTGCGATTGAGCGAGAGGTCCGGGCTACGATCTCCAAGCGCATTCCACGTTGTCGTCCCGACAACCGAGGTAACAAAGTGGGGCGCAGGGTGCAAGCTCGCGGCGGCAGTCTTCACACATCGCGCACCGGAGCCGTTGCGCGGGTTCGCTCGCGGTACGGTTTGTTACCTCAGCGCACGATAGCGGTCGCACATGTTCCAAAGAACAGCGGCGTGACTATCACATGTTCCCGCAGCGCAGACGCCGGCGGTGAACGCGCTGATGTTCAAGGCGTTGGCAGCTCGTTTCACTCGTTACCGCAAGCGCAGAAGCTTCGACGCACTCGTTACCGCGGTGTCATCGTCGCGGCTGCGCTGAACGGATGTCACCGCGACGATCGGCGGTGCGAGCGGGGCCGCGGGCAGTTGTGCGAAGCGGGCTGTCGGACGCATCGTCGCCTGCATCAACACGGAAGCCGACACCACTGTCGGCCGGACCGCGGGCAGCGCCGCGGATGCCGGTGCGCGGCGAAGCCGCGGCCGGCGACGCTCGGGTGCATGGCGAGGATGTTGGGCGGCTCGCACTGCCGGCGCAGCCGGCTAGCCCGGCGATGGCGCGTAGCGCCGAGCCGGGCGCGAGTGCAGCTGCTGTCGACACTGACGAAGACAGCGCGAGCGCCGCCAGCGCGAAGCGTGGCGGCAAAGGCCGACGAGCGCGCACACCGTTGGCCGATACGGATGCCGGCAGTCGACCACACCGGACTGCTCGCATTGAGGTCCGTCGTGAGAACGCAGAAAGCGGCCGGTGCCGTGAGGCACCGACCGCTGTGTCTGTCGCGGGCGCCGATCAGCTCGGCATAACGACCATGACGGGAATGCCGAGACGCTTCGCCTTGTCGATCAGGTTGCCCGTGATACCGCTGCCGGGGAACGCGATGACGCCCTTGGGCAGCAGGTTGAGCAGCTCGTCGTTGCGGCGGAACGGCGCGGCCTTGCCGTGGGCGGTCCAGTCGGGGCGGCAGACGACCTGGTTGACGCCTCTGGCCTCGGCCCAGCTCGCCGCGATCTTCTCGACGCCGGGGCCGCCACCGTGGACCAGCACCATGTCGCCGTACTTCTCGCGGGCGCGGTCCAGGGTGGCCCAGATCGCGTCGGCATCGGCGACGGTCTTGCCGCCGGTGATCGCGACCAGGGTGCCGTCGGGCAGATGCGCCTGTGTCTCGCGGTCCTTGCGGGCTCTGCGGAAGTCGCGTGCGTCGATGGCGGCAGAGGTGAGCGTCCCGGTGCGGCTCGTGTGCGATCCGTGGCGCGGGCGCCATGTGTCGCCGGTCTCGACGCGGTAGGCGTCGGCTGCGATGTCGCGCATCTTCTCGAAGGCGTCGCGGCGGTCGCCGAGGCTCTGCGCGCGGTTCGTGAGGGTCTGCAACTCCCACGCCTTCACTTCACTACCGTCCTGCGCCTTCTCGAGGTCGCGCATCTCTGGGGTGATGCGGTCGACGGCGCGGTCGAGCCTGGCGACCTGACTGTGCAGCATGTTGACGAAGCCCCACATCAGCGGCTCGCGCTCGTCGGCCATCTGCGTGCCGTCGACGGTGACGCCGTCCACGATGACGCGGATGGCCTCGCTCAGCGCATCGGTGGCATCGTGCTCGTCCCAGATGACCCTGCTGTCGAGCTCGCCGCGCTCGGGCGCCGTGCCGTAGAGGGCCATGCTCTCGCAGACCGTAGCAGTTGCAGAAGCGGTAGCGCTTGTGGTGTCGATCATGACGATCTCCCTTGTCTATCCACCGGGACCCTGTGCCCCGTCGTGGTGTCCTCCTTCTTCACGCGCGCGCAGTGTCAGCACCTGGCCCTAGGAACTCTTAGGCGGGGTGGTGCGGAAGTTCGGCGATGGTGCGGAAGATGGCGCGGCAGTGCCGGTGGGAACGGTGCTCCGCAGCAAATCCATTCCAGTGGTCATTACGGCGCCGGGCCGGGCGGGCCCGCTTGGGCCTGCCCGGCGTCTAGGCGCCGCGACGAATGGTTCCGCGAATGGATTTGAGGCGGTGCAGCGTGACGCGTCGGCCCCGCGTCAGGGGCCGGCGCGCTGCGAGACGAGGCGGTTGGCGATTACACGCAAGCCATCTTCACGGTCGCCGAACTTCACGGCCCGCCCTTAGAGTTCCTTGGGCCAGGCCGCAGGGAGCGGAGCGACCGGAGGACCCGCAGGGTTGCTGGTGCGAGCACGCGTGACAGAATTGGGGGACACGACGGAAGAGGATTCCATTTCAACACGCGCGGTCTCCTCAGTTTCTTTCCTGCCTGCGGGCAGCGCTGCGGCGGTGCAGACCAGGGGCGCGATGCGGGCGGCCAGGGCGTGCGGGCCGAAGGTCACGATGTCCTCGTTGAAGTCGCCGGCCTGGGAGACGACGACGGCGCACTCGATGCGCAGAGCAGAACATCGCCGGCGTAGGCGAAGCGCGGCGCGCTCTCCTGCCTCGTCGTTGTCGCAGGCCACGACGAGACGGGCGATGCCGGTTGGCGGCTTGAAGGCGCCGAGGCCACCGGCCGAGAGCGCGGCTGCAGCGATGACGGCCGGCACGGCGGTGACCAGGGAGAGCATGGTCTCGATGCCCTCCCCCACCACGAGGGTGCCGGCGTCGGGATCGCCGAAGTGGACGACATGGCCGTGGACACGGCCGAGGGCCTTGCGCGGGAACGACACGTCTGCCTTCGCGGGGTGTCGGGGATCGAGCCAGGTCCGATGCACGCCGACGATGGCACCGTGAGCGGTCTGCTCACCTGAACCGGGGTGTTCCCCCGGACCGGAGTGTTCCTCCGGACCAGGGTGTTCCCCTGCGTCGGCGGTGACGGCGGCGACAAGGGCCGGCAGGCGGCGCATGCCGCCGCCGTCGCGGTAGAACAGGCTTGGATGGAAGCGCAGCGCGGGGAAGCGGCAGCGGTGGATGGCGCGGGCCCTGAGGTACGCCTCGGCGTGCGTGCCGTCGATGGCGCGGCAGCGCCGCCACAGGCGGCGTGCCGCCTCGCCGGGGTCGTACGCGTCGGCCGAGCCCGCTGCCGGCGCAGCCGGCAGGGCGAGGAAGGCGCGGGCCTCGGCCATGGCGTCGCGCAGCGGCACGCCTCCCATGCGGTGGCGGATGAGGTCGAGGAGGTCGCCATGGGTGCCCTCTGCTGAATCGGTCTTATGTGCAGTTGAACATAAGACCGATTATGTTGCGTCGGCGATTATGTTGCGGCCCGGCGCTGGACGGCGCATCTGCGCGCGTTCTGCAGTTTCTCCGCAACATAACCTCAGCCCCGCGGGGAGGGTCGCGTGATGCCCCGCGACGCTTCCGAGCTGGCCGCCGGTCTGCGACGGCTCTACATCGCGCGAGACAACGATCCCGCAGGACGGCGTGCGGCGGGAACCCTGGCCGATCGCGCGCGGGGCGTTGGCGTCGAGGCGCTGACGCTCGTGCCCGCGCTGGACGACCTCAACGGCGACCTGCGCCGGCTCGGCGTCGAGGTGCTGAGCGGCCGCCTGTATGCCCAACTCGCGCCGACCGATAGGCCCCTCGTGGGATCAACATAGCTTCCGTCACCCTGCTTCATCGGGAAACTCGCGCCTCCAACCACAAGGAGGCCAATATGTTCGACGACATCTTCTTCCCCCACACCGCCGACAAGTATCGAGAGGCGCCGCTGGTGGAGCAGCGGGAGCGATACCTCGCTCATCTCAAGGCGACCGGCGCGAGACGATCGACCTTGCGCAAGTGCGCCAACGATCAACTGAGTCTGGTGCGTCTTCTCAACCTCGAAGATGGCGAACGGGTGGACCGGTCGCGGATCGAGGCAGCCGCGACGATATGGGCGCGGCCCGGAGGTCGTCGGTGCGACCGAGCCGCAACACCGAAGGTGCGCGACCGCTTCGTCAGCCACGGTGTTCGCTGGCTCGCTTTCCTGGGCTGGCTCGACGAGGTCGATGACGACCGCCATCCGCATCACTCCGAGGTCCAGATCTTCGCACGATGGTCGCGCGAGGAACACGGGCTCTCCGATGCGACCGTGCAGAGCTATTGCCAAGCGGCCGACCACTTCTTCCGGCACCTGGCTGCCAAGGGCGTGCAGTTGAGCGCGGTCGGCATGACCGATATCGACGATGCCATGGCGGCGGAGCATGAGCGGGGTGCCTGGAGCCGCCGGACGCGGCATGCTTATGCGCAGCGGCTGAGAGCGTTCTTCCTGTTCGCCGAGATGCGCGGCTGGTGCCGAGCGGGCCTTGCCGCGGGCATCGTGGCGCCCCGCTTCATGGCAGACGAGGCCGTGCCCAAGGGGCTACCGCGCGAGGATGTCGTGCGCTTGCTGGCGTCGGTTACGGGCGACCGGGCCATCGACAAGCGCGATCGGGCGATCCTGATGCTGTTCATCGCATACGGGCTTCGGACGGCAGAGGTTGGCGGGCTGCGCCTCGATGACCTGGACTGGGAGAACGCGATGCTCCGGGTCCGCTGTCCGAAACCGGGACGCACTCATCTGTGGCCGCTGTCGCAGGGCGTGGGCCACGCCATCCTGTGCTACATCAGGGAGGCGCGACCGTCCGGCTTCGGGCGCAGTCTCTTCTTGACGACACGCGCGCCGATCCGACCGCTCGTCCGGAGCGCCTTGGGCAGCATCGTCCGCGACCGGCTGGCCGGCATCGGCGTCGTCACCGGGCGACGCGGGGCTCACGCCCTGCGGCATGCCGCAGCCCAGCATCTGCTGGATCAGGGCACGTCGATGAAGGTGATCGGTGACTTCCTCGGGCACCGAGATCCGACCTCCACCACCATCTACGCCAAGGTCGACCTCGCAGCGCTTCGCGAAGTGGCGGCTCTCGATATGGAGGGCCTGGTATGAACCTGCGCGAGGCGATCGAACGCTATGTGCTCTGGCGACAGGCTCACGGCGCGAAGTTCATGAGCGGCGCGAGCTTGTTGCGCGGCTTCCTTCACCATGCCGATGGCGACGCCGCCTGCGACGCGATCATTGCCGATCAGGTACGGGCGTATCTCGCGGACGAAGGCGTGTCGAGGCGCCACTGCGAGAACAGATACTACGCGCTTGCCGGCTTCTGGCGCCATGCGATCAGCCGCGGCCATGCGTCCCGCTCACCGATGCCGGCCGACGCGCCGAGATCGCCCGTCCGGGCGCCGCCCTATATCTACTCGCGCGACGAACTTGCGCGCCTGTTCGACCCCGCGACCGTGGAAGCGAGCCGGCGCCGCGCAGTCCAGCTGGACGCGGTGACGTTCCGGACGCTGCTTCTCCTCTTGTACGGCGCGGGGCTACGCTTCGGGGAGGCGACCCGCCTCACCCTTGCCGATGTCGATCTGGCGAACGCCGTCCTGACCATCCGGGCCACCAAGTTCTACAAGAGCCGGCTGGTCCCGGTCGGCCCTCAGCTTGCAGCGCTTCTGGGAAGCCACGTGACCCTGCGCCAGCGCGCCGGACTGGTGGAAGGCCGGGACGCGTTCCTCCTGGCGAACCGGGACGGGACGCAGCTCGCCAGCAGCACGGTGCTGGCCGCGTTCGACACGCTGAGACGCCTCGCCGGGGTCCACCGCCCAGGGGCCGGGCGGACGATCCCGCGGCTGCACGATCTGCGACACAGCTTCGCCGTCCATCGCCTGACGAGCTGGTATCGGCAAGGCGCTGATGTGCAACGGCTGCTGCCGGTGCTCTCCACCTATCTCGGTCACGCCGATCTGGAGGGCACGAAGATCTATCTGTCGATGACGCCGGAGCTCCTGGAAGAGGCGTCGCTACGGTTCGCCCGCTATGCGGCGGGAGGTCGGCATGCCTGAGCCCGTAACCCTCGGCCCGTGGCTCCGCCGCTTCCTCACCGAGCACATCGTCACCGAACGCAATCTGGCCAGGAACACCCGCAAGAGCTACCGAGACACCTTCCGCCTGTTGCTGCCCTTCGTCAGCCGAAAGGTGCGCAAGCCCGTAGACCGGCTTGCGGTATCGGACATCACGTCTGGATGCGTGCGGCAGTTCCTCGCCCATCTCGAGGCGGATCGAGGTTGCTCCGTCCGGACCCGCAATCAGCGACTGGCTGCGATCCGGGCCTTCGCGCGCTTCGTCGGCAGCCGCGACCCGGCCCATGTCGAATGGTGCGGTCACATCAGGGCCATCGCGTCGAAGAGGTCGGTGCCGCCGCCGGTCGGATGGCTGACCCGGGCGGAGATGGAGGCGATGCTGGCGACGCCCGACCGCAAGACCCGGCGGGGCCAGAGCGAGTACGCGCTTATGCTCTTCCTGTACAACACCGGCGCAAGGGTGTCCGAGGCCATCCAGCTGAGGGTATGCGATCTGCAGATCGGAACGCGGAAAGGCGGGCACGATCTCGCCACCTTGCACGGCAAGGGCGGCAAGACGCGCCAGTGCCCGCTATGGCCGGAAACCGAGCGCGTGCTCGCGGAGGAGATCAGCGATCGCGCAGGCGATGACGCGGTGTTCGTCAGCCGGCTCGGGACACCGTTCACCCGCTTCGGCGTCTATCGGCTGATCGAGCGGTGTGCGGCCCAGGTCCCGGAACTGGCCGATCGGACGGTGACGCCGCACGTGATCCGGCACACCACGGCCTGCCATCTGGCCCTCGCCGGTGTGGACATCAACACCATCCGTGCCTGGCTCGGACACGTCTCGATCAGCACGACCAACATCTATGCCGAGATCGACCTGACGCTGAAGGCCAACGCCGTCGCGCTGTGCGAGGTGGGCCAGCCGCGACCCGCTCGGTCATGGAAGGAGGACAAGGACCTCATGGCCTTCCTGAAGGCGTTGTAAGCGGCGACGGGGCACCGGCCTCGATCACCCCGTCCCAACCGTCCGCCGGCGCATGAAGCGAACCGCGTCCTCGGGGACCCTCCCCGCGGGGCTGAGGTTATGTTGCGGAGAAACTGCAGAACGCGCGCAGATGCGCCGTCCAGCGCCGGGCCGCAACATAATCGCCGACGCAACATAATCGGTCCACTTGCCGGGGACGCCGGGAGGTGCGAGGCGGACGAAGAGCGAGCGCCCGCGGGCGCCGCGAATGTCGCCGGCGGTCCAGTACCTGCCCTGCCTGCGGCCGTGGGGCAGGTAGGCGCGGCAGACCTCCTCGGCGCGCTCGCCGAGGGCCTTGGCGATCCGGGTGGCGTTCATGGGGCTTCCCCCGCTCCGTCCAGAGAGTGCCCGCGTTCCGGCCGGTCTCGGGCTCTCGGCGGCGCGCGGGCGGCGGGGAGGCGCGCAGCGCACCCGCGCTGCTGCCCGGCGGGACGGGGCTCTGGTGGTGCTGCATGGAAACGGGGGCACGCGCGCGCGCCGGCAATCGGCGCGGGCGCGGCCCCCAGGGTGCCGGAGGACGGCGGCGATGCTGTCAGGCGGCCACGTGCTGCTGCGCCAGCCAGGCGGGGTGCACCATCGGCATCGCGGGCGCGAGGTCGCGGTCGACGAGCAGCTCGGCCACTGTCGCGCGCACGGCGCGCGCATCCTCGACCGCCACGGGTCCTGCGAAGTCGTCGTAGAGGTGGACGTAGTAGACCCCGTGATCCGGGGTGGTGTAGGCGGGGCGCTTCATGACGGTGCCGACGGTCTCGCCGTCCGCGAAGACGAGCCACTCGTCATGGCCGCATGAGCGGAAGGCGATGTCGTCGGCGGTGAGGCTGTAGCCGGACATGGCGAAACTTCCCATGTAGACGGCGCGCGGCGGCGCCCGCAGGGCGCCTGGCCGCGTGCCGTGGTTGAACGGGGACGGGGCCGTGCCCCGCGCGGGAGATGACGCGGAACACGGCCCCAGGGGCGAGCGGGCGGGAGGTCACCCGCTGCGAGGACGGGCAACTAGAACGGGAACGGCTGGCCCGAATCTTCACCGTTCGCGGCCGCCGGCGCGTCCTCACCATTGGCCGGCGCGGAGCCGTTGCCGTTGGTGCCGTTCGGGCGCTCGAGGAACTGCACCCGCCCACCGGGGACGAGGAGGATCTCGGTCGAGAACCGGTCGCTGTCCTCGCCGTCCTTGCGCCACTTCCTGGTCTGCAGCTTGCCCGCGACGTAGACCAAGCGGCCCTTCTTCGCGTGCTTCTCCAGCATGTCGATCAGCCCGTCCTGGAAGCTGACCACCCTGTGCCACTCGGTCTTGTCGATCCGATTCCCTGTCTGCTTCTCGACGTAGCTCTCGTCGGTCGCAATGCTCATATTGGCGACGCGCCCGCCGGAGGCGAGGCTGTTGATGGTGACGTCCGCACCCAGGCGGCCGATGACTTCTGCGCGGTTCAGTCCGAAACTCATGATCGTGCTCCTTCACGTGCGAGTTCTGACGATGGTTGGCGAACGGGGCGATCTCTCTCGATCCACCTCCAGTTCACTCCTCGAAAGCTCTTCTCCTCCTCCGGGCCGATGCCTGCCCCGACGCTTGCCGGGAGGACGACGACCGGGCGGACCGCACGCCCGATCGATCCGCCGGCGGCAGGGGTCACGGCGGCGCGGAATCACCAGGGCCGAGGCTGACCTCACCTGCGGGAGGTCTGCACACGGCGATGCCGCGCTCATGGGGGAGTGAGCGCCATCAGCGGGACATTGCTGCGTATCTCGACCTGGTCGGCGCGGAGCTTGGCGAAGACCAGACAGGCGGCCGCCTCCGCTTCGGTCTCGACGCTCTCGATGACGTCGCCAGTGTCGAGCCGGACCACGGTGTACTCGGGGAACGGCACGGGCAGATCGTGAGGGTCGAGGGCGCGCGAGCTGGATCGCCGGGCGCAGTCCGGGCAACGCGCGGTGCCGAAAACGGGAATGGAGCAATCCACGCACTTCCTCTGCGCCCTGCGTCTGGCGTAGCGCTTCCTGCTGGCCGCCTTCGTACGTTCGGACGACGTGCGCTCGGCCTCGAGCACGGCGCACCGGCCGCAGCGGGACGAGCCGCAGAACGTGGATTGCCCGCACCGCACGCATCGCCCGGCAGCACGACGGACGGCGTATCGCTGACGCTCGATCGCGCGCTGCTCCTCGCGGCACGGCTCGCAGACGGAGCGGCCGTCGGCGGGCCGGCGGCTTCCGCACGCCGTGCAGAGGCCTGCGTCCCGCCGCGTTCTCCGCCGCCGCTTGTCCGCAGCGCGCGCAGCGCGGCGCGTCGTTTCCGGATCGCGGCCGGCGTATATCCGGCCCTCTGCCCGGGCCCTGGCACGGCGCGCCTTTTCGGCGGCGCGCCGCTTCTCGCCGCATCTCCGGCACAGCTTGAGGCCGGGCTCCGGTGGGAGCTTTCCGCACCGGGTGCAGATGCCGCGGGCGAGTCGTTTGGCATGGTGCCGGCGGCAGTGCTCACGTACTCGCTCGTCGCTTTCGGACATGACATCCTCGAAGACGTGGGTGTAGACGAAGGCCGGGAGGGCGGCCGGCGGCGCCTGCAGCGACGCCTCCGGCCAGGTTGCCGGTCAGCAGCGCCACTTGCCGCGCAGCGCGATGCCGGCGGCGGTGCACCCGAACAGCTGCATGCCCGCGTCGCGGCTGACATCTGTAGCCACGATGATCTCGTTGGGCACCGGTCGAAGCCGACGGACGGCGCGGCACGACAGGGTCGTGCGCCGCCTGCGCCGCCCCGCGCTCCCCTTGTCGGCAGCGAGCGGGCGGATCTCTCCCGAGGCCACAGTCTCGTATCTCTCGACCACGTAGCGGCCTTCCTGGCTGAGGCCGCCGCCGAAGAAATGCACCAGATGGGTGCTGGCAGCGCGCTGGATCGTTCTCGCCGTGCTCATCGTCGGCCCTCCTCCGTTGGTGACCGCGGGCGGCAGGCGCACCCTCGCGCCGGACCGCCCGCCCCGCCGCCCGTTACGGCCGGGCTCTGCCTCCAGGCGGCGTGACGGCGAAGACGTCCATGGCAGGTGGGAGGGGCGGGCGACGGCACGAGCCGCAGCCGGCGGTGTTCCGAGACCGAGAGGATGCGAAGCTGCGAGGGACGACAGGAAAACCGCCCATCCGCTGGGCACCACGCAGGAGAGCGGGTTGTCAGTCGCGGGTGCGGGAAACTCCTGCGCCGCGCCTCGGAATGCGATCGGGCAAGGCGCCGGCCGCGCCGCCGTGCGCAGCCCGCTCGTCGTCAGTCCCGCGTGCCGGCCAGCTCGTAGCTGGTGCTGCGGCCGCCGGCCTGACTGCGGATCAGAATGCCGCGCTCGACGAGATCGCGGATGTCCCGGTTCGCCGTGTCCTGTGAACAGTGGTTCATCCGCGCCCACCGCGACGACGTAAGCTTGCCCTCGAAGCCGTCAAGAAGACGGTTGAGCACCTTCGCCTGGCGGGGGTTCAGCACGTCGGAGTCATGAGCCTCCCAGAAGTCGGCCTTGGCGAGCACGGAGGCGAGGGTCCGGCGCGCACTTTCGATTGCGCGCCCGAGACAGCCCAGAAACCAGAGCTGCCAGGCGGTGATGTCCAGCCCGCCCTTCTGGGTTGCCTCGAGGATGTCGTAGTAGGCGCTGCGCTCCAGGCGGATCTGCGCCGACATGCTGTAGAAGCGCTCCCCGCTCTCCTCGGAGCGTGCCAGCGCCATGTCGGCGACGGCCCGCGCGATACGGTCGTTGCCGTCCTCGAAGGGATGGATCGAGACGAACCAGAGATGGGCCATGCCGGCGGCCAGCACGGGGTCCATAGAGCGTGTGTCCTCGAACCATTGCAGGAACGCCGATATCTCCTGGCCGAGGCGCTCGGCCGGCGGCGCGGCGTAGTGGATCTTCGAGAGCCGGTGCGATCCGCAGCACCCGCACGATGTCGGCGCAGGCACCACCACGCGCTCGCGCGGAAGGTGCTCGGGGAAGGGCTTGCGCGACGGCTTGCGGCGCGTGAACCCCTTGACCTCGGTGGTCTCAGCCGCCGCCTGCTCGGCCGCGAGATCGTCCTCCGTCGCGTCCGCCGTCAGCTCGTCGAGCGCAAGCTCCAGTTGGTTGAGGAGCCGTACCGTACGCTCCGAGCGCTGCCCGTAGAGCGCACGGCGCAGCTTCTCGACCATCAGCTTCAACGAGGTGATCTGCTGCTCGGCCGCCGCCGCCCGCGCCTCCGAGGCCGCAAGCGCCGCCTGGAGAGTTTCAACGTCGCGTCGGGCCGTGACCGCCATGGCCGGGAATGAATCAGATTCGCGGCCTCACGGCAATTGCCAATCGCGCGGGGGTGATTCGCCCGGCCTCAGCCCACCCGCGACGGGCGCCAGGTGCGAACCGGGTTGCGCCACTCGATCCCCTCAAGCAGGTAGGCGAGCTGCGCCGAGCTGATCGACAACGCGCCGCCCGACGCCGACGGCCAGGTGAACCGGCCCCGCTCCAGACGCTTGGCATAGAGCGAGAACCCGAGACCGTCATGCCACAAAATTTTGACGAGGTCGCCGCGGCGTCCCCGGAACACGTAAAGGTCCCCCGCGTGGGGGTCGCGGCCGAGGCCCTCCTGAACCTGAAGCGCCAGCGTGTTCATGCCGCGCCGCATGTCCGTCACCCCGGTCGCCAGCCACACCCGCACGCTGGCTGGAACCGGGATCATCGGCGCTCCACGACCGCAAGCACCCGCGCCAGCGCCGGGGCATCCACCGTGCCGTCAACCGTCACCCGAACGCCGCCGGCAAGCGCGATCTCGATTCGCCCGGCCGCCGGCACCGCGTCGAAGTGGCCGTCCGCCGGAGGCGCATCGCCCGCCGGCGCGACAATCACCGGCACAAATCCACCGCTCCCAGCCCCGCCATCCTCCTCGCGAAACTGCCGCCGCCAGTCGAACAGCAGATTGGCATTGATGTCGTTGCGCCGCGCTACCGCTGTCACCGTGGCTCCCGGTGAATAACTCTCCGCAACGATCCGCCGCTTCTCGGCCTCGCTCCACTTCCGAGCCCGGCGGCGCTTTCCGCCCCCGACCTCGACACCCGAATTTTTCTGCTGATCATCCGACATTCGCGATCGCCTCCGTCTGCTTCACGGTGGGCACCACGGTGCCCACTCCCGATCGCGAACACTCGCCGAATTTCACGCTACCGCACAGGCGGTCCCCGCCGGAGGCTTACCATCCGCGATCGCCTCCGTCTGGTCCACGGTGGGCACCACGGTGCCCACCCCCGATCACGAAGACTCGCCGATTTTCAGGTCACCGCACAGGCGGTCACCGCCGGAGGCTTACTCCAGAAGTGTGCGAGCGGCTGTTCCGCATGCGGGTCTTCAAAGGCCGCCATGCCCCAGGCCGCGGCGGCGAAAGCGGCGGCGGTCTGGAGGCGCACCGGGAAGGGCGCCCGCTCCGGCAGGCCGGGAAGAAAGCGATGCTTCGCCCAGGCGTCGCGATAGGCCTTGCTGGCCCGGATGAAACGCCAGGCCCGCAGGGCGTCCCATCCGCGGACCTGCCGCGCCATCGCCGGGCGTCGCGCTCACCAGTTCGCCCGAAGCTCGAACCCCACGGTGTGTTCCGGCGCCGCCGTGTCGCTCTCCCGGCGCGTCGCCTTCACGCCGAAGGAGAGATCGGGCGCGTTGGCATTGGCCGCCGGCGAGAGCCGCCAGCCGAGCGTGTAGTCGCGGGCACCCGTGGCGAGCCCCAGCCCGACATGCGGGCTGCCGGTGAAGCGGCCCGAGAAGGCCGGGAAGCCGTAGGCGGCCTCCGCCTGCCAGCGGCTCTCCGCCTCGCCGAAGCCGGTGCGGTCCGCCAGCGGGTTGGTCGCGAACAGCGCTTCGAGCCCGCCCTGGGCCGAACCGCCCCAGTCCTGGGTGAGCGTCAGCGACAGCCCGCGCTCGGTGCCCGGGTTCGGATCGAAGGCGAGCGAGGCCGCGAAGCCCCGGTCCTCCAGATCGTCGCTGCCGTGCGCGACCAGCGTCCGGCCCGACAGGTCGAGGCTGAGCCCCATCGCGGGATCGGTCCAGGCGATGCCGCCGCCGAGCTCGACGCCGAAGCCGGTCTCCGCGTCGCCGCCGTCATGACGCGCGCCGATCTCCACCTTGGGCATCAGGCTACCGCCGCCTTCCATGGCGATGGCGTAGCCGCCCTCCAGGCCGAGCCGCAGCCGCGTCACGTCGGAGTCCGACGCCGCAAGCTCGTGCGTCTTCTCAGACGAGGTCCGCGCCCACAAGGCGTCCGCGGTCAGCGCGAGTGTGGGACCGCTCCCTTCCATGGGCGGAGGCAGCAGGTCGCTGCGCGCGCCCGCCGCCGCCATCGTCCAGGAGATGTCCGACTCGAGAGAGCCGCCCATGGCGGGCTTCAGCGTCACGTCGCCCGTGCC
>JAJDUK010000103.1 GCA_022826665.1 Alphaproteobacteria bacterium | reverse complement strand
CAGCCCTTCGGCGGCGTTGTCGTCATTGATGATGTTGATGTCGGGGTTCGCGGCCATGTAGGGGTCGTGATAGGCCTTCTGCTGGCTCGCCGTATAGGCGCCGCCCCACGACACGATCGTGAGGTCGAGTGCCTGGGCGCTGCCGGCCGCCAACGCGACGCCGGCGGCAACGATCGTGGAGCCCATCAACAGCCTTACTGCCTTTAGTCTCATTTCTTTTCCTCCTTCGCTTGAGGGGTGGGATCGACCGGCCGATGCTCGACGACCGCGCCTCCCATTGCATTTTCAAACAATTCTAATACTATATTGTCTAATCTATCATAGAAAATACTATTGTGTCGCAGTTCGAACACAGCTTTTTGCATAATTCGACCCGGCGGGCGCCAGGCACATGATCGTCGAAACACCCGACCGGCTGGTGGATGGCCGCGTCGAGATACGCTAGGCTCCGCGCCGATGCGTCCTATACGACTTGAGGCGAATGACGTGATCACCAACCTCGCCGAGAGTTGCCGAATGACGTCCACAACGATGACGTCCGGGCGTCCCCCGACTGGTTTGCCAAGCCTGCCGTGCCACCGTCCGATTTGCCGGTCTGGTGGTTGTGGATCGTATTGCCCCCATTGGGCAGGTCGATAGCGACCGACTCGGGCAGACGCAGGCCTCATGAACCAGCAGGAAGCACCGCCGCCGCAGGCGGCCGCCACATCGGCAGGCGGCAGCATGCCGAGCCCGCTCCAGCTCGAGATGGCGCGAAACATCCTGGAATATCTGTGCCGCCGCGAGATGAGTGCAGGAAATCACCTGACCGAGCAGGAGCTGGTGCGCGAGTTCAAGGTGTCGCGATCGCCCATCCGGGGCGCGCTGTCGTACCTGGCAAACATGGGGATCGTCGAACGACGGCCCAACCGCGGATACTTCGTCAAGCTGAGCGGCAGTGAGCTCCGTCTCGACAGTCTGGAATTGCCCAGAACGGACGACGAAGAGCTCCTGCTCACGGTGGTGGAAGACTGGTTCGAGAAGAGGGTGCCGCAATCGTTTTCCGAGGCGGAATTCCGCAGACGCTACGGGCTGGGCAAGATGACCGCCTCGCGCATCCTCGTGAAGCTGTCCGAGGACGGCATCATTTCGCGAAATCGCGGCCACGGGTGGCGTTTCGAGCCAACGCTCAACACCAAGGGCGCGCGCGACGAGAGCTTCGCCTTCCGCATGGCCCTGGAGCCGGCCGCGATTTGCTCGCCGACCTTCGAGCTCGATCGAGGCCTGGCGGACATGTGTCGTCGCAGGCACGACACGGCGCTGCGGCAGCGGGAGCCGCCTTCGTACAGCACGTTGATCGAAATCGACGCCATGTTTCACCGACTGATCGGTGTTTCATCGCGCAACAGATATTTCCTGGTGGCCATCGAGCGACAGATCTCTCTCCGGCGCAGCCTGGAGTATGCAACCTGGACTGCCGTGAGAGCGCGCGTGATCGAGTCCTGTGGCGAGCACATGGAAATACTGGACGCATTGGAGATAAATCGGCGCGATGACGCCGCTGAGATGATGCGACTCCACCTCGCCGGCTCTCTCGACCTCACCACCTGGCGCGAGCTCGGCAACGCCGACTGAGTCACCGTGTCGAGCGGGACGGAGGCCGGCGGCCTCAGTCGTTGAAGGGGACGTGGGCGACGCTCTCGTCGACTTCGATGCCGAGCACGGCGCAGAAGCTGCCGAGCAGCTGGTAGTAGCCGATCATCACCACGAGATCGACGAGCCCCGCATCGCCGAGTTCCGCGCGCAACCGGGCCACCAGCGCGTCGTCCACGTCTTCGCCGCTGGCAACCAGGCGGGCGAGGCGGAGCGCGGGCCCGACGGGTGCGGGCTCCGAATCCATCGCCGGTGTGCCGACCACGGCCCGGAAGCGCTCCGGCACCTTGTGGATGTGGTGGTCCCACTCGAAGACATTGCCCACGGCCTGCGAGACCGTGCAGATCACCATCTCGCGCAGGTCGTTATCGAGCGCCGAGTGCCAGCGCACGTGCTCGCCCACCGAGGCGACGGCCTTGAGCGCCTCCGGGCTTTGCCCCATGACCGCGAACATGTTGGGCATGAAGGCGAGCTTGCGGGTCTCGACCACGTGGTCCCAGATCGGCACCTGCTCGGCTGAGAGGTCGCTGCGCTCCGCCCGCGGCAGGCGCGGGGCTGCGGCATAGCTGGTCATCGGTAGGTCCTCCCCGGCACGGCGGATCAGTCCGCGAACGCGTCGATCATCGCCTTGTGGTTGGCGAGGGACTCCTCGCGGTCGATGAAGGGCATTGGGCAGTAGAGCAGGATTGTCTCGAACAGCCCTTCGAAGCGGTCGAGCTGGCCGCGCACGTCGTCCGGCGTGCCGGCGAGCACGAGGGCGTCCACCATGTCGTCGGTCACCAGATCAGTCATGGCGGCGAGGTCGGCGCGTGCCCAAGCGTCGCGGATCGCGAGCTTCTCCCGCGTGAAGCCGGCCGGGTCGAGCACCTGGTCGAAATAGGGCAGGCAGGAATAGAACGCGATCGGCCCCCGTGCGCGGCGGCGCGCGCGTTGCCGGTCCCGGTCCACCGAGCAGACCTTGAGCGAGCCAAGCTCGATGTCGGCACGGGTCCGCCCCGCCTTGGCGAGTCCCTTGTCGATGTTGGGGTGCACGATATCGGTGAAGTAGCGCGGCGTGTTGAGCAGGTTCGCGAGCAGCCCGTCCGCGATCTCGCCGGTGAGTTGGAGCATCGCCGGCTGCACCGCGGCGAGGTAGATCGGCGGCGGCGCGCAGGGCGGCGCCAGCACGCGGCGGTAGTCGCGGATGGTGATGATCTCGCCCTCGTACTCGATGGGCGCTTCGGGATTGGCGGTCCACATCAGGCGGATCGCCTCGACGTACTCCCGCATGCGCCGCACCGGGCGGCGGTAGGGGAGGCCGTGCCAGTTCTCGTTCCACGCCGGCGGCGCAGTGCCGAGACCCAATACGAAGCGTCCGTCCGTGAGCTCGGCCATGGACATGGCACTGATCTCGGTAAGCGCCGGTGGCCGGGCGAAGACGGCGACCCCGGTGCCGAGGCGGGCGCGGGTGCACTGAGCCGCGATACCGGCGAGCGGCACGAAGGCGTCGCGGCCCAGCTCGGTGGTCCAGAGGCTCTCGGCACCCGCGTCCTCGGCCTTACGGGCGAAGTCGATGGTCTCGGCCAGCGTCAGGTTGTCGCCGCTGAAGAGCACGCCCCATTTCCATTTGCGGGCCATCGTCTTTCTCTCTCTTGTCAGCGGGGCTCGGCGCGGAGCGCGGCGGTGGCGTCGTCGTCCACGGCGCCGTCGGCGGCGATGATGACTCCGTACTGGTCTCGCGCGCGCTCGGCCGAGATATAGCCGTCGGCGACGTCGGCCGCGACCGCGTCTGCCGGGCGGGTGAGGGGATCGCCGAAGCCGCCGCCGCCGCCGGTCACCACGGCGACGCGGTCGCCCTCGCTGAGCGCCTCGTAGGGGATGCGCGCAACCCGCTTTACGCTGCCGTTGCTCTCGATCCGCATGTAGTTGTTGGAGCCTTCGCCGCCTCCCGCCAGGCCCCAGGGTCGTTCGATGGAGCGGCCGATGCTGCAATAGGTGTGGGCGTCCGCGCCCGCCACCTCGAACTCGCGGACCACGCCGAAGCCGCCCCGGTGGCGGCCGGCGCCGGCGCCGTCCTCGACATTCAGGGCGTAGCGGCGGATGGCCAGCGGGAACTTCGCCTCGAACAATTCGACCGAGTAGTTGTAGGTGTCGCCGTCGGTGGTCGCGATCAGCGCGCTGGTGCCGTCACCCGACGCGGTCGCGCCCCAGCCGCCGATGGCAGGCTCGATGTGGACGTAGACCTCGCCGCTCTCCGGATCGCGGCCGTAGAAGTAGGTGCCGGCGAGGCTCATGTAGGAGCCGGCGCTGAAGCGCTCGGGCGCGACCTCGGCGAGCGCCTTCCAGGCCAGCTCGGAGGCATGGGCCGAGCCTTCGTAGTACCAGCCGGTGGGCGCCGGCTTCTCGGCGGTGAACACCGTGCCCGGCGGACAGACCAGGCTCACCGGGCGGAACCAGCCCTCGTTGGAGGGTGCCTGCGGGTCCACCAGCGACTTGAACACGGTCTTGACCGCCGAATCGAGGGCGCCGAAGGCGCAGTTGATCGGCCCCTTGACCATCGGGCTGGTGCCGGTGAAGTCGAAGGTGATCGACTCGCCCCGGATGCGCACGACGACGGCGACCCGGAAGCGTTCCTCGGAGATGCCGTCGCCGTCGATCCAGTCCTCCGCCGCGTAGTCGCCGTCGGGGAGCGCTGCGACCGCCGCCCGGCTCAGGCGCTCGCTGGTTTCCAGGATATGGCCGAAGGTGGCCTTGACAGCGTGGGTGCCGTAGCGGGCGAGAACCTCGCGCAGCCGCGTCTCGGCGATGCGCACGGCGGCGAGGCCTGCGTTGAAGTCGCCGAGGGACTGCACCGGGAGCCGCACGTTCTCGCGGATCAGCGCGATCACGTCGTCGATGGTCTCGTCGTCGCGGCAGACCCGGATACCGGGGAAGCGCACGCCCTCCTGATAGATCTCGGTGGCGGTGGGCGAGATGCTGCCGGGCACGGCACCGCCCACCTCGCTCCAGTGGGCCACCGAGATGGCGAAGGCGAAGAGCCGGCCCTCCACGAAGATCGGCTTGATCAGCGCGATGTCGCAGCTGTGGGTGCCGCCCTCGAAGGGGTCGTTGGTCATGAAGACGTCGCCCGGCCGCATGGTCTCGCCGTGGCGGCGCACGATGGAGCGCACTTGCGGCGCGAAGGTGCCGGTGAAGAGGGTGATGCCGTTGGTCTGCACCACGAGCTCGCCGTCGGCGTCGCAGAGGCCGCAGGCGAAGTCCAGCACCTCGTAGATCACGGGGCTCATGGAGGTCTTGGCGATGACGATGCCCATCTCGTCGGCAAGCGCGAGCAGCTTGCCGCGAATGATCTCGCGCGTGACCGGATCGGCGGCGGACTGGTTAGCGGGTGCGGTCATGGTCCCTCCCGGCGCGGGATTGTTCCCGAGGCTCAGGAATCGCGCAAGCGGACGGGTCCGTTCGCGCCGAGCAGGAGACCCCGCACCATGGTGCGGTAGCGGTGGCGACAGCCGGGCATCACGATGCGCCGTTTCGTCCGATACGAAAGGAGTCATCGTGGCCACACAGCGACAGATCGAAGCCAACCGCCGAAACGCCCAATCGAGCACCGGCCCGAAGACCGAGGCCGGCAAGGCCGCGTCGTCGGCAAACGCGCTCAGCCACGGCCTTACGGCCGCCGACAACGTGGTGCTGCCGGAGGAAAACCCCGATGAATTCGAGCGGCTCAGGGAGGGTGTGATCGCCGACCTCGCGCCGGCTGGCGCGCTGCAGGAGGCGCTGGCGCATCGCGTCGCCGTGCTGCTCTGGCGCCTCGACCGCGTCGCCCGGTTCGAAGCCGGGCTCTTCGTTCACGGCCAACTCACCGTGATACGCGACAGGGTGGGCGACCCGTTTCGTTCTTCAAGCATCTTGCAGGGTCTCGCCGACCTGCCGAAGGAGGTCACGCAGTTGCAGGAGAAGTGTGCACGGTTCAAGCGCAGGATCGACGAGGACATCCAGGCCCAGGCACCCTCCGCTCAGGTGCTGGTGGAGCGGCGCCAGAGTGCGCGCGCCTTCGACCAGATTGCGCGCCACGAGGCGATGCTGCAGCGGTCGCTGAACCGGACGCTGGACGAGTTTCGCCGCTTGCGCGACGCATCGGCTGCGACAGCCGAATCGAAGGCGCCGCCGCCGGCCGCGCCGGCCGATCCCGACCCTGCGCCGGCTCGCGACGTCCCCCCGCCTGCGTCTGCGGGCCCGCAGCCCGATAGCGGCGAGGCCCAAGGCGAGGCCGGGCGCACGGGCGAAAAGGCGTTTTTGCAAAACGAAGCCAATTCAGCGCAAACGCCTGACATAGAAGCCGATTCGGGAGCCGGAACGGAATCGCCGCATGCCGGGACCGGCACGCCACGCGGCCGCGAGAGCCCGGCGGGGCCTTTTCAGACCGGATAGATCGGCGCGCCTCAGCTCACGCTCTCTCCCGCGCGGCGGGCGCCGCCACGACGGCAGCCGGAATTCGCGCCGGGGTCTTCGTCTGCGCGGATCAATGAGCCGGCGGGACCAGGCGTTCGAGTGCCTCGTCGGCCGTCATCACGTCGCCGTAAGACGCGAGGCAGACGGCGTAGGTCCAGGCGTCTTCCTCCGCGGAGCGGCCGCCGTTCGCGTCGGAGATCATGACCGTCTTGAAGTCGTAGGCGGCGGCCTCGCGCGCCGTGGTCTCGCAGCAGACGTTGGTGACGGTGCCGACGACCAGGACCGTGTCGACCCCGAGATCGTGCAGCACGCGCTCGAGACGCCCCTGGCTGCCGATGAAGCCGCCGAAGCGGTTCTTGTGGACCACCGGATCGCCGTCGCGCGCGTCGAGCGCTGGCCAGATCGCATGGCCCTCGGCACCTTCGCTGAGGCCGGCGCGAAAGACCGCCGCTGCCTCCTCACCCAGGATCGTGTCGAGGTTGGCCCAATTCCTGTCCGCCTCCGGGCCGTAGGTGGAGACCACCCAGACGACGTGGCCGCCGGCGGCCCGGAGCGCGCCGGCCAGCCGATTGACCGTGGGCACGATCGCCCTTGCGTGGGGGATCTCGGACGGGCTGCCCTCGCGCATGAAGTGGACCTGCAGGTCCACCACCAGCAGCGCCGTGCGTGCCGCGTCCAGGCTCTTGAAAGCGTGCAGCCGGCCGCGCCGGCGCACCACGCGGTCGATGACATGCTGGGGGATCTGTGCCGGCTCCATGGCGCCCTCCCGTCTCTGGTGAGTCGCCGGCATTCTGACCCGACCGGCTCGTGTGCGAAACGAGCTGGACTTCGGTCGGGGGCGGTGAGCGTTTGGCTTCTATTCGCAGACCACCCCGTCGCCGTCCCCGTCGCGCATGTAGCGATAGGCCGGATGGTCGCGCGGTACGGGCGCGATGCCGTGGCGTCGTGCCTCCGCGCACGTGATGCGGCCGTTGCGATTGTCGTCATAGAGAGCGAGCACGTCGGACGCCGAGACGGTGCGAGGCTGTGCGTTCGTGGAGTCGGCAATCGCTGCGGTGACGATCATCTCGGTGGAGGCGCAGCCCGAAAGAACCCGTTCGAGGGCGGCAGCCTCACGCCGGTCGACGGTCAGTGCGTACGCGCGCTTGACCGCGACGATGCGCGCTGCGTACCAGCAGCGGTTCAACGGCGGCAGCCATTCTGCGAAATCGAAGGCGCATTTTCCGCCGCTTCCGCAACGGTTCACCTCGGGCGCAGCCAGGGTCAGGTTGAGCAGGTCGGAAGCAAAGCGCCGCCGAAGATCGGGGCCGGCGGCGCAGAGCCCACTGTCATGAGCCTCGGAGACGGCGACGATGTGCTCGATATCGGTTTGTCGCGTGGTCGAATAGTGCCGCCCCGTGTAGGGCCCGTAGACCCTGCCTCCCATGGTGGCGACGATCTCGGCCTCGACCGACTGCGAATAGCGGTAATCGCCCCGGTCGTATGGCGCGCAGCGATGCTCCGGCGCGATGACGAGGCCGTGCCAGGTCTCGGCGCCAAAGGCGTGGCCGAAATCGGCGATGCTTGCGGTTACGATCGCCAGCACGGCAAGCACCATCGCCGCAGCGCGGCAGGGGAACCCGTGTGCTCGTGTCATTGCGACACCCTTTCTGAATCTTGTGAATCGAACTATCCATTTGATTGTCCAAATTGAGCCAAACGATTCAAATTTGTCGCCACGCATTTTGCTGATGCCGGTGGCGCGGCTTCTCGGATTTCAGCGGGGTGACGCGCTCGCTGGGTCGTGCGCGCGGGAGAGCGGCAGGGAGGAAAGGCGCGGCTTGCGGGCGGCCCCGCCGCGGCTTAGCTTCGGCGCGCTACCGCCGTGGCCCGCGACCGGGGAGGAAAAAGGGGATGGCCAAAATCGTCGAGGTTCGGGCAAGCGCACATTCGTGCCCGTTCGAGAGTAACTTCGTGCGCCTGGGCCTCGGCACCAACACAAAGCGCGACATCGTGCTGGTGCGGATCACGGACGAGAGCGGCGCGGTCGGCCTGGGCGAGGCCCATCACGGCCAGAACCCGACCGCGATGGCGACGGTGATCCAGGACGGCATCGGCTCGCTAATCATCGGTGCCGACCCGCTGGACAGCGAAGGCATCTGGCACCGGCTGGAGCGTCAGCAGATCGTCACCCACGGCCTCGGTGCCGGGAGCATTACCGCGCTCGCAGGCATCGACAACGCGCTCTGGGATCTCAAGGGCAAGCTGCTGGGCTTGCCGGTCTACACGCTGCTGGGTGGGGCCAAGAAGCGCATTCGCGCCTATGCCGGGGGTTTAAGTCTCGGCTTCAAACCGCCGGAAGAGCTGGAAAAAGAAGTGGCCGCGCTGGTGGCCGAGGGCTATACAGCGATCAAGATGCGCGTCGGCGATCACCCGGCACGGGATGCCATGCGCGTGAGCCACATCCGCAATACCTTTGGCGACGATCTCGACATCGCCGTCGATGCCGCCACCCGCTACGACCTGCTCGATATCCCGGAGGTTCTGCGGTACTGCGAGGAGAACCGGGTGTACTGGCTGGAGGAGCCGTTCACGCCGGACAACATCCCGGCCTATGCCGAGCTGCGCACGCGCACCGCGATCCCCATCGCGGCCGGCGAGAACCACTACGGGAGGCCGGCCTTCCGCGCGCTGTTCGAGGGACGGGCGATCTCCATCTGCCAGGCCGATTTCTGCAAGTCGGGCGGGCTCAGCGAGCTCAAGAAGATTTCCGATATGGCCGCCGCCTGGCACATCCCGATGGCGCCGCACACCAGCCACAGCATCCTGAGCGCCGCCGGCAACGCGCATCTGCTGTGCGCGATCCCGAACGGGCTGATTTACGAGGCGGACGTGGCGACGGTGAACCCGTTCCGCACCGACCTCGCCAAGGGTTACACGGGCGTGGTCGACGGCCATATCGAGCCGCCCGACGGGCCGGGCATCGGGATCGAGATCGACGAGGCGGTGCTGGAGCGCTATCCGGCGATTCCGGGGCCCTGCTACATTCCCGGCTGGGCCAGGGAATAGGCCGACGCAACGGGAGGGCGCCATGACTCCTGAGATCACGCCGACCGACGCCACCCTCGGCGCGGTGGTCGGTAATGTCCGGCTCGCCGCGCTCGACGGCGAGGCGTTCGCGGCCATCGAGGAGGCGTGGCACGCCCACGCGGTCCTGATCTTCCCCGGTCAGCACCTCTCGGAGCAGGAGCAGGTGGACTTCAGCCGCCGCTTCGGCCCGCTGGAGCGCAGCCTCACCAAGACCCACACCCAAGGCGACCCGGCGATCATCCACCTCTCCAACGTCAAGAAGGACGGCACGCTCTGGGGCGCCGACAGCGACACGGGCAGGCTGCTGAAGGGCAACAACTATTGGCACACTGACAGCTCGTACAAGCGCATCCCGGCCAAGGCTTCGCTGCTGACGGCGAAGATCGTGCCCAGGACCGGAGGCGAGACCGCCTTCGCTGACATGCGCGCGGCCTATGACGCCCTCGATGCCGCCATGCGGGACTGGCTCGCGGACAAGATCGCCGTGCACAGTTACGCCTACAGCCAGGGCAAGGTCGGCGGCATGGGCGGCATCACCCAGGACGAGTGGGACGATCTGCCGCCGGTGGAGCAGCCCGTGATCCGCACGCACCCGGCGACCGGGCGGCGCAACCTCTATATCGGCCGCCATGCCAGCCACATCGTGGGCGAGGACCACGACGAGAGCCGCAAGTTTCTGGAGGAGCTGTGCGTCGAGGCCTGCCGGCCGCCCCGCATCCACATTCACAAGTGGCAGGTGGGCGACCTGGTCATATGGGACAACCGCTGCGTGCTGCACCGGGGCTTGGGCCATCCCGCCGACCAGCCGCGCCGCATGGTCCGCACTACCATCGCCGGCGACAGCGACGAGGCCAACGAGTGGGTTGCTTGAGAGGGTGCTTCCTCAGCCCTCTGTAGACGCCCGGCGGCTCTGCGCCATCAGGCGCATGAATGCACTGGACTCAGTCCTGCCATTCACCGTATTATTGTTGTGAATCGTACATCAGACGAACGATATGCAACAATTTATCCAGCGTCCCGCGCTCCTGGCTGCCGCCGTCCAGGGGCTATCCGAAGTGCCGGCGGTCGCCTTGCTGGGTGCCCGGCAAGTGGGCAAGACGACGCTGGCGCGACAGGTTGCGGGAGAGTGGCCGGGGCCGTCCACTCTTCTCGACCTGGAGGTGGCCGCGACGCGAGAGGCATTGTCCGGCACGCCCGAGAGGCTCCTGAGAAACAGCGAAGGACTCGTCGTTATCGACGAGATTCAGCGCATGCCGGGGCTCTTCGAGGTGCTGCGCCCGATTTGCGACGATCCGGACCGGAATGCGGTCTTTCTTCTGCTGGGCAGCGCGTCCTGGGACCTGATTCAGGGGGTCTCCGAAACCTTGGCGGGGCGGATTCTCTTCGTTGATGTGGGCGGGTTTTCGCTGGCCGAGGTGGGGCTCGCTAATCAGGACAAATTATGGATGCGGGGCGGCTTTCCGCGCGCGTGGCTGGCACCTTCGGCGGCGGCGTGGACGCGCTGGATGCGCTCATTCACCCGGACGTTCCTGGAACGGGACATCTCAGGGCTGGGCTCGCGGGTGCCGCCCGAATCGCTGGGCCGATTCTGGCGGATGCTGGCGCATTACCACGGGCAGACCTGGAACGCGGCAGAGCTCGCGCGCTCGATGGACGTGGGTGTCACCACAGTAAACCGCTATCGCGACCTGCTGGCGGGCGCCTTCATGGTCCGGATTCTGCCGCCGTGGTTCGAGAATCTCGGCAAGCGCATCGTCAAGTCACCCAAGGTTTATCTGCGCGACAGCGGCGTGCTGCACTTCCTGCTGGGACTCGAGAAGGCGTCCGACCTGCCGGTGCATCCACGCTACGGCGCCAGTTGGGAGGGGTTTGCCCTGGAGCAGACGCTGCTCGCGCACGGCGAGCACGAGGCATATTTCTACGCCACCCAGCGGGGAGCCGAGCTCGACCTGCTGTTGCTGCGGCGGGGACGGCGCTGGGGCTTCGAGTTTAAGTGCACCGACGCGCCGCGCACGACGAAGTCCATGCATGTCGTCATGAAGGACCTGGGCCTGGAGCACCTGTGGGTGCTCTATCCGGGGGATCGGGCCTATCCGCTCGCCGACGCCATCACGGCAATGCCTCTCAAGAGTGTCGGCGGGATCGAACTGGAGGCCGCCGCCGTTGTGGAGCGCAGCGACTGAGGCGGCTGGCGGGGCGTGCTAAGGTTGCGCACCGTCTGTATGGTGGCGCCGCGACGGCGGGACGGACAGGGAGAAGCACGATGGTTGAGTTGCCGGATCTGGCAAGACGGTTGCTGGACGGGAAGAACTTCGCGACCGTGGCGACCGTGATGGGCGACGGCCGACCCCAGGCGTCCGTCATCTGGATTCACACCGACGGCCCCCACATCGTCTTCAACACGGCTGAAGGACGCGTGAAGCCCAAGAACATGCGCCGCGACGCGCGGGTCGCGATCGCCGTGTTCGACATGGAGAACCCTTACCAGCAGGCAATGATCCAGGGCCGCGTGGTGGCGATGGAGCACGAGGGCGCCGATGCGCACATCGACGCGATGGCCAAGAAGTACCTGGACCTGGACAGCTATCCCTACCGCCAGGAGGGAGAGCAGCGCGTGATCGTCCGGATCGAGCCGGAGAAGGTCGCGCTCATGGAATAGGCGCTGCCTGCGCCACACGAGGGGAGATGAGCGATGAGGCTAGAGGGAAAGCGGGCACTGATCACGGGAGCGATGGGCGGCATCGGCCGCAAGGTCGCCGAGCGATTCGCCGCCGAAGGGGCGGAGTTGGCGTTGGCGGATGCGGTCTCGGGCGAGAGTCCCGTCGCCGGCGCGCGCTGTTACCAAGCGGACCTCAGCAGTGTCGCGGAGTGCCGGCGCCTCGCTGCCGAGGTGGAGGCCGATCTCGGCCCCATCGATCTGCTCGCCAACTGCGTCGGCGTGTTCGAGCAGGCGCCGTTCGACGAGACCACCGAGGAGAACTGGGACCGCAACGTCGATATCAACTTGAAGGGCGTGTTCTTCCTCATCCAGGCGGTGGTACCGCAGATGCGCCAGCGCGGCGGCGGGCGCGTCGTCAACATCACGTCGATCGCCGCCATTCAGGGGTTCGGTACCGCCCAGGCCTATTGCGCGGCGAAGGGCGGGCTCCTCAACCTCACACAGGCATTGGCCATGGCGCTCGCGCCCGACGGCATCAACGTCAATGCGGTGGGACCCGGCTTCATCCGCACGCAGATGACCGAGCACCAATGGACCGACGACGCCTTCAACGCCGGCCTCGCCCGTATGCTGGCCACCCGCAAGGGCTACATGGAGCCCGACAATATCGCCGCAGCCGTGCTCTTCCTCTGCTCGGACGATGCCGCCCATATCCACGGCACCAATCTGCGCGTGGACGACGGCTGGCTCTCCGGAATCTCGGGTGCCGCGTTCTCGGACACTCACGCCTGACGCCCGAGGCCGCAGACACGACGAGGACGGCGCGATGAAGTTCGGTCTGCTCTTCGCTCACCAGGTGCCGCCGGAGAGCGGCATCGCGAGCCAGGAAACCTACCGGGACATGCTGCGCTGCCTGCCGCGGGCGGAGGAGCTGGGCTACGTCTCGACCTTCCAGTGCTCCCACCATGTCCAGAAGGACAGCTTTTGCCCCGGCCCGCTGGTGGCGATGGCCGGGGCCGCGGCGGTCACCGAGCGGATGCGGATCGGCACGGCGGTGCTGCTGGTGCCGCTCTATGCGCCGCTCAAGCTCGCCGAGGATGTCGCGGTGATCGACAACCTGTCGGGCGGGCGTTTCGTCTTCGGCGTGGCGCCAGGCTACGTCTCGCAGGAGTTCGCCGCCCACGGCGTGCCTCGGGAGGAGCGGGTCGGCCGTTTCGAGGAGGCGCTGGACCTGATGATCCAGGCCTGGACCGGAGAGCAGTTTTCTTTCGAGGGACGCTACTACCGGGTGCCGGAGGGGCGGGTGACGCCGAAGCCGGTGCAAAGCCCGCATCCGCCCATCTGGTACGGGGTCTCGGCGCCGGGCTCGCTGCGCCGGGCAGCGGCGCGTCGCTGCGTGCAGATCATGTCGCCGCGCCACGGGCTCGCTGAGCTGGAGGAGCATTTCCGGCCCTACGAGGCCGCTGCCAACGACGCCGGCTGGGAGATTCCGGAGCGGCCGGTCATCCGCCAGGTCTTCGTCGCGCCGACCATGGCGGAGGCGGAGGCGAAGGCCGCGCCTGCGGTGGACTACCTCTACCGCGTGCTTTACGGCGCCGCGTCTGCTGCTGGCGACCGGGTGCTGCGGCGGGACGACGGCAGCGTGATCGAAGACCCCACCGAAGTCGCGTTCGCAACCTTCAAGGACCGCTACATCATCGGCGATCCGGAGTTCGCCATCCGCCGCATCCAGGACTACCAGGCGGCGGTGAACCCGAGCGAGATGATCTGCTGGATGCACATGCCGGGCGTTTCCGGCGCGGACGCGATGGCCTCGGCCGAACTCTTCGCCAGCGAGGTGATGCCGCACTTCCAGTAGCCTCCAGTTTCCCAACAATTGGACAATGTGGTCACACTGTAGTCTTGCGCACGGCCATCAAGCGGCGTAGGGTCCTAAGATCGCTCGGGCCATTGAAAGCACCGGCCATGGAATACGCCTTGCGCGACGCGAAAGCGCACCTCTCAAAGCTCGTCAAGGACGCTCAGAACGGCAAACGCGTGGTCATCACCAAGCATGGCGAGCCGGTCGTCGAACTCGTGCGCTGCCAAGGACGGGGCGGAATCGACTTCGATAAGCTGGAAGCGGACCGCCGGCGCCTTGGGATCGAAGACGCCTCTCCGGAAGAGGCCGAGGCGATGATTGCCGCCTTTCACGATCCGGCGCTGAGCCGCCGGGTGCTTGGATTGGAAGACGAAGAGTAGTGGACGACGACCGGTGCGCGTACTTCTCGATACGTCCTATCTCTACATGCTCATGCGGGCTAACGCTCGAATTTCGAAGCGTGAGCGTCGGTTTTTCGACAAGTGGGAGGCACGGCTCTACGTGAGCGCCGTGTCGATTTGGGAGATGCGGCTCAAGTTTCGGACTCTCCATCCGTCCGGCGCACGCAAGAGCCCATACGATCCGAAGGATGTGGTCGCCGCGCTCGAAAGGCAGGGGGTGACGTTCCTGACGATGACCGCGCGGCACGCCGCGTGCGATCTCGATACCCCAATTCCTCACAAGGACCCGTTCGACGAGCTTCTTCTGGTACAGGCCCAGGAAGAGGGGCTACAACTCCTCACCGACGATCGTCGACTCATCGGACATCCCCTGGCCGTCACGGCATAGCATGAGCGCAGGCGACGACTTCATTCGGGCGGTGGTCCGCGCCGACCTCGCGACCGGGCGGCACGACGAGGTGGTGACACGCTTCCCGCCCGAGCCCAACGGCTATCTGCACATCGGGCATGCCAAGTCGATCTATCTCAACTTCGGGGTGCCGCAGGAGTTCGGCGGGCGCTGCCACATGCGCTTCGACGACACCAACCCGACCAAGGAGGAGCACGAGTTCATCGAGGCCATCATGGAGGACGTGCGCTGGCTCGGCTTCGACTGGGGCCGCCACCTCTACTTCGCCTCCGACCATTTCGAGCGGCTCTACGAGTGGGCCGAGCATCTGATTCAGAGCGGCGACGCCTACGTGGACGACCTCTCAGCCGAGGACATCCGCGCCCATCGCGGCACGCTCACCGAGGCCGGGCGCGACAGCCCTTATCGCACCCGCCCGGCGGCGGAGAGCCTCGATCTCTTCCGCCGCATGCGGGCAGGCGAGTTCCCCGAAGGCGCGCGGGTGCTGCGGGCGAAGATCGACATGGCGTCGGGCAACATCAACATGCGGGACCCGGTGCTCTACCGCATCCTGCACGCCGCCCACCCGCGCACCGGCGAGGACTGGTGCATCTATCCCACCTATGACTTCGCGCACGGGCAGTCGGACGCGATCGAGGGCGTGACCCATTCGCTCTGTACCCTGGAGTTCGAGGATCACCGCCCGCTCTACGACTGGCTGATCGAGCACCTGCCGGTGCCGATGGTGCCGCGGCAATACGAGTTCTCGCGCCTCAACCTCAGCCACACAGTGCTCTCCAAGCGGCGACTCACGCAGATGGTGGAGGAGGGCAGGGTGGACGGCTGGGACGACCCCCGGATGCCGACCCTGCGCGGCCTTCGTCGGCGCGGCGTGCCGCCGGAGGCGATTCGCGATTTCGTGGGCTTGCTGGCGATCTCCAAGACCAGCGACAATCTAGTGGAGCAGGCCATGCTCGACCATGCGGTGCGCGAGCGGCTGAACAAGACTGCGCCGCGTCGCTTCGGCGTTCTTAGCCCGCTCAAGCTCACGATCGAGAATTACCCGGAAGGCGAGGGCGAATGGGTCGACGCCCTCAACAACCCCGAGGACCCGGACGCCGGCATCCGGCAGGTCCGCTTCAGCCGGACCCTCTACGTCGAGGCCGACGACTTCATGGAGGACCCGCCCAAAAAATTCTTCCGGCTGGCGCCGGGGCGCGAGGTGAGGCTGCGCTACGGCTATCTCGTGACCTGCCGGGAGGCGGTCAAGGACGCCTCGGGCGCCGTCACCGAGCTGCGCTGCACCTACGACCCGGAGACCCGCGGCGGCCAGGCGCCGGACGGGCGCAAGGTGAGGGGAGCGCTGCACTGGGTCTCGGTGCAGGACTCGGTGGAGGCGGAGGTGCGGCTCTACGGCTCACTCTTTGCCAAGCCTGTGCCGGGTACGGACGGCGGTGCGCTGTGGGACGACCTCAATCCGGCATCGCGCACCGTGCTGACCGGCTGCCGGATCGAGCCGGGCCTCGCCGGCGCGGCGCCGGGCGAGACGGTGCAGTTCGAGCGGCAGGGCTATTTCTGCCCCGATCCGGTCTCCACGCTCGAGCGGCCGATCTTCAACCGCACCGTGGGACTGCGCGATTCATGGGCGCGGGCGCAGAAGCGGGCTGCGAGCCAGAGCTAAGACGCAGGTTTCGCAAAGGTCCGAGTCTGACGCGCGGCGGCGCGATACGCTCCCGAGTGATGACGGGAGCGATAAGGCAGCCCTTCCATCTCACTCTGTGCCCCCGGACCAAGGTGCGGTGCAAGGCGCGCGCGCCCTGCGCCAGGATCGCGCCATGTCGTTCGAGCGCAAGCCGGGCGCCGCGTGGGTCGTGGGGCGGTCGCGGGGCACGGACAATCGTGCCATCATCGCTGAAGGGGCATTGGCTCCGGCAGTGCGATACGAGAAAGGGGAGATATGGCGCGCAAGGTCATCATCACCTGTGCGGTGACGGGCTCGGCGGACACGGTGGCCAAGAATCCGGCGGTGCCCGTGACTCCGGCCGAGATCGCGCAATCCGCGCTCGATGCGGCCAAGGCGGGCGCGGCGATCGTGCATGTGCACGTCCGCGACCCCGAGACCGGGAAGGCCAGCATGGAGCTGGATCATTACCGCGAGACCGCCGGCCGCATCCGCCAGAGCGAAACCGACGTGGTGCTGAACCTCACCACGGGCTACGGCGCGCGCCTCAGCCCCGGTGTGGAGGACCCCTTCGATTACGGGCCCGGCACGACCTTCACGGCGCCGGCGCGGCGGATCGCCCATGTGGGTGAGCTCAGGCCCGAGATTTGCAGCCTCGATGTGGCGACAATGAACTCGGGCGGCGTGCGCGACGACAGCGTCATGATCAACTCGCCGCCGCAGCTGCGCTACATGGCCGACAACATGCGCGAGTGGGGCGTGGTGCCGGAGTTGGAGGTCTTCGACGTGGGCGGCGTGCGGCTGGCGGCCAACCTGATCGAGAAGGGCCACGTGGAGCCGCCGGGGTTCTTCCAGCTCTGCTTAGGCATCGAATGGGGCGCGCCGGCGACACCGGAGGCGCTCTCTTACATGAAGAGCCTGCTGCCGGAGGGCGCGCATTGGGCGGCCTTCGGTATCTCCCGCGACCAGCTTCCCATCGCCGGCCTCTCGGTGCTGAGCGGCGGCCATGTTCGCACGGGGCTCGAAGACAATCTCTACCTCGAGCGGGGCACGCTCGCGCCCTCCAACGCAGCGCTGGTGGAGCAGGTGGTGGCCCTGGTCCGAATGCTGGGGGCGGAGCCCGCGACGCCGGCGGAGGCCCGCGAGATCCTCGGCACGCGCAACTGATTGGACTGGAGCGCGCGACACCGGTGTAGAACCCGTTCCCGAACCGCGACGATGAACGAAAAACCATGATCCCGCTGATCGACATCGAACCCTTCCTGCACGGCTCTCAGGGGGACAAGGCGCACACGGCCAGGGCGCTCGACGACGCCTGCCGCGAATTTGGATGGCTGGTGGTTGCGGGTCACGGGGTGCCGAAATCGCTCATCGACGAGATGCATGGTGTCTCGCGCGGCTTCTTCTCGCGGCCCCACTGGGAAAAGATGAAGCACAAGATGCCGGCCGACCGTTATCGCGGCTACACGCCGCCTGGGACGGAGAGCTTGGCCTACAGCCTTGACGAGGAGCGCCCGCCGGACCTCAAGGAGGCCTACAGCATGGGGCCGGTGGATGCGGTCTACGACGAGTATCACTACGGCCCGGCCGGCGCGCGCTATTTCGCGCCTAACATCTGGCCGGACCGGCCCGCGGACATGCCCAGGGTGTGGGAAGCCTATTACCGCGAGATGACGCGCCTCTCCGCCGACATCATGCGCATCTTCGCCGTGGCGCTCGACATGCCCGAGGACTTCTTCCGGGCCAAGATCGACGAGCACATCACCAACTTCAGCGCCATCTACTATCCGTCGCAGCAGGACGCGCCGCTGCCGGAGCAGCTTCGCGGCGGCGCCCATACCGACTACGGCAGCCTCACGCTCGTGCATTGCGACACCGCCGTGGGCGGGTTGCAGATTCAGACCGAGGCAGGCGCGTGGGAGGACGTGCCCTGGTTTCCGGACAGCTTCTCGGTCAATCTCGGCGACCTGATGGCCGAGTGGACCAACGACCGCTGGCGCTCGACCATGCACCGCATCACCAATCCGCCCCGCGAGAAGGCGCACCTCGACCGGCTGTCGCTGATCTTCTTTCACCAGCCCAACTACGACGCCGAGATCGAGTGCCTGCCGAGCTGCGTGAGCGCCGACAACCCGGCGCGCTACGGACGCACGACCTCGGGCGATCACATCACGATGAAGCTCACCAAGCAGCGTGCGCCGGGGCTGGAAGCAGTGGCGGCTGGCGAGTCCGAGGGTCGGCCGAAGGCGTGGCTCTATCCGCCGGAGCCGGAGACCGAGGGGCGCGCGGGCTGAGAGACGCGGCGCATCCTTCACCCAAACGTGATTGGCCTTGCGATTTCGTCAAGTGCCCGCGTGCTACCATCGCGCCATGATTACGAAAATGAAGCTTGGCGCTCTTCTTCTCGCCGCGGCGCTCGTAGCCGTTCCGGCTGCGGTTCGCGCGGACGACCCCAAGGTGGTTCTGGAGTTGTTCACGTCCCAGGGCTGCTCATCGTGCCCGTCGGCCGATGCCTATCTCGGGGAGCTGGCGGCGACGCGGGACGATGTGGTCGCGCTCTCGTTCCATGTCGACTACTGGAATTACATCGGCTGGGAAGATCGATTTGCGACGGAGGAGACGACCGACCGGCAGCGGGACTACGCCCGTGCGCTCGGCATCGCCTACGTCTATACGCCTCAGCTCGTGATCGACGGCGCCCGCCACGCGGTGGGGTCCAACAAGTGGGCCGTGAGCGAGGCCATCGCCGTGTCAAAGGCCGTGAAGGCGAGGCGGGTCCCCGTGGCGCTCACGTCGGGCGGCCCCGGCCAGCTAACCGTCGAGATCGGCCACTCCGACGGCTATTACGGAGAGGCCACGGTCTGGCTCGTGTCCGTCGATCGAGAGCACAGGACCGCGGTCGACGCCGGCGAGAACCGGGGACGCACGCTGACCAACTATCACGTGGTACGCGATTTTCGCTCCATCGGGCGCTGGATCGGCGGTGCCATGACCCTCGAGTTCGGGCCGGATGAGCTATCGCGCATGGCCGATGGCATGGGCGACGGCTGTGCCGTCCTCGTCCAGGAGAATCGCGGCAAGGGCCGCATCATGGGCGCGGACATCGTCTGGCTCGACGAGAGTTGAAGGGTAGGCCCCGGCCGTGGCAGGTACGGGGCCGGACGATTACTCCGCGAGGGCCCGCGATACCAAGCCGGAAAGGCGCTTGGTAAAGGCCGTAGGGTCGGGCACCGGCTCGCCTTCGAGGATAAGCGCCTGGTCCATCAACAGGTGTGCGGCGTCCTCCAGCGCCTCGCTCGCGCCTTTCTGACCGACCATGCGCGCCAGCGCGCGGGTCAGATCGTGTGATGGGTTGATCTCCAGCACCCGCTTCTGCTCCGGCAGCTCGTGCTTGTGCTGGCGCAGCAGCCGCTCCAGGTGCATGTCGAGATCGCCCTCGTCGGCGACCAGGCAGACCGGACTGTCGGTCAGGCGTTCCGAGGTCCGCACGTCCTTCACGGCATCCGCCAGCGTCAGCTTCACCAAGGCGATGAGCTTGTCCATCTCGCCGGGCGGCGTGGCGTCGGCCTCATCCGGCTTGGCCTCGTCGCTCACCGCGAACCTGTCCAGGTCCGCCGCACCCTGAGTGACCGAGCGGAACGGCTTCTCCTTGTAGGTGCCGACCATGGGCAGCCAGAACTGATCGACCGGGTCGACCATGAGCAGCACGTCGATGCCGCGGGCGCGGAAGCCCTCGATCTGCGGGCTGCGGCGCAGCGTGTCGGCATCCTCTCCGCTCATGTAGTAGATGGCTTCCTGCTGCTCCGGCATCGCGTCTACGTAGTCGTCGAGCGAGAGCCAGCGCTCACCGCCGCCCGTGGAGCGGAAGCGGACGAGGGGAAGCAGCCGGTCCTTCTGTTCGGCGTCCTCGTACAACCCTTCCTTCAGCACCGCGCCGAAGTTGTCCCAGAACGACGCGTATTCCTCCGGGGTCTTCTTGGCGCGTTTCTCAAGCTCGGAGAAGACGCGCTTGACCAGGCCGGTCCTGATCTTCGCGAGGATCGGGTCATTCTGCAGCGTCTCGCGGCTGACGTTGAGCGCGAGATCGCTGGAGTCCACCACGCCCCGCATAAAGCGGAGGTAGGGCGGGATCAGCCCTTCGCATTCGTCGGTGATGAAGACGCGCCTGACGTAGAGCCGCACACGGTGCCGGCGGATCGGGTCGAACAGATCGAAGGGCGTGGTGTCCGGCACGAAGAGCAGCGCCGTGTACTCGATGCGCCCTTCGGCGTGCAGGTGGATGGTGTGCCAGGGGTCGCCCGGCATGTGGGCAATGTGGTGGTAGAACTCGCGGTACTGGTCCTCGTCGATGTCGCTCTTAGGCCGGCTCCAGAGCGCCGAGCCCTCGTTGACCATTTCCTTCTGGCCGCTCTCGTTTTCGAGCCAGATCGGCAGGCCGACGTGGTCGGAGTAGGCCCTGACGATGGTGTGGATGCGGAGCGGCTCCAGGAACTCGCGTGCGTCCTTGCGCAGGTGGAGCTCGATTCGGGTGCCGCGGGCGGCGTCGGCCTCCGGCGCGATGGAGAACGACCCGGTTCCGTCGGAGCGCCAGCGCCAGCCCTCGGCCTCGTCTGCCCTGCGGGACACGACGTCCACGCGTTTCGCCACCATGAAGGACGAGTAGAAGCCGACGCCGAATTGGCCGATCAGCCCGGCTGCCAAGCCGTCTTGTTCCTCCTGCTCGCTTTGCTCGTCCTGTCCGTCCTTCCCGTCGCCATCTTGCGAGTCGGCCATCTGCTTGACGAAGGCCTCGGTGCCGGAGCGCGCGATGGTGCCGAGGTTGTCGATCAGCTCCTGGCGGTTCATGCCGATGCCGTTGTCGGCTACCACCAGCACGCTGCTCTTGCTGTCCGGCGTGATGGTCACAGCGAGCGCAGCATCGTCGCCCAGCAGGTCGGGCTGCGTAATTGCCGAGTAGCGCAACTTGTCGCAGGCGTCGGACGCGTTGGAGATCAATTCGCGAAGAAAGATCTCCTTGTCGCGATAAAGCGAGTTGGCCATGAGGCCGAGCAGCTTGCTGACCTCGGCCTGGAACGCGTGGCGTTCCCCGCTGGTGTTCGCCATCAACCCCTCCGATGCGCCCGTCCGCCGTCGATTCGGAGCGCTATATGTGACGAACCTGCGGGCGGTTCAAGCCCGTGCTCGCTTGTTCGAGCGACGAGGGCAGGTGCAGCGAAGGCCTATTCCAGCTCGTCGAGCTGCTCGCCTTCGAGAACCTGTTCCATGACGATGCCGTCGGACTGTTCATACCGGCCGTCACCTAGCGGCGTGACGTACTTGCAGAATTCCTTGGGGCCAAGCGGAATGCTTGGATAATTCGTGCAGAATTGGCCAACGTCATCGAAGAAATACGTTCCGTCATAGTTGAAAGTCCCGAATGGCGTTTTCGCCTTCAATTTCGCTGTTCCATCGGAAGCGAAATACTCCGCCGCATCGATATTTCTCTTGGCTTCAACGCTGATGACGGTGTTTCCCACGATAAGCTCCTGGATTTCCGCGACGGTCATCGTACCGGCCGGAGCGGCTGCATCTTGAACTGCAGCGTCTTGAGTCGTCGCAGCCATCTCATACGGCTGGCATGCGGCAACAGCGAGACCGAGGGTCGTAGCCGCCAAACCGGCAGCTCCAATCTTCCAAAGACGAGCCATTCGATTTCCTCCCAACGAGTAAAACGTGTTTGCCACGCGCAATCATTTTAGCCGACTACGAGGTTTGACATACCCGAGATTGTCGAACGCTGCGCTCCACGAGGTCACTCCTTGGGCTTGCCAAATCGGGCAGGACCGCCAAACTTTCGGGCATGGTTCGGCACGACGCCGAAAACGCCGCCGTCACCGCGCTGCTCGGCCCGACCAACACGGGCAAGACCCATCTGGCGGTCGAGCGCATGTTGGCCCATCGCACCGGCATGATGGGCTTCCCGCTCCGCCTCCTCGCCCGCGAAATCTATGACCGTGTGGTCGAGGAGAAGGGGGAGCAAGCCGTCGCCTTGGTGACGGGCGAAGAGCGGCGAATCCCGGAGGAGCCCCGCTACTTCGTCTGCACCGTCGAGTCGATGCCCCTTGATAGGCAGGTCGAGTTCGTCGGCGTGGACGAGATTCAACTGGCGGGCGACCGCGAGCGCGGCCACGTCTTCACCGACCGGCTCCTTCGCGCACGCGGCACGGCGGAGACCATGTTCCTCGGCGCGGACACCATGCGCCCGCTGATCCGCACTCTCGTCCCCGAAGCGCGGTTCACGAGCCGCCCCCGGCTCTCCACGCTTGCGCACGAGGGGCACTGCAAGCTCGCGCGGCTCGCGCCCCGCAACGCGGTGATCGCCTTCTCGATCGAATCGGTCTACGCCCTTGCCGAGCGCATCCGGGGGCTACGAGGCGGATGCGCCGTGGTGCTGGGCGCGCTGAGCCCGCGCACGCGCAATGCGCAGGTGGGTCTCTATCAGGCGGGCGAGGTGGACAGTCTGGTGGCGACCGATGCCATCGGCATGGGGCTCAACCTGGACCTGGATCACGTCGCATTCTCGGCTTATCAGAAGTTCGACGGCCGCACGACGCGGATGCTCACGTCCGCAGAGACCGCGCAGATCGCCGGCCGCGCCGGTCGCCACCTCAGGGACGGCAGCTTCGGTACGACCGGGGGTGTCGAACCCTTCGAGCCTTCCCTCGTACAGGCGGTCGAGAATCACCGGTTTCCGTCGGTGCGCCGGGCCTATTGGCGCAACGCGGCGCTTTGCTTCGACTCGCTGCCTGAACTGGTCCGGTCCTTGGCCGAACCGCCGCCGCTGCCCGGTCTTCGCCGCACCCACGATGCGGACGACCATCGCACGTTGCTCGTGTTGGCCCGCGATCCGGCAATCGCGGAGACGCTGACCGGTGCGGACCGCGTCGCGCTCCTCTGGGAAGTCTGTCAAATCCCCGATTTCCGAAAGACCCTGGCGGAGGATCACGTCGGCTTGGTGCGCCGTATCTACCTCTCCCTGGTCGAAAGTGGGCGCCTGCCGCCGGACTGGGTCGGCCGTTCGATCGAGCGGCTGGCGCCCACCGAGGGCGACATCGACACGCTGACCGCCCGGATCAGCCATGTACGGACCTGGACCTACGTGTCCCACCGCGCCGATTGGGTGGACGACGCACGCGGATGGCAGGAGCGCACGCGCTCGCTTGAGGACTCGCTCTCCGATGCTCTCCATGCGCAGTTGACCCAGCTCTTCGTCAATCGGAGAGCGCGAATGGCCCGTCTCGGCAGGCGCGCGGACGAGGCGCTCTTCGCGCTGGTCGGCGAGGACGGCGCGGTGACGGTGGAAGGCGAGCGGGCCGGCGCGTTCGACGGCTTCCGTTTTCGACCGGACACGGAGGCCGAGCGCAGCCGAGAGATTCTCGCGGCCGCCAACCGCGTGGTCGAGCGCGAGGTGGCGCGGCGGGTCGCGGCCGCGGTGTCTGACGGCGACGGTGCGTTCACGCTCGGGCTTGAGGCGGGGCGGGAAGACGCGCCCCGCTGGGGCGAGATCGCCTGGCAAGGTGCATCAATTGCGCGTCTCGGGCAGGGCGACACGCCGCTCCGACCGCAGATTGCACTGATCGGCGAGGATCATCTGAGCGCGGCGCAGCGGGAGCGCGTGCGCAGGCGCCTTCAGTCGTGGCTCGATCGGCGCATCGCGCACGACGCAGGGCCCCTGGTATCGCTGCGTGAGGCGGCGCTGGACGGCTCGGCCCGCGGCATTGCCTTTGCACTGAGCGAAGCGCTCGGCTGCGTGCCCCGGCGCTCGCTTAGCCCCCAGATCGCCGCGCTGGACGCTGCGGGGCGGCGCGCCCTCGGCGCGGCTGGCGTCCGGCTCGGCGCGCTCACCGTGTTCTTGCCCGCCATGCTGAAACCGGCGCGCTCGCGCTGCGCAGGTCTTCTCTGGTGGGCCTGGAGCGGTGCCGGCACGCCGCCGCCCGCGCCGGGCTCCGCGGTCTCGATGGACCGCGACCCGGCCGTCCCCGACGCGTGCTACGCGGCGCTCGGCCTGGTGCCCCTGGGCTCCCAGGTGCTCCGTGCGGATATCGCGGAGCGCCTCGCCGCGCGGCTGCGCAAGGCGGCGCGCAAGGAGCCCTTCGCCGTCGACCCCGGTTTGCTCAAGCTGGCCGCTTGCAAGCGCGCCAAGTTCGACGACGTCCTCGCTGCACTTGGCTACACAACGGTGGGACTGGGCACCGACGGCCTGCCGCGCTATGGGCGGAGCGGCACGCGCCCGCGCCGGCCCGCAGAGAAGACACGCCGCAGGGGGAGGGGAGTGGATCCCGATTCTCCGTTCGCGAAGCTCAGCGAGCTTGTCACCGGAGGCGCGCGCCCGTCGTGACGCGCGACGCTCCCGCTCTCGCCGTGAGCCGGCTGGATAAGTGGCTTTGGTACGCGCGGTTCTTCAAGACCCGGGGGCTCGCGCAGAAGGCCTGCGAAACCGGGCGCATCCGCGTCAACGGCCGCCGCATCACCAAGGCGCACCGGACTGTCGGCCCCGGCGACGTGCTGACCTTCGCACAAGGCAGAATGGTGAAAATCGTGCGCATCTTGGCGGTGGCGGAAAGGCGCGGGCCTGCGCCCGAGGCGCGCAAACTCTACGAGGAAATTGAGCAGGAATAGGTCGAAATTGGTATGGCCGGCGCCTCCGGGTGACCCTTGAGTCGGTCGCCGCCATTATGATACGCAGCGCCCGTGATTGACAGGATCAAGATTCTTCTGAGCGGTGCGGGCGCCATCGGCGACGAGCCGGTGGAAGTCGAAGCGCCGAAGCTCGCGGCGGCGGCGCTGCTGGTCGAGGCGGCGTGTATGGACGGACACTTCGACGGCGACGAGCGCGACGCGATTTGTGCGGCCTTGGGAGCGCATTTCGGGCTTAACGATGCTGAGGCCGGCACTCTGATCGAGGAGGCCGAAGCTGCCCACCACGAAGCGACCGATCTCCACCGCTTCACGCGCGCCATAAACGATCGCTACGACCACGCGGATCGTCTCGCGGTGATGGAGATGCTGTGGGAGGTGGTTTATGCTGATGGTCGGCTTCACGCATACGAAGCCAATCTGATTCGCCGCATCGGCGGCTTGCTTCACATCACGGACCGGGAACGAGGGGAAGCGCGCAAACGTGTCCTCGCCCGAGTCGGACAGGGAGCGGAGCGAGCGGCCGCCACGTGAGCAGCCGGCAGCGGCGCATCCACAAGCGAAGCACGGAGCACTAAGCGAATGACGTATCTGGTGACCGAGTCCTGCATTCGGTGCAAGTACATGGACTGCATCGAGGTGTGCCCGGTGGATTGCTTCTATGAAGGCGAGAACATGTTGGTGATCCACCCGGACGAGTGCATCGACTGCGGCGTGTGCGAGCCGGAGTGTCCGGTCGAGGCCATTATTCCCGATACCGCCGGCGACGACGATGAGGGGAAGTGGTTGGAGATCAACACAAAGTTTGCCGAGATTTGGCCCAATATCACGCGCAAAGGCGATCCGCCGGGGGACGCGGACGATTACAAGGACGAATCGGGCAAGTTCGAGAAGTATTTTTCGGATAAGCCGGGCGAAGGGGATTAAGCGCGCGGGCCAAACCCTGGAAATTGCACCGCGACTCTGGTATTGTGCAATGCAACGCGGCGGGGCGATCGGCGCCCGGCCGACTGCGGCGGAACGCTGACCGAACGCCGCTGGCGTAGGGCCGCTCGAGAGCGGCCTTATCTCAATCGGACAGGGAATTCGAGATACAGTGAGCAGCAAGGCGCCGTCGAAATCGAAGACTTCCGCTAAAGAACAGACCACCGCCAAGACCCGCAAACGGTCTTCCTCCTCCCCGAGCACAGCAGCGCGATCGAAGGCATCGGCGCGCGCTCGGACTGCGGCCAAGAAGACCACCGGCACTGCGTCTGGCGCGCGGCGCCCCGCGGCCCGGCCGGAGGCGAAGCAGCCGGAGGCACAGGAGGGGGACACGGTGAAGCCGGCAGGTGCGGCTGGGCGCGCGAAGAGCGCCAAGGCCGCCAAGACTGCAAAGAACGGCAAGGACGCCAAAGCCGCCAGGGAGATTAAAGCCAAAGGTGGGACCAGGGCCAAGCGGGCCAACAAGGCAGTCCCCGCGGCTAAGGCAGGTACGGCCGCCGAGGCGCGGCGCAAGAAGAAGGCCCCGACAGAGGTCAACGGATTTGCTGTGGGCGATCACGTGGTCTATCCGGCCCACGGTGTGGGTCGGATCACCGGCATCGACGAACGGGCGGTGGCCGACCAGACCCTGCAGATGTTCGTCGTGGCCTTCGAGAAGGACAAGATGACCCTCATGGTCCCGACCGACAAGGTGGAGTCGGCAGGCATGCGCCGGCTGAGCTCGAAAGAGACCATGGATGCGGCAATCACCACCTTGCGGGGACGGGCACGCCAGCGCCGCGTGATGTGGAGCCGGCGCGCGCAGGAGTACGAGGCGAAGCTGAACTCCGGCGATCCGGTCTCGATCGCGGAGGTCGTCCGGGATCTGCACCGCAACGTCGGCCAGCCGGACCAGAGCTACAGCGAGCGTCAGATGTACGAGGCGGCGCTGGATCGCCTGGCGCGGGAGTTCGCAGCGGTCGACAATACCGATACCGAGCAGGCCGCGAACAAGCTCGAGGACGTCCTACGCGCGGCGTAGGAGCGGGCCTCCCCTCAACAAGTGGGCTGCGCCACCAACGAACGGTTCGTGACGATCCGCAGCGGTGGTCGAATTTGGGCCGTCGGCGCTATCCACGGCGAAGCGTCGAGGCTGGCCGAGCTGCACGGCGGCATCGAAGAGCGGTTCGAGGCCGGCGACCGCATCGTCTACCTCGGTAATTTTCTCGGTCACGGCCGCGAGGTCGCCGCCACCCTCGACGAGATGGTGGCCTTCCGCAGCGCGTTGCTCGCAGTGCCGCACATGAACGTCTGCGACGTGGCCTACCTGCGCGGCAGCCAGGAAGAGATGTGGCAGAAGCTGTTTCGCCTCCACCTCTCGGTCGAGCCGGCGGACGTGTTGACCTGGATGATGAATCAGGGCGTGCAGCAGACTCTCGCGGCCTATGGGTGGGGAGCCGCCCAGGCGCAGGAGCGGATCGGCAACGGCTCCCAGGAGATCGCGCGCTGGCTTGGCGAAGTGCGTGCGAGGATGGAGCTGTATCCAGGGCATCAGGAATTGCTCGCCAGCGTGCGGCAGGCGGCCGTCACCGACGATGGAGCGCTGCTCTTCGTGAATTCGGGGCTCGATCCGTCGCGTCCGATCGATGCCCAGAGAGATGCCTTTTGGTGGGGTGCCGATCAGCTCGCGCAGCTCACGCCGCCCTACGCCGAATACAAGAAGATCATTCGGGGCTTCGACCCGTCGCAGGGGGGCGTCAGCCTCGACGGCTACGTGGCGACGGTGGATGGCGGCGCGGGATTCGGCGGCACCTTGACCGCAGCCTGCTTCGACGCTGAAGGTAGGGCAGTCGACCGGATCGACACGTGACGACGGCCGCTGCGGCTGAAGGGTGAGGGCGTGCGATGGCGTCTGCCGGACGATCGGCCAACGACCTCGTCGGTGGCATCAACGAGCGGATGGAAGCGGCCACCGTGTGGGCGCTGCCGGCGCGCTGGTACGCCGATCCCGACATCTATCAGATCGAGCGACGGAGCATTTTCTCGCGCCATTGGCTTTGGATCGGGCGCGAGGGCGACGTGGCGGAGCCGGGACAATACATCACGGCCGCTCCCGCTGAGTTTCCGCTCTTCGTTCGCCGCTCGGAAGACGGCGCGCTCCACGGCTTCCACAACGTGTGCCGGCATCGGGCGTCGAAGCTGCTGACCGAGCCGAGCGGGCGTTGCCGCACCCTCGAATGCCCTTATCACGGCTGGCGTTATCGGTCAGATGGCGCGCTAGACCATGTGCCGCTGTTCGGCGAGGCGCCAAACTTTCCGACGGATGAGTTGTCTCTGTTCCCGATCTCGGTCGATGTCTGGCGCGGCCAAGTCTTCGTGTGCCTGGACCCGGAGGCGCAGCCGCTCATTAAGTGGCTTGGCCCGATCGAGGACGCAGTGGAGCGAACCGCACCGGCACGTGCCGATTTTGGACGCCGGCTGGAGTTTCTTGTCGACTGCAACTGGAAGACCTATGTCGACAACTACCAGGAGGGCTATCACATCCCTCCGCTGCACCCCGGATTGCATCGCGACCTCGACTGGAAGCGCTACAGGGTCATCAACTTCGAGGGCGGCAGCCTTCACGAGGCTCCGACCAAGGGGAGCTCGAACCACCCCGGCGCTTTCGGTTGGCGTTTTCCCCATTTTGCGTTCAACTCTTATCCGGACGGGCTTTCTTTCATGCGGATGGAGCCGGTCGGCCCGCGCCAGACGCGCCTGGTCTACGACTACTGGCGGCCAGACTCTGTCAGCATGGAGGACTTCGAGGCGACGTTGGAATACGGCGTCCAGGTTTCGAAGGAGGACCAATGGATCACGCCGATCATTCAGGAGAACCTAGAGGCCGGCGTGTACGATGCGGGCCCGCTCAGCCCGCTCCACGAGAACGGCGTGTTCTACTTTCACGAGATGGTGCGGGAGGCCGTCGGCTCCGCAGCGTAAGGCGGCAGACGCGCTCCATTCGCGTTACCTGGGACGACGGCACCGCCGGGACATTCCATTACCTTTGGTTGCGGGACAACTGTCGTTGTCCGCAATGCCGGCACCCCGACACCCTGGAACGGATCTTCGATCCGCTCTCCGTGCCGCCCGACCTCGACGCCGGGCCGGTCTCGATCACCGACGCGGGCGGGCTGCGGGTCCAATGGAGGCCCGAGGGTCATGTCAGCGACTACGACTCTGACTGGCTCAGGGAGCATCGCGGCGGCAGCGACGAAGGTTCGCAGCTAGCCCCGGTCCCCGTCACATGGGGCGCGGAGCTGTCGAAAGCGATGCCGGCTGCGGACTATGGTGAGGTCACGAGCGATCACGGCGCTCTTCTCGATTGGCTCCGTCTCCTGCGCGACTTCGGCATCGCTGTCCTGCGCGACACGCCGCGTGAGCCGCTCAGCGTTCTCACCCTCGCGGGTCTCATTGGCCCAGCACGGGCGACCAATTTCGGCGAGCACTTCGACGTGCTCTCGAAGCAGGAGCCCAACAGCAACGCCTATACGGCGCTCGGGCTGCTGTGCCATACCGACCTCCCCAACTGGGAGCGGCCGCCGGACTACCAGTTGTTGCACTGCCTGGAGAACGACGCCGAGGGCGGCGACTCGATCCTCGTGGACGGTTTTCGGGCGGCGGAGACGCTGCGCGCGCAAGAGCCCGCTGCCTTCCGACTTCTTAGTGGGACACCAATCGATTTCCGTTTCCAGGACAGCGAGTCGGACATTCGCTTCCGGGCGCCGGCCATTGCTCTGGATGAGGCCGGCTCGGTCGCGGAAGTGCGGTTCAACTTCGCCGTGATGGGAGCCGTTCGGGCGCCGGCCAATCGGATGGGGGCGCTCTGTCGCGCGCTGCGCGCCTTCGCGGAAGTGATTCGCGACCCGGCGCTGGAGTGCCACTACAGGCTCAGCCCGGGCGAACTTCTGATCTTCGACAATCGCCGGGTCCTGCACGGCCGCGCTGCGTTCGACCCCACGACCGGGGCGCGGCATCTGCAGGGCTGCTACGTGGACCGCGACCAGCTCTTCAGCCGAATTCGCGTGCTGGAGCGCGCGGCGCCGCTGCAGTGAGGGCAGGGCGTCGGGTCAGTTGAACTCGCGCTCCAGGGCCTCGGCGAGTTCGAAGATGTCAACGCAGGCGCCGTGGTGGGCGACGTTGAAGATCGGCGCCTCCGGGTCGGTGTTGACCGCGATGATGGTGTCCACGTGCTTCATGCCGGCCAGGTGTTGAACCGCGCCGGAGATACCCAAGGCCAGATAGAGTGAGCAGTTGCCCGCGATCGTGCCGGACTGGCCGACCTGGTGGGCCTTGGGCAGCCAGCCCGAATCCGCGACCGGACGCGAGCAGCCGAGGGTGGCGCCGAGCCGCTCTGCGAGCGCCGAGAACTGAGGCAGGTTCGTGTCTTCGCCGAGGGCGCGGCCGACCGAGAGGATGAACTCCGCCTTGCCGATATCCACGTCGGCGGGCGGCGCGGGCAGATAATCAATGTGGGTGCCGGCGCCGGGCACGGCGTCGAGCTCGACCGTGAAGGAAGCGATGCTCGCGCTGCCCGCCTCTTCTGGCGCCTTGAAGGTCGCGCCGCGAAGCGTCAGCACGATCACGGGCTTGTCCGGAAAGGCGAGGTCCATCGAGACCTTGCCGCCGTAACCGCTGCGGGTCGCGATGGGCTCAGCACCGTCGAGTGTGAGCCCGAAGACGTCGGAGGCGAAGCCCGAGCCGAGCCTCGCGGCGACCGCCGGCCCAAAGGCCATGCCGGCGGCGGTGTGGCCGATCAGGACCAGCCGGACCTGCCGCGCCTCGGCGACGGCGCAAACCGCTTCCTCATAGAGCGCGGGATCGAAGTGCGCGTCCGCCTGCGCGACGGTGACGATCTCGTCGACTCCCTCCAGGTTGGCCGCAGAGGCGAGCGCGTCTACATCCTGACCGATGACGAGGACGGCGAGCGGGCCGCCGAGGCCGTCCTTGATCTCGGCGGCAGCGCCGATCATCTCGAGCGTGACGTCGCGCAGGACACCATCGAAGTGCTCGGCGACGACGAGGATTCCGGCCATCACACCTCTCCCCGCTTGTCTCGAATGATGTCCGCGATGGCCTTGGCGACTGCTTCTGCGTCGCCCTCGATCATCGCGGCGCGCCCGGACTTGGGCGGCTCGTAGAGCCGGCGCACGACGGCGCCCGCCTGTTCGAGGCCGACGCCCGCGCCATCCACCACGGCGATTGGCTTCTTCCTGGCCTGCTTGATCATGCGCATGGTGGCGTAACGCGGCGTGCTACCGCCGGTCTGGACGGTGAGCAGCGCTGGCGCCGGCAGCGTGAGCTGCTGGCGCATGCCGCCTTCCAGCTCGCGGGTGACGGTCATCGCGTCTGCGCCGTCCCACTCGATGCCGAGTACGACCGCCGCATGCGGCAGGCCGAGGATGCGGGCCAGCGCAGAGCCCGTGGCGCCGTGGCCGAGATCGGCCGACTGCGCACCGGTGAGTACGATGTCCGGCGTCTCCTGCGCGGCGACTCCCGCGAGCACACGGGCGAGGGTTACCGGGTCGGCGTCGCGCAGGCTCTCGTCCCACACCCGGACGCCCCGGTGCGCGCCCTTGGCGAGCGCGCGGCGCAGGGTTTCTTCGGCATCGTCCGGGCCGATGGTGACGGCGACCACCTCACCCGCCTCGAGCCGCTCGGTCAGCAGCAGCGCCTCCTCCAGTGCCGCCTCGTCCCACTCGTTCAACTCGTACTCGAAGTGCTCGTCGGCGATCGTGCCGCCGGCTTCATCGATGGCGAAGTCGGGGTTCAGCTCGCCGACCCGCTTGACCGCGACCAGCAGGCGGGGGCCTTCCTTCGCCGGCACCTCGTAGGGAGGCAGCGTCGCCGCAGTGACCGGGGCCGCGCGCCACGGGCCGGAGGCGGGCGCCGCCTCAGCCTGCTGCTCGGGCTTTGGCGCCGACGCCGGTTGCGACGCCGCGGCGGCTGCGGTAAGCGTCGGGGCCCGGTCGGCAAGCTCGCTCAGCACCCGCTCGGTTACGGTTTCGGCGAGACGCTCGGCCAGTCGGTCAGCCACGGTGTCGGCGATGCGGGTCGCGGCGGCCTCGGTGATGCGATCGACCAGCGCCGGCACCTCCTTGAGGTCGATGCTCTTCAGGTCGATGGCCTCGGCGACCAGCTCCGCCAGGTCCTGGACGACGAAGTCGCCCTCGTGGCCGCTGGTCTTGCGGGCGTCCTCGAACATGGTCATGTCCTTGGGGCAGCAGACGACGAAGGCGTCGAGATTACCGAGAGACGCCGCTTCGTGCATCCGGTTCTCGGCTGGGCGCTCCTTGCCGACGGGATCGGGGATCCAGATGCGTCCGCCGCCGGCGCCGCAGCAGAAGGAGTTGTCGCGGCAGCGGGGCATGTCGACCAGCTCGCAGCCGATCAGCTCCAGCACCCGGCGCGGCTCGTCGTAGTGGCCGTTGAACCGGCCGAGATGGCAGGGGTCGTGGAGCGTCACCCGCCTGCCGAGCGGCTTGACGACGGTGAGCCGCCCGCTCTCCAGCAGCTCGGCGAGGACGCTCGTGTAGTGGCGGATCGGCGCGACCTCGCCGAAGTCCGGATACTCGTTGCGGATGGTGTTGTAGCTGTGGGGGTCGGTGGTCACGATCGCGTCGAACTGCTTGGCCGCGCCCATCGCCTCCAGGTTGTGCTCGGCGAGGGATTCGAAGAGCCCTTCCTCGCCGACGCGACGCACGTCGTTGCCGGCGGTCCGCTCGCTCTCGTAGAGCAGGCCGAAGTCGAGGCCGGCAGCGCGGAAGAGCCGCGCGACGGTGCGCGAGACGTCCTGGTTGCGCGGGTCGTAGGAGGCGTAGTCGCCCACGAACCAGAGGTTTTCGGCCGGCTCGGCCCGGACGTCCTTGACCGGGAACTCCAGGGCGGACGTCCAGCCGCCGCGGCTGCGCGGGCTCTCACCAAAGCTGTTGCCGCGATTGGCGATCATGTCGAGGGTGTCGCGGAGCTGCTGCTCCATGGCGCCGTCCTCGACCAGCTGGCGCCGCATCTGCACGATCATCGGCGGGTGCTCGATGCCGACCGGGCAGATCTCCATGCAGGCGCCGCAGGAGCGGCAGGACCAGAGCGTCTCCGCCTCGATCACGTCGCCGATCAGCGCAGCACCATTCGCCCCCGGCCTGAAGGCGCTCTGCGCGGCGTGGGCGCGCAGGTCGAGGATCAGGTCGCGCGGGCTGAGCGGTGCGCCGCTGGCAGTGGCCGGGCAGGCCTCGTGGCAACGGCCGCACTTGGTGCAGGCGTCGAGGTTGAGCAGGTCCTTCCACGAGAACTGGGCGATGCTGCCGAAGCCGACCTCCGGCTCCGGCTCGGTGTCGTCTGCGGCGGCCGCGCGGGCGGGCGCGGGCTTGGGCAGGCGGCGCAGAGCGAGGGCGTCGCGGGTCGAGAGCGAGCCGAGCACGGCGAGGATGTGCTTGGCCTTGGTCCAGGGGATGCCCGCGATGAAGGCCAGGGCTGCGATGCCGTGGATCCACCAGTTGGCACGTCGTATCGCAGCGGCGGCGGCCTCGTCCATGCCGAGCCCGAGGAAGATCTGGGCGAGCACCCAGCCGACCGGCGACCACGGGCCCCAAGGCGGCTGATCCATGGCGAGCCGCACGGCCTCCTGCAGGAAGCCGGTCACCCCGATCAGCAGCAGCGCCCAGAGGAACAGCGTGTCGTCCCACTCCCAGGCGCGGGCGCGGGGGCGCGTCTCCGTTTCGCCGCGATACTCCCGGCGGTAGGCGAGCTTCGCGGGCCGGACCTGCCATCGGCGCCACATCATGTAGACGACGCCGACGATGAGACCGAGCCCGGCGAGGTCGGCGATCAGGCTGAAGGCGAGGTAGAAGTCGCCGTGCCAGAAGGTGAAGCCGAAGAAGGGCTCCGAAATGTCGTACTCGACCGTGATGATGCTGGTGGCGGCCAGCAGCAGGAGGAAGCCGTAGAGAATCGGGGTGTGGGCATGACCGGCGGAGCGGTCGCGCCGGTGCACGGTCCGCTGCGAGAAGACGTCGAACACCATGCGCCAAAAGCCGCGCCACGGGTGGACCGGGACCGGGCTGCGCCGTGCGCGGGCGTAGCGGTAGACGTGCCAGACGACGCCGGCAAAGGCGACTGCCATCGCCGCGCCCGCCACCACGAAGAAGAGCGTGTGGCCGAGGGAGCTTATCTCCCAGAAGAGCTCGCGGGTTTCCACAGACTCACCCGGCCTTCACGAGGCCTGACCGTCAGCCGCCGAGGTACACCTTGCGGACATGCTGATCATCGCGAATCCGTTCGGCCTCGCCTTCGAGCGCGACGCGGCCGGTTTCCAGCACGTAGGCGTAGCGCGCGAGCTTGAGCGCGAGTTCCGCATTCTGTTCGACCAGCACTACGGGCACGCCGCGCGCATTGATATCGACGATGATCTTGGCGATCTCCTGCACCATCACCGGTGAGAGCCCGAGGGAGGGCTCGTCCAGCAGCAGCAGCTTGGGCCGCGCCATGAGGGCCCGGCCGATCGCCAGCATCTGTTGTTCGCCGCCGGAGAGTGTCTTGCCGTATTGGGTGCGCCGCTCCTTGAGACGCGGGAAGCGCTCGTAGACGGCTTCGAGGTCCTGCTTGATCCCGTCCCTGTCGCGGCGGAGGAAGGCGCCCGTGTTCAGGTTCTCGAAGACCGTAAGCTCGGGGAAGACGTGCCGGCCCTCGGGCACATGGGCGATGCCGCGCTTGACCACTTCGTCGGCCGGGAGCTTGTCGATGCGTGCGCCGTCGAACCAGATCTCGCCTGCGCTCGCGCGCACGAGGCCCGAGACCGTGCGCAGCGTCGTGCTCTTTCCCGCGCCGTTGGCCCCGATCAGGGTGACGATGTCGCCTTCGTCGACCTCCATCGAGACCGCACGCAGCGCGCGCACCTTGTGGTAATGGACCGAGAGCGACTTGATCTGGAACAGCATTCAGGCGGTTCCCAAATAGGCTTCGATCACGGCCGGATCGGACCGGATTTCGTCGGGCGTGCCTTCCGCCAGCAGCTCGCCGAAGCTCAGCACCGTGATCTGGTCGCAAAGACCCATGACCGCCTGCATGTCATGCTCGACCAGGAGGATGGTCACGCCCTGGCTGCGCACGCGCTCGACCAGCACCATCATCTGCCGCGTCTCTTCGGGGTTCATGCCGGTGAAGGGTTCGTCGAGCAATATCAGCTTGGGCTCGGCCGCTAGCGCCACCGCGATGCCCAGAGCCCGTTGGTTGCCGTGCGGCAGGTTGACCGTCTCGTCGTCGCGGCGTTCACCCAGTCCCATGAACTCGAGAATTTCTATGGCGCGTGCCTCCGACTCCCGTTCGGCATGACGACTGGTGCCCAGCAACGCGCTGAACGGGCCCACCTTCGATTGCATGTGGCAGCCGATCAGCACATTCTCCAGGACGGTGAGTTCCTGGAACAGAGTGGTCGCCTGAAAGGTGCGGACCACGCCCCGCGCCGCGATCCGGCTCGGGCGCAGCCCGGATATCTTGCGGCCGCCAAACACGATGTCGCCGGCGGTCGGCTTGTAGTAGCCGCTGATGACGTTGAAGGTCGTGGTCTTGCCGGCACCGTTGGGGCCGATCAGCCCGTGAATCGCGCCCTCGTCCACGGTGAAGGTGAGGTTGTTCACGGCGGCCAAGCCGCCGAAATGCCGGGACAGTTCGCGAACTTCGAGCAGACTCATGGGCGCTGCGGCGGTTCAGACTCGCAATCGTGACATGCGGCAGCCTAAACCCGCACCGCGCGCTGCGCCATAAGAGATCGTGTGCGGGGGCGGCTTAGCCCCCGGCCGCAGCAAGGGCCTGCTCAAGGTCGGCGCGCAGGTCTTCCTCCGCCTCCAGCCCGACCGAGAGGCGCACAAGGCCGTCGCCGATTCCAAGCGTTGCCCGCGCGTCCGCGCCGATCTTCTGGTGCGTGGTGCTGGCGGGATGGGTGGCGAGGCTCTTGGCATCGCCGAGGTTGTTGGAGATGTCGATCAGCTCCAGCGCATCGAGAAAGCGGAAGGCGGCGTCCCACCCACGCGCGAGCTCGAACGCGATCACGCTGCCGCCCCGGCTCATCTGGCGCGCCGCAAGCGCGTGCTGGGGATGGCTCGCGAGGCCGGGATAGTGAACGGCAGCCACGGCGGGGTGGCCTTCGAGAAACGCCGCGAGCCGCTCCGCCGTTTCGCACATGCGGGCCGTGCGCAGCTCCAGGGTCTCCAGGCCCTTTAGCATGACCCAGGCGTTGAAGGGGCTCATGACCGGGCCCGTGGTGCGCATGAAGGGCACGAGATCGTCCGCGAAGAACGTCTCGTCGCCCAGGATGGCGCCGCCCAGGCAGCGGCCCTGGCCGTCGATGTGCTTGGTCGTGGAATAGATGACGACGTCGGCGCCGAGGGCGAGGGGGCGCTGAACGATCGGCATGCCGAGCACGTTGTCCACGACGACGCGGGCGCCGACGCCGTGCGCGAGTGCCGAGACCGCAGCGATGTCGACGACCGGCATGGTCGGGTTGCCGGGGCTTTCGAGGAAGATGCAGCGGGTCTCCGGCCTGAGCGCGCGCTCCCACGCGCCGAGGTCGGTGCCGTCCACGAGATCGGTCTCGATGCCGTAGCGCGGCAGCAGCTGGTCGATCACCACGTAGCATGCGCCGAACATGACGCGGGATGCGACAACGTGGTCGCCCGCGCGAAGCTGGCTCATCAGGGACGCGAAGACCGCCGCCATGCCGGTGGCGGTCGCCTGGCAGGCGTCCGCGCCTTCGATCAGCGCGAGGCGGTCCTCGAACATGGTGACGGTGGGGTTGCCGAAGCGGCCGTAGACGTAGCCGGCCTCTTCGTCCGCCGTGCGCGCATTGCCCTGTGCGGCGGACTCGTAAACGAAGCCCGAGGTCAGGTAGAGCGCCTCGTTGGTTTCGCCATGCTGCGAGCGCTCGATTCCGCCCCGCACCAGTTGTGTGGCCTGTGACCAGGCCCGCTCGCGTGTCCTCCGCCCCATATGCAAAAACCCCGGCCGCGCTGGCCGGGGTCCCTCCCTTCGACCTTTTAGCGCGCTTGTTTAGCGTGGCCGCAAGCCGGTCGCTCAAATCGCCACGTGAGCGAACTAGAAACCACGACAGGGCCCCGAGTCAAGGACTTGCCCAAACGCTTGCCTCCACTGCCAGGCGCTGACGCGAAGAATTGGCCGTGCCCGGAGCCGGGCGCTATAGTGCGCGCGGCCCCGCGGCAGCGACACGCTGCGTCGTGCGGGCCGGTCGGAGCGTGGCGCAGCCTGGTAGCGCACTTGACTGGGGGTCAAGGGGTCGGCGGTTCGAATCCGCCCGCTCCGACCATTTTCCCGCCAACCCAAGGCCAGAGTCCGCGCGATGTCGGCTGGGCAGGGGGACGGACGGCCATGCACGATGCAATGACTTGGCAAGGGGGGACGTGCGTGATGAGCATTCGGCAAGCATTGGCCGACCGATGAGCGCACGCAGCTACTTCACGCCGGTGGCGGGCCTTCCGCCGCAGCAGACGCTGTTGACCGACCGCGCCGTGATTACCGAGGCGTACACGGTCATTCCGCGCGGTGTGCTGCGCGACATCGTCACCAGCTACTTTCCGCACTGGCAGAGCGCTCGCGCGTGGGTGCTGTCGCGTCCGGTCGCGGGATTCGCGACGACGTTTTCCCAGTCGATCGTCGAGCTCGAGCCGGGCGGCGGCAGCGAGCGGCCCGAGCCGGACGCGCACGTCGAATGCGTGCTCTTCGTCATGGCCGGCGAATTGCGGCTCACGCTCGACAACGCCAAGCACACGCTCGCGCCCGGCGGCTATGCCTATGTCGCGCCGGCCGCGCGCTGGTCGGTGGCGAACGCTGGGCGCGAGCCCGCCTGCTTCCACTGGATCCGTAAGGCGTATCAGCCCCTGGACGGTATCGATGCGCCCGAGTGCTTCGTGACGTCCGACCACGACGTGGAGCCGGTGCCGATGCCGGACACGGACGGTGCCTGGGCGACCACGCGTTTCGTAGACTCGGGCGACCTGCGCCACGACATGCACGTGAACATCGTGACCTTCCAGCCGGGAGGGTCCATTCCCTTCGCCGAGACCCATGTCATGGAGCACGGGCTCTACGTGCTCGAGGGTAAGGCGGTGTACCGGCTCAACCAGGACTGGGTAGAGGTCGAGGCCGGCGACTACATGTGGCTACGCGCCTTCTGTCCGCAGGCCTGCTACGCCGGCGGGCCGGGGCTCTTCCGTTACCTGCTGTACAAGGATGTGAATCGCATCCCGACGCTCCCCGTCCCCGGAGCGCCCGCGCCCGCGTAGGGCCAGGCGGTCCGTCGCTGACGGAAGTCCTGGGCGAGGGTCGCCCAGAACCGACTGTCCCCTTGTCGTGGACGACGGACACCCTGCACATGCCCCTGGCGCAGATCGAAGGCGGCGACATCTACTACGAGGAAAGCGGCAGCGGCGCGGTTCTGGCGATGCTGCTGCCGCTGAGTGCCGGGCCGGTAGGTGTGCGTCCGTTTCAGGACAGGCTGGCGGAACGCTTCCGGGTGGTCCGCTACGACCAGCGCGGCACCGGCCGCAGCGCACCCGTGGCCGTGCCCGAGCGCATGACCATGGCGGGCCGCGCGGCAGAACTTGCGCAGCTTTTCGACGCACTGGAGATCGAAAGAGCGCACCTGTTTTGCCACTCCACCGGCTGCGGCATCGGCCTGTCGCTGGCTGCGGCCTGCCCGGACCGGGTTGCCGGGCTGGTTCTGGCTAATCCGTGGAGCCATGGCGACGCGCATCTGACGACGATGCAACGTCTGCGCGTGGCGGCGGCGCGGGAGCTCGACCCGTACCGCTACGCCTGGTTCAACGCCAGCCTGCTGTTCCCGCCTGACTACCGTCGCGCGCACGCAGAGGCATTCAAGAATTTAGCCAGGAACGCGGCGCCGCAGGACGCCGACCGGATCGAGGGCAGGCTGGAGGCGATCCTGGATTTCGACGCTCGACCGCTGGCACCGGGCCTGACTTGCCCCACCCTCGTCGTGACTGCGGCCGATGACCAGCTGATGCCGCTCTGGTTGGGCGCGGAACTCGCGGCGCTGATCCCCGGTGCGGCTCACTGCGCGCTGGAGGGCGGCGGCCACATGCTACCGGAGACGCGCGGCGACGCGCTGGCCAGCACGGTTGTAGACTTTTTCGACAGGGTATCCTGAACTCTTCGGCCGCCTCCGTGCGGTGACGAAACTTGTTCAGGAACGCAGACCAAGAGGCTCGATTCTCTACGCCCGATGTCGCGTATTCGAGATGGCGGGCGGAGTCAGCGTCGGGCCTTGTCCCTGGCAAGGTGACGGAACAGCTCCTCCTCGCGTGCCTTGAGCAACGCCGCGCCGTCGCGCGCGCTCCAGTCGTACACCCCCCGGCCTGAGGGCAGACCGCGATGCCCCGCCTCAACCAGCGCGGTCACCGCAGAGGCGGGCTGGGAGCCCGTATTCAGGTGCGGGATGAGGTACGCGCCGAACGCGTGTAGCGTATCGAGGCCGCCTACGTCGGCGGACTCGATGGGCCCGGTGATCGCGAGACGCCGTCCGATGGAGGCCTTCACTACCGTGTCGATCGCCTCGGCCGAGGCCGCCCCCTCCGCCCACAGCGCCCAGGCCTCGCGTAGGATCGCGTACTGAAGCCGGTTGCCGATAAAGCCCGGAACCTCCTTGTCGACGATCACCGGTTCCTTTCCAGCTGCCCGGAGCACGTCGCAGAGCCAGGGCGCCACGTCCGGGTCGGTCTCCGGTCCGGCGCAGACTTCGACCAGGGGAATGAGCTGCGGCGGGTACCAGAAGTGGGCGGCGACCACACGCCCGCGATGCGTGACGTTAGACACGAGCTCGCTCGCGGGCTGCCCGCTCCCAGAGGCGAAGACGGCGGGCGGCGCGCAGATCGCATCGAGCCTCCCGTACACCTGGTCCTGGACCGCACGATCGGCTGGCACCGCCTCGAGGACGAGTTGCGCCTCCGCCGCGTCCTTGAGATCGGTGGAGGTCCGGATGCGTCCCAGGGTGGCGCTCACGCCACCGGACGTGACGAGCCCGTGTGCTTCGAAGGCGGCGAGGCTCTTCGTAATATTGTCCATCGCCGCGGCGAGGCTCCCCTCGCGCCGGCCGATCATGACGACCCGGTGGCCCGCAGCCGCGAAAATCTGGGCCATGCCGTGGCCGACGAGGCCGTTGCCCACGACGGCGACGGTATCGAGCGTTGCAGGGACAGTCATCGACCTCTCCTTCCCACGCGGTTGCCGCCGCGCCGGGCTGATCCTCGAGCCACAAAGCTACCGCCAACATCGTCAGCATAAGCGAGACTGATGTTCTTTCAGCGCCACACCGCGCGGACCACGCGCAAGTAGTTCTCGCCCAGAATACCCGCACCTCCTGCTCGGCGTATCCGCGCTCCAGCAGGCCTTCGGTCACCTCGGGCAGTTGTTCAGGCTGGAAGAACGCGGTCAGCGACTCCTCGTAGTCTACCCAGCATTTTTCCTTGTTTGCCCCGAAGAAGCGGGTGAAGCCTTCGACGTCGTAGACGAGATCGATCTCGAATCCGACATGCTCGGGACCTATCCGGTGGGCGGCGTCCGAGGGCGAGAACGATACGCGTCTTGCTTGCTAATCGTGGCTGCTGTGAGCGCCATCGTTGGGAGCGGGGGCAGGGGCCTCCGCGCTGGGAGGCCAGGTGTCGCTGAGCCGATAGCCCTCCGGCCACGGATCGCGCGGGTCGAGGTGGAGCTGGGTCGTACCGGTCAGCCAGGCACGACCCGAGACCGACGGCAAAATCGCCCGGCGTCCGTCCAACGTGGTTTCCCCCTCGATGCGGCAGTCGAAAACGGAATCGATGATCGAAACTCCGCGGAAGCGGTCGCCGATCTCAAGCTCGCCCCGAGCGTGCAGCACGGCCATGCGTGCCGAGCAGCCGGTGCCTGTCGGGCTGCGGTCGATCTTGCCCGGCCGGATCACCACGGCGTTGCGGCCCGTCGGAACGCCGTCGATACTCTGAAGCGGCGCGGCGATCTGGCAGAACGAGATATGGCGCCAATCGGGGTTCTGGGGATGGGCGAATCCCAGCTGCTCGTTAGCAGCACGGGTGATCCGAATCCCCGTCTCGACGATGTCCCGCGCTTCGTCGGGGCTGAGCGCGAAGTCGAACGCCTCCGAGTCCACCAGCACGAAGCTGTCGCCGCCGTAAGCCGTGTCCACCGTAAGCGTGCCCAGACCCTCTACCTCGAGCGCGGCCCCAAGCCGTTCCGCGAAGGAGGCCACGTTGTGCACGCGGACAGACTCGACGCGTCCGTCACTGCAGGCGGCATGTACCCGGATAAGCCCGCCCGGTGCTTCCAGAGTCATCACCGTCTCGGGCTCGGTCATCGGCAGGATGCCGGTTTCCAGAAGCACCGTAGCGACGCAGAGGCTGTTCGATCCCGACATCGGCGGCGTGTCCTCGGGCTCCATGATAATGAAGCCCATGTCGGCGCGAGGATCCTTCGCCGGCACCAGCAAGTTGACGTGGCGAAACACGCCGCCGCGGGGCTCGTTCAACACGAAGCGACGCAGGGATTGGTCGCGAGCGATAAAGCGGGACTGCTGCCAGAGCGTGTCACCCGGCGGCGGGGCGACGCCGCCAATGATGACATCGCCCACCTCGCCTTCTGCATGGCAGCCGACGATTTGCACAAGGCGTTGCGATCGCATTGTTCACTCCACGATGAGGTCGGTGCCGGCGCTGATCTCCGCGTCCGGATCGTCGGCGACGGGCAGTGATGTGGCCCGTGCCCGATCGCTCAAGAGCGGTCGTCGCGCACGCGCTCACGGAGGAGCGCCGTCGCTTATTCAATCCCCATGACCAGCCTGGGCAGTGCCAGCGAGAGGTCGGGAATGAAGGTGACGATCAGCACCATGGGCAGATGACCCAAGCACAACAGCTTCATGGTCGGCACGACATACTTGTCCAGCGAGAGCTTGCTGATCCCCGCAGCCATGTAAAGCATCGGCGCGCACGGCGGCGAGACGTTGCCGAGCCCGAGATTGGTGCCGACGATCGCGGCGAAGTGGATGGGATGGACGCCGATCTTCGTCGCCACCGGCAGCAGCACGATCGCCGCGAGCACGCTGCCGGATACATCATCCACGATCATGCCGATCAGCAGCAGGATCAGGTTGATCATCAGGAGCACGAAGATGCGGTTCTCGGTCAGCGCGATCAGTGCGTCCGCCACGTCCTTCGGCACCTGTTCCAGAATCATCGCGCGGCTCATGACGAACAGGAAGAACAGCACTGCGATGATCGATCCAGTCGTGACCGCCGCGCGCCCGATGGCCTTGGGGAAGTTCTGCAATGTGAGGCCCCGGTAGAACACGAAGCCCACGACCACCGTGTAGACGAAGGCGATCGCGGCGGCCTCGGTCGGTGTCGCGATGCCGGAGTAGATACTGCCGAGGATGAAGACCGGCAGCAGCAGCGCCCAGAAGGCCTTGGCGCCCGTGGTGCCCACGCGGCGCACCGCGACGCGGGCCGGAACCCGTTCCTCGACCGTGATGGTCTTCACCTTGCGCAGGAACAGGAAGTTCAAGCCGACATAGACGACCGTCAGCAAGACGCCGGGAATGATGGTTGAGAGAAAGGCTGCACCCACCGAGATTCCGCCAGTGACGGCAAAGACGATCATGGGAATGGAGGGTGGGATCATCAGCGCGAGCACCGATGAGCAAGCCACCAGCGCGGTCGCATGGCCGGGCGGGTATCCCTCCCGGACCATGCGCGGAATCATGATCGACCCGATGGCGGCGATGGCCGCCGACGACGAACCGGAGATCGCGCCGAACAGCGCGCAAGTGACGATGGTCACGGCGCCTAGCCCGCCCTTCAGCCTGCCGACCAGCGCGTTCACGAAGTTGAGCAGGCGATCGGACATCCCCCCTTCAGCCATGATGGTGCCGGCCATCACGAAGAGCGGCAGCGCGAGCAGGGCGAAGCTCGAGGTCGTTTGGTAGGCGAAGGGGATGAGGAAGGAGATGTCCGAGCCCGACGCGAGGCCGAACACCAGCGCGCCGATGCCGAAGGCGAACGCGATCGGCATCTCCGACAAGAGCAGGATGACGACGAGCGCGATAGAGCCGAGAAAGACGAGCACGGCTAGCTCCGCCTCGACGCGCGGAGGCGGGCTTGCAGGTCCAGGAACTGATGGACCGCCTGAAGCAGCATGTAGACCGTGGTCGCGACGAAGCCGACGATGAGCGAGGCCGACCACAACCCCTTGGGCCAGCGCATGTACGAACTGAGCCGCCCGGTCCCGATCTCGAAGAGCGCATACTTGATCGCGAAGTAGCCGAAGATCGCGCATGCGCCGACGCTGAGCACGGTCACGACCAAGCGGACGGTTTGCACGGCGGTCGGATTGCGCACAACCATGGTCAGGATGCCGCCGTGGATGTGCTCGCCGTCGCGGGTGACGTAGGCGATGCCGAGGAAATAGAACCAAGCGCCGAAGAGCAGCGACAGCTCCTCGATCCCCACGAACGGCGAGGCGAAGGCGTAACGCAGCACGACCTGGGTGAACATCAGCCCGGCGAGGGCGAGGCCGAAGACGATGATGAAGACGTAGAGGATGCGCTGGACGATGGTCTCGACGGAGAGCACCCAGCGCAGCTTCTCCGCCAATGCGCCCGTGGGCAGTGGGCTCAGGCGCTCGGGCGGTTCGGACCGGTCATAATCGGGATCATCGATTGTTGACGAGGCACCCTCGGAAGATCGGGAGTGAAGGTCCGACTTCCGGCTCACGTCGGCGAGTCCCCGATCAAGAAGCCGTCCGGGTGCCGAAGCACCCGGACGCAGTCACTGGAGTACAACCGGGAGTCACTACTCGACGCCGACGATCTGCCGGATCTTGTCCATGATCTCCTTGCCGACGACGGCTTCCATCGCCGGCCACTCGTTGTCGTAGACGATCTGCTTTGCGGCGCTCATCTGCTCGTCGCTCAACTCGACCACGTTGATGCCGGCATCGCGCGCCTTCTGCAGGAACTCGTCGCTCTTGCTCTTGGCTTCCGTCCAGGACCAGCCGATGGTGTTGTCGGCGGCGGCCTGCAAGGCGGTCCGATCTTCCTCGGAAAGGCCGTCCCACCAGTCCTTGTTCACGAGCCAGAAGGCGACCTCGAAGTAGTCGTTGGTAAGGATGTTGGCCTCGAGCACGTCACGCAGCGTGTAGGTCTCGACCGCGGTCGAGAACGAACGCGCATCCACGGTCCCGAGCTGCAGGGCCGTGTGGACCTCGGAAAGCGGAATGGGCACTGCGGCGAAGCCGAAGCTGTTGAAGCGGTCGACCGCGATCGCAAGCCCCGGCACGCGGATCTTCATGCCGGCCGGGTCATTGGGGAAGTTCATCGGAAGCTCGCCGACGCCCTTACGGATCACCACGGAGCCGAAGTCGGTCGGAATGATTCCGAGAGCGTACAGGCCGAGGTCGGCCAGCATGTCGTTGTACACCCCGAGCATGCCGGCGCCGGGGCCGTAGAGCGCCTCCGCGTCCTCCCAGTTGGAGACGATGTAGCCCAGGTAGATGAGGTCCAGCCGCGAGTCGAATTCCGACGAAGCCCAGGTCAGCGTCATCGGCACGACGCCCTGCATGGCCTGCTCGAACAGCGACGTCCAGTCGCCGAGATCGCCGCCCGGGTGATACTCGATCTCGATCCCGCTCTGGTCCGCCAGGTCGGCGATGTACCGTTCCGAGATGGCGTGGAACACGTGATCGACGTTCATCGCGTGCGCGAAGATGAAGTTCTCCGCCGCTTCGGCCTTCTGAGTCTCGGCCTGAAAAGCCATCGCGCCGAGCGCAATTCCCGCCGCGGTCAGACCGGGCAAGACTAATTTGCGAAGTGGGGTATTCATCGTTCCATCTCCTCTTCGTTGCACCGGTTGTCGAAACAAATTCCAGGGGCACTCCCTTCAAATCGCCCCTAGACCTTCACGTAGACTTGGCCGCCTTCCGCCTTCACGGGATAGGTGTTGAGATCGACGAAGGGTGGCGGCGAGATCACCTCTCCCGTCCGGATATCGAAGCGGCCCTGGTGAAGTGGGCACTCGATGACGTGGCCGGTCAGAAGCCCCTCCTCGAGGTGCTCCTCCTCGTGCGTGCACATGCCGTCGGTGCAGTAAAAGCCGTCCTCGGCCTTGTAGATCGCGTAGGTGCGGCCCGCGTGGTCCCAGCGGATGAGGTCCTCGTCCTCGATGTCGTCGCAGGCGCAGGCGCGGACCCAGTCGGCCATCGTTGCTCTCCTAGGTGTTGAAGACCGGGCGCGCATCCAGCGCCTCCAAAAGCCTTTGATGCTCGTTCGGCAGCATCGAGACCGAGGTCGCGGCGTCGGGATAGGCGCCGGTTATGACTGCGTGCCGGTATTCGCTCAGGGCCCGCCGCCGTTCGACGGCGAGGTGCGCACGGATCGAATTGAGGTCGGCGAAGGCCTTGGCGTGACCCGGGGGACGGTCGGACTCCCCGCAGATATCGACCAGGAACATGAAGATGACGTCGCCGGCGGACCCGGCGCCGATGGAGTGCGTGACCAGCTTCGTCAGCGGATTGATCGCTGCGAGCGCCTCGGCCGCCACGCATTCGACCTCGGCGGCGTAGGCGCCGGCGTCCTCGAGGCGGCGGAAATCCTCTGCCAGCTCGACGGCTTCCTCCGCCGTCTTGCCGACGATCCGCAAGCCCCCGCGCCGGGTCGAGAGCCTCGGCACCAGGCCGAGATGGCCCTGAACGGCAAGCCCCTCCTTGGCCAGCATCTCGACCATGCGCAGGCTGCGCGGGGTGTAGACCGCGTCCGCGCCGATCTCCGCCGCCCTGACGGCAGCGCGCATGATGTCGTCGGGCGTCCGGTGTGCCGTCATCGGGAGATCGGCGATGATGAAGGTCTCGGGCGCGCCGGCTCGGACCGCGGGAAGGTCCGCGTCCGACGTGTTCAGCACGTCGATGCCGACCGCTTCGCAGGCCGCTGCTTCCTCCTCCGTCGCCGGGCAGGTCTGGCAAAGCCTGACAGTGCCCTTGAGCGCGATCAGATCGGCCACGGTGAAGTTGCGCCTAGCCGGCCTGCCGCCGTAGGTGTAGATGCGCCTGCGCGTCACTGCATCGTCGCCTTCGAGATCGTCGTGCAGGCCCCGCCGGCGCTCACCATGTGCGGGGCCTGGCGGATCCATGCGGCCTTGGTGCTGCGCCCGAGCGATCGCCGGATGACGACCCAGAGCAGATCGAGATTGGTGGCCCAAAAACCCGGATCTGGCTCCGGCGTCCGCTCGGCGACGGCCACGTGAAGCCTGGGGAGGGAGTAGAACGGCACCTGCGGGTAGAGGTGGTGCTCCACGTGGTTGTTCATGTTGAGATAGAGAAAGCGCCCCACCCAGTTCGTCCGGAACGTCCGCGTACTGTCAACGATCGAGGGCGAGTTCTCCTGCATCTCGGCATGCTGGATGATGTTGAACATCAGCATGATCGGGCCGCCGATGAACCGCGGCAGCACGTAGAACCAGAGCAGCGGCCAGCCGTAGCCGGAGGCGATCAGGCCGATGACGGCGAGGTAGATGAGGCAGAAGAGACGCGCGTTGCGGGTCATCTTCGGCAGCTCCGCCTCAGGCGATACCTCCCGCATGAGCGGCGTGTATCGCTTGGTCGCCAGCTGCCAGAGCACCCGGAACTGGAACCTGTGTATGGACAGTCCACTGATGTCGTAGAGCCAGCCCTTGAAGGTGAGCGGCGTGTCGAAGGGCATCTGGCTGTCGAGACCCACGTACCAGGTGTACGTGTGGTGATTGGTGTGGGTGTAGCGCCGGTGCAGTGGCTCCTCGCCGTAGAGCAGCGACGTGAACCAGAAGACGGTCTCGTTGAGCCAGCGCGTGCGAAAGGCGGTTCCGTGTGCCGTCTCATGGCTGAGCGCGTAGGACGGCACCGACATGACGACGCCGAAGACGAAGACCGCCGCCCAGACGTACGCGCTACCCAAGGCGACCCAGAGCGCTGCGCCGGCCAACGCCAGCGCCAGCGCCCAGAGAGCCAGATAGGTGAGGCCCGGCCTGTCACTGCGGCGGGCGAGCGACTTCAACTGTGCGCGGTCGATCCTGATGCCGGTGGAGGCGGCATTGGTGACGACGGCGAATTCGGTTAGCGCGTTCATGACTTAGCGCGGCATCACCGCCCCTTCGGAGGCGGGCGCCACATGCTCGGCGTAGTGCTTGAGATAGCCGCGCGAGACTCGCGGCGGCATCGGTGTGTGGAGTCGGCGGCGCTCCGCGAGCACCTCCGGAGCCACCTCAAAGTCCAGCGTGCGCGCCGCCAGATCGATCCGGACCAGATCGCCGTCTTCCACCAGGGCGATGGGTCCGTCTCGGGCGGCCTCCGGGGTGACGTAGCCGATGGCTGGGCCGTGAGTGGCGCCCGAGAAGCGCCCATCGGTGACGAGTGCGCAGCTATTGCCGAGGCCGGCTCCCATCAGCGCGGAGGTGGCACCCAGCATCTCGCGCATACCGGGGCCGCCCCGCGTGCCCTCGTTGCGGATCACGACGCAGGTGCCGGGCGAAATTTCGTTGTGCCGGAGTGCGCCGATTGCGCCCTCTTCGTCTTCGAAGACGCGCGCAGGCAGCACGACTTCCCACATGTCGCGGCTGACGCCGGAAGCCTTCACGACCGCGCCGCCGGGGGCGAGGCTACCCTTGAGGATGTAGATCGAGCCGTCTTCTTCGACGGGATCGTTCTTGTCGCGAATGCACTCAGGGTTCTGGATTTCCGCCTGGGCGATCAGTTCCCCGGTCGTCTTTCCGCTCACGGTGGACGTATCCGGGTGGACGAGAGCGCCCAGCGCCTTCATGACTGCGGGCGTGCCGCCCGCCTCGCCGAGCTCCGTCACGCCCCACGGTCCTGAGGGCGCGAGCTTGACCAGCGTCGGCGTCTCCCGGCTGAGGCGATCCCAGGTGTCGAAGTTCACCCCGACACCGGCTTCCTTCGCCATTGCGATCATGTGAAGGACCATGTTGGTGGAGCCGCCGACCGCCAGTCCGACGCGCATGGCGTTTTCGAATGCGTCCCGTGTCAGAATCTTCGACGGACGCAGGTCATCGCGTACCAGGTCCATGATCCGCATCCCGGCGTATTTCGCCGCCCGAAGCTGGTAGTTGCTTCCCGCTGGATAAGTGCCCGAATGGGGTAGTGAGAGACCCAGCGCTTCCGTATAGATACCGGCGGTATTGCCGGAGGTCGCTGTGTCGCAGGCGCCGGAAAAGGGGAAGTGATTGTCTTCCAGACCCTTTAATTCTTCTTCAGTAATCTTTCCGAGAAGGTGTTCGCCGACTCCGTCATAAACCGTCTCCAGAAACACTTTTTTGTTCTTATAAGTTCCGGCTTTCGTGGGGCCGCCGTAAAGCACAATGGCAGGTATGTCGATGCGTGCCGCCGCCATGACCATTCCGGGCATAACCTTGTCGCCCGAGCCGATCAGCACCATGGCATCGAAGCGATGGCCTTCGACCATGAGCTCGATCATGTCGGCCACGAGGTCCCGGCTCGGCAGCACATAGCGCATGCCGACCGAGGCAAAGGTCTCGCTATCGGTAACGTGGAACGTATTGAATTCGCACGGCGTTCCGCCTGCCATGCGAATTCCCGCCTTGACCGCCTCGCCGACTTGCCGGAGGTGAATGTTCTCCGGCGAAAACTCCTGATAAGTGTTAACGACCGCGATCATGGGCTGCTCGAACTCCTCGTCGATCAGCCCTGCTCCCTTGGCCCAAGCACGCTGTAGTGAGCGCTCGATCCCGAGATATTGTTCGTCGCTACGCACGGTTGCTTTCTCTTTGTGTCGCGGCCTGCAAGGCGATTGAACACTCAGCCTGCGCCTCGATTAATTTCTTGCCGATAAAACCTACCGTCCCACCCGGAGCGCACCTACATACAGTTGAGAAACGTTTTGGGCGCAGGCGGCTAAATACAGCTGAGAAATTTTGTGGGTACAGCGATTACGGATACCGAGACGCGCTTGATGGCACCGCCGTGCCTGCGCTACCCCTGCCTTGTTCGGCTACCGCTCCACGGAGCACGGAGCTGACGACGATGTACGAGAACATGATCGTGATTGACCGCGGGGCACCGGAGAGCCTGCAGAAGCAAATCCGGCGTCAGATCGCGATCGGCATTGTCAACCGGCAATACCCGCTGCACCGACCGCTCCCGTCCATACGCCAGTTGTCCGCAGACCTCGGCGTGAGCGTGACGACTGTGACCCTGGCCTACGAGGCGCTGAAGCAGGACGGGTTCGTCGAGGCCAGGAACCGTTCAGGGTATTACGTCAACCAGGACGTGCTCACCGAACCGGGCCATGCCCTCAAGCCCGATGTGCCGGCCGATCTCGCCGCGCCACTGGCGACGCTGGACTACAGGGCATTCTTCAGGGACCGAAGCTTCAACCTTCAACGCGTCGTGAAGCCTTCGGATGTTTTGGTCAGATATCGTTATCCGTTCGTCTGTGGTCTGACTGACCCGTCGCTCTTCCCCATTACGAGCTGGCGCGAGTGCGTGCGCGATTCCGTCAATGTCATCGAGCTCGCCAATTGGGCGACCGACTACTCCGCAATCGACGATGACATGTTGATCGAGCAGCTGATCCAACGCGTACTCGCCAAGCGCGGTATCGTCGCTCATCCCGACGAAGTCCTGGTCACGGTTGGCGGCCAGCAGGCGCTCTACATCGCGATCAAGCTTCTCCTGAAGTCCGGTGAAATCATCGGTGTTGAGGATCCCGGTTATCCGGATGTCATCAACATGGCGGAAATTGAGGGAATCTCGGTAAGGCGACTTCCCATTGATCAAAAGGGACTCGTTCTCTCCAGCAATATTTCTGGCTGCAAATGCCTGTTCGTGACGCCGAGTCACCAGTTTCCGACAACTGTTACGATGCCGCTCGACCGTAAGGTCGAATTGCTCGCTTTCACGAAGAGAAACGGCCAGTTCGTCATCGAGGACGATTACGAAGCCGACATCAGCTTCAACAAGACTCCCCCGCGTGCTCTCAAGAGCCTCGATACCTGGGGCAATGTCATCTACACGGGAAGCCTCTCGAAATCCCTATTGCCCGGGCTGCGCATCGGCTACTTGGTTGCGGATCGAGAGTTCGTCAGAGAAGCGCGGGCGATGCGGCACCATATCCTGCGACACCCGCCGGTCAACAATCAGAGAAGCGTCGCGCTGTTCCTGCAACGAGGCTATTTCGACCGCTTCGTCGCCAAGATTACGGGCATCTACAAGGAGCGCTGCACCGTGATGCACGAAGCGTTGGAAAGGCACTTTCCGGGGGCGTCCACCAAGGCAGAATACGGAGGGGGCAGCATCTGGCTCAGGCTGCCGGACGGGGCGGATGCCGGCATTCTCCGCAAAATGGTAGACGCGGAGGGCGTATTCTTCGAGACAGGCGGGTTCACGTTTTCCGACGAAAGAAACAATCGAAATCACATCCGTTTGGGCTATTCGGTGATCGAGAAATCACTCATTGCGGAAGGCATCGACAAGATTGCCAAAGCGGTGCCCAACGCGCGGGATTCGAAATCCGGCGCGAGTCAGTCAGCTAGACCGAGCCAGTTCGCTTTAACATCATCGCAATTGACCAGGAGGAAGTGATCATGAGGACTGTAAGCGCTGTCCCCCTTGCTCCATCAATCGCCGAGGAGTCGGACATCGGCCCGGTTCCGGCCGCTCGTCGCCAGGGCCGTGGTCCCGCCGTCTGGCTCGCCGGCGACCCTGACGACCTCAAGGAGTGGATGCCCCTCGGCATCGCTGGAATTGTCACGAACACGGTCGTGCACAATCAGTACGCGAAGGCCCATGGCGGCGCCATCGACGTGATCAAGAAGTACCTCGACCTCACGGACAAGCCCATCGTCGTCGAGATCGACGGACATTCGCTCGACGAGCTTCTGGAGGTGGGCAGGGCGTTCACCGATCTCTCCGACCAGATCATCCTGAAAATCCCGTGCTCGGTGAACGCGCTGAAGGCGTTCGCCGCGCTCCGGGAAGAGGGTGTGGAGACTTGCTGCACCACCGTCTTCTCCCTGCCCCAGGCCGTCGCCGTGGCCCAGGCGGGCGTCGATCACATCCTCCCCTTCTGCGAGCCGATCAAGGAGGCAGGAGGTGATCCCACGAAGCTGATCCGCGAGTGCGCCCAAGTGTTCGGCGGCTGGGAGCAGCGGCCCTTCATCATGGCGGCCCTCGTCCGGACGGTGGAGACCGCCTATGCCGCTTTCCGCGACGGCGCCGACGAGCTCGTCACCATGTGGACGGTCTACCGCGACATGATGGACCATCCCATGACCGCGCAGTGGAACGAGGTCTTCATGGACGCCTGGCAAGACATGGACCGCAACGGACTCCTGGAAGGCGTGCCCGTCCGGCGGGAATAGCCTACAGTTGTGAGTAGGCATCGAACTCTGCCCTCCCCCAGAGTCAAGCCTTCTTGATTGGCTACAGTACCGAACGGCGTCCGACTTCCGCGCTGAACAGCGGACATGGTCTTGCTGACACCCTTCAACTAACATCCAGACCGAGCCATCCCATGCAGGCCGGTCGCATCGGCGTGCGGCCCGACGAGGAACGAAAGGCCAGACCATGAAGCAGATCAGTTACGTCATCCAGTTTCGCGGAACTGCCGGCCCCAAGGAGGGCGTGGAAGGTGTCTTGAGCGCCTCGACGAGCGGGTCAGCGTCGAGAATTTCCACGGCCGTGGACGACGGTGCGGTTGACGCCACCATCGAGGCCATCGCGGGTAACAGCGTGAGCTTCGAATCGGACGTCTTTCCCAATGAGGATGGCAGCTTCACGGAATCGGGTACGATCGACTTCGGCGGAGGCAACAGCTTCACCTTTAGCACGCGCGGAACAGGGGCGATGGGGCCGAGTGCGGATTCGAACCTGACGCACGGCGGGATCTGCTGGCAGGTCGATTCCGGCACCGGCATATTCGAAGGCGCGACCGGGATCATCACCTCCAATTTCACGGTAAGCGGCTCCGGCGAGGTGGTCGACAACCAGTGGGGTGTGATCTTCTTGAAGTAGTCCCGCACCCGCCGGCGAGCGACAGACTACTGGGGTGAGGCGGACCCGCGATCGGCCAGGACCCAGCTCCCGGACTCCGCCTCCCAATTGCGCTCGGCCGAATAAACTGTCGCTGAATTAGTTGGCGCGCCCGGCAGGACTCGAACCTGCGACCCCTTGATTAGGAATCAAGTGCTCTATCCGGCTGAGCTACGGGCGCTCCGGTGCCATCGATAGCGGCGGCGCGGCGTTTGTCAATCGGGCCGGCTCGCAGTGCGGTCGGGCGTGCGGCGAAGTCACGTCACGCGTCGGCGAGGGCCGCCGGGCTCTCCGGCAGAATCTGGCCGCCGTCGAGCACCAGCGCCTGGCCGGTGATGTAGCGCGCCTGATCGCTGGCGAGGTAGACGGCGGCGTAGGCGATGTCCTCGGTCTCGCCGATGTACCCGGCCGGAATGACAGACCTGATTTCCTCCACCTGGTCCCCGCCCAGCTCGACCAGGCCCGGCGTCATGATCGAGCCGGGGGAGATCGCGTTAACCGTAATGTTGTGCTTGGCGAGCTCCAGCGCAGCACCCATGACGAAGGCGTTCACGCCGCCCTTGGACGCCATGTAGTGGGCAAGCCCCGGCCAACCCACGTTGGGGCCGGTGATCGATGAGATCACCACGATGCGGCCCTGCCCCTGCGCCTTCATCTGCGGGATGCATGCCTGGACACCGTAGAAGACGCCCTTGAGGTTGGTGTCGATCACGTCGTCCCAGGTCTCGTCGTCCATGTCCACGATGTGAGATGTGGGAAAGACCCCGGCATTGGCGCAGAAGACGTCGATGGCGCCGTAGCGCTCGACGCAGGCCGCGGCCATGCGCTCCATGTCGGCGCGCTGCCTGACATCGGCCTGGAGGAACGAGGCATCGCCGCCGGCGGTCGTGATTTCCTCGGCCGTGGCCTGGCCCGCCTCGGCACTGCGGTTCACCACCAGCACCCTGGCGCCCTCGTTCGCGAACACGCTCGCGATGCCCTTGCCGATACCGCGGCCCGCGCCGGTCACGATCGCGGCCTTGCCCTGTAACGTGATCGCCATGCTTCCCTCCCGCCGGTTGCGGCCGGACGATAGCATGACTCGCCAACCGCCCTTAGAGTGGCGGCGCGGCGAGACGAGGGCGCGGATGCGGGGCGAGGAGCTGGTCTTTTTCGGGTGGCCCGACCTGGCCGGCCTCATGCGCGGGCGAGGCTTCCCGGCAGCCGATCTCGACCAACGTCTTGAAACCGGCATCGGCTGGGTGCCGGTGGCACAGGCAATCGGCCCGGTCTCCACGCTTGCGCCGAGCCCCTGGGGCGCGCTCGGCGATGTCTGGCTGGTGGCCGACCGCGACGCCCACGCCAGGGTCGATCTGTGGCCGGATCAGCCGCCGTTCCACGCCTACATCTGCGACGGTATCGCGCCCGACGGCACGCCGTGGGAGGCCTGCTTGCGGGAGTTCCTGCGGCGGGCGCTGGACGATCTCGAACGAGAGTTCGGGCTGCGGCTCATGGCCGCCTTCGAGCAGGAGTTCTACCTGGTGGAGGGGCTGGAGCGGCTCGGACCCAACTACAGTATCATCGCCCACGAGCAGGCATTGGGTTTCGGCGCCGTGCTGGTGGCGGCGTTGCGCGCGGCGGGGCTGGAGCCCGAGACCTTCGAGCCGGAAGGCGGCCCCGGCCAGTACGAGGTGAACTGTCGCTCTGTGCTCGGCCTCGCCGCCGCAGACCGGGCGCTGCTGGTGCGCGAGCTCGTGCGCGCCGTCGCAACGCGCGAAGGGTACCGCGCGACCTTCACGCCGATGATCGCGGCGCAGGGTTTTGGGAACGGCGTTCACGTGCACTTCAGCCTACAGAACCTCGACGGCGCGCCGGTCTCGCACGATCCGGCACAGCCGGCAGGGGTTGCGGCGCAGGCCGGCAGCTTCGTCGCGGGGATCATGCGCCGTCTGCCCGCGCTCACGGCGTTCGCGGCGCCCTCGCCGGTCTCCTACCTGCGGCTCGCGCCGGGCCACTGGGCGGGCGGGGCCGCGGCCTTCGGCGCCGACAACCGCGAGGCGGCACTCCGCATATGCGCTGGCCGGCATGGGCCCGGCGGGGTCGACCCTGACCAGTACAACTTCGAGTTTCGCCCCGCCGATGCCGCCGCTTCGCCCCATGTGACGCTGGCCGTTCTGGTCCAGGCGGGGCTCGAAGGCCTGCGCGAGGGCCTGCCGACGCCGCCCCTGGTCGAGCGCGATCCATCCGATCTGAGCGATGAGGAGCGCGAGGCGCTCGACGTGCGCTGGCTGCCGCGTTCGCTCGAGGAGGCGCTTGCGGCGGCGGAGGCAGAGGAGGCGGTGCGCGGCTGGTTTTCAGATCCCCTCTGGCAGGCCTATGTTTCGCTCAAGCGTCATGAGCTTGCGGCGGTGACCGAGCGCTCTCCCGACACAGTGATCCGGAGTTATCTCGATGCCTATTGACGACATCGCCGCCACGCTGCCGCTGGTGGACCATCACTGCCACGGCCTGTTCCCTGTGGACCTGGATGACGAGCGGCTCGCGGATTCGCTGAGCGAGGCGTTTGCGCCGGCGCCTCCCGGCACGAACCACTGGGACAAGCCGGTGGCGCTCAGCGTCCGGCGCCGGTGTGCGCCGCTGCTGGACCTGGAGCCGTTCTGCGCGCCGGCGGAGTACGCCGCGCGCCGCCGGGAGATCGGCGCGGCGGATGTGAACCGGCGTTTCCTCGCCGCAGCGGGGATCGGAACCTACATCGTGGATAGCGGCAACCGGCCGGAGGAGCTCTGCAGTGTCGCCGAGGTGGGCGCGATTGCCGGGGCGCCAGCGCGGGAGATCGTGCGCATGGAATCTGTGGCCGAAAGGGTCGCGCAGGGCGGAGTCTCGGCGGCGGGCTTCGCGCAGGCATTCGAGGCGGCCTTGCGGGGCTCCCTGGGGGAGGGGGTGGTCGGCCTCAAGTCGATCCTGGCGTACCGCGCGACACTCCGCATCGACTACGAGAAGCCGAGTGATATCGAGGTCGAGGCGGCGGCGGGCCGCTGGCTCGCGGAGATCGAGCAGACCAGCACGGCGCGCCTCACCGATCCGGTGCTCGAGCGGCACCTGATTTGGACCGGCGCCGACATTGCGCGGGAGCGGGGCTTCCCGATCCAGTTCCATATCGGCATCGGCGATCCCGACATCGAGTTGCACCGGGTGGACCCGAGCCACCTCACGCCCTGGATCAAGGCGGTGGAGCCCTGGGGCTTTCCCATCACGCTGCTGCACTGCTACCCCTTCCACCGCGAAGCGGGCTTGATGTCGGAGAACTTCCCGTACGTCTATTTCGACGTGGGCTTCGCGCTGAACTGGGTGGGGCCGAGCTATCAGCGGATCATGGACGAGGCGCTGGAGCTCGTGCCTTTCACGAAGCAGCTCTTCAGCACCGACGCCTTCGGCCTCGCGGAGCTCTACTACCTGGGCGCGCTGCGCTTCCGCACCGCGCTCGCCCGCGCGCTCGGGCGCTGGGTGGAGGAGGACGAGTGCTCGGTGGCGGACGCCGAGCGCATCGCGGCTCTGATCGGCGTCGAGAACGCCCGGCGCATCTACGAGGTCTAGGCCGACAGATGACGGCGACGCTGCTCGGGCCGGGCGACCCGCCGCCCTTCGAGACCCTCAACCGGGGGGGCGCGTCGCGGGTGCTGCTTGTCTGCGACCACGCGAGCTGCCGGGTTCCCGCCGCGCTCGACGACCTCGGCCTGAGCGAGACCGAGCGCACCGAGCACATCGGATGGGATATCGGGGCAGGGGCCGTGGCCCGGCGGCTTTCGGCACTAATCGACGCGCAGGCGATCCTCGCCGGCTATTCCCGCCTGGTGATCGACTGCAACCGGCCCGTGGGCGCGCCGGACCGGATTCCACCGGTGAGCGACACGGTGCCGGTGCCCGGCAACATGGACCTCGATCAGGCGGCAGAGGACGCGCGGATTGCCGAGATCTTCGAGCCCTATCACGACGCGATCGCCGCTGCGCTGGACCGCATGGCCGCTGCTGGCCGGGTGCCGCTTCTGGTAGCGGTCCACAGCTTCACCCCACAGCTTGTCGGCGGCGATCCGCGGCCCTGGGAGATCGGCATCTGCTGGGACAAGGACCAGCGCATGTCGACACCCTTGATCGAGCGGCTGCGGGCTGAGGGGCTCGTCGTCGGGGCCAACGAGCCTTACGACTTCGGCGTGCTCACCGACCACACACTGCCCGTTCACGCTGAGAAGCGCGGTCTGCCGTCGCTGCTCATCGAAATCCGCAATAACGAAATCCGCACGTCGGAGGCGGTCGAAGCCTGGGCCGAGCGCCTCGCCGGCCACATCCGCGCGCTGCTCACGCTGCCGGAGTCGCAGCGGCTGGAATACGTCTTGGTCTGACGCCGGTGCGGCGCCCAACTACTCGTAGGGGAGTGGATCGAGGCCGCTCCTGGGCTCGGCCGGGCTGATCCTGCGCGACAGGTAGCGGCGCAGGAACTCCTTCTCCCAGGCGCGGGTGCGCTTGAGCGCCCGAGTCAGCTCCGGCTCCTCCATCGTCATCATCACGATGTAGGCATAGTTCTCGGCAGCGGCGCCGATCTCCTGCAGGTTGGCCTCCGGGTCGCCGGCGATGATGGTCGCGGTGCTGAGAAGGAAGATCGCTTCCTCGTCGTCCTTGGGCACGCCGAGGCCGCGCGCATAGAGCACGCCGAGATTGAAGCGGCTGGCCGCATCGTCCCGCTCGGCCGCGCGCCTGAACCACTCCGCCGCCGCTTCGTAGTCACGCTCGACACCGAGGCCGCCGGCATAGATGGTGCCCATGTTGAACTGCCCAGTGACGTCGCCCTGCTCGGCGGCGCGCCGGGTCCAGCGCAGCGCCTTGGCATAGTCGACCGCGACCCCCTGGCCGTGGATGTAGAGGCTGCCGATCGCCGCCTGCGCCCGCGCGTCGCCCGCTTCGGCGAGCGGCTGCCACGCCTCGAGCGCAGCGGCTATATCGCCCCGCTCGAAGGCGGCCTGGCCCGTGTCCCAGTCCGCGGCGGCGGGCCCGGTGCCAAACGCGAGCGCTGCGACGATGAGGGCCGCGAGCGCCCAGCGTGTGCGCCGGCGCATTCGCCTGTTCACTCCCATTCGATCGTTCCCGGCGGTTTCGAGGTCACGTCGTAGACCACGCGGTTGATGCCCTTCACCTCGTTGACGATGCGGTTCGCGACACCGCCGAGGAAGCCCATGTCGAAGTGGTAGAAGTCGGCGGTCATACCGTCCGCCGACGTGACGGCGCGAAGCGCGCAAACGTGCTCGTAGGTGCGCGCGTCGCCCATCACGCCCACCGTCTGGACCGGAAGCAGCACCGCGAAGGCCTGCCAGATGGCATCATAGAGGCCGGCGTTGCGGATCTCCTCGATGAAGATGGCGTCGGCCTGCTGCAGGACCGCGACCTTCTCGGCCGTCACCTCGCCCGGGATACGGATCGCGAGGCCGGGGCCGGGGAAGGGGTGGCGCCCGGTCAGCGCTTCGGGCATCCCGAGAGTACGGCCGAGGGCACGCACTTCGTCCTTGAACAGCGAGCGCAGCGGCTCGACCAGGCTGAGGTTCATCCGCTCAGGCAGCCCGCCGACATTGTGGTGGGACTTGATGACGACGCTCGGCCCGCTGACGGAGACCGATTCGATCACGTCCGGGTAGAGCGTTCCCTGGGCCAGGAAGTCGGCATCGCCCGCGCCACGCGCGGCCTCCTCGAACACGTCGATGAAGGTGGCGCCGATGATCTTGCGCTTCTCCTCGGGCTCGGTGACGCCCGCGAGCCGCTCCAGGAACACGGACTGCGCGTCCTCGTGGACGAGCGGGATGTTGTAGTTGCCGCGGAAGAGGCTGGTGACCTCCTCGGCCTCGCCCCGGCGCATCAGGCCGGTGTCGATGAACACGCAGGTGAGTTGGTCGCCAATCGCCTCGTGCAGGAGGACCGCCACCACCGAGGAATCGACTCCGCCGGAGAGCCCGCAAATCACCCGCCCGTCGCCCACCTGAGCGCGAATCGCTTCGATTGCGCTGGCGCGGAACGAGGCCATCGACCAGGTGCCGTCGCAGCCCGCGATCCGGCGCGCGAAATTCTGCAAGAGCGCGGCGCCGTGGGGCGTGTGCACGACTTCGGGGTGGAACTGGATGCCGTAGAAGTGGCGCGCATCGTCCGCGATGGCGGCGAAGGGGGCGGAGTCGGTGCGGGCGACCACGCGAAAGCCCTCTGGCACCGCCACCACCGCGTCGCCGTGGCTCATCCAGACCTGCTCGCGCGCGCCCACCTGCCAGACGCCGTCGAAGAGCGCGCAGGGCTCGACGATGTCGAGGTGCGCCCGGCCGAACTCGCGCTGCGACGTGGATTCCACGGCGCCGCCCAGCGCCGCGCACATCGCCTGCTGGCCGTAGCAGATGCCGAGGAGCGGGATGCCGAGCGCGTAGATTGCCTCATCGGGGCGGGGCGCCTCGGCCTCGGTGACCGACGCCGGGCCGCCCGAGAGGATGACGCCCTGGGGCGCCATGCGCTCGATCTCCGCCGCCGGGGTCGTGTAAGGCCTGATCTCGCAGTAGACCCCGGCCTCGCGCACCCGCCGGGCAATGAGCTGGGTCACCTGCGAGCCGAAATCGAGGATCAGGATTTGCTCGGTCATGAGGCGGTCTTCGGCGCGACCTTCAGCGTGCGATGGACTGCGGTACGGTTGCCGCCTATCGTAAAGCGGCACGGGAAGCGGAAAGGTCGCGGTCGTGGATAGCACGGCACTTGCCGAGCCAAAAGTGCCGGCGAAGGCATGGCTCAGGCGGACGGCGATCGCATGCGGTGTGCTGGCGGCCATGGCGTGCGCCGATGCGCTCGCCGGTGACCCGATCACGGACGCACTCTCCCTGGTCGCCCAGGAGCGCTACGCGGAAGCGCACGAAGCGCTCGAACCGCTGGTCGAGCGCGAGCCCAATGCGCCCGGCGTGCGGCTCATTCAAGGCATCCTGAATGCGCGCGAAGGAAACTTCGCCGAGGCAATCGCCATATTCGAAAGCCTTCGAGACGATCATCCCGCCATGTTCGAGGCGCACAACAACCTTGCCGTGCTCTACGCCAAACTCGGACGGTTGAACGATGCGCGGGAGACGCTCATTGCGGCACTGGAGCTGAGGCCGGACGCGGTCGTGTACGCCAATCTGGGTGACGTCTATTTGCAGCTCGCGGAGAAGGCCTACATGCGCGCCCATGAGCTCCGCGTGGAGGGCTCTCCAGCGGCTGAGGGGAGCGAACAGGCCGCCGCCAGCCCAGAGCCGACGGCGGAAGAGCCTGCCGCAGTTCCGACGACGCAGGCCGAAACGAAAGTAGGGACCGCAGAGGCGGAGAAGCCCGAAGTTCCTGACGAGCCCGAAGTGTCGCCTGCCCAAGCGTCGATCGAGAACTGCATTCGCGCGGAATGGTTCAAGGCCTCCGATGCTGCCTACGAGATGGCTGCATGGTTGCGCGCGCGCGGAGCAACGAAAATCAAGGTGCGCCAGGAAGAGCGCGAGGCGATCAAGAACCACCACGTGTACATTCCGCCGCTTGCGAGCCGCGCAGCCGCTTCCGAAGTGGCGGACGAGCTTCGAACCCGGGGCGTCAGCGACATCTGGATCTTCCGTGAAGGTGAGCGGGCCAACGGTGTTTCGCTGGGCGTCTTCCGGAACGAGCGTTACATGCGCCGCCGCGTCGCCGAGATCAGAGCGCTGGGCTATCCGGTCGTGTCCGCACCCAATATGAAGGCCGTCAGCGAATATGTAATCGAGGCGAGCCTGGGCGAAGACCGCTCCGCCTTCGACGAAGCCTGGAAGACGGCGTTCCCGGAACAGGCCATCCGCACCATCGATTGCGCCGGACGGCGCTGAGGCGCCGTCCAGCACCATCCCAGCGTTCACGACTCCCTTCGGATCGTTCGCCACCGCAGGCGGAACGCGTATGCTGTCGCCGGCGAGAAGGGGGACGGAGAGCGGGGCGGGCATTCCGATGGAACGATGCAACCCGCATGCGTGGCGGACGCCGGTCGTCGGCGATACAGCGCTCGTCTGCGACGTCTGTGAATACCGGATGGACCTCGCGCGCGACATCACTGCCGAGGCGCAGGCGGAGATTCTGCGTGAATACCGCCGGCACAACGGGCCCATCGTGGGCGGTCACTTCGAGAAGGCGCTGGAGGCTGCCCTGGCGGCTGCACGGGAGCTCGCCTCGGATGTCAATCCAGAGTCATCGGAGGAGGTGGGCGCGTAGCATGAAGCGCTTCCTGAGGGACGCAGCCGTCGCGCTGTTCGTCGGCGCCGTGCTGGTCGCGCTTGCCATGTTCCTGAAGCAGCCTGCCGACGAGGAACCGTCGGGTCCCGGCCCGGCGCCGGCCCAGGAGGCGTTTGAACAATAATCCGAAGTTCGGGGACCGAGGGCGCTCCTGGCGCTCCTACGCCGCGGAGAGCCGAGGGGTCACGCGTTCAGCAATCTCGCGGCCAGACTCAATTTCCGCTCGACGCAGTTCCCAAGACTTTTGCAGGTTCATCCAGAGTTGCGGCGTCGTCCCGAAATAGCGTGCGAGCCTGAGCGCCGTGTCCGCGCTTATTCCCCGCTGACCGTTGAGGATCAGCGTGATGCGGTTTACCGGCACTCCCAGCGCCTTGGCGAGCGCGTTCGCCGACAGCCCCAGCGCGTCGAGCTCTTCGCGCAGGATTTCTCCCGGGTGCACCGGTCTCATCCCGTTTCGTTTGCTCATGTTTGAAACTCCTAAACTCGCGTCACGCCTTCAGGCGGCTGCCTAGATAGTCGACGGCGGCGGAGACGCCGCCTTTGCCGTGGGGGATGTCGAGCGCGGCGAGGGCGGTTTCGATGGCGCCGAGCGTGCCGAGCATCATGGGCGCGTTCACGTGGCCCATATGGGCGATGCGGAAGGCGTGGCCGGAGAGCGGCCCGAGCCCGATGCCGAGGCTGACGTTGCAGACCTTCCAGACCCAGTCGAGCAGGCGGCCCAGGTGGGGCTCTTCCAGAAGAATCGTGGTTACGGTGGGCGAGCGCTCGGCGGGCTCCGGTATGTTGAAGGAGAGCGGCCCGGTTTCGCTCCAGCGCTCCACGGCCGCCTGGGTCGCGCCGGCCAGCAGCTCGTGGCGGCGGAAGGCGGCCTCCAGACCTTCCTCGAACAGCATGTCGAGGGACTTGCGCAGGCCGAACAGCAGGTGCACCGGCGGCGTGCCGCAATACTTCATGTAGTGAAGCTCGCCCTCGCGCACGGTCCAGTCCCAGTAGCGGGTGCGGAGGCCGGCGTCGGCGTGGGCCGCCAGCGCCCTCTCCCTTGCGGCGACGAAGCTCAGGCCGGGGGTCATCATGAGCCCCTTCTGCGCGCCGCCGACCGCGACATCGATGCCCCACGCGTCCATCTCGAACGGCATCGAGGCGAGCGAGGCGATGACATCGACCATGAAGAGCGCGCTGTGACCGCTCCGCGCGATGGCCTGGCCTAGCGCCGCAATGTCGTTCACGACGCCGGAGGCCGTGTCCACCTGCACCACCAGGATGGCTTTGATCTCGCCCGCGCCGTCGGCGCGGAGGCGCAGCTCCAGGGCTTCGGGCGACACCGCCCGGTTGGGCTCGGCCTCCAGCTCCTCGACCTCGATGCCGAGTGGCTCCGCCATCTCACCCCAACCGACGGCGAAGCGCCCGCTCTCCAGCACCAGCACCTTGTCGCCGCGGGAGAGAACGTTGGAGAGCGCCGCCTCCCAGGCGCCGTGGCCGTTGGCGATGTAGATGTAAGTGCGGCCCTGCTCGGTGCGGAAGACGTGCCGCAGATCGTCCAGGCAACTGTCGGTGACGGCGGTCAGCTCCTCGCCGTAGATGTCGACGGCCGGCCGCTGCATGGCCTGCAGCACCTCGTGCGGAACGGTGGTGGGGCCGGGGAGGGCCAGGAAATCGCGGCCGCGGCTTACGGTCATGGCACACCTCGTGGAGTTCGGCGGTCGGGCGGGCCGCCGGCGCTTGCCCTACTCCTCCCGCATCGGTTGGGCAAGCCCGTCGTTCAGTGTCTCGACGGCATGGGATGGGCGGGGCGCGATGGTTGCTCCCTCACAGCCCCATCTGGGCGAGCGCCGCCTGGGTGAGGGCGCTACCGGGGCGGCCCATCTCGCTCACCACGTTGTAGTGGTGGAGACCTTCGATCTCCATGACCGTGGCCTCGAAGCCGCGCGCCTGCCAGGCCTCGGCGAAGGCGCGGTTCTGGGCGACGAACGCGGGCGTTTCCGCCGCGCCGACCGCCGCGATCAGCGGCGCTCCCGTCTGCGGCAGATGATGGATCGGGCTGTTGCGCGCGGCCGATTCGGCATCCAGCCGCACATCGTCGTTGATGCTGGTCTCCAGGATCGGCGCCAGGTCGAAGATCCCGGAGATCGGAATGCCGCCCTTCACGAGATCGGCGGGGCGCCCGCGCGCCGCCCAGTCGGTGCAGAGCATCATGGCGGTGAGGTGCCCGCCGGCGGAGTGGCCGGAGACGAAGATGCGACCGGGATCGCCGTTGAGCCGGCGGGCGTTGTCCGCGACCCATTCGAGCGCGGTGCGGCACTGCTCGACGATAGTGTCGAGGGTCACCGCCGGGGCCAGCGCGTAGTTGAGCGAGATCGCCGCACCGCCGGCGGCGACGAAGCCTTCGGCGGGAAAGGAGTGCACGTCCTTGTCCATGGCGCGCCAGTAGCCGCCGTGGATGAAGACCTGGATCGGCGCGCCGGCCGCCGGCGCCGGGAACAGATCGGCGGTCATGTTGGGGCCCGCGCCGTAACGGACATCGAGGGTACAGGCGAAGGCCTCGCGTACCCGCACGCTCTCGGCCTCCCACACCGCGAAGTAGTCCTCGAAGTCCGGATGACGCTGGCGCAAATTGTACCCCGCCTCCTGGGGGAGATGCCGCCGTTGCTCGTTCATGGTCTTGCTCCCGTGGCTCGTCAGCGCCGTTACTCTCCCCGAAGCACGTCGAAGGCGATGCTATCACGGACTGCCACCGCCTCAGCCGCGCTCGGCGCTTCACTTCCTTACCAGGCCAGGCCGGTGGCGCGCTGCGTAGCGCACGAGCTTCCGCGTGAGCGTCGGGAGCGCGTGCTCCGAAAAGCGCGAGGGCGGGCACCAGATGGCGCCGTCGTCGCCATCGGCGGCCCCCTCCTCGGTTTCCGCTGCGGCCACCAGCAACTCGATCTCGAAATGGGTGAAGCCGTGGCGGACCGGCTCCGGCAGCGCCTGCCAAGGCAAGGGCTGCGGCGCATGGGCAGAGGCTTCTGCTAAATCCCAGGGCTCGTCCCGCCAAGGCGTGGTGGGCAACTCGATCATCCCGCCGAGCAAGCCCTCATCCGGCCGGCGCCGCAGCAGTACGGCGCCGTCGGAGCGCATGAGCCAGAAGGAGACGCCGTGGCGCAGCGGGCGCTCTCGCTTCGGCGCCCGGCGCGGCAGGCTCTCGGCGATGCCTTGCGCGCGGCCCTCGCACGCGTTCTGCCAGGGGCAGGCGAGGCAGCCGGGATTGCGCGGCGTGCAGACGCTCGCGCCGAGGTCCATCAGCGCCTGGGCGTAATCGCCTGCACGGGCCTCGGGCGTGATTTCGGCGGCGAGGGCGTAGAGCGCGTTCTTGGCCTGCGGCAACGGGGTATCCACCGCACGCAGGCGGGCGATCACCCGCTCGACATTGCCGTCGACCACGGTCGCCGGCCGGTCGAAGGCGATGGCCGCGATCGCCGCCGCCGTGTAGCGCCCGATCCCCGGCAGGTCCCGCAGCGCGTTCTCTTCGGCCGGGAAGCGCCCGCCGTGCTCGGCCAGCACAAGGCGCGCGCAGGCGTGCAGATTGCGGGCGCGGGCGTAGTAGCCGAGGCCCTGCCAGGCGTGGAGCACGTCATCGAGCTCGGCACCGGCCAAAGACTCGAGGGTCGGCCAGCGCTCCAGGAAGCGCCGAAAATAGCCGGCGACCACGGGGACGGTGGTCTGCTGCAGCATGATCTCGCTGAGCCAGACCCGGTAGGGAGCAGGCCGAACGCCAGGGGCGGCGCGCCAGGGCAGCCGGCGGCGGTGGCGGTCGTACCAGTCGAGCAGCATCTGGGCGAGGGACGCGGGCGAGGCGGGCTGGGAGGCGCTCATGGGCGGCGGTGCTTCACAGCCGGCGCCGGAGGGCGTACACCCTTGGTCCGGACCCTGCGACTCCCAGCCTCAGCCATGCGCAAACCCCGCCAGGCGCAGCCGCTCGCCGCACTGATCGGTAAGATCACCGCCAAGTCCTTCGAGTCGCGCGGGCTGGTGGCGGCGGGGATCGCCACTGAGTGGCCGGCAATCGTGGGCGAGGCCGTGGCCGCGTCCTCGTGGCCCGAGCGCCTGGGGCGGGACGGCACGCTCAGGGTCTGCGTCTCCGGGCCGGTCGCGGTCGAGCTTCAGCATCTCGAACCCCAGATTCTGGAACGGATCGCCGCCTTTTACGGCTACCGCGCGGTGACGCGGATCGCCTATGTAAACCGCGCGCCAGCGCCAGAACCAGCGCGGGATTCGGAGCGCCGGACGCTGCCGAAAATCGACTCGGAGTCGGCCGCACGTGTCGAAACTGCCGTCGATTCCACCCAAGACCATCGCCTGAGGTCGGCCCTTGCGGCCCTGGGCCGGGTGGTCCTCGCCCGGCCGCAGACCAAGTAACCTATTGATAATGAAAATATAGTTGGAGTGAAATTGCCGCGCGCCAGCGCGACACGGTCGCTCCTCCACTTGCAAAACTATACTTTTCGTAGCGGGCACGCGTACAGTCCGGCGCGAATGGTGAACGACGTCTCTACGCCGCTGGAAGAGCCGCCGAGCACGGAAAGCGTCTCGGTGTTCTCATCCGTGCGGCAAGTGGACCAGCCGCCATTGGCGTTGCCGCCGGGCCTCGCCTTCGATTGCCGGCTGGAGATGGAGGGGCTGCGTTTCCTCGGTCTGCTGCCTTCCGGTGCCGTTCCGGTCGCGTTCCTGGATCCGCAGTATCGCGGCGTGCTCGATCATCTCGCCTACGGCAACGAGGGTGTGCGCCGGGGCGCCGCCCGCGCCTCGCTACCGCAGATGACTGACGAAATCCCTGCGTTCATCCGTGAAATCGACCGCTGCCTGATGCCAAGCGGCCATCTCTTCCTCTGGACCGACAAGTATCACCTTTGCACCGGGATCGGCGACTGGCTCGAGGGCACGTCCCTCGAAATCGTGGACATGGTCACGTGGCACAAGAAGCGGATCGGCATGGGCTACCGCACCAGGCGCGCGAGTGAGCACCTGATCGTGCTCCAGAAGGCGCCGCGCAAGGCCAAGGGCGTGTGGAAGGTCCACACCATCCCGGATGTGTGGAGCGAAACCATCGGCAAGCGCGACCGTGTCCATCCGAAGCCGGTGGGGCTTCAGAGCGCCCTGATCGAGGCTGTCAGCAATCCGGGTGACGTGATCATCGATCCCGCGGCCGGCTCGTTCTCAGTCATGGAGGCGTGCAGGCAGAAGGGCCGGACCTTCCTCGGATGCGACATCAACGGATGAGGATAATGTTATGATTTCCCGACGGTTCCTGGTTGGGGCAATGGCGGCCTTACCAGCCGCCGCGGTGCTGGTGCCGGTCGCGCCCGGCCGTGCCGCCGGCATCGGCGAGAGGCCCGGCGACATGGCGGTCGGCGACCCCGACGCGCCGGTCACCGTGATCGAGTTTCTCTCACTCACCTGCCCCAGTTGCTTGCGGTTCCACAAGAACGTCTACAACCGGCTGAAGCCGGAGTACGTAGACACCGGCAAGGTGCGCTTCGTGGCCCGCGACTTTCCGCTCAACATGCCGGCCGTTGAGGCGGCGGTGCTCGCCCACTGCGCCGGCCGGGACCGTTACTTCACCTTCATCGACGTGCTGTTCCAGACCTTCGACGACTGGGCAAGTTCGCGTGACTACACGGACATGCTCGCGCAGATCGGCGAGCTGGGCGGCGTGAGCCGGGACCGGTTCGAGGAGTGCCTGAACGACAAGGACCTCGAGAACACGATTTTCCAGTCGATAGTGGACGGCCAGGCCGAGTACGACGTGAGCGGGACACCGACACTGGTCGTCAACGGCGCAAAGTACGACGGCAAGATGACCTTCGATGCGCTTTCCAGGCACATCGATCGTCTCCTCGCGGGGTCGTAGACGGAGCGCACGGCCGTGCAGGTAACGAAGCTCAGGGTCGCGGGCTTCAAGTCCTTCGTCGAGCCGACAGAGCTGCACATCGAGCCCGGCTTGACCGGAATCGTCGGCCCCAACGGCTGCGGCAAGTCGAACCTCGTCGAGGCGATGCGCTGGGTCATGGGCGAGACCGCGCCCCGCCAGATGCGCGGCGGCGGCATGGAGGACGTGATCTTCGGCGGCACCACCCGCCGCCCGGCGCATGATATCGCCGGGGTCACGCTCGGCCTCGACAACTCGGACGGGACGGCGCCGCGCGAGTTGAGCGACGCCGCCGAGATCGAGGTGACCCGCCTCATCGAGCGCGGCGAGGGCTCGACCTATACCGTGAACGGCAACGAGGTCCGCGCTCGCGACGTGCAGCTCCTGTTTGCCGACGCCGCCACCGGCGCGCACAGCGCTGCGCTGGTGGGGCAGGGGCGCATCGGCGACATCATCGGCGCGAAGCCGGCCCAGCGCCGCGCCTTGCTCGAAGAGGCGGCCGGAATCACCGGCCTGCACGCCAGGCGGCACGAGGCGGAGCTCAAGCTCAGGGCGGCGGAAACCAACCTTGAGCGTCTCCAGGACGTGATCGGCACTTTGGAGACTCAACTGCGCGATCTCGAACGCCAGGCACGCCACGCCAAGCGCTACAAGCGTCTCTCGGAGAGGATTCGCGAGACCGAGGCGGCACTGCTGCTGGTGCGCTGGATGGCGGCCCGAGCCCGTGTCGAAGAGGTGACGCGTCAGGCCGATGACGCCGCCCGCCGGGTTGCCGAGGCGACCGAAGCCGCCGCAGGGGCTGCGCGCCGCCAGGCGGACGCCGAGGCGGTTCTGCCTGAGCGCCGCCAGCAGGAAGCGGAGCGCGCTGCGGCCCTGCATCGGTTGCGCATCGAGCATGAGCGGCTGGCCGAGGAGGAGGAGCGCGTCGCGCGCGCCCGTGAGGAGAATGCGCGCAAGCGTTCCCAGATTGCCGCCGATGTTGAGCGTGAAGAGGCGCTCGCGCGGGATGCGGAGACGGCGCAGGAGCGCGTCGACGAGATCCGGGAGAGGCTCGCCCGTGCGGCCGAGGGCGATGCCGCAGCCGAGGCGGCGGCGCGCAGTGCGCGGGAGGAGGCACGCGCCGAGGTCGAGGCGGTGGAGCAACGCCTTGCGGCGCTTGCCCAGACACAGGCTAGGGCCGAGGCGGAGCGCGAGGCGCTTGGCAGGAGGATCGAGGAAGCGCGAACCCGACGTTCTCGGCTTGAGCAAGAGCTTGCGCGGGCGCGGGAGGAGCGCGCCGCGCTGGAGCGGGATGCGCCCGCCGATGGGCGGTTGTCGGAAGCCGAGGCAGAAGAACGTGTCCGGAGCGAGAGCTTCGAGGCGGCGCGCGCCGCGCTGCAGGAGGCGGAGACTGCGCGGGCGGAGGCCGTAGACCGCGAACGTGCGCTGCGCGAGAAGCTGCGCGAGGCGGACGCCGCGCTTGCAGGCGGCGAGGCCGAGCGTGCGGCCCTTACCGCGCTGCTCGACGACCCGGCCGCCGGCCCCGGCCGGGCGCTCTGGGATCGGGTCACGGTCAAGCCCGGCTTCGAGGCGGCCGTGGGCGCCGCGCTGGGTGACGACCTCCAGGCCAGCACGGACACCGACGCCCCGGTCCATTGGCGCACACTGGCGCATGCGGACGATGCCCAACCGCTGCCTGAAGGCGCCGCGCCGCTGGCGGAAGCGGTGCGCGCGCCCGAAGCGTTGGCCGCTCGGCTCGCACAGATCGGGGTGGTGGCGGAGGCAGACGGAGCCCGCTTGCAGGCGGAGCTTCGCACCGGCCAGCGCCTGGTGAGCCGGGAAGGCTCGCTCTGGCGCTGGGATGGCTTCTCGGTCGCCGCCGAGGCGCCGACGGCCGCAGCCCGCCGGCTGGAGGCGCGCAACCGACTGGCCGTGCTGGCGGAGACCTGCGCTCAGGCGGAAGGCGACAAGCGCACGGCGGAGAACGCGGTCACGGCGTCGGCAGCGGCCAGGGAAGACGCCGAATTAGCGTGCCAGCGTACCCGCTCACGTGCTGATGAGGCGGCAGAGGCCTTGCGGGCGGCTCGGGAGGTGCGCGCGACGGCCTCGGCCGAGGCTACGGCCACGCGCTCGCGTCTCACGGCGCTTGACGAAACCGCGGCGCGGCTCGAACACGAGATCACCGAGACCAGGGAGGCGGAGCGCGCAGCCCGTGCTGTGCTTGACGCGCTTCCCGCAGAGGGTGCCGAGGGCGAGGACGAGAGCGAGCGGCTGCGGACCGCTCTCGTGAGACTGCGCGCGCGCCACGAGGAGGCAGCGCAGCACCACCACAAGGTGGCGCAAGCGGCGGACGGGCGCGGCGCCCGGATCGCCGAGCTGGTGCGGGAAAGCGAGGGCTGGGCGGCGCGCGCAGACAGCGCGCGGAAGCGACTCAGCGAGCTCGCCGACCGTCTTGACGAGGCTCAATCCGAGCAAGCGGCGCTCGATGCACGACCGGCCGAGCTCGAGGCGCGGCGCGCCGGGCTTCTGGGCACGATCGAGCAGGCGCAGGGCGAACACCGTGCCGCCGTCGATGCCTTGGCGAACGCCGAGAGGGAGGCGAAGGAGACCGCGAGCGCGCTCAAGCAGGCCGAAGCGACCCTGGGCGAGGCGCGCGAGGCCGCGGCCCGGCTGGACGGCCTCATGACCGAGGCCGGGCAGGCAGAGACGGTCGCCGGCGCCCAGATCACGGAGCGCCTCGGAGTCGGGCCGGAACAGGCGCAGGAGATCGCTGGGATCGATCCCGATGCCGAGCTTCCCGATGCCGAAGCCGTGGAGATCAAGCTGCAGCGGCTGATGCGCGAGCGCGAGAACATCGGCGCCGTCAACCTGCGGGCGGAGGAGGAGGCGAGCGAGCTCGACGTGCGCATTCGGGAGATGCAGGATTCCCGCGCTGACCTGCTGGAGGCGATCGGGCGCCTGCGCCGGGGCATCGCCGGCCTCAACCGCGAGGGACGAGAGCGGATGCGGGCGGCGTTCGAAACGATCGACGGGCACTTCCGGAAGCTCTTCACGGAGCTCTTCGCTGGCGGCAAGGCGCATCTTGCACTGGTCGATTCGGACGATCCCCTGGAGGCCGGGCTGGAGGTCGTGGCGAGCCCGCCCGGCAAGCGGCCGCAATCGCTCTCGCTGCTCTCCGGCGGCGAGAAGGCGCTGACTGCCATCGCGCTGCTCTTCGCCGCGTTCCTCACCAACCCAGCGCCGATCTGCGTTCTTGACGAGGTGGACGCGCCGCTCGACGACAGCAACGTGGAGCGCTTCTGCACGCTCATCACGCGGCTGGCGGAGGAGACCGACACGCGCTTCATCGTCGTCACCCACCATCGCATCACCATGGCCCGTGTCGACCGGCTGTTCGGCGTCACCATGGTGGAGCAGGGGGTCTCCGAACTCGTCTCGGTTGATCTGGAGCGCGCCGTGCAATTGCGCGAGACCGCCTGAGCGCCCGCACGCAATTTCTGGCGGCGCAAATTTCTAAGTTATTTCAAACCTCTAAGGCGCCTTTCGGCGTCGTTTCCTCGGCTTGACAGGGGGCAGGGCAGTCCCTATGGTGCGGGCGCTTTTCGACTGCGGGGCACGCGCGCGCCCTGGCCGAGCGGGTTTGCATGGACGACAAACCACGGCCATCCCTGGAGGATCTGGACTCCCGGCTGCGCAAAGCCCGAGGCGGAAACGAGTCGGGCAATCGTGGCCGGTTGCCCGGCACGCGTCTTGGGCAAGCGCTGCACCTCGCGATCGAGATGGCGGCCGCGCTGGCCGTCGGCGGCGGCATCGGCTGGCTGCTCGACGAATGGCTCGGTACAAGGCCGTGGCTGTTCGTGGTCTTCATCTTTGTGGGGATCGCGGCCGGCATCCTGAACGCGTTTCGGGCGGCACAGAGAATGGGGGCCACGCCGTTGTCCCGCGAAAGCGCGGAAGAGCGGGGTGATGAACGGGACGGGCGAAGCCAGGGGTAGGACGGCCAGTGGCAACGACGGATAACGGCGCCGGGCATAACGGCGACGCGCATCACGGCCCGCTCGATCAATTCGCGATCAACCGCTACGTCGAGATCGACCTCGGCGGCTTCGACGCGTCGTTCACCAACTCAGCGCTGATGATGTGCGTGACCGTGATCATCATCACGCTGCTCACCACGGTGGGCATGGGCCGCGGGCGGCTGGTGCCGGGGCGCATGCAGTCCATTGTGGAGATGAGCTACGAGATGATCGCCCGAATGCTGGGTGACATCGTGGGCGGCCGCGGCGCGCAGAAGTTCTTCCCGTTCGTGTTCAGCCTGTTCATGTTCCTGCTGCTCGGCAACGTGCTCGGGCTGATTCCCTACTCCTTCACCTTCACCAGCCACATCATCGTGACGCTCGCGTTCGCGCTGGTGGTCTTCGTCGGTGTGACGATCCTCGCGGTCGTCATCCACAAGCACCGCTTCCTGACCTTCTTCCTGCCGCCCGGCGTGCCGATGTGGATGGCGCCGCTGCTGGTGCCGATCGAGGTCGTCTCCTACATGGCGCGGCCGATCAGCCTCTCCGTGCGGCTCTTCGCCAACATGATGGCAGGGCACTCGATCCTGCACGTGTTCGGCGCCTTCGTCTTCGTCCTGAGCTTCGCCGGCGTTCTGCCCTTCGCGTTCATCGTCGCGCTCTACGGGCTGGAACTGCTGGTCGCCGTGCTCCAGGCCTACGTCTTCACCATTCTGACCTGCCTCTACATCCGCGACGCGATCGAGTTGCATCACTAAGCGGCGAGACGCGGGTCGCAAGCTACAAACTCCGAACAAACCGAGGGAACCAGGATCATGGAAGCAGATGCAGCGAAACTGCTCGGTCAGCTCATCGGCGGCGGTCTCGCCACGATCGGTGTGGCGGGCTCCGGTGTCGGTATCGGCATCATCTTCGGCAACTACGTCTCGGCGGCGGGACGCAACCCGGCGGCGGCGCCGAAGCTGTTCGGTAACGTGCTGCTGGGCTTCGCGCTGACCGAAGCGATCGCGCTGTTCGCGCTGGTCATGGCCTTCATCATCCTGTTCGGCTCCTGATCGACGGCAGTCCGGCTGCCTGAGACGGAGGTAGGAGGCGCCCCATGCCACAACTCGAGATGGGGGACTACGCGCCCCAGATCTTCTGGCTGGTCGTCACCTTCGTCGCGCTCATGGTGATCATGTGGTCCGTGGGCCTGCCGCGGATCCGCCGCGTCATCGAGGCGCGCGAATCGAAGATCAGTGACGATCTGGCCGAGGCGGAGAGCGCGAAGGGCAGGGCGGAAGCCGCGCTCAAGGCCTATGAGGAGGCGCTGGCAGAGGCGCGCTCCAAGGCCCACGGCGTGCTCGCCGAGATCCAGGCGAAGCTCTCGGCGGAGGCGGACGCGCTGCGCGCGGAGCTCGACGCCGACCTCGCGGCCAGGGCGGCGGAGGCCGAGGAGCGCATCCAGGAGACGCGCGCCCAGGCGCTCGCCAGCCTGCGCGACGTGGCGGGCGACGTGGCGCGCGCCGCGACCGAGCGGCTGGTCGGCACCGCGCCCTCCGAGGCCGCAGCTCGTGCGGCGGTGGAAGCCAGCATGGGCGAGGGGCGCTGAGCCATGAAGAAGATGGTGCGCAAGCCCGAGTTCTGGGTCATCGTCGCCGCCTGCGTCTTCGTCGTCGTCGGCAGCCAGATCACCGAGTCGGCAAACTTCTGGATCCTGATCGCCTTCATCACCTTCTTCGGTGCCTTCGGCCGTGCGGCCTACAAGAAGGTGACCGAGATCCTCGACAAGCGGGCGGAGCGGATCAAGAACGAGCTCGACGAGGCGGCGGCGCTCCGCGCCGAGGCCCAGGCGCTGCTGGCGGAGCACGAGCGCAAACGCCAGGAGGCCGAGGAAGAGGCGCGCCAGATGGTCGAGCACGCCAAGGCGGAGGCCGAGCGTCACGCAGCAGAGGCGCGCGCCGCGCTCGAGGAGACGATGAAGCGCCGCGCCGCGCTTGCCGAGCAACGTATCGCCCGCGCCGAGGAAGAGGCGATGCGGGAGGTGCGCCAGACCGCCGCAGTGCTTGCCATCGAGGCCGCGCGCCGTCTCATGAGTGAGACGATCGACGAAGACCGCGCTAACCGCATGATCGAGGAATCGATCCAGGAGGTTCGCGACCGGCTCAACTGACCCGCGCGCCGGTCAGCATGATAGCCGCGCCGCCGGCGCGGCGCGGGAGGCGCGACTGTGTACAAGGGCATGTACACGTACCCCTGGGACCTGGTGGACGAGGGGATCGGTGTCGCAACGGGCCGGATGCGCGACTGCGGCATCAACACGGTCACCCTCGCTGCGAGCTACCATGCCGGCAAGTTCCTGCGCCCCCACTCCCCGGCGGGGAAGGTCTACTTTCCCGAAGACGGCACCGTCTATGTGCGCCCGCGCGCCGAGCGCTACGGCGCCATCGAGCCGATCCAGAGCAAGCTGGCGGGTGAGCGCGACGTCTTTGCCGAGCTTGCAGCAGACGCGCCGGACATGGGGCGCGTCGCCTGGACCGTGTGCCTGCACAACACGCCGCTCGGCATGCGCCATCCGGAGTTCACGGTGCGCAACTGCTACGGCGATTCATACGTCTACAGCCTGTGCCCGGCTTACGAGGAGGTGCGCCGCTACGTCGTGACGCTCTGCGTCGACATGGCCGAGCGTTACGAGCTCGACGGGCTGGCGCTGGAGACCCCCGGATTTCTGCCCTTCGATCACGGCTTCCACCACGAGTTCTTCCTGCTGCCGATGAACCGCTGGGCCGGCTGGCTGCTCGGGCTCTGCTTCTCCGAAGGCACCATCGCTGCAGCGGAGGCGCGTGGGATCGATGCCGAGCGGCTGCGCTGGCAGGCCTGCGCGGCGCTGGACTCGTTCTTCGCCCGGCCCGAGCCGGTGCCCGACCACATCGCCACCGAGTGGTGGATCGCGGACCTGATCGCGGATCCCGAGTGGGTGGTGTTCCTGAGCTGGCGCTGCCAGCTCGTGGCCGACCTGGTGGCCGAGGTCCGCGCGGCACTGCCGCAGGAAACCTCGCTGGCGGTGATCCCGACGGTGCAGCGGCCGACCGCGGCGGCCTGGTCGGAAGGGACCGATCTGCGCCTGCTCGCAGAAGCAGCGGATACGCTGGAGGTCCCGGCCTACGAGGCGAGCGCGGCGGCGGTCGTGCTCGACGCCGGCGATGTGCGCCGCCGGGCGGGCGCGGACGCGCGAATCACCTACATCCTGCGCCCGGCCCATCCCGATCTCGCAAACGGGGCGGAGACCGCCGCCGCCGTGCGTGCTCTCAAGGTGGGCGGACTACAGGGCATCGCGTTCTACAACTACGGCCACGTCGCGCTGAGCGGGCTCGAACGGGTGCGCGAGGCGCTCGCCGTGCTGGAGGAGGCGTCATGACGCGCTTCGAGGGAAAGGCGGCGTTAGTGACTGGCGGGGGTGGCGGCATCGGCAGTGCCATCGCCTTGCGCTTGGCGGAAGAGGGCGCCGCCGTCGGCGTGCTCGACCGGCGGGGCGACGCGGCGGAGACCGTAGCTGCGCAGGTGGAGGCGGCGGGAGGGCGTGCGCTGGCGCTCGTGGCCGAGATCACCGACCCGGACTCCGTGGCGGCGGCCTTGGCGCAGATGACCGACGCCATCGGCGCGCCGGACGTGCTGGTCAACAACGCGGCCTGGGCTCTCAAGGGCGATCTGGAGAGCACCGACCTTGCCGACTGGCGGGCGGAAGTGGAGATCGACCTCGACGGCCAGTTCGTCTGCGCCAAGGCTGTGCTACCGGGGATGGTCGCGCGCAGAGCAGGCGCCATCGTCAACATCGGCTCGGTCAACGGCCTGGTGGCGCTCGGCAACCCCGCCTACAGCGCCGCCAAGGCGGGGCTACTCAGCTTCACCCGCTCGCTGGCGGTGGAGTATGGGCCCAAGGGCATTCGCGCCAACATGGTCTCGCCCGGCACGGTGGAGACGGACATCGAGACCTGGCGCATCCGGCGCGAGAAGAACCCGAAGATCTTCGATCAGCTCGCCCGCTGGTATCCCGTCGGGCGCGTCGGTCAACCGGAGGACATCGCCGCGGCAGTCGCCTTCGTCGCGGCCGACGAGGCGGGCTTCGTCAATGGCGCCAACCTGGTGGTCGACGGTGGGCTGACCGCCGGACTTCCGGTGATGATCGAGGAGCTGATCCTCGAATAGGCGCCCCCTGGCCGCCCTTTCCTTCACTGCACAAACAGGTTCCCTTGCGCACTCTTCCGCCGTCCCCTACTAGACAACGAAGGGACTTGCTTCTCGAGGGAGGTATCCATGTCCGAGACGCTCTCCGGTGGCTGCCTCTGCGGCGACGTGCGCTACGAGGTCCAAGGCGAACCGGTGTACGTTTTCCATTGCCATTGCTCGATGTGCCGCCGGGCGGGCGGCACTGCGTTCCAGACATGGGCGGGCTTCGGAGACGATGCCCTCACGGTTACGCAGGGAACGACGGAACGCTACAAATCCTCGTCGTTTGCGACCCGGAGTTTCTGCGGACGCTGTGGGGGACAGTTATTCTACAATTACACCTCGGGGCAGAGCCCGTCGGTGTGGGTCACGGTGGGAACGCTCGACCACCCAGAGTCGATGACGCCCCAACGCCACGTATTTGAGGGGGACCGCGTCCCGTGGGTGCACATGGAAGACGGGCTGCCAAGGACTGAAGGAGATCCGGAACTCTAGCGGTCGCGCGGTCAAGAACGGCAGCGGACGCGATGCAAGACTTTCTCGATTCGACCGAGCTGATGGGCGACGGGCCGGCGCTGGCCGAACGGCTCCGGCGCGACGGCTATCTCTTCCTGCGTGGACTGTTGCCCCGCGAGGCCGTGTTGGAGGTCCGCCTGCGCCTGCTGGAGAAGGCAGCGGCAGGGGGCTGGCTCGACCCGGCGCACTCGATCGAGGAAGGCATCGCCAACCCGGATGCAGCCTGCAAGGACCCCGAGGAACGTTACATGGCCGTGTTCCGCGGCATCTGGGCCGACGAGGCGCTGCACCGGCTCAGGACCCATCCGGCGGTGCTGGCGCTCTTCGAAGACATCTTCGGCGAGCCCGCGCTCGCGCATCCCATGTTCGTCCAGCGCAACATCTTCCCGCAAAGCGAGAGCTTCGACTTCACCACCGGCGAGCATCAGGACAAGGTCCATATCGGCGGCGCAACCAATCACGCGATGTGGGTCCCGCTAGGCGATTGCCCGAGAGAGAAGGGGTCGCTGGCGGTCGCGGCCGGTTCGCACCTGGCGGGCGTGCTGGACACGAAGGTCGGCAGCGGTGCCGGTGGCATGGACATCTGTGTGCCGATCCCTGGTCGATGGGTGAGCGGCTCCTTCGAGGCAGGAGATGTGCTGATTTTCTCGGATACCACCGTGCACCGCGCGTTGCCCAATCGCTCGGCTGAGTTGCGGCAGTCCTTCGATGCCCGTTATCAGCCTGCAAGCCAGCCTATAGCCGAGACCAACATGGTCCCGTATTCCGGTTGCGGGACCTGGGAAAAGGTCTATGCGGGCTGGTCCTCCGACGACGAGAAGTATTACTGGACGGCACTCTCCCCCCATGTCGTACCGCTCGACCGCAGCTATTACGAGCGTCGCGATCGGATGGCGTTCGAGATGGCGGAGAGCGGCGACGTGACGGCGCGGGATACGCTACTGCGCATCGTCCAGCGCGATCCAAACGAGGAGAAGCGTCGGCGCGCGGAAATCCTGCTGCGCCGTCTCGACGAAAAGGAAATCCCCGCCATTTCAGCGTGATGGCGGGGATTCTTAACTCGAGAATTTTACTGCGATAGCAGCCTATTCGGCTGCCTGGTCAAGTTCCGCGATGGCGTCGTTCCAGTGCGCGGCGGAGCGCTTCTTCATCATGGTGCGGAACTCGGCGGTGGTCTTGGGGAAGTACTCGCCGGTGCCCCAGTCCACGATGACGCCGTAGCGGCGCACCATGTCGAACTCATCGAGCTCGCCGTTGCGGTAGCGCTCGGCGACGGCCGCGCCGTCCTCCTCGAGCCAGCTGCGCCTCGCCTTGGCGATGGCCGCCCGCTCGGTGCGCGTCGCCTCGACATCCACCTCGTAGCTCGCGAGGTCCAGATCGATGACCTTGAGCACGACGCCGTAGTCCTTGCGCGCGCGCTCGATTGAGACGTAGTCGTCCTCCACGTCGCGCATCACCAGGGCCGGGTCGCGCTCGAGCGGGTCTCCCAGGCCGCCGCCGCCGGCGGTCGGCCGCGAGAAGATGTCGCCGGACTCGATGGGCACGTCGGAGAAGATCGAGCCGAGCCACTCGCGCTCGTTTTTGCCCTTGCGCTGGATGTAGAGGCCGTGGGGCATGGAGGGCAGGCCGCCCTTGATGCCCCAGACGATCGCGCGCTCGCGGTCGCAGATGTAGGAGATGACGGTGCTCTCGGCGTCCTGCAGGGTGCTGGTCTTGACCACGCCGGCGCCGCCCCGCCACCTGCCGGGGCCGGGGGAATCCGTGTTGATCTGGTACTCGTTGGCGATGATCGGGCAGAGCCGCTCCTGGCCCTCCACCGGCTGGGTCATCAGGCCGGTGCCGAAGCAGGCGGTGGTGACGTTGCAGCCGTCCTTGCCGTTGCGCCCGCCCCAGCCGCCGGGCAGCCAGTCGTAGAACATGAAGATGTTGCGGTCCTTGGTGCGCAGGTCGCGGCCGCCGGTGAGCAGGTATTCCAGGTTGAAGGCGCAGGCGATCGCGCGCTCGGGCATGATGTCGGACCAGATCTCGTAGATCGAGTTCATGATCTTCTCGAACGGCATCAGGAAGCCCGTCACCGCGACCGGCCACTTGGCGTCAACGATGGAGTTCTCGGGCGCGATCACGTTGATCGGCCGGTAGAAGCCCGAGTTGAGCGGCAGATCGGGGAAGTAGGTCTTCATCCCTGCAACCACCGCCGAGAAGGTGCCGCCGAAGGCGGAGTTGTAGAGCGTGCTGATGGTGTCGTGGCTGCCGGTGAAGTCGTAGGTGACCTCGTCGCCCTTGATGGTGAGCTTCACCTTGATCGGGATCATGCCCTCGCCGAGGGCCGGGTCGCGGTCGATGTAGTCGACGTTCTCCCAGGTGCCGTCGGGGAGCTCGGAGATGCGCTGGCGGGTGGCGAGCTCGACGTAGTCCTGCACCTCCTTGCAACCAGTGACCACGGTGTCCTTGCCGTACTTCTCCACCAGCCTGAGGATCTCGCGCTCGGCGACGCGGGTGGCCTCCGCCTGCGCGTTCATGTCGCCGATGATCGATTCCGGATCGCGCGTATTGGCCGCGATCATCTCGGCGAAGTCGTGGCGCCACTTGCCCGCGTCGATCAGCCGCGTCGGCGTGATGCGGATGCCTTCGCGGAACATCTCCTTGGCGAGCACGTCGAAGGAGCCGGGCGTGGAGCCGCCGACATCGGACCAGTGGCCGTTGGACTGGGCGAAGGCGATGATCTCGTCGCCCACGAACACCGGGCGGATGATGCGCACGTCGTTGAAGTGGGTGCCGCCGGCATAGGGGTCGTTGGTCATGAACACGTCGCCCGGCCGCATGTCGTCCTTGAAGGTGTCGATCACCGCCTTGCAGGTGTAGTGCAGCGTGCCGACGTGGACCGCGATGTCCATGTTGCCCTGGGCGATGGAATCACCGTTGGCGTCATTGAGGGCGGAGGAGAAGTCGCGGTTGTAGATGACGAAGGAATAGCAGGTGCGGAGGATCTGCTCCGCCATCTGGTCGACGGTCGTAATGAAGGAGTTCTTCAGGACCTCGAAGGTGACGGGATCGAGCGTGATGCCAGTGCCGTTCTTGCTCATCTTCATGCCTCCGCTACGTGGATTCGAATGTTGAGCCACTCGTCCACTTCTGCGCGTACGCCGGGCGGGATGACGGTCGTCGAATCGAGCTGCTCGACGATGGCCGGCCCCTCGATGGTCACACCCGCCGGAAGCCCTTCGTGTGAGTATATCGGGGTCTCGAGGGCGCCCTCAACCTCGTCGAAATCGACCATGCGCGAGGATTCCGCCACTGCCTTGGCGCCGTTCGCCGCATGGCTCATCAGCTCGGCCTTGGGCACCGTGCCGATGGCCGTGACGCTGAGGCGGAACAGCTCCACCGGCGTGTCGTCCCGGCGGAAGGCGTATTCGCGGTCGTGGTCCGCGTGGAAGGCGGCGACCGCCTCCGGAACCGACGTGAAGGGCGAGGCCACCGGCACCTGGAGCGAGCGCCACTGGCCCTGGTACATCATGTCGATGCTGCGCTGGAGCACCATGTCGGCCTCCGCCACGCCTTCCTTCACCAGCCGGCGGTGCGCCTCCGCCTCCATCTCACCGAAGCGGGCCTCGATGTCGGCCGGGTCGGCCTCGGCGGCGAGCGCGAGGTAGGTCTGCGAGAGGTCGTGGCGCACGTCCACGAGCAGACAGCCCAGCGCCGAGGTGACGCCCGGATTGGGCGGCACGATCACGGTCGGGATGGAGAGTTCCTTGGCGAGCGCCACGCCGTGCAGTGCGCCCGCGCCACCGAAGGCGACGAGCGCGAAGTCGCGCGGATCGTAGCCCCGGCTGATGGAGATGAGCCGCACCGCGTCCGCCATGTTGGCGTTGGCGACGCTGACGATGGCCTTGGCGGCGGTGACAGGGTCCATGCCGAGGGGCTCGGCGACGGCGGTTCGCACGGCTTCTTCCGAGGCCGCCTTGTCGAGCTCGATCTGCCCGCCCGCGAGCGAGGTGCCGAGCCGGCCGAGCGCCAGGTTCGCGTCGGTGTTGGTGGGCGTGGTGTTGCCGCGGCCGTAGCACGCCGGGCCGGGATCGGCGCCCGCCGACTGCGGCCCGTTGTGCAGCGAGCCCGCGTCGTCGATCCAGGCGAGCGAGCCGCCACCCGCGCCGATGGTCAAGACCTCGATGCTGGGGAAGCGGATGGGGTAGCCGAACTCGATGTGCCAGTCCTTGGTGACGCGGGATTCGCCGCCGAAGACCAGGGACACGTCGCAGCTGGTGCCGCCCATGTCGAGGCCGATGGAGTTCTCGTAGCCGCAGAGCATGGCGATGTGGCGGCTCGCGATGGCGCCGGCGGCGATGCCGGAGCCGGCGAGGCGGCCGGCGAACTGGCCGGCGGTGGCCGGCGTCATCACGCCGCCGCCGGAGTGCAGCATGAGCAGGTCGCTGGCGTAGCCGCCCTGCTGCAGCGCGTCGTTCATGCGCTTCACGTAGCCGCCGACGACCGGGCTCAGGATCGCATTCACCACGGTGGTGGAGAAGCGCTCGTGCTCGAAGATCTCCGGCAGGGTCTCGGAAGACGTGGTGATCTCCACGCCCGGCAGCTCCTCCTGCAGGATCTCCTTCATGCGCGCCTCGTGCTGCGGGTTGATGAAGGAGTTCATGAAGCAGACGGCGACGGCCTGGACGCCCCGCTTGCGCAGGATTCTGGCTTTCTCGCGCGCGTCCGATTCGTCCAGCGGAGTCGCCACCCGGCCGCCGTGGTCGATGCGCTCGCGCACGGTGAGCCGGTCGCGGCGGCGGATGTAGGGCTGGGCCACGTCGTTGTAGGTGTCCCAGAGGTCCTCCTTGTTGGAGCGCCTGATCTCGATGACGTCGCGATAGCCCTCGGTGCAGATCATCGCGGCGGGCGGCAGCCGGCGCGTGACCAGCGCGTTGGTGGCGACGGTGGTGCCGTGGGAGAAGAGGGTGACGTCCCTGAGCGAGACCTCCGCCTCGTCCAGCCCGCGCATCGCGCCGATCAGGGGGTCTTCGGGCGTCGATGCCGTCTTGGCGACCCTGAGCGCGCCCGAGTCCTCGTCGAGAATGCAGATGTCGGTGAACGTGCCACCGATATCGACCGCTACCCTGAGCTTCGTCACGAAGTCCTCCCTTCCGCGCTCTGTCTGTGATCGCCGCTGCGCCGGGGGCGCCGCGGTCTTGCTGTCTCCCTTGGCCCGGCCCTACCCCGTCGCAGATGCCTTGCTATCGCGAAGGTCGAGCTCCGGCGGCAGAACGGTCCGCTCGTCGAGGATTGCCGCCTCCAGTTGCGCCGGCGTGAGGTTGCGCACCTCGCCCAGGTCGGCGCCGGAGAGATCGGCATCCGCCAGGGCCACGCCGCCGAAGTAGGCGCTCCTCAACGAAGCGTTGCGAAAGCTGGTGCCGGGGAACTCGGCGCCCACCAGCATGGCGCCCTCCAGATTTGCCTGCTCGAACCTGGCACGGCCCGCCCAGGTGCCGTGCAGGTCGGCGCGGGTCAGCGTCGCGTGCTCCAGGTGCGCGCGGCCGAGCCAGGCGCGCTGCAGGCTGGCCTCCACCAGCGAGGCGTGCTCCATGCGGGCATCGCCGAGGGCAGCGTCGGAAAGGTCGGTCTTGTCCAGCACCGCGCGCTGGAGCGTGGAGCCGGCGAGATCGGCGCGGTTCAGGTTGGCACCGGTGAAGTCGGCCTCGGAAAGATCGGCGCCCGCGAAGTCGGCGCGGAAGAGGTTGGCGCCGGCGAAGCGCGCCCGGCGCAGGTCCGCACCGGGGAAACGCACATCGGAGAGTTCCATGCCGGAGAAGTCGGCGCGCGCGCCCTCGGCACCGTCGCTCTCGAGCCAGCGCGCGTGGTCCGCGCGCGCCTGCGCGATGGTGTCGAGGTCGGGCTTCTCGCCCGCCGCCGTGCCCCCAGCGGGGTTCGCCATGGCGCACACTCCCTTGCCCCGCGCAGCCGCGCCCCGGCGCCGCACAGGGTCCCTTCGCCGATGGTGGCTATCCAATAGCGATAGAAGGCGTTTCGATCAATGGTGGAAGGGAAGAGGGGACCTTGCAGTTGGATTGACGGACGGGGCGATCACCAAGCCCAGTATTGGTCGCGGAGGCGCTCGGTCACGGCTTTCTGGGACTCGTCGATCTCGCGGATGTCGGTTTGCTGACGGGCCATCTCTTCGGCCGGGCTCAAGTCGGGCTGCACGTCGAGATGCTCTGGCGTGTTCGGGGCTGCGAGCCTAAGCGGCGCAGGAGTCTCCGGCGCTTCGATGACGCCGACGGCGCGCAACACGATGCCGGGGTTCTGAAGCCGAGCGTGCAAGGCGGCGCGTGCGGCTTGCGTGTGCCTTTGCCACGCCGCCGCGAGGTGCTGGAGCCCGGCCAGGAACTCGAAGAAAGACTGCACCTCGGCTTTTTGGGGCTGCATCGCGCATTCCTCCGTCGGTCGGCGTGAGGTCTCGGCTTCGGTCTTCGCGGGCCACCGCGACGCGTAGGTGTCACCAAACCGCAATATATAGGGGTGAGGCGGTGCGTCAACCGCTTTCACTGGTATTGCGGTCCGAGGGAAGGGTTCGAGACTGCGGGCCCGGATTGGTGCGTGTGGCCTATCCGGCGCCCAGTGCGTCGGCGAGGCGGTTGGCGGGGACGAGGACGCGGCCTTCCATCAGACGCCGCGCGGTGCGGGTCACGGCGAGGCGGGCAATGTGGGGCGGGTCTGTAGCGGCGAGATCGACCGCGACCTCGGCGACGCCCGAGGGATGGCCAAGACGGACGGGCTTGCCGGCATCACCCGTATCGGGGCGGGCGGCCTCAGCAGCGACGGTGCCGGGGATGCGCGCGGCTGCCGCGAGCGCGAGCGCGGCGGTCAGGGGCAGCGCCCGGTGCGGGCGGCCCATGGAGATCGCCCGCGCCGTGAGATCGACCGAGTCGGCCGCGAGGCGCGCGCCGCTGAGCGTCGTTGCATCCGCAGGAGAGGCAACGAAGGCGACCTTGGGCACGCTCTCGGTCTCCGGGTCGAGGCCCACGGCGGCGGCGCCCGCGCGGCGGGTCGCCTCCAGCTTCTTGGTAAGAGCGTGGTCGGCCTCAATGGCGTCCGGCAGCTCGACGCCGGTCAGGCCCAGGGCCTCGGCGCGGACGATGACCAAGGCGGTCGATGCGTCGATCAGCGTGGCCTCGATGGGGCCGGCGCCCGGCACATCGAGCATGTCGCGGACGTGGCCCGTCGGCAGCAGGCAACCGGTGACGGCGCCGCCCGGCTCCAGGAAGGAGAGGCCGATGGGCGCGCCTGTGCCAGCGACGCCGTCGAGCACCGTCTCGCCCTCCACCGCCGCGCGGCCGCCCTGGACCGCGAAGCGCGCCTCGATGCGCTGGTCCAGATTGCAGTTGTGGAGGGTGAGGGCGGCCTCGCCGTCCACCGCTTGCACCAGCCCTTCGTCCACGGCGAAGGGCCCGACGGCTGCCGTGAGGTTGCCGCAGTTGCTGCGGTAATCGACCCGCGCCTGCTCCACCGCGACCTGGCCGAAGAGGTAGTCGATATCGACGCCGGGGCGCGTGCTCGGGCTCACCACCAACACCTTGCTGAGGGACGAGATGCCGCCGCCCATGCCGTCGAGCTGGCGGCCGTGGGGGTCGGGGCTGCCGAGGGCGGCGAGGAAGAACGCGTCCCATTCGGCGCGCTCCGCCGGCAGGTCGCGGCGGTGGAAGAAGAGGCCCTTGCTGGTGCCGCCCCGCATGAAGACGGCGGGGAGTGCGACCTGGCTCACGGTGGGCTCGTCACGGGCGGTTCTTGCGCGCCGCCGCGTCGAGACCAGCGATCCGGCCGAAGACCGCGCCCCGCATCACCGAGGTGGAGCCGGTGTAGGTACGGTAGTAGAGGCCGGCGGTCTCGCCGGCGGCGTAGAGGCCGGGGATGGTCTCGCCGTCGGTGTTGAGCACCTGGGCCGCGGCGTTGATCTTCAGCCCGCCGAAGGTGAAGCAGTTGGCGGCGATGATCGGCCAGGCGCGGTAGGGTGGCCGGTCCACGGGGCGCGCCCAGTTGGACTTGCGGGGCACGAGGCCGTCGGTGCCGAGCCCGTCGAGGGCAAGGGGAGTGAAGCCGTCCTCGGGTCGGCAGGCGGCGTTGTAGGCCTTGAGCGTCTGCGTGAGCCCTTCGCCGTCGATTCCGAGGGCCTGGGCCAGGGTTGCCGGCGTCTCCGCCTGCACCGGCGGCTGGTCGGTGCGCACCGACTTCTGCCAGTTGGTCACGTCATCAAGGCGGGCGTCGGTGATGGCGAAGGCGATGCCCTCGGTCTGCGCCATCATCCGGCGCGAGGCGGCCTCGTAGCTCGCATCCACGGTCGCCGGAGCCTCGTCGACGAAGCGGCAGCCCTCGCGGTTCACCAGGATGCCGTAGGGGTAGTTGAGCACCACCGGCTCGTGCTGGCCGGAGCGCGGGTCGACCGGCTGGGCGTGAAAACTGCCATAGTCGCCGCAGGGGGCGGCGCCGATCTCCAGCGCCATGCGGATGCCTTCGCCCCGGTTGTAGTAGCCGCCGCGCGCGACCGGGCGGATGAACTGGCTCTGCGGGCCGAGATAGCGGCTCAGCATCTCGGGGTTGCCCTCGAAGCCACCGGAGGCGAGCACCACGGCGCGCGCGTGTAGGCGCGTGGTGCGGTTGTTGGCGCCGGTCGCCTCGACGCCGGTCACGCGGCCCGTCTCGTCCTGGGTGAGGCGGCGGGCCGTGGTCTCGTAGTGGATGGCGATGCGCTCCGGCACGGTCTCGGCGTGGGCAGCGAGCGCCTCCACCAGGGCGAGGCCGCCGCCGGCCGGCGCCATGCGGGTGGTGCTCTCGGTGATGAAGTAGTTGGGCAGGAAGTCGAACGCGACGCCGAAGCCGGTGAGCCAGCGGAGCGTCGGCCCGGCGTTGTCGGCGAGTGTCGTCACCAGCTCGGGATCGACGAAGCCGAGGCCGCGCAGGAGCCTCGGCCATTGGTCGTAGGGCCTGACGCTGTCCCCGATCACGGCGGGGTCGAGGTGGCCGCCGGCGTTCTCGGCGAAGCGCTCCAAGAAATCCTCGGAGACCTCGTCGTGGCTCCGCATGCGCCAGAAGGACTCGGTGTAACGGGTGTTGCCGCCGCGCTCCTCCCTGGGCGCACGCTCCAGCAGCGCGACGCGGGCGCCGGCCTGCTGGGCGCTGACGGCGGCCGACAAGCCGGCGATGCCGCAGCCCACCACGATCACGTCGTAGCCGTCGTCTGCGCTTGCCACGCCTCCGCGTCTCCTGCCTTGTCCCGCTTTGTCCCGGCGCATCCCGCCGTTTGCGGCCGGGCGCCCGGCTATCTAACGTGCGCGCGCACGCACGGCAATGCGGGGGCGGGATGACGGACGGTATCGGCGCGGCGGAGCGGCGGCTCGAGGACGAGCGCTTCCTCACCGGCAGCGGGCGCTATCTCGACGACCTCGCCCTGCCGCGTCAGGCCTGCGGTTGCGTGGTGCGCTCGCCCCATGCCCATGCCGAGCTGGGCACCATCGATACCTGTGCCGCGGCGGCGATGCCGGGGGTGCTGGCGGTCTACACCGCCGCCGACCTTGCCGAGGCCAGCATCGGCGGGGTCCCCTGCATGATGAAGCCCAAGGGCGCGGACGGCAGCGAGAGCGCGACGCCGCCCCGCCCGGTGCTGGCGGCGGAGCGCGTGCGCATGGTGGGGGACCCGGCCGCCTTCGTGGTGGCCGAAACGGTCGCGGAGGCACAAGCCGCGGCCCAGGCCGTCGATGTCGCCTACCGGCCGCTCGAGGCGGTAACCGATGCCGAGGACGCGCTGCAACCCGGCGCGCCACTGCTGCACGAGGACGCGCCCGGTAACCTCTGCGTGGACTGGGAGCTGGGCGACCGGGTTACGGTGGAGGACGCGTTGGCTACGGCGGCCCATCGAATCAGCCTGGAGGCCCGCAACCAGCGGGTCATCGTCTGCCCCATGGAAACCCGGTCTGCGCTCGGCGCCTACGATCCTGGCAGCGGCACCTACACGCTGACCGCAGGCACGCAGGGCGTCCACCTGGTGCGGAACGTCCTGGCCAAGCACGTGCTGAAGGTGCCGGCGCAGCGGGTGCGCGTGGTGACGCCGGACGTGGGCGGCGCCTTCGGGGTCAAGCTCTGGGTCTATCCCGAGTACGCTCTGGTGCTGTTCGCTGCGCGCAGGCTCGGGCGCCCGGTCAAGTGGGTGGCGGAGCGCGGCGAGGCCATGGCGAGCGACCACCATGGGCGGGATCTCTGCTCGCGGGCGACGCTCGCGCTGGACGCAGATGGGCGGTTTCTCGCTCTGGCCATCGAGAGCGTCGCCAATCTCGGCGCCTATGCCTCCAACTATGGGCCCTCGGTCGCCACTGTGGGCGGCACCCGCGCGCTGATCGGCCCCTACCGGACGCCGGCGCTCCACGTCCGCGTGCGCGCCGCCTACACCAACACGGCGCCGACGGACGCCTATCGCGGTGCCGGGAGACCCGAGAATGTCTATCTGCTGGAGCGCCTGATCGATAAGGCGGCGCACGAACTCGGCCTCGATCCTGCGGCGCTGCGGCGCCGCAACCTGGTTGCCGCCGACGCCATGCCCTACCTCACGCCGCTCGGGCACACCTACGATTCGGGCGACTTCCCCGCGATCCTGGAGAAGGCATGCGAGGCGAGCGGCTGGCGCGCGGTGCGGGGATGTGAGGCCGGGGCGGGGGAGGGGACGCACCTGCGCGGCATCGGGTTGGCCTTCTATGTCGACCCATGCGGCGCCAACCGCAACCAGTGGGTGGCGCTGCGCTTCGACACCGAAGGCGCGGTGACGCTGCTGATCGGCAGCCAGTCGACGGGGCAGGGGCACGAGACGGCGTATGCCCAGATCGTCGCCGATCATCTCGGCATGCCCGTAAGCCACGTGCGCGTGCGGCAGGGAGACACCGACCTCATCGCCCACGGCAGCGGCTCCAGCGGCTCGCGCAGCCTCCCCTACGGCGGCAACGCGGTCCTCCGCGCGGCGGAGGAGGCGGCGGAGAAGGGGCGCGCCGTCGCCGCCGCGCTGCTGGAGGCGCCGGAGGCGGACGTGCGCTTCGAGGGCGGACGCTACCGCATCGCCGGCACGGACCGTGCGGCGGGCTTTGCGGAGGTGGCGCGCGCCTCGTTCGACCCGGCGCTCCGGCCGGAGGCCGAGACGCTCGGCCTCGATTGCGAAGTCAATCACGTGGGCCGCGCCGTGACCTTCGCCAACGGCTGCCACGTGTGCGAGGTGGAGATCGAGCGGGCCACCGGCCGGGTGCGGATCTTGCGCTACACCACCGTGGACGACTTCGGGCGGATTCTCAATCCGCTTCTGGCGGAAGGCCAGAACCACGGCGCCATCGCGCAAGGCATCGGCCAGGCATTGACCGAGCACGCGGTCTACGACGAGGGGGACGGGCAGCTGCTGGCCGGCTCGTTCATGGACTACACGCTGCCACGCGCCGACGACCTGCCGTTCCTGGACGGGCAGTTCGCCGTGATACCGTGCCTCACCAATGCGCTGGGCGTGAAGGGCTTGGGCGAGGCCGGCTCCATCGTGGCGCCGGCGGCGGTGATGAACGCAGTGGCCGATGCACTCCGCGACCACGGCGGCCACGACGCGGTCGCGATGCCGGCCACGCCCGAGGCGATCTGGCGCATCCTGCACGGGCGATCCCACGCCGGGCCAAGAGAAGGAACCGACCGACCATGACCAGCTGGCGCAACCGCAAGACCCTGATCCTCAGCCGTACCGACATGATGGGCCTGCTGGAGCCCGGCGAGTACGTCGATTGCGTCGAGACCGCGTTCCGCCGGCACGGCGAGGGGCGCTGCTACCTGGAGCCCAAGGGCCACATCGTGCTCGACAAATATCCGGGCGAATGGGAGGTGATGCCCTCCTACATCGAGGAGCCGGCGGGCGCGGGCGTGACCGAGGCCGCCGCCTGCAAGTGGGTCTCGATCCGCGAGCACAACCGCGCGAAGTTCGACCTGCCGACGGTGTTCTCGATCCTGGTCTACACCGAGCCCGAGACCGGCTTTCCCTTGGCCATCGTGGACGGCAGCTACCACACCATGATGCGCACCGGCGCGTCGGCGGCGGTCTCGATCCGCTGGCTCGCGCGCAAGGATGCGTCGGTGCTGGCGCTGGTGGGGGCGGGCGACGTGGGCATCGGCGCGCTCCGCACCTGCGCCGCCGTGCGCGAGTGGTCGGAGGTGCGGGTGTGGAGCCGGACGCAGGCGACGCTCGATGCCTTCGTGGCGAGCGAGGCTCCGCGCCATCCGGGCCTCAACTTGGTGCCCTCGACCGACCTGGAGGCTGTGGTGCGCGGCGCGGATGCGGTGGTGACCACCACCACCGGCGCCGACCCCGTGGTGCGGGACGCATGGATCGCGGACGGCACCCACGTCGCGGCCCTGGGCTCCGACCTCGCCGGCAACCAGGAGCTGGAGAGCGCGATTGCGGCCCGCGCCCGCATTTTCGTGGACGACATCCGGCAGTGCGTGCCCGACGGCGAGATCAACGTGCCGATTACAGAGGGCGTCATCGGGCCGGACGACGTGGCCGCCGAGATCGGCGCCGTCATCTGCGGCCGGCTGCAGGGCCGGCGGAACGACACCGAGATTACGCTCTTCGATTCCACTGGAATCGCGATCCAGGATTCGGCGACCGTCCCGCTCGAGTATCAGCGCGCGGTGGAAGCCGGCGTCGGCATCGAGAAAAAGATGATCTCGACCTGACCTGGCTTGCGCCCTTGGCCAGCCGGGGCCACGTTCCAAGGGCAGCCGAACAGCCTACGCCATCAGCTCCATCAGCCGGTTGCCGTCGAGGGCGCGGCAGACGTGGCCCGCCGGCCGCACCGTGGTCACGTCGTCGGCCGCGAGCATGGCGTTGACGACGGCCTCCTCGATGGCCTCGACCGCGGCGAGATAAATCGGATCGAAGGCTTCGTCGTTGATCATGACGAAGTCGCGCCGCAAGGCGGCAAGCTGAGGCAGCGGCCCGCGGTTCGCCGTGCTGAACGCCAGGAAGATATCACCCGAGTTGTTGCCGCCGGGCGTCCCGCCGCGTCCGATACCGATCGCCGCACGCTTCGCCAGCCGCGCGAGCTGGTGCGGTGCCAGGGGAAGGTCGGTGGCGAGGATCGCGATGATCGAGCCCTGCTCGGCGTCGAGCAGGCGGTCTTCCGGCATGTGCGGGCCGAGCCGGCGGCCGAGAACCGTGAACCAGGGCCTGATGCCGTGATTGGCCTGCACCAGGGCGCCGACGTGAAACGCCGTGCCGTCGAGAGCAAGCCGGCGCGAGGCCGTGCCCGTGCCGCCCTTGAATTCGTAGCAGATCATCCCGGTGCCGCCGCCCACGTTGCCCTCGAGCACCGCGCCTGAGGACGCGTTGTCGAGCGCCGCCAGCGCGTCCGCCTCGGTCACGTGCTGGCCGTTGATGTCGTTCAGGACGCCGTCGTAGGTCTCGGCAACCACCGGCATCGCCCAGAGATGCTCGTTCTGCCAGGCCTCGGTGTAGGTCCGGATCATCCATCGCGTCGCGGCATGATGGACGATGCCGACGCTGTGGGTGTTGGTGATGCAGACCGGCCCAACCAGATAGCCGCCGTCGCGGATCCAGTGGGTACCGGTCATCTCGCCGTTGCCGTTGAGCGCGTACATGCCGGCCCACACGGGCTCGGGTTCGGGCTGCCGGCCGAGCGGCAGGATGGCGGTCACGCCGGTCCGGACCGGGCCCCGGCCCTCGACCAGCGGCCCATCGCCCTCGATTCTGGTGGTGAAGCCGACCTCAAGGCCGGGAACGTCGGTGATCGCGTTGTGGCGGCCAGTCTCTCCGGGAAAGGGCAGGCCGAGGTCGCGCCCGCGCGGCTTGGGCATGTCCACGTCGTTCAGCCTCGCCGGCGCAGATAGAGGCCGAGCGAGGCGATAATGAAGGTGAACAACAGCATCAGCGTGGCGATCGCATTGATCTGGGGTTTTACCCCGCGCCGCAGCATACCGTAGATGAAGAGAGGCAGCGTGGTCGAATCGACGCCGGCGATGAAGTAGGTGATCACCAGGTCGTCCATGGAGATGATGAACGCGAGCAAGGCACCGCCCACCACGCCCGGCGCGATGTGCGGCAGGGTCACGCGGCGGAAGGTCACCCATTCGCTGGCGCCGAGGTCTGCGGAGGCTTCCTCCAATGCGTTGTCCATGCCGGCAAGGCGGGCGCTGACGACGACGAAGACGTAGGAGATCAGGAACGTGCAGTGTCCGATGATGATCGAATAGAGCCCGAGCGACATGCCGATGCTGACGAAGAAAACCAGCAGCGCGATGCCGAGAACGATGTCCGGCATCACCATCGGCATGTAGAGCAAGCCTTGGTAGAAGCGCTGCGCACGGAAGCGATAGCGAAAGAGCGCCAGCGCGGTCATGGTGCCCAGCACGGTCGAAATGGTCGTGGTAGAGGCGGCGACGATCAGGCTGTTCATGACTGCGGCGAGCAGCTGATCGGTGGACTCGACGTAAAGGGTCTGCTCGTTGAGCTGTGTCGGATAACCGAAGATCGTCCAGTACCAGTCGAACGTGAAGCCCGACCAGACCATCATGTTTATCGGATTGGAATTGAACGAGAACGCGACGATCATCACGATCGGCGCATAGACGAACACCAGAAACAGCACGCCATAAGTGCCGAACAGACGCCGCTTCAGCCGCAGTTTCATGGCCGCGTCTGCATCCGTCCGATGCGTCGCAAATATATGAGAATCAACAGGAACATCACGGCCATCATCATGACCGACAGCGCCGCGCCGAACGGCCAATTGCGCGCCGACAGGAACTGTTGCTCGATCAGATTGCCGATCATCAGAACCTTGGCGCCGCCCAGCAGGTCGGGGACGATGAAGTTGCCCAAGCTGGGGATGAACACCAGGACGGATCCGGCGGCGATGCCGGGCAGTGTCAGCGGCACGGTCACCCTGCAGAAGGTCTGAAATGAGCTCGCGCCCAGGTCCGACGAAACCTCGACGAGCGAACGATCCAGTTTCTCCACGGACGCATAAACCGGCAGGAACATGAACGGCAGCAGGACATAGGCCATGCCGATCAGCACGGCGGTTTCCGTGAAGATGAGGTCGAGCGGTTCTTCGATGACGCCGAGGCCGACCAGGCCGTAATTGAGAAACCCGGTGGGGCGAAGAATCAGCACCCAGGCGAACAGCCGCACCACCAGGCTGACGAAGAACGGCAGCGTGATTAGGAACACGACGAACATGCGCCAGCGCCGCGGCAGCCCGCGCACCCACAGTGCTGCGGGATAGCAAATCGCCAAAGTGATCAGCACGTTTATGAATGCAAGCCGGGCCGAGCGCCCGAAAATCTCGGCATAGACCCAGTCGAAATCCTCCCATTCGCCATCGGCCCAGCCGAGAATTCGTCCGAAATTCCAGTGATAGAAGTTCCATTCGACGCCGCCGTAGAGGCCGGGCTCCAGAAAACTGAAGATGATCATCACCACGAGCGGGCCGATGAAACATATGCCGAGAAACAGGCTGACAGGCCCGAGGAGGACAGCGAGCCGGGTCCGGTCCCTCTTAACCGCCATCGCGGGCTTCCTCGATCAAATGCGGCTCCGCGCGCCGGTAGGCGAGCCTGAGCGCATCGCCGAGCTGCGCCCGGTAGAGCCGGTCGCCATCGGCGCCGGGGCTCGGGGTGACGGTAATGGCGGCACCGTTGCCGAGCCGGCAAACCAGTTGGCGTGTCGCGCCGTAGAAGACGGACTGTTCGAGGGTCGCCTCCAGGATGCCGAACGCGGAGTCCGGCGCTGCAGGCGCACCGTCGAGCTGCTCGGGCCGCAGCAGCATCGTCATCCTGCGCCCGGCCGGCACGCCGTCCCGAATCGCGAGGCGCAGACCATCATCGGTCACGAGCGCCGGGTCCGGGTCGCCTTCGATCGTTCCGGTGAAGAGGGCCCCGTCGCCGATGAACTCGGCGACGAAGCTTGTCGCCGGCTCGTGATAGAGCTGCTCGGGCGAGCCGATCTGCTCGATCCTGCCGTGATTCAGGACGACGATGCGGTCCGACATCGTCAGCGCTTCCTCCTGGTCGTGAGTGACGAAGAGGAAGCAGATCCCGAGCTCGTGCTGCAGGGTCTTGAGCTCCAGCTGCATCGAATGCCGCAGGTTGCGGTCGAGCGCCGACAGGGGCTCGTCCAGCAGCAGGAGCTTGGGCCGGTTGATGATGGCGCGCGCCAGCGCGACCCGCTGGCGCTGGCCGCCCGATAGCTGGTCCGGCTTGCGGCGTTCGAGGCCCTGGAGCCCGACCTGTTCCAGGGCCTGGGCGACGCGCACCGTGCGTTCGCGGCGCGGCACGCCCGTGACCTCGAGGCCATAGGCGACGTTGGCTTCGACGCGCAGGTGCGGAAACAGCGCGTAGGTTTGGAATACGGTGTTGACGGGCCGGTGTTGCGCCGGCACGCCGGTCATCGGCGTGCCGTCGATGCGGACCTCGCCGGCATCGAGGTCTTCAAAGCCGCTGATGCAGCGCAGCAGCGTGGTCTTGCCGCAGCCCGAGGGGCCGAGCAATGTCACGAACTCGCCGGCACTGACCTCCAGGGAGACTTCGTCAAGCGCGGTTACCGTGCCGCCTTCGGGCGCGGAGAACCGCTTGACGGCATCGAGCACCTCGGCGACCGGAGAGCCCGAACCGGGCAGTCCGGTGTCGGGCATCTCCGGTAACGGACTCAGTCCGCTCGCCGACGTGTACCGATGAGAACGGCTTGCTACTGGGCCGTTCTCACCTTGGTCCAGACGCGGTTGTACTTGCGCAGATCGTCAGCGAGATCGACGAAGATCTGAAGTTTCGCCATCACGTCCGGCGGAGGATTGGTGTTCGGATTGTTCTTGAGCTCATCCGGCAAAAGATCGCGCGCCGGCACGTTGGCCGTCCCGTTGACCTGCTGGAGCGTGTTGAGCGCGGCGATCTCAGGCTGCATGTAGAACTCGAAGAACCGGATCGCGCTCTCCTTGTTCGGTGCGGTCTCGAGAATGCAAATGTCCTCCTGATACATCGTGGCGCCCTCTTTCGGGATCACGAAACCGAGCCGGTCGGGCTCCTGGATCGTGTAGAGAGTCGCGCCGACGTACCAGTGCGCTGCTGCAATGTCGCCGGCCTGAACCAGCGGCACGATGTCGTAGGTAAACGCCGAAATCTTGTCCTTGCGCTCGAGCAGCCAGGCCTCGGCCTGCTTGAGAGCGTCCGAATCCGCCGTGTTCACGGAGTGGCCGTTCATGATGAGGGCAACACCGATGGTCTCACGCAAGTCGTCGAGCATGGTGATCTTCTTGCCCTTGTCAGGCAGGGCAAAGAAGTCCTCCCAAGAGGTAAGCTCACCGGCTTCTGCCTTGTTGTAGAAGATGCCGACCGCACCCCAGGCATAGGGCAAGCAATAGGAGCTCTCGGGGTCGACGCTGGACCGCTTGGCGATTGGGTCGATATTCTCGAAACCCGGAAGCGTGTTGACCTTCGCATCGTACAGAAGCCCGAGTTTCTGCATGATGTCGCGCATGTGAACCGACGGGAACACGATGTCGTAACCCGTGGCACCCGCCTGAATTTTCGCCAGCATTTCCTCATTGGTGCCGTAGGTGTCGAGAGTCACCTCGATCCCGGTATCCTCGGTGAACCGGGTCAGCACGTCCGGGTTGATGTAATCACCCCAGTTGTAGACGTTGAGCTGGCCTTCCGCCGAAGCGGGTTGCGTTGCCAGGATGCCCACGATACCGAGCGCGGCGACGCCGGTCGCTACTCCGATTTTGCGCAGTATTTTGCTCATGCTCCCCTCCAGGTTATCGTTTGATATTCGCGCTTTAGCCCCCAAATCGTCAACTGCAGCCTAACCGTTGTCCCAGATCACCTTGGGGTAGGGCACGACCCAAGAGGCCTTGAGGTACCAGGTTTCCAGAATCTCTACCGGCGCGAGCTTGTGCAGGTGCGGGTAGAGGCCGGAGCGCCCGAGCTCAAGATGGCCGGTGCCGGTCCAGATCTCGTGCAGGGCGAAGTCCTCGGGCCGGATCAGGAGCAGCTGCTTGATCGGCTTGCCGCCTTCCTCGGGGTTGGGGATCTTGCGGATCTGCAGGAAGTCGGCGTCGACCAGCTCGGCGAAGCGGTCCTCGATGGCGCTGTCGGCGCGGCGGATCGGCGGCGGGCTGGTGACGTTCATGCTGAGCCGCATGAGGCACTCGCCGGCGCGGTCGCAGTGGCCGATCACCTGGCTGCCGTAGAACTTGAGCGGCGTGGTATCGCACAGGTTGGCGGGCCAGCCGTAGATCTCGCGCTCGAAGGTGAGCGCCATGTCGTTGTCGACCCAGATGTAGTTGATGTACCAGCCGGTCCATTCCTTGTAGCGGACCATGATGCCGGTCAGGCACTCGTGGTAGAGCTCGACCGAGTGGGTCGGCTGGCCCATGTCGCCGAGCCAGGCGAGCACGAGGTTGGGCTCGACCGGCTCCAAGGGCTCCGGCACCTCGAAGGCGACCGCGTCGGAGTCGGCGCGATAGGCCATCATCAGGATCTTGCTGTCTGACGTTGCGTAGAACGGCGGCTTCGTGAAGGTCGGCGCCGCGAGCGGCATCGAATAGCCTTCTTCGTGCTCCTTCATGGTCTCCCTCTCGTCGTTGGGCGCGGTGGCTTGTCGGGCGCGGCGAGTGTGGTGGCGATGGCTGGGGTGGTCAAATTGAGGCCGGCTAATAGGTCGCGCGCCCGCCAGAGAGGTCGAACACGCCGCCGGTGGAGAACGAGCAGTCCTCGGAGCAGAGCCAGGCGACCATGGCGGCGATCTCCTGCGGCAGGCCGAAGCGGCCGAGCGGAATTTTCGACTTCATCATGTCGATGTGGGTCTGGGTCATCTGGTCGAAGATGCGGGTCTCCACAGCCGCAGGCGTCACGCAGTTCACCAGCACGCCGGAGCCTGCGAGCTCCTTGCCGAGGCTCTTGGTAAGCGCGATCAGGCCGCCCTTCGCCGCGCTGTAGGCGGGAGCGTTGGGGTTGCCCTCCTTGCCGGCCACCGAGGCGATGTTGACGATCCGCCCCCAGCCAGCGTCCTTCATTAGCGGCACCACGGCGCGGCTCACCAGGAAGGGGCCATTGAGGTCGATGTCGATCACACGGCGCCAGTCGTCGACGGGGTATTCCCAGGTCGGCATGTTGGGGCCGGAGATGCCGGCGTTGTTGACCAGGATGTCAATGCCGCCGGCGCTCGCCTGCGTTTCGCGAAGGGCTGCCTCCACCGCATCCGGATCCGAAACATCGACTTCGATCCACCCGGCAGGGCCACCGTCGGGCCAGTCCGCCCGGGCTTCCTTCATAGCGGCAGAGTCGAAATCCCAGACGTAGACGGCGGCGCCCGAGGCCTGCAGTCGCTCGCCGATCGCGCGCCCGAGCCCCTGAGCTGCGCCGGTCACGATGGCCCGCCAGCCGTTCAGGTCGATGCTGTTCATGGAGTCAGTTCCTTTGTCTGCCCGGCGTCTGTCACCGGGTGCCAGGAATGCCAGCAGAGGCACGCGCGGGCATCAAGAAGCGGGAGGCTCGCTACCGTCGCCGTAGAATCCCATCTCCAGCTCTTTCGGGAGTGGGGCGTCGAACTCGTCGGCCATCCAGACTTGGCCTTCCCAGCCGCCGGGCTTGCGCGGGCGCGTCGAGGCTTCCAGCGCGATCAGACGCGCCATCGGCCGGTTGTGCTTGGTAATGACGATTTCCTCCCCGCCGGCTGCCTCCTCGACGAGACGCGAGAGATGGCTCTTCGCTTGGCTGATGTTGACTACGCGCATGGGGCCTAACTATGTCTGGCCGTATCTGGCGTCAAATCGGGGTGCAGAGGTCTTGGCGCAGCATTGACGGCTTGTCCATTGCATTCGCGTATGTTCCTACAATATGTTCCTATGAAAGGAGGCGGTCATGAAAGCTGTCAGCGTCCGCGCGTTGAAGAACAACCCCTCGGAGGCGCTGCGCGCCGCGCGTGAAAACCCTGTTATGGTACTGAAGCGGCACCGGCCGGAAGCCATCCTGTTCCATCTCGACGACGATACGCTACTTGCCGAAGAGGGCATAAGACGCGCGCTGGCCACGGCGCTTTATCGCGAGCAGAGCCTTTCCCTCGGTCAGGCGGCGCGCTTCTCCGGCCTCGGTATCGCCGCGTTCATCGAGCACGTGTCGCGACTCGGCATTCCTGTGGTGCACGGCGACGCGGCAACGATCCGTGAGGACACCGAAGCAGCGGAAGCATGGCGGAACGACTCGTCGTCGCCGACGCGAGCCCCCTGATCGGGCTTGCCGCCGCCGGCGCATTCGATCTGCTTCGCAGGCTGTTCGACCAGGTCACGGTGACGGCCGCGGTCCGCGACGAGGTGTTGGCGGGCGGTGGGCGGCCGGGCGCGCGCGAGCTGACCGAAGCGATCGAGAGAGGATGGATCGAGGTCGCGGCGGTTCGCCCGGATCGCGATAGGTTCACTGATCTGGGCGCTGGCGAGGCCAGCACTCTCGCGCTCGCCATCAATCATCCGGGCCGATGTCTAGTGCTGATGGACGAAACCTCGGGCCGTGCACATGCCCGAGCCCATGGCATTGCCGTAACCGGGTTGGCCGGCGTGCTGCTCATTGCTAAACGTGCCGGCTTCATATCGAGCGTTCGACTCTATTTGGAGCGTCTACAGGCCAGTAACTTCAGGCTGTCGGAGGAGGTGATTCGAACCATCCTCGAGCAGGCCGGAGAAGCGCCGACGACGTAAAGCAAGATCGCACGGGCAACCCTGGCGCCGGATGCCGTCTCGGGCCACCATGCGGTCACCATGAACCGGATCGTCGACGCTCATCACCACATCTGGCGCCAGCGCGATCTGCCATGGCTCATGGGGCCGATGCAGCCACGCATCTTCGGCCCCTACGAGCCGATCCGGCGCGACTATGCCATCGAGGAGTATCTGAGCGACATCGAGGGAAGTGGCGTCGCGCAGTCAATTTACGTGCAAGCCAACTGGGCACCCGCACAGGCGGTCGACGAGGTGGCGTGGGTGCAGGCGGAGGCCGACCGCATCGGCTACCCTCACGCCATCGTGGGCTACGCCGACCTTCGCGACCCGGACGTTGGGGACGTACTCAAGGCGCAGAATCAGTCGCCGCTGCTGCGCGGCATCCGCATGCAGCTCCACTGGCACGAGCACGAGCAGTACCGCTTCGCCGACGGTCCTGCGGTGATGAATGACGCGGCGCTTCGCCGCAACGTCGGGCTGCTGGCCGATCACAGTCTCGTCTTCGAGCTGCAGATCTTTACCGCGCAGATGGCGGACGGCGCTGCCTTCGCCGCAGCGTTCCCCGACGTATCGATGGTGCTCGCCCACTGCGGAATGCCGGAGAACCTCACGCCCGAGGGCTGGCAGGCCTGGCGCGAGGGCATGAAAAGACTCGCCGCCGTGCCCAGCGTCTCCGTCAAGCTCTCTGGCCTCGGCACCTTTATTCACCGGGTGGACCAAGCCCATATCGGGCGCACGGTGCGCGAGACCGTCGACCTCTTCGGGCCGGAGCGTTGCCTCTGGGGCAGCAACTTCCCGATCGAGAAGCTGTGGACCGACTACGCGAGCCTGATCGGCGCCTATCGAAAGGCGCTGGCCTACTTGAGCGAGGCGGATCAAGCGCAGATATTCGCCGGAACCGCGCGGCGGCTATACCGGCTTTAGCCGGGCTGCGCCGCCGCCGGCGGGGACGAGCAAGAAGGGAAGGAACGACGATGGCGATCGAACGCGTGCGGACGCCCCATGTGGCCGAGCCGGCGCCCGGTCTCTGGTCCAACTGCCTGCGCTGCGGCAACCAGGTCTACATTGCGGGCCTCGTGGCGGTGGACGTGGACTTCAACGTGCTCGCGGTGGGCGATCCGGGCGAGCAGTCGCGCATCATCTTCCGCAACATCCGGCACTACCTCGAAGCCGCCGGTGGCAGCCTGGCCGACATCGTGCGGATGCGGGTCTATCTGTCGAACCTGGAGCGCGACCGCCCGGCCTTCCTGGAGGCACGGCGGGAGTTCTTCACGGGCGACTTCCCGTGCTCGACTCTGGTGGAGGTGGCGGCCCTGGTCTCGCCGGAGATGCTGGTCGAGGTGGATGCCGATGCCATCATCGGTGCTGGTGCAGCATAGCATCGGCGACACGAAGTGATAGGATCGGGCCGCCGCCGGGCGTGAGCGAGGCGCGTCGCCGCAAAGGGAGATGAGAAGATGATCGAGGTCAATTCACCGAGGCTGCTGGACCTCGTGGCCGAGGATGCCAGTGTCGACCAGATTTGCACGGGCTTTATGTTCACCGAGGGGCCGATCTGGCACCCCGGCGAGCAATGCCTCTACTTCAGCGACATCCCGGCGGACACGCGCCGGCGCTGGAGCGCGGCGGACGGTGCCAGCGACGTGCGCCACCCCAACAACAAGGGCAACGGCATGACGCTGGATGCCGACCTCAACCTCTACATCTGCGAGCATGTGACCAGCGTGCTGGCGCGCGAGACGCCGTCCGGCGAGCGCCAGGTGCTGGCCTCGCATTACGACGGCAAGGAGCTGAACAGTCCCAACGACGTGGTGGTGAAGTCAGACGGCTCGGTCTACTTCTCCGATCCGTGGTACGGCCGCATGCCGGTCTTCGGCGAAGAGCGAGAGCGGGAGCTGGGCTTCCAGGCGGTCTTCCGCGTCGCGACCAACGGCGAAGTCCACTGCGAGGTCGATGACTTCGACCAGCCGAACGGCCTCTGCTTCTCGCCGGACGAGAGCATCCTCTACGTCAACGACACGACCCGCGCGCACATCCGGGTGTTCGACGTGGGCGAGGACGGCTCGCTCTCCAACGGGCGCATGTTCGCCGAGAACGTCGGTGACGGGGTGCTGGAGAACGGCGTGGTCGACGGCATGAAGTGCGACGAGCACGGCAACGTCTACGTCACCGGCCCGCGCGGCTTCTGGGTATACGCGCCGGACGGCGAGCACCTCGGCGTGATCGGAATGCCGGAGCACTCGGCCAACCTCAACTGGGGCGGCACCGGGTGGAACGAGCTCTATTGCACCTGCTCGACATCGGTCTACCGGATCGCGCTCAAGGTCGCCGGCAATCGCCTGGCCTACATGTAGGAGTGGACCCATGGCCTTCGAATTGGACCCTGCGCGCAGCGCGCTGATCATCCAGGACCTGCAGAACGACGTCATCGCGGAGGGCGGCGCCTTCGCTGATTCCGGCGCCCCGGCGCACGCGCAGTCGCAGAACGTGATGGAGAACGTGAAGTCCCTCGCCGCAGCCGCGCGCAAGGCCGACATGGCGGTGATCCACGTGCACTACATCGTGGAGGAAGGCGCGCCGGGCCTGAAGCTGAACGCGCCGCTCTTCCAGGGCATCGCCGAGGCGAAGGCGATGGTGCGCGGCAGCTGGGGTGCTGCAGCTGTGGCGGGGCTTGAGCCGCAGTCAGGCGATCTGGTGGTTGAGAAGATGCGCATGAACGCGTTCCACGACACGCCCCTCGAGACCATCCTCAAGGGGCTCGGCGTGGACACCATCGTGATCTCCGGCGCGTGGACCAACTTCTCGGTCGAGCACACCGCGCGCCACGGCGCCGACGCCGGCTACCGTGCCGTCGTGCTCACCGACGGCACCTCCACCATCAACGACGAGTGGCACAACGCCGGCCTCAACTACGCGCTGGAGAACATCGCCGAACGCGTTACCTGCGCCGAGGCGGCGGCAGCGCTGGGGGGCTGAGGCACCGCTGGCGGGTCAGTCCTGCAGGGGAGCGAGGAGGTCGTTGCGGGCGCTGAGGAAGTTCACCACCACCCGCATGTTCTCCTCGGTGCCGTCGAACAGCGTCGAGTGGTTCGAGCCCCGGACCACGTACTTGACGGCGTTCGGGATGTTCTCGGCGAGCCAGGTCTGGCCGGCGCCGGTCTCGCCCACCTCCCACGGCGTCATGATGTCCTCGTCGCCGCCGATCACCAGCGTCGGCGCCTTGATCTGCGCGGCGTAGGGCCGGAGGTCCATCTCCATCATCGCGCGGCAGGCCCGCTGGTAGACCTCCCGGCGGTTCGAGCGCTCCAGGATGTCCTGGATCATGTCGACGGCACCGGGGCCGTTCGGCCCGTCGAGGAACTTGCGCGAAAGCGCCTGGACCGCGATCAGCTCGGCCAGGGTACGGCTGCCGCAGCCGTAGGCCTCGGAGATGTCGATCCAGTTCTGGAAGGTGAGGCGGCCGGCGAGATCGAGCTTCGCGGCCGAGCAGTTGATGACGAGCCGGTCGGTCCGGTCGGCGTACTTGGCGCCGAAGACCTGGGCGATCATCCCGCCCATGGAGGTGCCGTGAATGTGGGCGCGCTCGATCTTCAGCGCGTCCATGAGCCCGGCCACGTCGTCGGCCCAGACCTCCATGTCGTAGGGCTGGATGGGCTTGTCGGACTGCCCGTAGCCGCGCATGTCGAAATCGATGCAGCGGAAGTATTTCGACGCGATCGGAGTCGCGGTGGCGAAGTTGAAGTGGCCGAAGCCCGCACCGTGGATGTGAACCACGGGCGTGCCTTCCCCCGTCGTCTCGTACCAGAGCTTGACGCCGTTGACCTCCGCGAACGCCATGACCGCCTCCCCTTTGTCAGCCTCGCGCGCCGTGAGCGGCCGATACTACACCGCTAGCGCTGCAAAATAACGCGCGGTTGTCTCGGGTTCGCGCGATTCTGTTTGCTATCCGGGGGCGTTGAGACCAAATTCGCGCGGCCGCGACGCGGCCAGACAGGCGAGGGGACAGGGCATGGCGGAGGACCTGCGCCAAGCGGCGCTCGACTATCACCGCGAGCCCAAGCCGGGCAAGCTCGGCATCCACGCCACCAAGCGCATGGGCACGCAGCGCGACCTCGCCCTTGCCTACAGCCCCGGCGTGGCCGCGCCCTGCCTGGAAATCGCCGAAGACCCGGCGCGGGTCTGGGACTACACCGCGCGGGCCAACCTGGTCGCGGTGATCAGCAACGGCAGCGCTGTGCTGGGCCTCGGCGCCATCGGTGCGCTTGCCTCCAAGCCGGTGATGGAAGGCAAGGCAGTCCTCTTCAAGAAGTTCGCCAACATCGACGTGTTCGACATCGAGGTCGACGAAGGCGACGTGGACGCGCTGGTGGAGACCGTCGCTCGCCTGGAGCCGACCTTCGGCGCGATCAACCTGGAGGACATCAAGGCGCCCGAGTGCTTCGAGATCGAGCGCCGCCTCAAGGAGCTGCTCAACATCCCGGTGTTCCACGACGATCAGCACGGCACCGCGATCTGCGTCGCCGCCGCCGCGCTGAACGCGCTCCGCATCGTCGGCAAGACGCCGGACGCGGCGCGGGTGGTGTGCTCGGGCGCGGGCGCCGCGGCGATCGCCTGCCTCGACCTCCTGCAGGAGCTCGGCGTCGCGCGCGCCAACATCGCGGTGTGCGACAGCAAGGGCGTGGTTCACACGGGCCGGACAGATTTGAACGAGCAGAAGACGCGCTACGCGCTGGACACGGATGCGCGCACGCTCGACGACGCGATCGCGAGTGCCGACATCTTTCTCGGCCTCTCCGGCCCCGGCACCATGACCCAGGCGATGGTGCGGAGCATGGGCTCCAAACCCATCATCCTCGCGCTCGCGAACCCGACGCCGGAGATCATGCCGGAGGACGCGCTCGCGGTACGGCCCGACGCGATCATCGCGACCGGACGCTCCGACTATCCGAACCAGGTCAACAACGTGCTCTGCTTCCCGTTCATCTTCCGGGGCGCGCTCGACTGCGGGGCGACCGAGATCAACACGGCGATGAAGCTCGCCTGCGTTCGCGCCATTGCCGACCTCGCGACCGCCGAGTCCTCCGATGTCGTGGCCGCGGCCTACGGCGACCAGTCCCAGAAATTCGGCCCCGACTACATCATCCCCAAGCCCTTCGATCCGCGCCTGATCGAGACCGTGCCGGCCGCGGTGGCCGAGGCCGCGATGCAGAGCGGTGTCGCTGCCCGGCCGATCGCCGACCTCGCGGCCTACCGCCAGGAGCTCGCGGGCCTCGTGTTCCGCACCGGCTACCTGATGAAGGTGGTGATCGACCAGGCCAAGAAGGACCCCAAGCGGGTGGTCTACGCCGCCGGCGAGAATGAACGCGTGCTGCGCGCTGCCCAGCAGGCGATCGACGAGGACATTGCGCGGCCGATTCTGATCGGGCGGCCGTCGCGCATCGAGGAGCGGATCGACCGGCTCTCGCTCCGGCTCGAGCCCGGCACCAACGTCGACGTGATCAATCCGGCGGACTACGAGAAGTACGACACCTATTGGCGGCTCTATCACGAGCTGATGGGGCGGCGCGGGGTCGCACCTTCGGCAGCGCGCACGACGCTCCGCAACCAGCCCACCGTGATCGCATCGATGATGGTGCGCTGCGGCGACGCCGACGCGCTGCTGGCCGGCCCGGCTCCTCGCTTCCGGCCTGAGCTCAACTACGTGCTCGACGTTATCGGGCTCCGGCCCGGCGTCGACTCGGCGGCGGCGCTGCGGGTTCTGATCCTGACCAAGGGCATCTTCTTCATCGCCGATACCGATATCATGGAGGATCCGAGCCCGTCGCAAATATGCCAATCGGCCGTGCTGACGGCCAAGCAGGTGCGGCGCTTCGGCATGACGCCGAAGATCGCGCTGCTTTCCGCCTCCAACTTCGGCAGCAACGACCTCGCATCGTCGGTGAAGATGCGGGAAGCGCTTCATCTGCTGCACCAGCACACACCCGAGCTGGAGGCCGAGGGCGAGATGAACGCCGATGCCGCGCTCGACGAGACGATCCGCGCGGAGAGGTTTCCCAACTCACGGCTAAAGGGTCAGGCGAACACGCTGATCCTGCCCGACCTGACCACGGCCAACATCGCTTACGGCATGCTCAAGGTTCTCGCCGACGGCATCTCGGTCGGCCCGATCCTGCTCGGGCTCGCTGCGCCGGCCTACGTGTTGCATGGCTCCGCAACCACCCGCGGCGTGTTCAACATGACCGCCGTTGCCGCCGTCGAGGCGCAGAGCCGGGCGGAGGAGGGCGACAGCACGATCGCCGCCAACGCGGCAAGTTAGGAGAGGTTCCGGTGGCACAGTCCGACTTGCCGCCGGAAGCAGGCACGGCGCCCGAGCCAGGCGGGCGGGAAGGGCTCTACGGCCTCACCACCGAGCTCGTCAGCGCCGTGCGCGCGGCGCTCGCGGAGTCGGACGGTGACCGCGTCCGTGCCCTGGTCGCGCCGCTGCACGAAGCCGACATCGCCGATCTGATCGAGCGGTTCAGCGTTGGAGAGCGCCGCCGCCTTGTCACTGTCGCCCACGACGTGCTGAGCGGCGACGTGCTCCCCCATGTCGAGGACGACATCCGCGAGGAGCTGATCGGCGAGATCGGAGCGGAGCGCGCAGCCGAGGCCATCGCGGACATGGAGAGCGACGACGCCGTCGCCGTGCTCGAGGATCTCGACGACCCGCAGCGCAAGGAGATTCTCGACGCGATCTCGAGCGAGGAGCGGGCCGGCGTCGCGGAAAGTCTGACCTATCCCGAGGATAGCGCCGGCCGCCTGATGCAACGCGAGCTGGTCGCGCTGCCGGCCTTCTGGACCGTGGGTCAGACCATAGACCACATGCGCGAGACCGGCGGCGACATGCCGGACGACTTCTACGAGATCTACGTCATCGACCCGCAGTACCGGCCGATCGGGCGAATTCCGCTGCACAGGCTGCTCCGCACCCGGCGCCCGGTGAGGCTGCGCACCATCATGGCGACGGATGTCAGGGCGATTCCTGCCGAGACCGATCAGGAGGAGGTGGGTCACGTCTTCGACCAGTACGATCTCGTCTCGGCGCCGGTGGTTGGCGAATCCGGGCGCCTGATCGGCGTGATCACCGTGGACGACGTGGTCGACGTGATTCAGGAGGAGGCGGAGGAGGACATCCTGCGCCTCAGCGGCGTGCGGGAGCCGGACATCTACCGCGCCGCGCTGCGCACGGCCACCGGGCGCTTCACCTGGCTGCTGGTCAATCTCGGCACCGCGATTCTGGCGTCCCTGGTGATTTACCAGTTCGACGGGACCATCGATCAGATGGTGGCGCTCGCGGTGCTCATGCCCATCGTCGCCTCCATGGGCGGCAACGCCGGCACCCAGACTATGGCCGTCGCGGTGCGCGCCATCGCCACCAAGGACCTGACGACGGCCAACTTTCTCAGGGTGCTGTGGAAGGAGGTGCTGGTCGGAGGCTTCAACGGCGTGGTCTTCGCGGTCCTGATCGGTGTCGCGGCCGCCGCCTGGTACGACAACATCGCGCTCGGCATCGTGATCGCCGCGGCGATGATCATCAACATGCTGGTGGCCGGTCTGTTCGGCCTGGTGATTCCGGTGGCGCTGTGGCGGCTGAAGATCGACCCGGCGACGGCGGCCGGCGTTGTGCTCACCACAATCACGGACGTGATCGGCTTCCTCGCCTTCCTCGGCCTCGCGGGGATGCTGCTGGTGTAGGGCGGCTCAACGGCCGCTGCTGGCGGAGCTGCGGGGCCGTTGATAGATTCGAGAAGGCGCGCTCACGTTTCGACGCGTGTTCAGCGCTCGCTTCTCCGGACTGGCAGGGAACCGGAACCGACGAAGAGGTATCGAACCATGGCGCATGCAGCGAAACGTGCAGTCGTCGCCCTTGCTTCCGCGGCGCTGCTCTCAATCTCGCTGACCGCGACCGCCGTCGCCGAGACCGAGTGGGACCTGCCGCTCGCGTGGCCCGACGGCAACTTCCACGTCGAGAACGCCAAGACCTTCGCCAAGGTGGTGGGGCAGGTCACCGGCGGCGAGGTCGTCATCAATATCCACCCCGGCGGGTCCCTGGGCTTCAAGGGGCCCGAGATGCTGAATGCGGTCGGCGACGGGCTCGTGCCCATCGGCGAAATGCTGCTCAACCAGCAGGTGGGAGAGCGGAAGATTCTGGGGCTGGAGACGCAGCCCTACATCATCGAGGACCTCGATCAGCTCGCGATTTTCCACAAGCACTTCCGCCCGGCCATCGAGCGGGCCGCGGCGGACTACAACCAGAAGGTGCTCTACGTCGTGCCGTGGCCGCGCCAGTACGTCTACACCAAGGTGGAGGCGCGGGGGGTCGCGGACCTCGCCGGCATCAAGATCCGCACCTACAACGACACGACGACGGAGATGTTCAACCGCATCGGCATGACCTCGGTGCAGCTCCCCTGGGGCGAGGTGGTGCCGTCGCTCGCGGCCGGCACCATCGACGCGGTCACGACATCGGCGAGCTCTGGCGTGGACGGGAAGTTCTGGGAGTTCCTCACGCACATGTATCCGACGAGCCACGTCTGGTCGTCGAACGCGGTTTCCGTGAACCTCGATGCCTGGAACGCGCTGACCGAGGGCCAGCGGGACGCCATCGAGGCGGCGGCGCGGATGCTTGAACCGGTGTTTTGGCAGGTCAGCAAGGCGGAGGACGCGGCCAAGTCGAAGATCCTGAACGAGCGCGGCGTGGCGATGGCGGAAGTGTCGGCAGAAATGCTGGCCGACATGCAGGCCGCGACCGAGCCGATGCTGGCGGAAGCGCTGGCCGAGCTCGGCGACGAGGGCGAGGCCATCATCGACGGCTTTCTCCAGGAAATCGGGCGCTAGCCAGGCGCGGCTCCGGTGCCCGGCGGGTTGTCGCCAGCGCCGGGTTCCGGTCCGGATAGCCCGGAGCGGGCAGGGGAGGCCGGCGCCGTGTCCGTTCTGGTGCGGGTTCTCGCGGGCATCGACGCGCTGTCGCGCGCCTGCGGCTACGTCGCGGCCGTCCTAGTTCTCGGGATCGCGGGGCTCATCCTCGCCGAGATCTTCTGCCGCACGGTGCTCAACATCAGCCTCTCCTTCGCCTGGGAGTACGCGGCCTACTTCTTCGCCGTCTCGATCCTGCTCGGCGCGGCGTTCGCATTGCGAACGGGCGGCCACGTCAGGGTGATGCTGCTCTCCCAGAGCGTTCCGCCGAGGGCGGCACACTGGCTCGACCTCGCGGCCACCGTGGTCGGCACCATGATCGCCGGGTTCCTCGCATGGGCACTCACCGCCTTCGCTGCACGGTCATGGGTTAGCGGCAGCACCTCCGCCACCATCGACGAGACGCCGCTGGTCTACCCGCAGGCCGCGATGGCCTTCGGGGCGGCGCTGCTCACGCTGCAGCTCGTGGCCAGGGCGGTGCGGCTGCTCGTCGGCGGGCCGCCCGAGGACGAGGAACAGACGCGGGAGTTCGGCGCGGGATGAGGGCATGACCGTCGCAGCCGCCGGCGCCGTTCTCGGCGTGCTCGCCCTGGTGCTGGGCGTCGGGGTGTGGGTCGGGCTCGCGCTTTTCGCCCCCGGCCTGGCCAGCCTCGCCGTCTTCCGCACCATGCCGGTGGAGAAGCTGCTCGCGCAGCTCACCTGGAACGCGACCACCACGCCGGAGCTGATCGCTCTTCCGCTCTTCATCCTGATGGCCGAGATTCTGTTTCACTCGCGACTCTCGGCCTCGCTCTTTACCGGGCTTGCGCCGTGGACGACCCGCCTGCCGGGGCGGCTGCTGCACGTGAACGTGCTGGGCTGCACCATGTTCGCGGCAATCTCGGGCTCCTCGGCCGCGACCACGGCGACCGTGGGGCGCATCACGCTGACGGAGCTGCTGCGGCGCGGCTACGACCGCGACCTGGCGATGGGCTCGCTCGCGGGCGCCGGCACGCTGGGCTTCCTGATTCCGCCGAGCATCATCCTCATCATCTACGGCGTGCTCTCGGAGACCTCGATCCTCAAGCTCTTTCTCGCGGGCATCGTTCCGGGGCTGATGCTCGCCGTGCTCTACATGACCTGGCTCGGTATCCGGGCGCGCTGGAAGCCTTCGGTCGTGCCGGAAGAAGCGGAGAGCATGAGCCTCGCCCAGAAGCTGCTCGGGCTGCGGCACCTCGTGCCCGTGGTGTTCCTGATTCTCGCGGTGCTGGGCTCGATGTACGGCGGTATCGCCAGCCCGTCCGAAGCCGCGGCGGTGGGCGTGCTGGGCGCGCTGATCGTGAGCGCCGTGCAGCGGACGCTCACCTGGGAGACGATCCGCAAGGCAAGCTTGGGCGCGGTTCGGACCATCAGCATGATCGGCCTGATCATCGCGGGCGCGTACTTCCTCTCGATCGCCATGGGCTTCCTCGGCATACCCCGTTTGATTGCGAGCGAGATCGCGGCGCTCCAGCTTTCGCCCATCGCGTTCATTATCTTGCTGCTCGTCTTTTACGCGATCCTCGGCTGCGTGCTGGAAGGCATGTCGAGCATCGTCATGACGCTGCCGATCACGCTGCCTCTGGTGCAGACGGCGGGCTTCGACAAGATCTGGTTCGGCGTGTTCCTGGTGATCGTGGTGGAGATGGCCCAGATCACCCCACCCGTCGGCTTCAACCTGTTCGTGATCCAGGGGATGACGGGGGAACGGATCGGCCGGATCGCCCGCGCGACGCTGCCGTTCTTCCTGATCATGGCGGGGCTCGCGCTGCTCATCACATTCGTCCCGGAGGTGGTGACCCTCCTGCCCAACGCGATCCGGCTCGGTCACTGAACGGGCACGGGACAGCGACGACGATTGCGGTGCCGCTGTCGTTATTCCTCCCGCAGCCAGCGGGTCGCGTGCGCCGGCTCGTGCTCGGGGTCGAACTCGAAGAGCTCAAGCAGCACGTCGTCGGGCGCGGCACACATGATGTAGCGCCAGGTGCCGAACTCGCGGATATCGCTGCGGAACGCGACGCCTTGCGCCTTCATGCGCGCGACCAGGGCGCGCAGGTCGTCGCTGCGGATGCCGATGTGGTGGACCGCGCCGCGCCCTTCATCGCGGGGCGGCTGGTTGTAGAGGTGCAGGCCGCCGCTGCCGATGCGCATGAAGACATTGCGGGAGCCGGCCAGCACGCCGTCGTAGACCAGCTCACCGCCCAGCATGTCGCGCCACCAGGCCATGGTCGCGTCGATGTCGCGGGTGAAGATGTGAACGTGGTGGAGGCTCTCCGCCATGGCGCAGGAGGGCCGCCGGTCTAGGCCGCGCCTTCGACCAGAGGCACCACCTCTTCGGCGAAGAGCCGCATGCTGTCGGCCACCTGCGCGTGCGGCATGCCGAGCCAGTCCATGCCGAGAATGAAGGTGGTGATCCCCAGGCGGCGTTCGTAGCCCGCGATCTGCTCCGCAACTTCCTCGGGCGAGCCGAAGAGGAAGCGGTCCCGCATCAGCTCTTCGAAGTCGAGCGAGAGGTCGTCGTCGCCCTTGGGCATGGCCTTGTCCTGCCCCCACTGGTGATAGGTCTTGTACTTCTCCTCCAGATAGGGGCGGGCGAGGCGCTCCGCCTCCGCTCTGGTGCGGGCGACGAAGATCTCGCGCATGAGCGGAAGCTCGGCGGGGAAGGGCTTTTGGGCCTCGTCGAGGGCACGCCGGTAGATGACGAGCTGGCGCTCGGTGGTCTCCATGCGCTGGTGCGGGTTGATGAACCAGGTATCGCCGAGCCGGGCCGCACGCTCGACCGCAGCGTCGGCATTGGCGCCAAGCCAGATCGGCGGGTGCGGCTCTTGCATCGGCTTGAGCGAGACGGTCGCGTCCTCGAGCGTGAAGTGGGAGCAGGCCATAGTGACGCCGTCCTCGGTCCAGAGGCGGACCACGGCCTCCAGATTCTCCTCGAGCCGCATGACGCGCTCGGCCTGGGTGGTGCCGAAACCCTTGAACTCCACCTCGCGATAGCCGAGGCCCGCGCCGAAGATCATGCGCCCGCCCGACATCACGTCGAGGGTCGCGACCTGCTCCGCGATATCGAGCGGTTTGTGCAGCGAGAGCAGGATGATCCCCGGCAGCAGGCGGCAGCGGGGCGCCTCGACCATGAGCCGCGCCAGCAGCGGGAGCTGCTGGTACTGCTGCAGCGGGTAGGCAGCGTAGTGCATGCCGGTGGCGAGAATGTCAAAGCCGAGCTCGTCCGCGAGCGCGGCTTGAGCGCAGAGGTCCGCGAATCGCGCGTTCATGTCCTCGCCGCGGCGGAACTGGCCGCGGATGAAGAATCCGTACTTCATGGACCTCCTCAGTCGGCTGCCGCGCTCGACGCGAAGTCCCGGAGGCAATCGTCGTCCAAGGGCTCGACTGCCGCCCAGTCGCGGGTGCAGTGATGCTCGGCGCGCTCGAACCTGGTGGGCGGGTTATCGATGGCGGCGACGTTGAGATAGAAGATGCGGCGCGGCCAAGGCGTGATGTTGCCGGCCGAGCCGTGGACCATGTTGGCGTGGCTGATCAGCACCGAGCCGGCGGGCCCGGTGACCTGCTCTATGCCGCCCGCGTCCACGATGTGGGTAAGGTGCTCGTCAGAGATGACGAAGAGCGTGTAGCCGGGCGATTCCTCGTTGTCCATCGCCTCGGCGATCAGCCCGTAATGGTGCGAGCCCGGCACCAGCATGAGCGGGCCGTTGGCGGCGTTGGCCTCGTCCAGCAGGATGGCGACCATGAAGGCTCTGGGCTCCTTGAGCCCGTCGCGGTCCGACCAGGTGGCGTAGTCCTGGTGCCAGTCCCACGAGCCACCGTGGAACGCCGCCTTGGGATTAAGGCGCGACTGGTGGATGTAGACCGGCCCGCCCATCAGCTCCTGTACCGGCGCCAGCCAGCGCGGATGACGGGAGAGGCGGTGGAACGCCTCGTTGAAGCGATGGGCGCCGTAGACAAGCCTGACGGCGTCCGACTCCGCTTCCGGGACCACCTCGGGGCCTTCGCGCGACGCCACCGTCTCGACTTCGGCCCGGAGGGGCGCGATTTCCTCCTCCGAGAAGAGAGCGGGGAGGAGCAGGTAGCCGTGGTCCTCGAATTCGTGCCGCTGGGCGTCGGTGAGCGCGGGCATGTGCTCTGGCTTTGCCCTAGCCGCCCATGCCGACGAACTCGGCGACGAGGTCGGGGTCGGAGAGCTGCGACGGCGAGACTTCGCTGGTGAACTGGCCGCGCTGGATGATGAGCACGCGCTGGGATAGCTCGGCGATGAAGTCGAGATTCTGCTCGACCAGCACGACTGTGAGCTTGCGCCGGGCCTGCAACGTTTTGAGGATCTCGACGATCTCTTCGACGATCGAGGGCTGGATGCCTTCGGTCGGCTCGTCGAGGAGGATCAGGCGCGGGCGGCCGCAGAGGCAGCGGGCCAGCGCCAGAATCTGCTGCTCGCCGCCGGAGAGCACGCGGCCGGCGCGGTCGAGCAACGGCTTGAGGCGCGGAAACTCCTCCAGCACCTCGTCGAGCACCTCCTGCTCGTCCACCTTCTGCACGGCAAAGCCCAGCCTGAGATTGTCGCGCACGCTCACGTTGGGGAAGATCTCGCGGCCCTGCGGCACGTAGCCGATGCCGCGCCGGTTGCGCCTGTGCGGCGGTTCCCGCGTGATGGTCTCGCCCTCGAAGGTAATCGTGCCGTCGGTGGTCTTGACCAGGCCGATCAGGGTCTTGAGCAGCGTGGTCTTGCCCATGCCGTTGTGGCCCAGGATGCCGACGAATTCGCCCTCTGCCACCTGGAGGTCGACGCCGTGCAGGATCGGGATCCTGCCGTAGCTCGCGCGGATGCCTTCTGCGCTCAGCATGGCTCAGGCCGGGTGCTGCTTGCCGAGGTAGATGTCGCGCACCTGCTGGTTCTTCTCCAGGTTCGCCATGGTGTCCTCGATCAGGATCGCTCCTTGATGGAACACGGTGACCCGCTTCGCGATCGACTTGATGAACTGCATGTCATGCTCGACGACGATCATCGACGTGGTCTTGTTAATTTCGAGAATCAGGTCGGTGGTCTGGTTGACCTCTTCGTGCGTCATGCCCGCCGTCGGCTCGTCGAGCAGGATCAGCTCGGGCTCGCCGGTGAGCACGGTGCCGAGCTCGACCCGCTGGCGCTCGCCGTGAGCGAGCTGGCCAACGACGCGGCTGGCGAGGTGGTCGAGCCGGAGTCGCTCCAGAATCTCGTCGACGATGCGGTTGGCCTCGCGGCGACCGTGATGGCGGCGGGCCGCGACCCAGATGTTCTCGTGCACGCTCAAGCCGTCGAAGACGCTCGGCACCTGGGTCTTGATGCCGATGCCGCGGCGCGCGATCTGGTAGGTGTGGGAGCCGGTGATGTCGGCGCCCCGGAAGCGGACCCGCCCGGCGGACGCCTTGTACTGGTGGGTGAGGCACTTGAAGAAGGTGCTCTTGCCGGCGCCGTTGGGGCCGATCAAGCAGCGCAGCTCGCCTTCATCCATGGAGAAGTCGACATCGTCGACCGCGACCACGCCGCCGAAGCGCATGGTGAGCCCGTGCGTCTCCAGGATGGGCACTCCGTTCGTTGCTGAGTCGGTCACCGCGCCGCCTCCTGTCGTCCCCCGCCGCCTGGGCCGCCGAAACCCGCCCCGGGCAGAATACGCTCCGCCAGCATGCGTGCGGTGGGCAGCAGCCCGGCTGGCACCGCCAGCACGAATACCATAATGATCCCGCCGAAGATCAGGTAGGTGTTGGTGATCTGCTGCTGGCCGATCTCGAACTTTAGCATCAGGAGCCCGATGCAGCCGATCATTGGCCCGACCAGAGTGCCGAGGCCGCCGATCAGCGTCCACATGATGATCTCGGCCGCGAAATTAAGCGCAAACACATCCGGGTTGACGAAGGAGTTGAAGTTGACGCCGAGGCAGCCTGCGAGCCCCGCCATGCCGCCGCCGATGGTGAAGGTCTGCAGCTTGTGCAGACGGACATCGTAACCGAGCAGCTCGGCGCGCAGCTCGTTCTCCCGAATCGCGACGGCGACCCGGCCGAAATGCGAGCGGTTGAGCAGCTTGAGGCCGAAATAGCAGAGAATCAGGCACCCCATCGCGAGATGGAATATCTCGTCGGGGAAGAATAGAGCGTTGCCGTCCCCCGGCCAGTTGATGGGCTGGATCGACGAGATGCCGTTGAAGCCCATCAGCCGCTGCGCGCCGATGACGTATTCCTCGCCCGCCGTCGAGCGCATGAAGTTGTAGAGGATGAGCGTGACTGCGAGCGTCACCACCGCGAGGTACACGTCGCTGAGGCGGCCGTAAAACATGAAGTAGCCGAGCAGGGCGGCGAAGGCGGCAGGCACGATGATCGCCAGGAAGAAGGGCCCCGTGCTCTCGCCGATGTTGCCCACGGCGATGGCGTAGGTGTAGGCGCCGAGGCCGTAGAAGGCGGACTGCCCGAAGCAGAGGATGCCGCCATAGCCCCAAATGAAGCCCATGGAGAGCGCCAAGATCGCCATGGCAACGAAAAGCGTCACCTTGAAGAGCAGGAACAGGTCGAAGATGTGCGGGCCTGCGAACAGCAGCACCAGCATGACTAAACCGACCAACGCGGTGCCCAGGGTCTCCCAGCTTCTCAGGTTGACGCCGAGAACCGTCACAGCGAGCGCCTGAAGATCTTGCCGGTGATGCCCTGGGGCAGCAGCCGAAGCATCACCACCGCGACGATGAGCAGGCCGACGCCGCCGAGCACCGGTGTGAACTCGTAGCTGAGCAGCTGCCGCACGGTGCCGAAGACGCCCGAGGCGACCAGCGTGCCGGTGACGGCGCCGGTGCCGCCGGTGATAACGGTGATGAAGGTCTGCGCGACGTAGGCCGCGCCGGCGGTCGGGATGACTTGCGAGATCGGCGCCAGCAAGCCGCCGGCGAGCCCGGTCAGGCCAGCGCCGACCGCGAAGGTCACCATGTAGACGCGCTGCGTGCTGATGCCGAGCACCGAAGCCTGCGCCGGGTTCTGCATGGTGCCGCGCGCGATCAGGCCGAGCTTGGTGCGCGTCAGCACCAGGAAGACGCCGATGAAGAGCAGGATCACGATGCCGATGAGCACCATGCGGTACTGGGCGACGTTGTAGACGCCGACCTCGAAGCTGCCCATCGGTGCGGATACGCCTTCGATGATGTTGCCGAAGATCGCGGTGACGATGCCGATGAGCAGCAGGCTGAGGCCCCAGGTGGCGATCAGCGTGTCGATCATGCGGCCGTAAAAGAAGCGGATGAAGGTCCGCTCCACGATGACGCCGATGATCCCGACGACGATCGGCGAGATGATCAGCATCGATACCCAGATGTTTATGCCCAGCGTCTTGGTGCACACCACGGTGGTGTAGGCGCCGAGCATCATGAACTCGCCGTGGGCGAAATTGATCACCCGCATCATGCCGAAGATGATTGCCAGCCCGGCGCAGGCGAGCGCCAGGCTGGCAATCCCGTTCAGCACTTCGATGATCAGGAGCGCAGCGGTATCCACGGCGCGCCCGTCGTCAAGCGTGCTTTCGCACTCGTTATGCTGCGGCCTTCAGAACGCCTAGATGATCGGCTCCAGGTGGGCGTTCATGTCGGGATCCTTGGTCAGGTCGCAGCGGTCGATCACGTCGCTCGGGTACATCTGCGAGTAGCTCTCGAAGATGTTCCAGGTCTGGTTCTGGCATTCGGCCATGTGCATGTCCTGGATGACGTGATTGGTGACCGGGTCGACCACCATGTGCCCGGCCGGGCCGTCCCAGGCAATGTCGCCGCTGCGCAGCGCCGCGATCACATCCTCGCGCTCGTGGCTGCCGGCGGCCTTGACGCCGAGCGACCAGAGCATGGTGCCGAGGTAGCCGCCGATGCCCACCGAGTTGAGATACTGGGCGTCGTCGCCGAAGCGCTCCTGATAGCGTTTCACGAACTCGACGTTGGCGGGAAGCTGCAGCTCCTGGAAGTAGGGCTGGGCGCTGACGATGCCGTTGCCTTCCTCCGCGCTGAGCTGGACGTGCTCGTTGCCGACGCCGAAGGTCACCGAGACGATCGGGATCTCGTTCAGCATGCCGGCCGCGTACCACTGGCGATAGAAGCCGGTGTGCGCCGCACCCACGAGACAGGTGGAGAGCCAGTCGGGCTTCGCTTCCTGAATCTTGGCGATGGCCGGGCCGAACTCCGCCACGTCGAGGGGGAAGAAGTCCTTGGTGATGACCTCGGAACTTTGTTCCTTGGCGAAGACCTCGGTCCACTTGCCGATAATCTGGGGCGCGTTGTAGTCGGCGCCGATGTAGTAGCAGCGCTTGCCGTGGGTCTTGAAGCCATAGTCGGCCATGGGCTTCACCCACTGCACGGCAGTCACGCCGCTGACGAAATTGTTGATGTCGCAGACGCCGCCTTCGTAGATCACGCTGTACCAGAGGAGCGTCTGGAAGCGGCGCAGGATCGGGCGGATCACCTCGCGCGAGGCGCTGGTGATGGCGCCGTGCACCAGGTCGACGCGCTCCTTCAGCGCGGCTTCCTGGGCGTACTGGGCGTAGAGCTCCATGTTGGACTGCGGGTCGTACTTGATCAGCCGGATCTTCTTGCCGAGCAGGCCACCGGCCGCGTTGATTTCCTCGACCGCCAGCTCGCAGGTCTGGGTCATCGGCGTGCCGTAGATGTCGAGACCGCCGGACTGGTCGAAGATACTGGCGACGACGATCTCGTCGTCGTCGGCGAAAGCCTTGGGCGAAGCCGCGAGACCAGCCGCCACCAACGATGCGGCGGTGCCCGCCGTGCCCTTGAGCAAACCTCTCCGAGTGATGTCGAACATGGGTTCTAGCCCCTCCCTAAGTTCATCGAATGCGCGCTCCCGCGCCCTGCCGCAGGGTAGGCGCACGGCGCCGGCTGCGCAACGCTGCGGCGTGCGGTAGAATGCTCGCGCGCTACAGGATTCGCCTCTCTTCGAAGGCTTTTAGCGGATACAGCTCGCTACGTCTGTCTCCGATCCGGCCGATAGTCCCTTGGATCGAGACAGGCATCGTAAAATCTCCGGTCCATCCTGAACCAGTCGGTCCGGTCGATCCCCCGTCGCACCGTCGCATTCGACCCGGCAGGAAAAGCCGAAACCACCTTCAGCCAGCGCCCTGTGCTCCGCGAGATATCGCGGACTTCTCGCGCGACCTCGCTGAGGTCCTGGTCCTGACTGAAAATGATCGCCACATCCAGCTCCGCGTTTCGCGCCATGCGCACCACGTCGAGTCCGAGCCGGAGATCGATTCCCTTCTCCCGCTCGACCGGAAGCTCGTGGATCGAACCGTCAGACAGTCGGATTTTCTCGACCCGATAGCGCAGGCTTCGTGACGTGACGACGATGCCCGCTCGCCGCATTGCGGTCAGCCGTCGCGTCCAGTAGCCATGCCACATCGGCGACCTGCCCGCGCTCGGAACGCCGGTATAGAACCGAACACCGCAATTCAGCCAGCCGCAATCGGCGCACACCGCGTCGGCGAGCTTGCGCGGATCGTAGTTGGGGTGATGGTGACCGAACGCGTCCTTCGCGTGCCGGTACAGGTTCTGCCCGTCGATGAACGAGACGGCGCGTTTGATTTCAGGTTCGGCGGGCATGGCGGGAGAAATAACCCCGCCGGGGCCTTGCGGCGAGTCCGGCGGGGACCAAGTGCCCGGCACCATAGATGCGCCGACAGCAGAGCGTCAACGTGGAATTCCGGGCGGAGCGTCGTCGGCGTCTATCCGGCGAAGCCGAGGGTGCGCTCGATGAAGGCGCGGAGGATCAGCGCCGCGTCCACCATCTCGGAGAGCGGGATAAACTCGTTGGCGGCGTGGCTCACGGCGCCGTCGCCGGGGCCGAAATTGACGATCTCGATGCCGTCGCGGGCGAAAAAGCGGCCGTCGCTCGCGGCGAGCGCATTGAGTACCTCCGGCGGCTTTCCCAGGCGTTCTTCGATGGCGGCCACCAGCGCCGAAACGTGGGGGTCGTCGAGGGGTGCGGAGAAGCCGTTGGTGCCAACCAGGCGGCGCACGACACAGGTCCCGCGGGGCTCGCCGGCACCGGCCACCAAGTCCTCGATCTCGGCGAAGGCGGTGTCGACAGATTCTTCCGGCAGGAGCCGCCTGTCGATCAGGAGCGTGCAGCGGTCGGGCACGACATTGGGGTTCTCGCCGGCATGGATCGTGCCGATGTTCATGGTCGAAATCTTTTCGCCGCTGCGCCGTGTGGCGAGCCTCGGCGCGAGCTCGATCTGGAGCCTCTCCAGCAGGCGCATCATGCGGAGGATGGCGTTGTCGCCCGCCGGCGGATCACCGCCGTGGGCGGCCCGGCCGGCGGTCTCGATCTCGACCCAGAGGATGCCGCGCTCCTCGATGATGATCTGGTTCTCGGTGGGCGAGCCGAGCACCAGGGCGTCGGGCTCGATCAAGCCTTCCTCGCGCAGGAAGGCGGTGCCCTCCGAGCCCAGGCGTTCCTCGTCGCCGGCGAACACGAAGACCACGCTGCCCAGCTTCGGCCCGCCGCGCCGCGCGATCTCGGCCGCGAGCCAGAGATGGACCGCCGCCGAGCCCTTGCAGTTGTTGGCGCCGAGCCCGTAGATGCGGCCGTTTTCCATCGTCGCGGCGAAGGGATCGGTGCGCCAGGCCGCGCGGTCGCCGGTGCCGACCGTGTCGATGTGGGAATTGAACACCACGCAGGGCGAGCCCTTGCCCATCTGCGCGACAAGGTTGGCGATCGGCGGGGTCCGCATGGGCATGGAGACCTCGTAGCCGGCCGCCTTGAAATGCTCGCCTGCGGCCTCGCAGATCGCCTGCGTATCGCCGGGCGGCGTGGTGGACGGGATCGCGATCAGCTCGGCGAGGAGGGCGTGCAGCGATTCGGCGATGGCTTTCTCATTGTCCGACACCGTCACTCGTCCCTGTCGGCGCGGATGATGGACGTGCCGGAGAGCGAGCGCGGATCGCGGGCGCCCCAACGGCCGTTCTCGACCTGGGCGAAGAAGTCCGCGCACGCCTGGTTGAAGGCGTCCGGCTCCTCGAGATTGATGGTGTGGCCGGATTTCGGGATTACCAGCAGGCCGGCGGTCGGGATCGTGCGCTTGAGGTAGAGGTTGGCGTCAAGGCAGGGCTCGTCCTCGTCGCCGGTGATGAGCAGCGTCGGCACGCTCAAGGCGGCGAGGCCGTCTTCGAGGTCATAGAGGGAGGGGCGGCGGGATTGCACGCCTCGCAGTGTGTTGGCCGTGCCCGTGGCCGATTGGTCGACGAGCCGGTCGCGGAAGGTGGCCCAGCCTCGCGGGTCCTTGGTCTGGAACTGCACGCGGGTGGGACCCAACGCGTAGTCGGCTCCGACCGGGCCCGCGCCCTCGCGCTCCAGGCGGTCGGCGACTGCGTGGGTCTCGCGCTGGAAGTCGGTGCGGGCGTCCTTCGGTGCGCCGTAGCCGCAGCCGGCGACCACGAGGGCCGACGCGCGCGCCGGGTGCGTGAGGCCGAGGTGGATGGTCGCGAACCCGCCCATGCTCAAGCCCACGACGTGGGTCCGCTCGACACCGAGATGGTCAAGGACGGCGATGGCGTCCGCTACCGCGTGGTCCTGGCTGTAGGCGTCCGCGTCCTCCGGCACGTCGGAGGGCGGGTAGCCGCGGGCGTTGTAGGCGATGCAACGGTAGCGCCGCGAGAAATGGCACAGTTGCGGCTCCCAGCTCATGTGGTCACCCGCGAACTCGTGGACAAAAAGCACCGGATGGCCCGACCCGGCTTCCTCGTAGTAAAGCCTGGTTCCGTCCGGCGACGGCGCATAGGGCATGGCTGCTATTCCTCCCGTGCGCACCATAGATAGGGGCGTGGCGGCGCGCGAGTCCGGGATTCGTGGTATAGTGGCCTATCGCAAGATGAATGAGCGGGACTTGGCGCATGTGCGGAATAGCGGGCGTGATGTTCAAGCACGGGAGCACGGGACTTGGCACCGGTCAGGCTCTGATCGACATGCTGGACGGCTGCCAGCACCGTGGTCCGGATTCCACCGGCTTCGCGCTCTACGAGGATGTCGAACCGGGCAAGCTCCGGCTTCGCTTTCTCGTGGAAGAGGAGAACGGTGCGAGCGATGGCGTTGGCCACAACAGCGGTGTCGAGGCCGCGATCGCAGACATTCGTACCACGCTTGAGGACCACGGCGCCGAGATCGTGGAAGACGAGCATGTGGGCAACAGCTACCGGGTCGTGGTGCGCTTTTCCGGCGACGTGCAGAAGCTCACCTATGATATGGAGCACGCGGCGACGCTGATCTCGATCGGCGAGAGTCTGGACATCCGCAAGGATGTGGGCGGTGCGCACGATGTGGACGACGTGTTCCACGTGCGCGAGGTGCAGGGCACCCACGGTCTGGGTCACGTGCGGCTTGCGACCGAATCCGAAGTGAAGCCCGAGGCCGCGCATCCCTTCTGGGCGACCGGGTTCACCGACATTGCCATCGTCCACAACGGCCAGATCACCAACTACTGGAAGATGCGGCGCAGGCTCGAGCGCCGCGGATTCGAGTTCCACACCGACAACGACAGCGAGCTGATTGCGGTCTATCTGGCGGACAAGCTCGCCAACGAGGTGCCGCTCGAAGACGCGCTGAAGACCTCGATCGACGACCTCGACGGCACGTTCTCGTTCCTGGTCTCGACCAAGGACGAGATCGGCTACGCCAAGGATCATCTCGCGGCGAAGCCGATGATCATGTACGAGAACGACGACCTGATCGCGATCGCCTCGGAGGAGGTTTCGTTGAACCGCCTCTTCCCGGGCCGCGCGCTCGACACCAGGGAACCGCCGCCGGGGAGCTACGGTACATGGTCCAGATTGACCTAGGACAGGTTTCGGTCCGGGACGCCAACGAGCAAATCCGCAAGTGGGGGGCTGAGGGCGAGGACATCGAGGTCCTCAACCCCGACGCGCGGCATCATATCGGCGTCGGCCTGATCCACCCGGTGCGGGTCCATATCAAGGGCTCGGCCGGATACTTCTGCGCAGGGCTCGCGGATCAGGCGCGCTTCGAGATCGACAACAACGTCGGCTGGGGCCTCGGCGACAACATGTACGCGGGCACGGTGACGGTGCGCGGCAACGCCGGCGCGATCGCGGGCGTCGCGATCCGGGGCGCCGAGATCGTGGTGCACGGCAACGTGGGCTCGCGCGCGGGCCAGGTGATGAAGGCGGGGACGCTCTGCTGCGTCGGCAACGCCAACTTCATGGCCGGCTACATGATGTACGGCGGGCGCATCATCATCCTGGGCGAATCCGGCGAGCGCGTGGGCGAGGACATGGCAGCCGGCGATATTTTCGTGGGCGGCGCGGTGCGTTCGCTCGGCTCTGACGCCCAGCTGACCGATATCGAAGAGACCGAGGTCGACGATATCCGCGCGTTCCTTGACCGTCACGAGATCGCCTACAAGGGTGGCTTCCAGAAGATCGTGAACGCCGGCAAGCGGCTGCGCTACGCCACCAGCGAGCAGCAGGTACGCAGCATCCCCTTCTTCACCTTCTCGGGCACGTCGGACTACTGGAACCCGAAGGTGCAGGAAGACGTCTATATCAAGTCGCAGATCGGCCGCTACCGGGTACGGGGCTATGGCGGCGCGCGCACGCTGCCGCATCTCTCGGACCTGGCGTTCAAGCGCGATTTGTCCAGCGCTGGCACGGCAGGCGATCCGGTGGCAGCGGTCGAGATGTATACGGAGATCGGGGGCCTGAACGGGGCGAGGCCGCTCAAGCTCTCGATGCCGGTGATGATCGCGCCGATGAGCTACGGCGCCTTGTCACGCTCCACCAAGCAGGCGGTGGGCATGGCATCCAGCATGGCCGGCATTGCCGAGAACACCGGCGAAGGCGGCATGAGCGATGCCCAGCGGGGCGCGGCGGAGCAGCTGGTGTTCCAGTGCTTGGGCGGACGGCTCGGCTGGAACATCCACGACATGAACCGGGCCGACGGGCTCGAGATCTACATCAGCCAGGGGGCCAAGCCCGGCTTCGGTGGCCAGCTCATGGCGAAGAAGGTGACCAAGGAGCTCGCCACCATCCGGGGCATCCCTGAGGGCATCGACCTGCGCTCGCCCTCGCGGCACCCGGACATCCTCGGCGCCGACGACCTGGTCATCAAGGTGGAGGAGTTCCGGGAGGCCACGGGCTACTGCATCCCGGTGAGCGTGAAGCTGGGTGCGGGCCGGGTGAGGGACGACATCAAGATTGCCTACAAGGACGGCTTCGACTTCGTCGAGCTGGACGGCATGCAGGGCTCGACAGGCGCAGGCGGTGCCGAGGTGATGGAGCATGTGGGTGTGCCCACGCTCGCCGCCATCACCCAGGCGATGGCGGCGCTGGGGGAGGTGGAAGGCCTCGGCAAGATGGAAGTCGTGCTGATGGGCGGCGTCCGGGACGGCATCGACGCGGTGAAGGGCCTCTGCCTGGGCGCCAATGCAGTGGCGATGGGGACGGCGGTGATCATCGCCGGAGGCTGCATCGCCTGCATGCAGTGCCACGTGGGGCAATGCGTGACCGGGATCGCAACCCAGGACCCGCAGCACGAGCGGCGCTACAACCCGGTGGCGGAGGCGCGCAATATCCACCGCTATTTGGAAGGCGTGCGCTGGCAGATCGCGGCGCTGACCCAGGCCTTGGGCTACGGCAGCACCACCCAACTCTGCCGCGACGACCTGGTGGCTCTCACGCGCGATGCGGCGGAGATGACAGGCCTGCCGTATGCGCCGGAATACCGCGAGCGCGAGCTGGCGCTGCGCGGCAGGGTGGGCTGAGCCATGGCGATCCTGAAGGAAATGGAGGCGGGCGGGCAGCTTCTCGCGGAGCTGCCGGACGACACGGACGACGCTCACTTCGTGCCGGCGCCCTGCCAGATCGCCTGTCCGGTTGGCACCGATGCGCCGTCCTATATCGCCTATATCTGGGAGCGGAAGTTCGAGGAAGCCTTCGAGGCGATCACGGCGACCAACCCGTTCAGCTCGATCTGCGGGCGGGTGTGTGACGCGCCGTGCGAGCCGGCGTGCCGGCGGACGGATTCCGACGGCCCGGTACAGATTCGCAATCTCAAGCGCTTCGTCATGGACGAGGTGGGGCACGACTACGACCCGCCACCGGTGCCGGTGCGCCACGAGCAGAGCGTGGCCGTGGTGGGCTCGGGCCCGGCGGGGCTGACGGCGGCGCACGAACTTTCGGTCGCGGGCTATCGCGTCCACGTTTACGAGATGACCGACCGGCTCGGCGGCATGATGATCTGGGGCATTCCGGCTTTCCGGCTGCCACCTGGGATCATCCAGGAGGATATCGACCGCATGGCCCGGCGTTGCCCGGGCATGGAGGTCCACCTCAACACCGCGCTTGGCCGCGACGTGACGCTGGACGAGCTCAAGGAGCGGCACGACGCGGTGGTCCTCGCTATCGGCGCATGGTGGGGCAAGAACATGGGCATTCCCGGCGAGGACGACGGCCGGGTGATCGACGGCGTGCAGTTCCTGCGCGATGTAAACGAGGGTGCGCGGCCTGAGATGCCGGAGACGGTGGTTGTGGTGGGCGGCGGCGATGTCGCCATGGACGCCTGCCGGGTCGCGAAGCGCCTGCCGGGCTGCAAGGACGTGAAGGTGATCTACCGCCGGGGCCCGGCGGAGATCCCGGCGCGCAAGATCGAGCTGGAAGGCGCGATCGAGGAGGGGATCGAGTTCATCTACCACACCCAGCAGACCGCGATCGTGCCCAAAGGCAACGAGCTCGCGGTGCGCTGCGTGCAGACGACGCTGGGGGACCCGGACGAATCGGGCCGGCGCGCGCCGGTGAACGTGCCGGGCACGGAGCACGACATCGGCTGCGGCATGGTGATCGCCTCGGTGGGGCAGGAGGGACTCTGCGACGACCTCGACCGGCGCGGCATGATGCTCTCGGACCGGGTGCGGACCGAGTGGGAAGGCATGCGCACGAGCGATCCCAAGGTGTTCGCAGCGGGCGATGGGGCCTTCGGCGGCTCCACCATCGTGATGGCGATGAACCACGGCCAGAGGGTCGCATACTACGTGAAGGCGTTTCTCGAAGGGCGCGAGGACCCGTTGCCCTATCGCACACCTCACCGGACGCGCCGCGTGCCGGTGGCACAAGACCTGGAGTGGGAGCTGCTGCCGGTGCAGCACCCCGACTTCCTCGGCCTCGGCGAGAACCCGGTGTCGTTCCCGGAGATCGAGACCACCTATGGCTGGGAGGCCGCGCGCAAGGAAGCGGCGCGGTGCTTCCGCTGCGATGCGGAGACGGGCTCGGCCGACTATGCGGTGGACCATCGCGAGGACATCTTCGTGATGGCCCGCACTAGCCCCGACGATACGGTGCGCCAGAAGGAGATGCTGGAGAAGCGCATGGTCGAGCGCGGCGATCCCTTCCCGGCTGAGCTTCCAGGGGTGCTGGACGATATTGCTTTCCTGCCGGCGAACCTGTCGCGGCTGGTGATCGACCCCTATCGGGAGGCCTGCCGTATCGGCACCACCGTTGGCGGCACCGATCTGGCCCTGCCCTTCATGGTGACGGGCTTCGACGATGCACCCGAAGAGGTGCGCACTGCGGTCGGCCAGGGCATCGCCGAAGTCGATGCGAGCTACCTGGGGGTGCGGCCCATCGGCGGCGATGCGCGCTGGTTCCAGCTTGTGCTGCCGGGGCAGATCGCGCCGAGCGCCGATGCGGCCGGGCTGATCTACGCGCTCGGGCATCGCTTCGCGCCGGTGGAGGCGACAAGGGCGGCCGAGGGCCAGATACTGGGCCTCTCAGTCTCCTCGCCGGCGGTGTTGGAAGACGCGATTCCCCATGCACTCGATGCCGGTTTCGACATGCTGCTGCTGGACGGCAGCGCGGGCCTCGGCACGCCCTGGGCAGAGCTTCCGGGTGCGCCCGATCTCACCATCCTGCGCGATGCCGTGGCGATCCTGCGCCGCTTGGACCGCGAGGAGGAGATCGACCTGGTCTACTTCGGCGGGGTGCGCTCCGGCACCGATGCGGCCAAGGTAATCGCTCTTGGCACCGTCGCCGTGGTGCTGGGCGTGGCGGTCGGCCTCGCCGCCGGCGGCGCCATCACCGGCACCCGCGAGCTCGCGTTCAGCGCCGATCGCAGCGACGAGGATCGCACCCACGGCACCGCCAACATCATCAAGGCGACCGCCTCGGAGGCCTCGATGATGGCGCGCTGCACCGGCAAGACGAACCTCCAGAACGTCGAGCCCGAAGACCTCCGCGCGCTCACCGTCGCGACCGCAACCGCAACCGGTATCCCGCTCGCCGGGACGAGGTAGCGGCGCGAGGGCTGCCGTTGCATCCCGTGATGGCATAGGCTGACCCCATGCGCGTTCACTTGAACTATGGCCGGGGACAGCGGGCGGTGGATCTGCCCGACACGCTCGACGTCACCGTGATCGCCAAGCAGGCGATGCCGCTGCTTGCGGATACGGCGGCGGCGATGGACCAGGCGCTCGCTCAGCCCGTGGGTTGCCCGGCACTCGCGGAAGAGGCGGCGAGCGCCGAGAGCGCCTGCATTCTCATCTGCGATTTTACGCGCCCGGTGCCCAACGGCGTGATCCTGCCGCCGCTCATCCGCACCCTGCTCGGCGCCGGGATGGCGCCGGAGCAGATCACGGTGCTGGTGGCGACCGGGCTGCATCGGCCCAACGAGGGCGAGGAGCTTGCCGCCCTGGTGGGCGATCCCTGGGTGCTGGAGACGGTGAACGTCGCGAACCATTTCGCGCGCGAGGACGCCGATCACGTGCTGGTGGGCACGACAGAACGCGGCACGGTGGTGCGGCTCGACCGGCGCTTCGTCGAGGCCGATCTGCGCATCGCGACCGGGCTTGTGGAGCCGCACTTCATGGCCGGCTGGTCCGGTGGGCGGAAGGTGATCGCGCCCGGCGTCGCCCACGCCGAGACCATCACCACCTTCCACAGCGCGCGCTTCATGGAGCATCCCAACTGCACCAACTGCGTGCTGGAAGGCAATCCGCTGCACGAGGAACAGCTGGCGATCATGGCGATGATCGGCGGCGCGCGGGCGGTGAACAGCGTGATCGACGACGAGCGCCGAATCGCCTTCCTCAACTACGGCGAGGTGGTGGCGAGCCACGCTGCGGCGGTCGCCTTCGCCGAGCAGTTCTGCACCGTCCCCGTGGCCGAGCGGTTCAACACCGTGCTGACCAGCTCCGCCGGCTATCCGCTCGACGCGACCTACTACCAGACCGTCAAGGGCATGGTCGGGCCGCTCGAAATCCTGGCGCCCGGCGGCGACCTCATCGTCGCGTCCGCCTGCTCCGAGGGACTGGGCTCGGCGCACTACGCGGACGCGCAGCGCCGCCTGGTGGAGAACGGGCCGGAGCACTTCCTCGACGAGATCAGCGCCAAGACCCATGCGGCGATCGACGAATGGCAGACAGAAATGCAGCTCCGCCCCATGCGGGTCGGCACGGTCCACCTTTATACCGAGGGCCTTACGCCCGAAGACCGGGCGCTCACCGGCGTCAACCTGACCGAGTCGCTCGCCGGCGCGGTGGCCGAGAGCACCGCCCGGCACGGCGATTCGCGTGTCGCCGTGATCCCCGAAGGGCCTTACCTAGTCCCTGTCCACCGCCCTGCGGCTTAGCGCACGCCCTCTCTACATTCTCGTCTGCCCACGCCCTTGGCGAACGCCGAATCCAAGGGTACGTTTCCCGCGTGCGGCCCGGCTCGGCCGATCGACAGGAGGGGGTATGCGATGTCTTGGCAAGGCAGACTGTTGCGGGTTGACCTCAGTGCAGGCACCTGCACCGAAGAGGCGCTCAACATGGAGTGGGCGCAGGCCTATCTGGGCAGCCGGGGCCTTGCCACCAAGTACATCGTCGAGGAGATGGACCCGAAGGCGGATCCGCTCTCGCCCGAGAACGTGCTCATCTTCGCGACCGGCCCGCTCACCGGGACCACGGCGCCGACCGCAGGGCGCTACACGGTCGTCACCAAGGGTGCGCTCACCAACGCCATCGCTTGCTCGAACTCGGGCGGCTACTTCGGCGGGGAGCTGAAGCTCGCCGGCTGGGACATGGTGATCTGCCAGGGCCGCTCGCCGCGCCCGGTCTACCTCTACATCAAGGACGACCACGCGGAGCTGATCGACGCCGAAGGCTTCATCTGGGGCAAGTCGGTCTGGGATACCGAGCCCGCGATCAAGGCGCGCCATCAGGACGGCGCCATCAAGATCGCCTCCATCGGCCGCGCAGGCGAGAACCTGAACCGCTACGCCTGCGTGATGAACGACCTCGACCGGGCCGCCGGGCGCTCCGGCGTCGGCGCGGTGATGGGGTCCAAGAACCTGAAGGCGATCGCCGTGCGTGGCACGCGGGGCGTCGCGGTGGACGATGACGACGCCTTCGCCGACGCCGTGGACCATGCCGCAGCCGCGCTCGCCGCGAGCCAGACCCGCGCCGACCTCGCACGCACGGGCACACTCTCCATGATCGACGTGACCCAGGCCTTCGGCAGTCTGCCCACCCGCAACAACCAGGACGTGCAGTTCGAGGGCACCGGCAACCTGGGCCCCGATGCGATGGCGAAGGTGCGACGCTCGGACGGTTCCGCCAACCTGGTGGCGAACCGGGCCTGCTTCGCCTGCACCATCGGCTGCCAGCGGGCCTCCAAGATGGAGCCCAACCACTTCGCGATCCAGGATCGCGACCGCTACAAGAAGGTGAGCGGCGGGCTCGAGTACGAATCGGCCTACTCGCTTGGCCCCATGGTGGGCGTGGACGATATCGAGGCCGCGACCTTCGCGAACTTCGTCTGCAACGAGGACGGGATGGACCCGATCTCCTTCGGGGCGACCGTCGCAGCCGCGATGGAGCTCTACGAAGAGGGCGCCATCACCGACGCCGAGACCGGCGGCGTGGCCTACAACTTCGGCTCGGCCGAGGCGCTCTGCCGGGCGGCGGAGGACGCCGGCACGGGCACCGGCTTCGGCCAGGACCTAGGGCTCGGCGCCAAGCGGCTCTGCGAGAAGTACGGCCGGCCCGAGCTCGCCATGGTGGCCAAGGGGCAGGAATTCCCCGGCTACGACGGCCGCTCGATGCAGGGCATGGGACTCGCCTATGCCACCAGCAATCGGGGTGCCTGCCACCTGCGCGCCGACCCCTACGAGGACGATTTTTCGGGCGGGAAGCTGGAAGGCAAGGCGAAGATCGTGAAAGACAGCCAGGATTCGAACGCCGCCATCGATTCTGTCGGCATCTGCGCCTTCCCGATGATGATCTGGGGGCTCGACGAGGTCGCCAACCTGGTCAATGCCGGCTGTGCAGGCGAGTGGACCGTGGACCGGCTGAACGAGACCGGCGAGCGCATCTGGAACATGGAGCGCCAGTTCAACCTCGACGCCGGCATGACCGCCGCCGATGACACGCTGCCGCAGCGCATCCTCAAGGAGGCGGTGAAGAGCGGCTCCGGCAAGGGCAAGGTGTGCGAACTCGACACCATGCTGCCGCAGTACTACGAGCTGCGCGGCTGGACTGCGGAGGGCCGGCCGACGGCGGCGACCATGGAGCGGCTCGGCCTCGGCTGAACGCTAACCCGCTATCGGGGTCGCAGCACCAACCGCGACATAGCCGCTATCAAGCCGCGGTGGAGATCGCGCCCACCTCGTTGTCGACGATCACCGGCGATTCGAAATACTCGATCGAAGGCTCGGCGCCCAGGCGCTCGCGGATGCCGGCCCTCCAGGCCGCGCTATAGAGACGCTCGGCATCCTCGCGCGACTCGAAGAGATACACGCCGCCGCCGGTCCGGCCGTCCTCGGACAGAAGATAGTACTTGCGAACCAGGCCCTGGACGCCCTGGTAGAGCGGTGCGGACGCCTCGAATGCGGCCTTTGCAGCCTCGCGCGTCTTGCCCTCGGGCAGCGTGAAGCGAACGATCGCGGTTACCGCCATGGCCTGTGTCTCCTCAGTTCATCGTTCGGGGCGGAGGATAGCAGCCGTCGCGCACGCGGTCACCGCACCCCTTCGGCAACCGCTCCAGGGCCATCCTGTGTCGTCAATCGACGCCCTCGACGACCCGGAAGTCTCGCTCCACCGCACCTTCGAGTTTCGCGGCTGCGGCCTGGTAGGCAGCGCCATCGTGGGTGGCGAGCGCCTGTTCGAAGCTCTCGAACTCGACCACGACGGTGCGCCCGGCAATGCCGGCGTCGAAGGCCTGGACCTTGCCGCCGCGCGCCAGGAACGTGCCGCCGCCGGCGATGATTGCAGGCCCTGCCAACTTGGCGTATTCCGCCAGCGCGTCGGGATCCTTGATCTCCCGGTAGCAACTTACCCAGTAACCCTTCGCCATTGTGTCCTCCATTCGTTATTGCGTCCGACGCGACCGGTGCGTCGGGATGTTGATGACCCGATTCGTCCACGGCCTTGATCGTCTCCGCCATGGGCTCATACGAAGTGCTCTCGGGCTTTTACCCGAGCAGAACGGTGGGGTCGATTGTGGTGCACAGGATGTTCTGTGCTATGTGAGCGACTCTGCGGCGGCAGTGCGGGAGCCGGTGAGACATGCGCGTGACAGTGGAGCTCATCGCCATCGAGCTTCCTCAATTCGGCAGCGACAAGAGCCGCGATCTCGACCTGGAGGCGGGGACCAACGTCGCGGACGCGCTCTCCGGCCTCGGCGTGGACGGCGACCCCGCCATCCTCGCCATGGTGAACGGCGAGGCCGTGCCCCGCGATCAGTGGCCCGAGACGCCGCTCTCGGCCAACGACACCATCAGCCTGTTCCGGCCGTTCAAGGGTGGTTAGTGCCAAGTCAGACAGAGTAAATTGCTAGTTGTCACATAGTCAAAATGCATGATTGGCCCTCGTTTCGGATCGTTCGCGTAGAGAAGACGCCTACCTTTGATTTCAACGTTTTGCGCACGAGCACAGTCAAGAAATTCTCGCAAGACCACCTTCGTCACGTGACTTGGGAGTCACATTTTCTCCAGCCAATCCGCTAAGGGCCATAGCAGCGCACCAATCCTGTAGTTGATAATTTTCTTGATTGTATGTGTTTCCTTTTCACCATCCTCATTATGCTCTTCATAGGAATCTACCACGATAGAGGACTCAAAATTCGTGGTGAGGACAGCTATCGCAGAGTCAATATTGCTTGCCAACAAAACCGGAGAGCCGCTTTGACCAAGAATTGACGGAAAGCTAGTTTCACATGCGCGAAAGCGGCAGTTTCCTTGCTCGTGAATAAAGTGTCTCTGAATATGGCCGCTCATCAACCTTGGCTCAAGCCGAACCTTTTCTGGCGTCTCTCTCGTAACCGGATAACCGTATGAAATAATCTCTGTTCCTAAATGAAATTCGCCAATCGCCGCGGGCGGGCTACTCAGTTTGAAAAAATGAGGAGAGTGGTCTGACTCAAATTGTAGGGCTGTAACGTCCGCCATGGGATGAACTTTCTTGGAAATCGCTCGAAGGAAACGTCCATTCCGCAGTTGCATGTACACTTGTTGTGGTTTGTCAGCACAGGCTACTACGTGAGATGCAGTAAGGACTAAGCCGCGCCTCCCGATTCCAAACCCCGTTCCAGCAAACTTGACCGATTCGCCGTCTTCGCGAATGCCCAATGGCCGGATGTATTCGGTGACATTTAGCTGATCACTTGGCATGAAGAACGCTTGGAGCAGTAAAGCTCAGTCATCGCCATATGCGGTTCTGAGAGCCTGCACCGCCTCCAGCACCGCATCCACGTGGCCGGGGACCTTCACCTTGCGCCAGACCTTGCTGACGGTGCCGTCGGAGTCGATGAGGAAGGTCGCGCGCTCGATGCCCATGTAGGTCTTGCCATAATTCTTCTTCTCTATCCAGACGCCGTAGCGCTCGCAGATGTCGCTGTCGGCGTCGGAGACCAGGGTGAAGGGGAGGCCGTACTTCGCCCGGAACTTGTCGTGCTTGGCGGCGGTGTCCTTGGAGACGCCGACGATCTCGGCGCCGGCCGCCGCGAACGCGGGCAGGGCCTCGGTGAACTCCTGGGCCTCGCGGGTGCAGCCCGGCGTGTCGTCGCGCGGGTAGAAGTAGAGCACCACCGCCTTGCCGCGCAGGCTGTCGAGGCTCAGCGAGCCGCCGTCGTTGGTGGGCGCCGTGAATGCCGGCGCTTGGCTGCCGGCTTCGATCGCCGTGGTCATGGTCGTTCTCCTCTCATTCTGTGGTCTCGCGGTCGAGCGCCGCCGCAGGTGCTGCGACTAGGCGATGATAGGCAGCGCGGACGCGATCCTGAATGGCGACGACCCTCTCCTCAAGGGCGGCGAAATCCTCGATCCCCATGGCCCGCGCGAGGGTCTCGCGCACGCCGGGGGTGAAACGCTCGACCTCGCGGTTGGTGCCGACGGTGAGCCGAAGCAGGCCCTGGAGGCGCTGGAGGAAGGCCAGCATCTCGGCAAGCTCGGTGGCATCGTCGGAGGCGAGGACGCCGGCTTCCCCCAGCCCGCGGTACATCGACTGGGTCGATTGAACCAGGATCGAGGGGTGGCGCGCGGCGTGGCGCAGCAGGTGGTACTGGGCGATGAACTCGAGGTCGAGCAGGCCGCCCCGCACGTGCTTGAGGCGCCAGCGGTTCTCGGTGTGGCGCTCGCCGTCGATGCGCTCGCGCATGGCGGCGACGTCCGCCAGCAGCGCGTCGGGGTCGCGCGGGACGCAGAGAACCGCGCGGATGTCCGCCATTACCGCCGCGGAGAGGTCAGGATCGCCGGCGACCGGGCGCGCGCGGGTGAGCGCCATGTGCTCCCAGGTCCAGGCGTCCTGCTCGTGATAGCGGCGGAAGGCGGCGGCCTCGGTCGCGATCGGCCCTGAGGTGCCTGAGGGCCGGAGCCGGGTGTCGATCTCGTAGAGGCGGCCTTCGGCGGTGAGCGCGCTCACGGCGTTGGAGAGCCGCTTGGTGAAGCGGGCGTAGTAGTGGCTCGGCGCGAGGCTCTGGGCGCCGTCGGACTCCACGTTCGCTTCGTCCGGCAGGCCGTAGAGGAAGACCACGTCGAGGTCGCTGTCGAAGGTGAGCTCCCGGCTGCCGTGCTTGCCCATGCCGAGCACGGCGAAGGCGGCGCCCGGCACTGCGCCGTGGCGGCGGGCGAAATCCTGCTGCACGCGGGGTAGTAGGGTCTCGATCACCGTGTCAGCGATATCCGAGAGCGCGCCGGAGAGCTGGTCGACCGCCACGTCGCCCCGCAGGATCTGCATGCCGACCTGGAACTCGCGCTCGTGCTGCCAGCGCCGCACGCCGTCGAGCACGTCGTCGTAGTCGCCGGCGGGCGCGAGCGCTTGCGCGAGGTCGTCTAGCAGCTCGTCGCGATTCGGCAGGCGCTGGTGCAGGTCGCCGCTGATGAGGCCTTCGAGCAGGCCGGGGCTGCGGCTCAGGTGCTCGGCGATTCGGGGCGCGCTGCCCAGGATCTCGGCGAGCTGGGCGAGCAGGCCGGGGTTGTCGTGCAGCAGTAGGAAGGGCTGCACCCCCGACGGCAGCCCGGCGAGGAACTCGTCGAGCTTGCGGAAGGCGGAGTCGGGATCGGCGGTGTGGGAGAGCGCGCGGAGGAGGGCCGGCATGAGCTCGGTGAGCAGCTCGCGTGCGCGGGTGCTGCGGGTGGCCTGGATGCGGCCGTGATGCCAGCGGCGCACGGTGGCCGAGACGCCCGAGGCGTCGCCGAAGCCCATGCGCTCCAGGCTCGCGAGGGTGTCGGGGTCGTCGTCGGTGCCGGTGAAGACGAGGTTGCCGCCTTCGTCGCCGAGGTCCGGCTCGTCCTCGAAGAGCGCGGCGTAGTGCTCCTCGACGGTGCGGACATGGCTCTGCAGCGCATCGGCGAACCCTGCTTCGTCGTTGAAGCCCATGAGGCGGGCGAGCGCGGCGCGGGTGTCGGCGTCGTCGGGAATTCGCAGGTCCGGCTCGTCGTCGATCATCTCGATGCGGTGCTCGAGCCGGCGGAGGAAGCGGTACGAGTCGATCAGCGCGTCCACCGCCACCTCGCTCGTGCGCTCGGCGGCGGCGAGCGCCTTGAGCGCGTCGCAGGTTGCGCGCGAGCGGAGCGAGTCGTCGCGGCCGCCCCAGATGAGCTGCTGCGTCTGCGCGTAGAGCTCGATCTGGCGGATGCCGCCCCGGCCGCGCTCGATGTCGTGGCCTGCGACCTCCAGCTGCCGGAGGCTGGGCTCGGCGTTGATCTGGCGCTTGATCGACTGGATGTCCTGGATGGCGGAGAGGTCGAGATACTTGCGCCAGATGAAGGGGCGCAGGCGCTCGATCATGTCGGCGCCGACCGCCATGTCGCCAGCGGCCGGGCGCGCCTTGATCATCGCGGCGCGCTCCCAGTTCTGCCCGTGGCTCTCGTAGTACTGCTCCGCCGCCGCGGTCGAGAGCGCGAGCGGCGTGGCACCCGTGTTGGGCCTGAACTTGAGATCGGTCCGATAGATGCAGCCATCGTCGGTGCGCTCACCGAGCAGTGCGGCGAGGTCGCGCACGAGGCGGTGCAGGGCTTCGGCGGGCTCGCCCCGTCCCCGGTGGCGCACGCGCTCGGGGTCGAACAGCACGAGCAGGTCGAGCGCGCTCGAATAGGTGAGCTCGCCGGCCCCGAGACCGCCCACGCCGAACACGGTCAGCCCGCTCGCCGCCGGTTCGTCTTCGTTTGGGAGTGCGATAGTGCCCCGTGCGGCGACCTCCCTGAGCAGGTGGTGGAGCGCACTGGCGAGCACGGCATCGGCGAGCCGGGTGAGGGCCTGGGCGACTCGATCCAGAGGCCAGACGCCGGCGATGTCGGCAAGCGCTGCGGTGAGCGTCGCGCGCCGCTTGGCTCCCCGAAGCCGGCGGGCGAGGGCGCGGCGGTCGGTGGTCTGGTCGGCGGCGTCCGCTATCTCGGTGAGCGCGCCCGCGAACGCAACATTGGGGCCCCGCTCGGCCACCTCGCGAAGCTGGGCCGGATCGCGGATCAACGCCCGGCCGAGGGCAGGGGCGTTGCCGAAGACGCCGTCGAGAAAGGCCCGCGCGCGCCCGTCGCCATCTAGGGCTCTCGCGAACGATTCGTCGGCACCGCCTAATGAGACTGCCGCCAACATCCACTCGTCGCGACCCGCACGCGCGCGTTCACCCGAGGCTGGCTCGGGACAAATCGCATCGTCTGTGAGGAAGGGCAGTCGCGACACCGTGAGCCGATTGTATTACAAGGATCGCAACGGGGAAGAGGCAAAGGGGGCCAAAGGGGGCGCACTGGCGGCCGTCTCCCGATCATCGACATGAGCTCGACGGCCCGAATCGCTCTCCAGGCTTTGGGCGCCCTGTTCGGTGTGCTCGCCATCCTCTTCGGCCTGGCCGCATGGCGGCTTTCGACCGGCCCGATCTCGCTCGGATTCCTCTCTCCCTATATTCAAGAGGCGCTGGAGGGCGAGGGTCTCTCCTATCGCTTCGAATTCGAAGACACCGTGCTCGTCTGGCCGGGCTGGGGCGAAGCGCTCGAAGTCCATCTGACCGATCTCCGGGTTGCCGACGCGAGCGGCACGACCCTGGCGGTGGTGCCGGCGGCGTCGTTGGGACTGAGCGGCGCAGCTCTGTTAAGCGGCACGATCGCGCCTACGTCGATCGAGCTGATCGGGCTCAGCCTTGCCCTGGTTCGCGACGCGGACGGGCGCGTGCGCCTTGCCGGCAGCGACGAAGCCGGCGTGGCGGACGACGACGCGGCCGATTCCCTGGTCGACGATCTGCTCGACCCGCCGCGCGAGGATCACCCGATGGCGCGGCTGCAGCGGGTCAACCTGCGCGATGCCTCCATCGTCCTGGTCGACGAGACAACCGACCTTACCTGGACCGCGCCGAACGCCGACCTCACGCTCAATCTCGACGACGCCGCGATCCTCGGGCACCTGTCGGCCGAGCTGCAGGTGCGGGACCTGAAGACCCATCTGGAGGTGGAACTCTTCCACCACCGGGAGAGCAAGATGGGCAGCGCCGCCATCGGCTTTTCCGGGCTTAATCTGGTCAAGCTCTCCTTCATCGCTCCCGAGCTTGAGGAGTTCGCCGGGTTTCGCGTTCCACTCTCCGGCACGATCGCGATCGACGTGGCTCCCGGCGGCATTCTCGGCGGCGCCACGTTCGATATCGCGGGCGGGGAAGGGGAGATTTCGCTGCCCGAGCTCTTTCCCGAACCGGTTCCGGTGCGCCGGCTCGCCGCGACGGGCTCGATCGACGGCGAGCTGTCCCGGCTCAGCCTCGAAAGGTTCGAGGTTGACACGGACGGCCCGCGCTTTTCTCTCGACGGTGACCTCTGGCAAACCAGCGACGGCATCGGCGTGCGCGGCCGGTTTCGGGCGCACGACATGCCGTTCGACTCGCTCGGCGCCTACTGGCCGGAGGCGTTCATCCCGCCCGGACGGCGATGGATCGTGGAGAATGTCAGCGACGGCGTGATCAGCCGGTTCGATGCCGTGCTCGACATCGAGCCCGGCGCCTTCGAGAACGAGCGCTTCGGTGTGGACTCGGCCGCCGGCTCGCTCGCGTTCGAGAATGCGAGCATCGACTATCTGCGCCCGATGCCGCCTGTGACGGGGGTCAGCGGTACGGGGCGGTTCAACGGGGAAGCCCTCGAGCTCACGATGAGCGGCGGACGCATCGCTGGAATCACTGCGTCTCGCGGGACGGCCGTGCTGAGCGAGATCCATTCGGCGGTGCCCCGCATGTCGGTGGAGATCGAAGCCGAAGGGCCGGCGGCCGATGCCCTCGACCTGCTGGACAATCCGCGGCTCGGGCTGGTGAGCAAGATCGGGCTCGAGCCGGTGGGGGTCGGCGGCGCGGTGCATACCCTGTTCGCGCTTGAGCTGCCGATGCTGCAAGCGATCGAGCCGGAGGAGGTGGACGTGAACGCCGTCGCCCGGGTGCGGGACGCCCGGATGGCGAACATCGCGGGTATGGCAGACATGACAGAGGGCGCGCTGCGCCTCGGTGTCGACAACGCCAGCCTGGAACTTCGCGGCACGGCCAGGCTCCAGGGCATGCCCGCGGCGATCACGTGGCGCGAGAACTTCGGCGACGACGCGCCATTCGCGCGGCGCCTTGACGTGACGACGACGCTGACGCCGGAAGCCCAGGCCGCGCCGGGGTTCGATATGGCGCCTTACGTTCAGGGCACGCTTGCGCTCGAAGGGGAATACACAGATCCGGGGGGCGACGGGACGCCACGCACGACGCTCCACGTCGATGCGACGGAGGCGCGGCTCGAGATTTCGGAGTTGCACTGGGCCAAGCCCGCAGGTGCGCCTGGGACGATACAGGTTCTTGCCAGCGTTCCTCCGGAAGGGCCTGTCGAGATCACCAGGGTCGAGGTCGAGACGGAGACTCTCTATGGCCTCGGCCGGGCCGTACTCGCCCGTGACGCCGGGGGCATTCGTGAGATCACGATCGAGAGACTGCGACACGGCGCGACGGACATCGCAGGCACGATCGAAATCGAGGACGTGATCACAAGGATCGCGATTGAGGGCGCCAGTCTCGACGCCCGACCCTACATCGAGGATCTGATGGGGGAGGACGCGCTGCATTCCGGCCAGCTCCTGCTCGACCTCGATGTCGAACGCGTCATAACCGCCGACGATCGGCATCTGACGAAGCTGCGCGCGCGTTTCGAGACCGATAGCGAAGGTCGGCACATCGGGTTCATGGAGGGCACGCTGGCCAGCGGTGCGCCCATGACATTCTCCCTGGAGCCGCAGGGAGGCAAGCGCCTGATTACGGTCCGCTCGCGCGATGCGGGCGCCGTGGCCCGCACCTTCAAGATTTACGACAACGCCGTCGGCGGCGACCTCGTGATGGAAGCCGTGCTGCACGACGACCTGCCGGGTGCGCCCGTCACTGGCACGGTCAAGATCGACGACTACCGCGTGATCAACGCGCCGACGCTGGCAAGGCTGCTCACCGTGGCGACCCTGACTGGCATCCTCAGTGAACTGCGGGGCAAGGGGATCCGCTTTTCGCGGTTCGAAATGCCTTTCACCCTAGAAGAGAACGTTCTCACCATTCGGGACGCGCGGACATCAGGCTTTTCCGTAGGCGTCAATGCCGAGGGGACGGTCGATCTCGAATCGGATCGGGTGGACATCAGCGGCACGATCGTGCCGGCCTACACGTTCAACACCTTGATCGAAGCCATTCCCGTGCTGGGGGAGCTGCTGACCGGCGGGGAAGGCGAAGGGTTGTTCGCGGCGGACTACAGGGTTGGCGGGATCACCGCTGAGCCAGATATCTCGGTGAATCCGCTCTCGGTCTTGGCGCCCACGTTCCTGCGCAAGCTGTTTTCGTCCGAAGACGAGAAAGAGTAAGCGGCTCCCGAAAGACGCTCGTGCCGGAACAGCAACTGTTTCGGATTATATCGACGCAGGCGGGGATTCGGCGGATGTCTCAAACTTCGCAGCGGCGGCGAGCTCGAACACCCGCTCGAACACGTCCGGCGTTTGCGCGCCGGTGACCGCGTAGCGGCGCTCGAAGATGAAGCAGGGCACGCCGGAGATGCCCGCGCGGCTCGCGGCCTCACTCTCTCTCTTGATTTCCTCGACCCCGTCACTCCCGTCCAGATAGCGGCGCAATTCCGCCTCGTCGAGGCCACCGTCAACGCCGGCAGCGGTGAGTACGCCGTGGTCGCTGATGTCCTCGCCCTGCTCGAAGTAGCGGCGAAACAGCGCCTCCACCACCCCATCCTGCGCCCCGCGCTGGCCGGCGAACTCGATCAGCCGATGGGAATCGACGGTGTTGGGGGTGCGTCCAATTTGGTCGAAGACGAATTGGATGCCTTCGGCCTCACCCGCCTGCTCGATCGTGGTGAAGATCTCGGCGACCCGCTCCTCAGAGCCGAACTTGGCCACCAGGTAGGGGAGCCGCTCGACGCCCTCGGCCGGCATGTCCGGATTGAGTTGGTACGGGCGCCACTCGACGGCGAGGTCGACCGGCCGGCCGGCGTTGGCACGCTCGAAGCGGCGCTTGCCGATGTAGCACCAGGGACAGATCGTGTCGGAGACGATGGCGACGTGCATGGCGCGAGTATATCGGCGGGTTGCCTGGAGCGCGAGGGCGCCGGTTCTTGACGCCGCGTCGGGCGAGCGTCGACCATAACGATCATCACCGAAGGAGCCGATTGGTGCCCAACAACAACCGCTACGAGCGCGGACTCGAACGGGGACCCGCCAACCACGTCCCGCTGACCCCGTGCGACTTCATGGCGCGGGCGGCCGCCATCTATCCGGCGCGGACGGCCGTGGTGCACGGCGCGCTCAGGCGAAGCTATGCCGAGACCTATGCCCGTTGCCGCAGGTTGGCCGGTGCGCTTGCCGCGCGCGGAGTCGGCATCGGAGACACTGTCTCGATCCTGGCGCCCAACGTACCGGCCATGCTGGAGGCCCATTTCGGCGTGCCCATGGCGGGTGCCGTGCTCAATGCCCTCAACATTCGCCTGGACGCGGCATCCATTGCGACGATGCTGGCCCATGCGCGATCCCGCGTGCTCATCGCGGACGCGGGGTTTGCGAGCGTCGTGGAGGAGGCGCTGGCGCAACTGGACCGGCGCCCGCACGTGGTGGCGATCGAGGACTTGGCGGAGGCCGAAGGGGAGGGAAGGGGCTTCGCCGACGAGAGCTACGAGGAACTGCTTGCCTCCGGGGCGCCTGATTTCGATTGGCCCTGGCCGGAGGACGAGTGGCAGGCGATCTCGCTCAACTACACCTCGGGCACGACCGGGCGGCCCAAGGGGGTCGTCTATCACCACCGGGGCGCGTATCTGAACGCGCTCAGCAACGTGCTCATGAACGGGTTCACCAGTGACTCGGTCTACCTCTGGACCCTCCCCATGTTCCATTGCAACGGCTGGACCCACACCTGGGCCGTGACTGCCGCCGCCGGCGCGCACATCTGCCTGCCCCGGATTGAGCCGGCGGAGGTCTTTCGCCTAATTGCCGAGGAGCGCGTAACCCACATGGCTGGCGCCCCGGTGGTGCTCGGCATGCTTATCAACGCGCCCGAGGGCGACAAGCGCCGCTTCGATCACGTGGTGGAGGTGGCGACCGGGGGAGCGGCGCCGCCGGCACCGGTGATCTCCGCCATGGAGGCTATGGGCTTCAACGTCACCCATCTCTACGGTTTGACAGAGGTTTATGGGCCGGCCCTGGTGGCGGCGCCACAGCAGGACTGGCCGGATCTGCCACTCGATGAGCGCGCCGCGCTGATGGCGCGCCAGGGCGTGCGCCATCACGCGATCCAGGGCGCGATGGTGGCGGATTCGGAGACGCTGGCGCCGGTGTCGGCGGACGGCATCACGGTGGGCGAGATCATGCTGCGCGGGAACACGGTGATGAAGGGCTATCTCGACGACGCCGGGGCCACCGCCGAGGCCTTCCGGGGCGGCTGGTTCCACAGCGGCGACCTCGCGGTGACGCACCCGGACGGCTACATCCAGATCACCGACCGAGCCAAGGACATCATCATCTCCGGCGGCGAGAACATCTCGAGCATCGAGGTCGAGAACGCGCTCTACAGCCACGAGGCCGTGCTCGAAGCGGCAGTGGTGGCACGGCCCGACGAAAGGTGGGGCGAGACGCCTTGCGCCTTCGTCACGTTGAAGCCCGATGCGCGCGCCGTCTCGGCCGAGGCGTTGATCGACCATTGCCGCGAGCGCATGGCGCGTTTCAAGGTGCCGCGCACGTTCGTCTTCGGCGATTTGCCGAAGACGGCGACGGGCAAGATCATGAAATTCGAACTGCGTGAGCGCGCCCGCGCGCTGTCCTCCGACGCCCCAGAGGGAGGGGTGAAGAAGCAGGGTGACGGCCGTTTTCCTGCCTCGTAGCGCCTCGATTTATAAATTTTAAATCAGCATGTTATACAATTTTTCTAGAGCATATTCTCAGCTCGCTCGAAGCCCGAAACTCGGCCTGCCTAATGTCGCCACGCCGGGTGAGTCTCGAGTTAGTCGTTAGCTAGGCATCTATTCTGCAGACGCGGCGAGCTGCTCCGGTCCCATGCCCTCGCGGGTGGCGGCGTCGGCGAACTCATCCAGCACCGCGCCAAGCGTCGCCATCATCTCTTCGATTTGCGCATGCGTGATGATGAAGGGCGGGGCGACGATGACCGAATCGCCGATCGGGCGCGTGATGAGGCCGCGGGCGTAGGCCATCTCGACGATGCGCTCACCGATGGCGTGCTCAGGCGCGAACGGGCGCTTGCTGCCTTTGTCCGCGACGATCTCAAGCGCGCCGAGCAACCCGACATGCCGCACCTCCCCCACCAGCGGGTGATCCTCGAAGCGGCGCATCGCAGCCTCGAGCGTGGGCGCCACCTCACGCACGTTGTCGAGCAGGCCGCCGGGCTCGGTGATCAGCGCTATGGTTTCCAGCGCGACCGCCGCCGCGGCCGGGCTGCCGCCGGTGGTGAAGCCGTGGGGAAACTCCTCGTACTCCTCCGCCGCCCGATGCAAGCGGCGATCCATTTCCGGCGAGAGCAACACCGCCGCCATCGGGTAGTAGCCCGAGGTAAGCGCCTTGGAAGTGACCAGGATGTCCGGTGTGAACGCGTAGGTCTCCGCGCCCCAGAGGTTCCCGGTGCGGCCGAGCCCGGTCACCACCTCGTCGGCGACCAGCGGGATGCCGTGGCGATTGAGCACCGCCTGGATTTTCGGGAAGTAACCGGCGGGCGGCGGCACCGCGCCGCCTGCGCCCATCACGGGCTCGGCGAAGAAGCCGGCAAAGGTTTCGGGCCCCTCGGCCTCGATCAGCGCCTCCAGCTCACCCGCCAGGCGCTCTGAGTAGGCGTCCTCGCTCTCGCCGGGATGGGCGTTGCGCCAGTAGTGCGGCGCCTCGACGTAGCGCACCTCCGGCAGCGGAAGCCCGAAGGCGCCGATGTAGGGCTTGCCGTTGAGGCTGCACGAGGCGACGGTCGTGCCGTGATAGGCCATGGAGCGGGAGATCAGCTTGCGTCGCTCGGGCTCGCCGGCGCCTCTCGCCATCATCCAAAGCATCTTGATCGTGGTGTCGTTGGCCTCTGAGCCCGAGTTGACGAAGTAGACCCGCGCCACCTCCATCGGCGCGATCTCCACCAGCCTCTCGGCGAGCACGACCGGGGGCAGGGCGGTGCGGCCGAAGAAAGTGTGATAGGCCGGCATCTGCTTGAGGGCCTCATGGGCCGCCTGCACCAGCCTGGGCTCGCTGAAGCCGACCACCACGTTCCACAGGCCCGAGACGCTTTCGAGATAGCGCTTGCCATGCGTGTCGCGGACGTAGATACCTTCGCCCCGCTCCAGCACAAGCGGGCCATCCCGCTCCAGGCTGGGGAGATGGGTGTAGGAATGAAGATGATGCGCAAGATCGCGCGCCTCGGGGGAGTTCAGCGCCATCGCTCGGGACCTCGGATCGTTCCGTGGGTGGAGGCAGGCCCCGCCGACCGCCGCGTTCGACCGCGAGCAGCGGAGCCACCATGCCGAAGGTAATCATACACGATGCGATCGACGAGGCAGGCGTCGATCTCTTGAAAAGCCGCGCCGACCTGGACATCTGCGAGGTGGCGCGGGACGACGACGACACGCTGCTGAGGGAAATTGCGGACGCCGACGGCCTCATCCTGCGCTATCTGCCGTTGCGGGCCGAGATGCTTGAAGCATCGACCCGGCTCAAGGTCATCGCACGGCACGGCGTCGGCTGCGACAACATCGACCTGGAGGTCGCGACCGCGCGAAAGATACCGGTGGCCACAGTGGGCGACGCCAACGCCGTGACGGTTGCCGAGCTCACCCTCTACTTCATGCTCGCGGCGTCGAAGAAGGCACGCCATTACGACGAGTCGGTGCGGCGCGGCGAATTTTTGGTGCGCGAGGCCGCCGACCACCTCGAACTCTACGGGCGCACCGTTCTGATTATCGGCTTCGGGCGCATCGGGCGGCGGGTGGCGGCGCGCTGCCGGGCCTTCGAGATGAGGGTCGAGTGCTGCGACCCCTACATTTCGCAGATGGAGATTATCGATGCCGGCTGCACGCCGGTTGCCGATCTCGCCGAGGCGCTGCCGCGGGCGGACTACGTCAGCGTGCACGTGCCGCTCAACGACGAGACCCGACACCTGATCGACCGGGCGGCGCTGGCCCGGATGAAGCCGGGCGCGATTCTCGCCAATGCGGCGCGGGGGCCGATCGTCGATGGCGCAGCCCTCCACGAGGCGCTCCAATCGGGACATCTGGCGGGGGCGGGCCTCGATGTGTTCGACGAGGAGCCGCCGCGACTCGACGATCCGTTGCTCAGCCATCCGGCGACCGTGCTCATGCCGCACATGGGGGGCTCGTCCCGCGGTGCCTTTATCCGCATGGCGACGCGGTGCGCGCAGCACGTGCTCGACGCACTGGACGGCAAACTCGATTCTTCCTTTGTATTCAATACCGAAGCACTGGATTGAAGCTGCTTCCCGACGCGGCTTGCGGGCTCCCGGTCACCGACGCTTGAACACCGCCTGGACAATTGGGGGGTTGGCGCGCGCGTAACAGGCGTGTCATAGGGGCCCGCCATGAAACGGCGCGAGTCGCGAATCGGGTTGAGATCCGCGCGTATGGCGGCCAGTGCGGCGCTGATCGGCGTGCTGCTGGCGGGTGGCGCAATGGCGCAGGAAGAAGGTGTCGAGAGCTTCGCCGAATGGCGCGAGGGGGTGCGTAGCGAGGCGCTGAGCCAGGGCATCAGCGCCGCCACCTTCGATGCGGCGTTTGCGGGAATCGAGCCGATTCCGCGGGTCATCGAGCTGGACCGCTCCCAGCCGGAAGTCACTCTCACCTTCGCCGAGTATCTGGAGCGCGTGGTGCCCGAGTCACGCGTCGCGCAGGGCCGGGAACTGCTCGCCAAACACCGTGACCTGCTCGAGCCGATCGGGCGCGAGTACGGGGTGCCGCCCCGCTTTATCGTGGCGCTTTGGGGCATCGAGACCAGCTTCGGCAGGTTTCTAGGCGGATTCCCGGTGATCGGCGCCCTCGCGACCCTCGCCCATGACGGCCGGCGCAGCGCCTATTTCCGCGGGGAGCTGCTGCACGCGCTCCGCATCCTGGAGGACGGCCACATCACGCCGGACGCGATGGTGGGCAGCTGGGCCGGCGCCATGGGGCAGAGCCAGTTCATGCCGTCGAGCTTCGTGCGCTACGCCGTGGACCACGACGGCGACGGCAAGCGCGATATCTGGGGCACCCAGGAAGACGTCTTTGCCTCGGCGGCGAATTACTTGGTTCAAGCCGGGTGGCGTAACGGCGAGACCTGGGGGCGGCAGGTGCAGTTACCGGCCGGCTTCGATCAGGAACTCGCCGACCTGAAGGTGAAGAAGACCCTCGCCGAATGGCAGGCCCTGGGTCTTCGCCGCGCCGATGGCAGCGATCTGCCGCAAGCCGCGATGAGCGGCTCGGTGGTGCTGCCTGGTGGGGAAGGGGGGCCGGCCTACCTCGTCTACGACAACTACCGGACGATCATGCGGTGGAACCGCTCGTTCTACTTTGCGACATCCGTCGGCCTTCTGGCCGACAGGATCGGGAGGCGGTAGCGGCCGGCGGGTCCGGCCGATGACCAGAAAGCCGCTTCTCCTCGCCTCGCTGGCGCTCTGCCTGCTCGCATTCGCGGGCTGCAGCGAGGTCAAGCTCGCCCTTCATGTCGTCAAGAAGTTCAACCTGGAGACGAAGGAGGAGGAGAAGCCGCCGGTTCGCGTTGCGAAGCCGCTCTACAAGCTCGGCTCGCCCTATCAGGTCAACCACGTCTGGCATTACCCGAGCTACGATCCCAACTACGACAGAACGGGCGTCGCCTCGTGGTACGGGCCCGCGTTCCATGGCCGGCCCACGGCGAACGGCGAACGCTTCGACATGAACGGGGTGACCGCCGCACACCCGACGCTGCCGCTGCCCAGCCGTGTGCGCGTGACTAACCTCGAAAACGGGCGGCAACTGGAACTGCGGGTGAACGACCGGGGCCCGTTCGTCAACGGCCGGATCATCGACCTCTCCCGCCGCGCCGCGCAGCTTCTCGGCTTCAAGCGCCAGGGTTTGACCAAGGTGCGCGTCCAGTACCTCGGCCTGGACCGCCTTGAGCCGCCGGAGCCCCCCGCTGACCAGCCGGTCGTTGTAGCGGCAGTCGAGCCTGACGTCGCTTTGAAACCCCGCTGGACGAAGCCGTCGAACGGAACGGTGGTGCTGCCGCCGGACAAGCCGGTACGGCGCGTGGCGAGCGCGAGCCCGCCCCAGGCGCAGGCGCCGAAACGGGAGATCGCCAGCGTCACGTCGCGGAGGCTCCTGGTCGAAGCGGCGGTTCTCAACGGGCGCGATGACGCCGACCGTCTGGGTGAACTGGTGGGAACGCTCGGCACCGTCGCGGTCGAGCCGGAACGGCGCAACGGCCGCGTGGTCTACGCGGTGCGCATCGGCCCGGTGGACACGGACGACGAGGCGGCGTTCATCCTGGCCGAACTCAACCGCGCCGGCTTCACCGGTTCTCACATCGTCGCTGCAGGGTACCGCTGACGAGAGTGGCGCTTGGCCCGGCCCCCGGCGAGGGTGTACACCTTGCGATCCGCCCTGATGCGATGCGGAGGAGCCGGAACCAGATGGTCGATCGAAATCCCGTGCGCCGGCGTGCCGTGCCCGTCGCTCTCTACTTGGCCCTGTGTCTCTGCCTGAGCGGTGCCTTCATCGCCGCGTCCCAGCCGCGCCCTGCCGCGGCGGTCGACACCGAGGCGAAGCAGTTCATCCTGATGGATGCAGGGACCGGCTTGGTGCTCGCCGAAAAGAACGCGGACGAGCCCATGTATCCGGCCTCCATGAGCAAGATCATGACGCTCTACGTCGTCTTCGAGCATCTGGCAGACGGCCAGCTCGACCTGGAAGACACCTTCACCGTGAGCAAGAAAGCGTGGCGTATGAAGGGGTCACGCATGTTTCTTGAGGTCAACAAGAAGGTAACGGTCAGCGAGCTGCTGCGCGGAGTCATCGTGCAATCGGGCAACGATGCCAGCATCGTGCTGGCTGAGGGTCTGGCGGGATCGGAAGCCGCCTTCGCCGACCTGATGAACGAGAAGGCCGACGAGCTTGGCCTCGCCGACAGCCACTTCACCAACTCGACCGGATGGCCGGATCCCGAGCACATCACGACGGCGCGTGATGTCGCCGAGATGTCACGGCGCATCATCGTGGACTTTCCCGAGTACTACCCGATGTTCGCCGAGAAGAGCTTCACCTACAACGGCATCAAGCAGGGCAACCGCAACCCGCTGCTCTACCGCTACGACGGGGCTGACGGCCTCAAGACTGGATACACGCAAGCATCGGGCCACGGCCTCGCGGCATCGGCGAAACGCGGCGAGCAGCGTCTGGTGCTGGTCGTGAACGGCATCAACGGCGTCGATTCCCGTGCACGGGAATCGGAACGCTTGCTCAGTTACGGCTTTCGGGCGTTCAAGACCTACGTCCTGTTCCGCGCGGGCCAGGTGGTGGACAACTTCGGCGTCTGGCTCGGCGAGGCCGACGAGTTGCCCCTGGTAACCGAGAGCGATGTCGTGCTGATGATGCCGCGCAAGTCCCGCAAGAGCATGGAGGTGAAGATCGTGGCCGAGGGTCCGATCGCGGCGCCTGTTGAGAAGGGCGCGCGGGTGGCCACGCTGGTGGTGAGCGCGCCGAACGTGGAGACGCGCGAGTGGCCGCTGTTGGCCGGCGCCTCGGTGGACAGCCTTTCCGGTTTCGGCCGGATCGGGGCTGCGATCGACGCGCTGATCTGGGGCAAGGGCGGATAGGGCCGGGGGCCCGTCGTTCCGCGGCATGACGCGCGGACGCTTCATCACGCTGGAAGGTGGCGAGGGCGCCGGAAAGACCGTTCAAGCCGCCCGGCTTCGCGATGCGCTGGAAGCACGTGGCGTAGGCACGGTCCTGACCCGAGAGCCCGGCGGCTCTCCCGGAGCCGAAGAGATCCGAAGGCTCCTCGTCTCCGGCCCGGTGGAGCGTTGGGAACCGCTGGCCGAGGCCATGCTGCACGCGGCCGCGCGGCGCGATCACCTGCTGCACACCATTGAGCCGGCGCTGGAGCGCGGACTCTGGGTCATCTCCGACCGCTTTGTGGATTCGATGATCGTCTACCAGGGCTACGGCCAGGGCGCCGACCTCGGCGTGCTGGAGCGCCTCAGCGACCTCTCTCTCGGAGGTTTCGAGCCGGATTTGACGGTGGTGCTGGACATCCCGGTGTCGGAAGGGCTCGGGCGGGCCGCCGCGCGCGCGGGATCGAACCGCTACGAGCGCATGGGCACCGACTTTCACGAGACGGTGCGGCGGGGCTTCCTCGCTCGCGCGGAATCAGATGAGAGGCGTTACGCGGTTGTGGATGCGACGGCGGACCCGGACACGGTCGATCGAGCGATCCAGAAGATCGTGGCGGCGCGACTTCCGGTCTTGTTCGATGAGTGAGACCGCCAATTCGACCTTCACCTGGCCGGTCCCGCGCGAGAACCCGCATCTCGTTGGGCACGAGACGGCCACCGGGGCGCTGGTCGAGGCGTGGGGCAGTGGGCGGCTGGCCCACGCCTGGCTGATCGCGGGCCCGCGCGGCATCGGCAAGGCGACGCTGGTCTACCGGTTCGCGCGCTTCGTGCTCGCCGGCGGGGAGGGCGGCGGTGACGACGGCCTGGCGATGGCGCCGGAGCACCCGGTCTTTCAGCGAACCGCGGCGGGCGGGCACAGCGACCTTGCGGTCATCGAACGGGGCCTCGGCGATCGCGGGCGGCTCCGCGCCGAGATCGTGGTGGACGACGTGCGCAAGGCCAACGGCTTTCTCTCGCTCACGGCGGGCGAAGGCGGCTGGCGGGTGGTGATCGTCGATGCGGCCGACGAGATGAACCGCAACGCCGCCAACGCCCTGCTCAAGCGCCTGGAGGAGCCGCCGAGCCGCGTGCTCTTCCTGCTCGTGAGTCACGCGCCGAGCCGGGTGCCGGCGACACTGCGCTCGCGCTGCCGCCCGCTGACGCTATCGCTGCTGCCCGCGGCGGCGCTGGACGGGCTGCTCGCGGAGGCGATGCCCGGCTTGCCGGCGGCGGAGCGCCGCGTGCTCGGGCTGCTCGCCGAAGGCAGCCCCGGCCGCGCGGCGGCGCTGGCGGAGCAGGGCGGAGTCGCACTCTACCGGCGGCTCATCGGCCTCGTCGGGGCGCTGCCCGCGCTCGACGTGCGCCTGCTGCACCAGCTTGCCGACGGGCTCGGCGGGCGGGACGGGGTCGACCGCATGCGCACGCTCAGCGAGCTGATCCTCTGGTGGCTCGGCCGTTCCATCCGCCACGCCGCGCGCGGCGAGCTCGAGTCCATGGAGGAGGTCGTGCCGGGCGAGAGGGCGAGCGCGGCGCTCATGCAAGGAGCGGCGCTTGATCGCTGGGTCGGCGTGTGGGAAAACCTCGGCCGCTCGTTCGCGGAGGCGGACGGGCTCAACCTTGACCCCCGGCAGGTCCTGATCGGCGCGTTCACATCGCTGCAGGAGGCCGCGCGGGCCTGAACCGCAGGACCGGAAGCCGATGGCGCCCCGAGCGGCCTACTACCTCAGCACCCCGATCTACTACGTGAACGATTCGCCCCATATCGGGCACGCCTACACCTCGCTCGCCTGCGACGTGCTGGCCCGCTTCATGCGGCTCGACGGGCGCGACGTGATGTTCCTCACCGGCACCGACGAGCACGGCCAGAAGGTCCAGAAATCCGCGATCGCCGCCGGCATGGAGCCCCAAGAGTTCGTCGACCAGGTCTCGGAGCGCTTCCGCGCGCTTGGCGGGGTGATGGGTTACAGCAACGACGACTTCATTCGCACCACCGAGGACCGCCACACGCGCTCGTGCCAGGAGCTGTGGCGCCGCATCGCGGCCAACGGCCACATCTACCTCGACAAGTATGCGGGCTGGTACTCGGTGCGGGACGAGGCCTTCTGCACCGACGCGGAGGTCAGGGATGGCCCCGACGGCGGCAAGGTGACGGTGGCGGACGGCTCGCCGGTCGAATGGGTCGAGGAGCCGAGCTACTTCTTCCGCCTCTCCGACTGGCAGGAGCGGCTGCTGGAGTTCTACGAGAAGAACCCGCAGGCGGTGGCACCTGAGAGCCGGCGCAACGAGGTCATCAGCTTCGTCTCCAGCGGGCTGAACGACCTTTCGATATCCCGCGCGAGCCTGAAGTGGGGCATCCCGGTGCCGGACGCGCCGGACCACACCATGTACGTGTGGCTGGATGCGCTCACCAACTACATCAGCGCCGCCGGCTTTCCCGACACCGAGTGCGACACCTGGCGCACCTACTGGCCCGCCGATCTGCACATGGTGGGCAAGGACATCCTGCGCTTTCACACGGTCTACTGGCCGGCCTTCCTGATGGCGGCCGGCGTCGAGCCGCCGACACGGGTCTTCGCCCACGGCTGGTGGACCAACGAAGGCGAGAAGATGTCGAAATCGCTCGGCAACGTGATCGACCCGCACCAGATCGTCGCGCGCTACGGGCTGGATGCCGTGCGCTACTTCCTGCTGCGCGCGCTGCCCTTCGGCAGCGACGGCGACTTCTCGCACCGGGCGATCGTCGGCCGCATGAACGACGACCTGGCCAACGACTACGGCAATCTGGCGCAGCGGGTGCTAACCATGGCCTACCGCAACTGCGGCGCTGCGGTGCCGGAGCCCGGCGCCTTCACGGCGGCTGACGAGGCGATGCTGGGCGCGGCGGAGGCGCTGGTGGGCACGGTGCGCGCGGACATCGGCGAGCAGTCGTTCCACCGGGCGCTGATCCACATCTGGGAGGTGGTCGGCCAGGCCAACCGCTACGTCGACGAGCAGGCGCCCTGGGTGCTGCGCAAGAAGGACCCGGCGCGCATGGCGACGGTGCTCTACGTGGTGATCGAGACCCTGCGCCACCTCGCGGTGCTGACCCAGGCGTTCATGCCGGATTCCAGCGGGCGGATGCTGGACCAGCTGGGGGTGGCGGCAGAGGCGCGCGATCTCGCGGCGCTCGGCGCGGACGGGCGGCTCGCGGCGGGGACGCCGCTGCCGAAGCCGGCGCCGGTTTTCCCGCGATTCGTGGAGGATAGCGCGGACTCCTGAGATAACATGTGAGTGCGCAGATGCTGGTCGACAGCCACTGCCATCTGGACTTTCCCGACTTCGGCGACGACCTCGACGGCGTGCTCGCGCGTGCGGCCGAGGTGGGCGTCGGCACCGTGCAAACCATCTGCACGCGGGTGACCCGGTTCGATCATGTCCGCGCCCTGGCGGAGGATCACGAGCGGATCTGGTGCTCGGTCGGGATCCATCCACACCACGTGGCGGAGGAGCCGGAGGTGAGCGCCGAGCACCTGGTGCGCATGGCGACGCATCCCAAGGTGATCGGGATCGGCGAGACCGGCCTGGATTTCCACTACGACAACAGCCCAAGGCCGCAGCAGGAAGCCAGTTTTCGCCAGCACATCGCGGCGGCGCGGCAGACCGGGCTGCCACTCATCGTGCACACGCGCTCTGCGGACGAGGATACCTGCCGAATCCTGCGCGAGGAAGCGGGGAACGGGGCCTTCCCCGGCGTCATCCACTGCTTCAGCGCAGGTTCCGCGGTCGCCGAGACCGCGCTCGACATCGGCCTTCACGTTTCGTTCTCAGGGATCCTCACCTTCAAGAAGGCCGAGGAGGTGCGCGCCGTCGCCCGCGACGTGCCGACCGAGCGCCTGCTGGTGGAGACCGACGCGCCCTATCTCGCGCCGGTGCCCCATCGCGGCCGGCGCAACGAGCCCGCGCACGTGGTGCACACCGCCGCCCGGCTCGCCGAGATCAAGGGGCTGGACGAGGCCGAATTGGCCCGCGTGACCACCGAAAATTTCTTCAGGCTGTTCTCCAAGTCCACGCCGCATTCGCCTGATATGGCATGAAAATCACCATTCTCGGCTGCGGCACGTCGAGCGGGGTTCCGATGATCGGCTGCGACTGCGCGGTGTGCCGCTCGAGCGACCCGCGCAACCGCCGGCGCCGGGTCTCGGTGCTGGTGGAATCGGGTGACGCGCGGCTTCTGATCGACACGCCGCCGGACCTGCACGCGCAGCTGGTGGATGCGGAGGTCACGCACCTGGATGCGGTGCTCTATACCCACGGCCACGCCGATCATGTGCATGGCATCGACGACCTGCGCTCCATCAACTTCCATACCGGGCGGGCGCTCGACACCTATGGCTCGGCCGCGACGCTGGCGGCGATCCAGGGGCGCTTTGCCTATGCGTTTCAGCCCATGGGCACAAGGGGTTGGGCGAAGCCGAGCCTGAATCCGGTGGCGATCGAGGGGCCGTTCGCTGCGGCGGGCGTCGCAGTGACGCCGTTCCCGCAGGAGCACGGGCGCAGTATCACCACCGGCTACCGGATCGGCGCCATGGCGTATTCGACCGACGTGAAGGCGTTCCCGGAGGAGGCCTTCGCCGCGCTGGAGGGCGTCAAGCTCTGGATCGTCGATTGCCTGGGCTACCGGGAGCATCCCACGCACGCGCATCTCGACCTCACGCTGGAATGGATCGCGCGGGTAAGGCCGCAGCTTGCCGTGCTGACCCACATGTCCCATCAGTTCGACTACGAGACGCTGCGGGCGGCGCTGCCGGCCGGCGTGGTGCCGGGGCACGACGGGCTCGTAATCGAGACGGATGCGTTGTGATGCGCGAGCTAAGCCATTGTGGCGACATGGACTATCGGAGCCGTCAATTATTATCCATAATATATCTTATGCGAATTAGATGTCAGGGCAGCCAGGCGGATCCGGCGGCTATTCGGGCGGCGTGCGTGGGCCTACCCCGACCCGGGCTCAGCTCTTTCATTCCGGCGGTGGCGCAAATGGAACCGCAACGATGAGCGACGCGCCGCCGGACCACGAGGACACCGACGCACCCGGTACGCCGGCCGCCGGCATCGACCGACTGCTCGACGTGATGGCGCGGCTGCGCAATCCGGACGGCGGCTGCCCGTGGGACCTCGAGCAGAGCTTCGCGACCATCGCGCCCTACACCATCGAGGAGGCCTACGAGGTCGCCGAGGCGATCCGGCAGGACGACCGCGCGGCGCTCCGCGACGAGCTGGGCGACCTGCTGTTGCAGGTGGTCTTTCATGCCCAGATGGCGCGGGAGGACGGCAGCTTCGACTTCGACGAGGTCGCGCGCGGCATCGCGGACAAGATGATCCGCCGCCATCCCAACGTCTTCGGCGACGACGAAACCGAGGCGCGGCACTCGGCGCCGGCGCAGATGCGCTCCTGGGAGGCCCAGAAAGCCGCCGAGCGCGAGGCCAAGGCCGAGGCCGAAGGGCGCCGGCCCAGCGTGCTGGATGGCGTCGCGCTGGCTCTCCCTGCCCTGCTCCGCGCCGAGAAGCTGCAAAAACGCGCGGCCCGCGTGGGCTTCGACTGGCCGGGGCCCGAGCCGGTGTTCGCCAAGGTGCTCGAAGAGGTGGCCGAGTTGCGCGAGGCCGCGACGACGGAGGCGGCGGGCGACCCGGCGGGTGATCGGGCGGCGGTTGCCGAGGAGGTCGGCGACCTGCTGTTCGCCTGCGTCAATCTCGGCCGGCACCTGGGCGTGGAGCCCGAGGCCGCGCTCCGTGCCGCCAACGCCAAGTTCACCGCGCGCTTCCACCATGTCGAAGCGGCGCTGGCGGACTCGGGTCGCAACGCCGCCGACGTCGGCCTCGCCGAGCTGGACCGGCTGTGGGAGGAGGCGAAACGCGCCGAGCGCGGGCCATCGGCACCGGGCTCAAATAAGGCCCACCCGACGGGGAACGAATAGAACGCAGATTCGCGCCCTCCCCGCGCGCACGTATTCCACCCCCAGGGTCGAGAGGGAAAGCAAGCGGCGCGCCGACGTGCGCCCGGAGAATTAAGTGCTGCTAGCTTTCTGGTTCTTGTTGATGAGATAAGCGGCAAAGGAGGCGCAGGCACCATACATGAACAGGGCGTCGTCCACGTCTACATCGGCGGCATCGCGCTCAAGCAAGGCATGACGGACACCTTCTTCATCGCTTGTGTAGCCGAACAGGTTCTTGAACCCCCGTTTGAGCGCGCGGTGTTTCAATAGTTCCGCTCTTTCCAAGGAGTCCAGTGCCGGACTGAGTTCCTTGTTCGCTTCGGGATCGATAACGCGAGCAACGGATTCGACGGCGTGGATGCTTTCTCTGATCGAATCGGCGTAGCGGCCTGCGTTGAGGTGCTCGACAGACTGACGCAAGTGAGTCGTAGCGCCAGGAGCCACGCCGCTCTGTTCGACCGTCTCGACCGCCTTCTGAGTCGCCTCTGCTTGCTCTTTGCTGGCTATGGGAACAAAGCGCCGGGTACGCTGGGACGAGTCTAGCCTGTAGGCTGCACCGTGTATCTCAAACAGATTTTTTATTCGCTCAACAAACTCATCACCGATATTTCTATCGTTCGCGAATGCCTCTAGCAACTCGAGTAACTTGTTAAAGGGTGATGAGGAACATGTTGTTTCAAAATACAACATAACCTTACTATAATCTATAGGAACTTTGTTCTCCGATATCTTTAAAAATTTACCAACTATTCGCTCAATCATCCTCGCTTCTCTATTAGCAAAATAGTAGGTGTGACCATAAGAGCGCTTTTCAATAAGGAATTCTCGAGTCGCATTCCAAATCTCGCGCCTCAGATCACTAGAAATCTCCTCTAGCTTCATGGGCTCCGGCAGCGGCTCGTAGCCGTAGCGCTGCGAGAACGTGAGGTGATCCGGTAGTTCATCGCAATAGTTCGTCATCGTCTGTCAGCCTCGACAATACAAAGCTGGCACTGGAGTCGGTCCAGCATCACAGGTGCGGTTTCCCTCCGGACCCTGGTGGCGAAGAGGGTCAGGGAGAGGTGGGCTTCCCCGAGTACGACCGCCGGAGAGAGGCCCCACAGTGCATCTAAGGCTGTCCCGACGACGGGACGCCGATGATCCGCTTCTCAACGGGACAAGCCAAGGGTGTACACCCGTCCAGTAAATGCTGGTTTGCTTTGCGGTTCTTCTCCGCAAGGGACTCCTATCGGCAGGGCCTAGCCGTCGTCGGTCTCGTTGTACAAGGGATTACGACCGCCGTGGCCTGAGCGGTATCTCGCAAGATTTTCCGCCTCTTTGCGTCGAGCTCCGTCTTCGGTCATTCGTCTCGATGTCTGGACGATGCGATCAAACTTCTTGCCCTCTGCGCGGTGTTGCGCTGCGCGAGCTTCGACGTCTTGAGATGTTGTCCCCCGGTACACCACACGATTGCCCTGGCCACGCACAAGGTCGTACGTCACGGAATCCCGATCTCTCTTGTTCATACCCAATTGCTCCGATCCAGGAAGCCACCGACACATGCAAGTGTAGTTCGATCATAATACCCTGTCAACAAATGATTTTCTTCACCTCATGAATTTTAACATATAACACATGCATGTGTATTATGAAGGGAAAGTGGGTGCGCAGCCACTGTGTGGCAAGTGTGACAATCTTGAAATGCGTCATTCTATGAGAAATTTCAAACACTTACGTCCGTATCCTTCAAATAGCTGGCGAGGCCTGGGCGCCCGCACCATGGTCCGATGCCCGGTGCTGGCCGTCGGCGCTAGGGTTGGGCCATGAGGCACAAGAAAACGAAAGTCGAGGCAAGCGGAGACAGGGTGAGCGGGCGCTCGTCTCGCGGGCGTCTTCTTTCCGCGATCGGCGTGATTGCCGACGACGACGCCAATAGGACAGAAGCCGTGAGCGCCGCAGCATCCCTCCCATCCCGCTTAATCCCGGCGAGTCCCGCCTCAAATTTTGCTTGCTTGTCCCAGACACCCGCATGGAGAGCGATGCAAACGGAACACCCGGCACGAAGAAGGGGGCCATGCGGCCCCCTTCCCGATTACGTGCGATGGACCAGGCGGGCTTACATGCCCATGCCACCCATACCGGGCATGCCACCCATACCGCCCATGCCTCCCATTCCGGGCATGCCGCCGCCGCCCGGAGGCATCGGCGGTGGCGCCTCGGGAATCTCCGCGATGCCGGCCTCGGTCATGATCAGAAGTCCGGCGATGGACGCGGCGTCCTGAAGCGCGGAGCGGACGACCTTCGCCGGATCCAGAATGCCGGCTTCGATCATGTCGCAGTAGCGACCCTCCTGGGCGTCGAATCCTCGGCTCGCGCCGCGACCGTCGAGCAGCGTGCCCACCACGAGCGAGCCGTCGGCGCCGGCGTTCTCCGCAATATGGCGGGTGGGCGAGCGGATCGCGCTCCGCACGATGGCGATGCCGCGATCCTGGTCGGCATTGTCCCCCTGCAGCTTGTCGAGCTTGCGCGAGGCCGCGAGCAGCGCCACGCCGCCGCCGGGGACGACGCCCTCCTCCACCGCCGCACGCGTGGCGCGCATGGCGTCTTCGACGAGCTCCTTCTTCTCCTTGACCTCGATTTCGCTATCGCCGCCGACCCTGAGGATGGCAACGCCGCCGACCAGCTTGGCGAGCCGCTCCTCGAAGCGCTCCTGGTCGTATTCGGAATCGGTGGTCTCGATCTCGGTGCGGAGCTGCTGGCAGCGTTCGTTGATGGCCTTCTTGGTGCCGCCCCCGCCGACGATCACGGTCTCGTCCTTGCTCATCTCGACCCGCTTGGCCGTGCCGAGTTGGTCGAGCGTGATGCTCTCCAGCTTGATGCCCTGCTCCTTGTTGACCACGGTGCCGCCGGTGAGCACGGCGATATCCTCGAGCATGGCCTTGCGCCGGTCGCCAAAGGCCGGTGCCTTGGCCGCCGCAGCCTTGAGGCCACCGCGCAGCCGGTTGACCACCAGGGTCGCCAGCGCCTCGCCATCCACGTCTTCGGCGATGATCGCAAGCGGCTTGCCGGTCTGACCCACTTTCTCCAGCACCGGCAACAGCTCCTGCATGCTGGTGAGCTTCTCCTGGTGCACCAGAATATAGGCGTCGTCGAGCTCGACCGTCATGCGCTCGGCATTGGTCACGAAATAGGGCGACACGTAGCCCTTGTCGAAGTTCATGCCCTCGACGACATCGAGCTCAGTGTCGATGCCGGCTGCTTCCTCGATGGTGATGACGCCGCGCTCGCCCACCTCTTCCATGGCCTGCGAGATCATGTCGCCCACCACCGGGTCATTGTTGGCGGCGACGGTCGCCACCTGCGTGATCTCCTCGCGGGTCTTCACTCGCTTGGACTTCTTGCCGATCTCTTCGACCACCGCATCGACGGCGCGGTCGATGCCGCGGCGCAGGTCCATCGGGTTCATGCCCGCCGCAACCGCCTTGGCACCCTCGCGTGCGAGCGCACGAGCGAGGATGGTCGCCGTGGTGGTGCCATCGCCGGCGGATTTCTCGGTGTGAGTCGCGGCCTCGCGGACGAGCCGGGCGCCCATGTCCTGGAGCCGATCCTCGAGCTCGATCTCCTTGGCGACGGTCACGCCGTCCTTCGTGATCCGCCCGTCGCCGCCCGCCGTCTGATAGACCACGGTGCGGCCCTTCGGGCCGAGCGTGACCGATACGGCGTCGGTGAGGATGTCGACACCTTCGAGAAGGCGCTCGCGGGCCTCCTCGGCTTGGTGGATTTCTTTCTTGGCCATCGCCGAACGCTCCAGATTTCGATGCTTGTGCGGGAGGGTGCCGCGCTACTCGATCACACCCATGATGTCGGACTCCTTCATGATCAACAGCTCCTCGCCGTCGACCTTGACTTCGGTGCCCGACCACTTGCCGAACAGGATGCGGTCGCCCGCCTTGACATCGAGGGGGGTGAGCCTGCCGTCCTCTCCGCGCTCGCCGGGACCTGCGGCGACGACCTCGCCTTCCTGCGGTTTCTCCTGGGCGGTGTCCGGAATGATGATGCCGCCCGCCGTCGTCTGATCCTGCTCGATCCGCCGCACCAGCACGCGATCGTGCAAAGGCCTGATGTTCATGCCGCCCTCCGAGACGTGACCGTGTTCAATTCCGCCAGTGGTCCGCTGCGAGCGCTTGTTAGCGCTCTCACGTGGCGAGTGCTAACGCTTAATAGGGAGACGGCGCGGCGGTGTCAACTGCAAGCCGGGCCGACAGGGCAGCCTATACGTGAGCCGCGGTTTCCCAATTGTTCTTCGTTCACCCCATACCAAATGTTGGCCTCTGAGGCCCTTTTGGACGCGCGCAACGCGTGGATGCCGGGCATCTTCGCGCATCCCCCTCTGCTTGACCGGAGGGTCATTGAGTGAGGGAAAATATATGAAATTCAGTAAACTATCAGACAATATTTCGATTATACATTATGTAAATCTTCGGTGAATTAGAGCATTTTTCGACCTTATAGAATCTTTAGAATTCTCAATTGCTTGGATTTGTGATTCAAGATGCGGGCTGGTGAAGAAGGCCAGCCTGCATGACACGACCTCTCTCGAATGATCTGTGCCGCCGGGTGGTGACGGCGGTGGTCGATGGCGGCATGTCCCGCCGGGGCGCGGCGAGACGCTTCGGCATCGCGCCGTCGACGGCGATCAAGTGGGTGAGCGCCTGGCGTCGCACGGGCAGCTATCGGCCGAGAGCGCAGAGCGGCGACCGGCGCTCGCAGCGGATCGAGGCGTGGGCCGAGGTGGTTCTGGCACTGGTGGACGAGACCCCGGACATGACGCTTTCGGAGATCGCCACCCATCTGGAGGACGAGCACGGGGTGCGGGTCTCGCAGAGCACCGTGTGGCGCTTCTTCCACCGCCGCGGCATCACCTTCAAAAAACGGCACACGCCAGCGAGCAGCAGCGCCCTGACGTGCTCAGGCGCCGGCAAGCCTGGCTTGAGACACAGCCTGCTCTCGACCCCGAGAAGCTCGTCTTCGTCGATGGTGAGGCGGACCGTGGCCGAAGGCCGCGTAAGCCGCCGAACGGTGCTTCCACCAAGATGACAAGACGCTCGGGCCGGGCACTACGCGGACACCGCTGCCGCGCTCCGGTGCCTCATGGGCACTGGAAGACCACAACCTTCGTCGGCGCACGCAGGCTGAGCGGCATGACCGCTCCCATGGTGCTCGACGGCGCCATGCACGGCACCGCCTTCCTCGCCTACGTAGACAAGGTGCTGGTGCCTATCCTCAAACCCGGCGACATCGTGGTGATGGACAACCTTCCCGCCCACCGAAGTGCTGCCGCCCGAGAGGCCATCCCAAAGGGCCGGGGCCGAGTTGCGCTTCCTGCCGCCATACAGTCCCGACTTCAACCCGATCGAGATGGCATTCTCCAAGCTCAAAGCCTCCCTCAAACGCCGCGCCGCCCGCACCCTCCCAGAACTCTGGGACGCCATCGGCGAAGCCACAGACACCTTCACACCCGCCGAGTGCCAAAACTACTTCGCTGCTACAGGATATGACCACGTGTGATCGGATAGTGATCTAGTACTACAGTTGTGTTTTATCTCGACGTATGGCTCTCTGGGCCGAACGGCTGCGGAGAGGTGGATCGATGAGCGTGGCGGATTGGTCGGGCTCGCTTCTGGAATGGGAGCGTGAGCTGGGGTTGTGGAAGCTACGTCTGGGCCCGGTGTTCGGGCGTCGTGAGTTGCGCGAGACGGGGAGCGCGTTTTTGGACGGTCTGCTGTCTGGGATCGAGCGCAAGACGGGCTGGATGATGGCGGAACAGGCGGGGCTGTCCCGGCCGTGGCGGATGCAGGCGCTTCTGGGCCGCAGCCGCTGGGATGCCGAGGCGCTGCGGGACGAGGTCCGAGCCTATGCGCTCGAGGCGTTGGGCTGCCCGGACGGCGTGCTGGTGGTCGATGAGACGGGCTTCGTGAAGAAGGGCCGGCATTCGGTCGGCGTTGCCCGCCAGTATTCGGGGACGGCGGGTCGTGTCGAGAACAGCCAGGTCGGTGTCTTCCTCGCCTACGCGGGCCGTCTTGGGCAGGCGCTGATCGACCGCCGGCTGTATCTGCCGCGCGCGTGGGCCGAGGACGGCGCGCGCCGGGCCAAGACGCAGGTGCCCGACGAGATCGTCTTTGCGACCAAGCCGGCCCTCGCCCGCGCGATGATTGCTGCGGCGCTCGATGCGGACCTGCCCTGCGCCTTCGTTCTCGCCGACGCGGTCTATGGCTCGGACACCCGGCTGCGACGCATGCTGGAAGAGCGAGGACAGAGCTATGTGCTGGCGGTGCGCAGCAACCACACTCTGCGCTTTGTCACCCCGGCCGGGCTGATCGAGACCGATCCCGCGACCATGGCCGATGATCTGGCCGACGGGGCCTGGGCGGCCCATGCCGCCGGCGAGGGCAGCAAGGGCCCAAGGCTCTACGACTGGGCTCGCATCGCCCTGGGCTGGCCCTGCGACGAAGGGCGGGAACGATGGTTGCTCATCCGCCGCTCCCGCAAGGATCCCAACAAGCGGGCCTACTCTCTCGTCTTCTGCCCCCAAGACACCACGCTCGCCGAACTCGCCGGTGTCGCAGGCCTGCGATGGACCATCGAGGAGTGCTTCCAGAGGGCCAAGGACGACCTCGGCCTCGACCACTGCGAGGCCCGCTCCTGGCACGGTTGGCATCGCCACATCAGTCTCGTCATGGCCGCAGCCGCCTTCCTCGCCAAACTCGCTGCCGAGCTGCGAAACGCCGCATCCGGCAAAGAGAACGAAACGAGTCCCAACCCGCCAATCGCCGCCTGATGCTCCTCGCCGCCCTCGTTCCCTCGGTCCCCGAAATCCAAACCCTTCTCGCCCGCTTGATAGTCAAACCGTCGCACAGAGCGTCCGACATCATCCAGTGGTCTCTATGGCGACGACAACACCAAGCTTCAGCGGCTGTCTCTCACTACAAAAGACGACCGTAAACACAACTGTAGTACTAGCGCGGCGGTGGAGAAATCAGCGGACGGCGAGCGAGATGCCGGGGCGTCGCTCCAGCCGGCCGGCGTCCGCCGGGGTGAGGCCGACCCTGAGACGGGCCTCGCCGTCGTCGTCGGCGTGCTCCAAGACCTCGCCGTGGCGATAGAGCCAGGCCAGAGTCGCGCCGTCGGCATAGGGCACCCGCACCTCGACGATGCGTCGCGACGCCGTCAGCCGGGCGTCTATTGCCCGGATCAGATCGTCGACCCCTTCGCCGGTGAGCGCCGATGCGGCAGCGACGCTCTGGCGATCGGCGAGGCCGTTGGCGCCGTTGCCCCCTCCCCTTCCCCGCTCCGCGAGGCAGGCGCGCTGGCGCGGATCGAGCAGGTCGAGCTTGTTGAGCACCTCAAGGACGCCGGTCCCGAGGCGATCTTCGAGTCCGAGCTCGGTCAGCACCCGGAGCACGTCGGCGCGTTGCTCGGCGCTGTCCGCATGGGCGCAGTCGCGGACATGCACGATGAGGTCGGCGGCGACCACCTCCTCCAAGGTCGCGCGGAACGCCGCAACCAGATCGTGCGGTAGATCGGAGACGAAGCCGACGGTATCGGAGAGGATGACGCGCTGGCCCGACGGCAGGACGACCCCGCGCATGGTCGGATCGAGGGTCGCGAAGAGCTGGTCGCGCGCGACCACCGCGGCCCCGGTGAGGCGGTTGAAGAGCGTGGTCTTGCCGGCGTTGGTGTAGCCGACCAGGGCGATCACGGGATAGGGGACGCGTTGGCGGGCGGCGCGATGCAGCCCGCGCGTGCGCTTGACCCCGTCGAGCGCGCGCTCCAGGCGGTCGATGCGGACGCGAATCTGGCGCCGGTCGGCCTCGATCTGGGTCTCGCCCGGCCCGCCCACGAAGCCAAGGCCGCCGCGCTGGCGTTCCAGATGCGTCCAGGACCGCACCAGGCGGCTCCGCTGGTAGCGAAGGGCGGCGAGTTCAACCTGGAGCCGGCCTTCACGGGTGCGGGCCCGCGCCGCGAAGATTTCGAGGATGAGCGCGGTGCGGTCGATGACCTTGCAGTGCCACGCGCGTTCGAGATTGCGCTGCTGGACCGGGGTGAGCGCCCCATCCACGACGACCAGTCCGAGCTCGTGCGCGGTCACGACGTCCGCCACCGCCTCCACGCGCCCGGGACCGAAGAGGGTCGCCGGCCGCGGCTTCTGCACGGGCACGACATCGGCCTCCACGACATCGAGATCGATGGCGTGGGCGAGGCTCACCGCCTCGGCAAGCCGACTCTCGGGCTCCCGCGCGCGCTCGCACGCGTTCCCGGCCGCCGGCGGGCGAGCCAGCACCGGATGCAGGACGCAGGTGCGCGGTGGCGAATTAGCGTCGCGCGGGACGCTGACGCTCGCCACTTACGTATCGTCCTCCTCTGCCGGCTCTGCTCCCTGATCGAACAACTGGATCGGCTGAACCGGCATGACCGTGGAAATCGCATGCTTGTAGACAAGCTGCGAATGGTCATCGCGTTTGAGCAAAACACAGAAATTGTCGAACCAGGTGATAATTCCCTGGAGCTTGACACCGTTCACGAGAAAGATCGTGACCGGCATTTTTCCTTTGCGGACGTGATTGAGGAAGACGTCCTGGAGACTGTGAGATCCCTTGCCAGTCATGTGTTTCTCTATCCTTGCCTGCCCCCGCCTCCGAGGGGCCGGGCGCCTGGCATGCTCATGCAAGCATGCCACTGTTGACTATATGGTGATTCCGTGCGCCCGCAAGAAGTCATGCAACCCCGCGTGATCGGCGACTTGATGATCCGGCACGCGCGGGCAGTCGCCATCGCGGGGTGGGTCGGCACTGACGATCACCGCAGCGCAACCCGAATTTCGAGCGCAGGTCACGTCGATTCCCGTGTCGCCGACATACCAAACATCCGGGCCGGGAGTAATCTCGGTGCCGTCGAGTGCCAGAGTGACGGCCTCCGGCGCCGGCTTGTCCACCGGCCCATCGTCGGCGCCGACGATGCGCCCGAAATAGCCGCTCCAGCCCAAATGCTCCGCTTCCTCTCGAACCAGGTTGCCCTGCTTGCTGCTGACCACCCCGAGCGGGAGCCCATCGCGGTGAAGCGCATCCAGCGTGGCCGCGGCGCCGGTGAGTGGGGTCAGCCGACGCAGGTGATGCGCCCTGTAATGCCGGTAGAACGAGTGTTCGGCCCGCACCGCGTCGGCTCCGAAGAGGTCGGGGAACGAATCCCGCATGGAACGCCGCACCCAGGCCTTGGTCTGATCGAAGCTCCAGGGCTCGCGCCCCAGGTCGAGAAAGGTCTGCCGCAGGCTCTCGTGGATGATGTCCCAGCTCTCGACCAGCGTGTTGTCCCAGTCGAACAGGACGGCGCGCGGCCTCGTCAGTCTCACTGGTTGGCGAGCCCGCCGCGGCAATAGGTGAGATAGAGGTCGCGCAGCCGCAGGGTCACCGGCCCCGGCTCCCCGGTGCCGACCGGCTGACCGTCGATGCGAACGATGGCCCGGACGAAGGACGTGGTGCTGGTGAGGAAGGCCTCGGGCGCGGCCTGCGCTTCGGCCAGCGTGAACGGACGTTCGTCGACCTCGATCCCTGCCTCGCGAGCCAGTCGGAGCACGGTCCGGCGGGTGATGCCACCGAGGATGTTCGATTCGAGATCGCGCGTCACCACGCGGCCGGCGTCGTCGACGATCCAGGCGTTGGTCGAGGATCCCTCGGTGACCCGGCCTTGCGGGTCGATGAACCAGGCCTCGTAGGCGCCCTGCTCGCGTGCCTCCTGCTTGGCCAGGACGTTGGGGAGCAGCGAGACCGACTTGACGTCGCAGCGGCCCCAGCGACCGTCCGGAATCGAGACCACTTCGGCGCCGCGATCTGCCTCCGCGGTCTCGGGCCATTGAACCGAACGCGCGGTGAGAACGACGGCGCCCTCGGCATCTTCGGGGAAAGGATGATCCCGCGCCGCCGCGCCGCGCGTGACCTGCAGGTAGACCATGCCGTCCTTCACCCGATTGCGGCGAAGCACCTCGCGGGTCACCAGCTTGAGCGCGTTGCGTGGGATCGGCAGGTCCATTCTCAGCTCGCGAAGCGAGCGCTCCAGCCGATCCAGGTGCGGCTCTTCGTCGATCACGCGGCCGCCGAAGACCGCAGCGACTTCGTAGACCCCATCCGAGAACTGGTATCCCCGGTCCTCGACATGGACGTTCGCCAGGTCGTGCCGCATATAGCGGCCGTTCACGTAAGCGATGCGGGACATGCAGGCCTCCGGTCAGAAGAACTCCAGGCGCACGGCGAACATCTGCTCGATCTTCTTCACCGCGCGCGCCGCCGCCAGCATCACGACCCGGTCATGCTCCTGAACGACCGTTTGCGGGCGCGGAATGATGACCTCGTCGCCGCGCACGATCGCGCCGACGATGATGCCGGTGGGCAGCTTGGTCTCCATAAGCGGTTGGCCGACGATGGGAGACGTCCCGAGAGCTTCGGCCTCGATGATTTCGGCGGCGCCGTCCCGGATCGAATGCACGGCCAAAATACGGCCGCGTCGGATGCGCTGAAGGATGGTCGAGACCGTCGACTCTCGCGGGCTTACCGCAACGTCGACACCGAGGCTCCCCATCAGAGGCCCGTAGCTCGAATTGTTGACGAGCGAGATTGCGGTCCTGCAGCCGGCGCGCTTCGCCAGCAGCGCCGCCAGGATGTTCACTTCGTCGTCGTTGGAGACCGCGATCACCGCCTCGGCGAGTCCGATATTGATCTCGATGAAAATCTCGGGATCCAGCGCATCGCCGCCGATGATGGTGGCCCGGCTGAGCCGCTCGGCCAAGTAGCGCGCACGCTCCGGCAGCAGCTCGACAATTTTTACGTCCAGTCCTGGATGAGTCTCCTCCAGCTCCTGCGTCAGGAAGTAGCCGATGTTGCCACCACCAATGATCACGACCCGGCGCGCCTCCGGCTCCTCGTGCCCAAAGACGGCCATGCCGCGCGCCACGTGCTCCGAATCCACGGCGAAATAGACTTCGTCCCCGATGAGCATCTGGTCGTCGCCGCGCGGCACGATGAGGCGGGAATCCCGGCTGATCGCAAGCACCATGATATTGAGTTCGGGAAAGAGCTCGGTGAGCTGGCGGAGCGGTGTATTGATGATGGGACAGCCTTCCTCGCAGCGCACCGCAATGACGCGCAAACGCCCGCCGCCGAACGGCAGCATGTCGAGGGCGCCCGGCACCTGGAGCCGGCGCTCGATAGCACGGGCGACCTCGATCTCGGGCGAGATGATCAGGTCGATCGGCATATGGTCGCGGCTGTAGAGCTCGGCCCAAGCCGGATTCAGGTAGCTCTGCTGCCTCACTCGCGCGATCTTTTCGGGCACGTCGAAGAGCGAGTGGGCAACCTGGCAGGCCACCATGTTGACCTCGTCCGAGTGGGTCACCGCGACGATCATCTCGGCGGTCTTGGCACCTGCCTCTTCGAGCACGTCGGGAAGCGATGCGTTGCCGACGATCGCCCGCGCGTCCACCGTGTCGGACAAGCGCTGCACGACCGCCCGGTCGCTGTCGATCACTGTCACATCGTTCGCCTCGTTGGCGAGCTGGCGCGCGATGTTGGCGCCGACCTGGCCGGCGCCGCAGACGATGACCTTCATGGGCTGTTCGGCTTGTCGACGCCAGCGGGGCTCGTCTCCGCACCTCCCTTCCCGTCTCCCCCGTGCGCATCGTGCTCTCGGTCCAGGACTCCCAGCGAACGCAGCTTGCGATGCAGCGCCGAGCGCTCCATGCCGACGAACTGAGCGGTGCGCGAGATATTGCCGCCGAATCGTTTGATTTGGGCGTGCAGATAGTTTCGCTCGAACTGCCGTCGGGCGTCGCGCAAAGATAGCGTCATCAGGTCGCCTTGGCTTGAGAGCGCCTGTGCCGCCCCAGGCCTCGGCCTGAGGGCTGCCCGGATCATGTCCGCGCCGATCGGCCCGTTGGCGGGCATCGGTGCCATGATGAGCAGCCATTCCACGAAGTTGCGGAGCTGACGCACGTTACCCGGCCAATCGAACGACTGCAGCATCGCGGTGCCGTCGCTACCAATCTCGCGCGGCGACACCCCGGCACTGTCTGCCGCCTGACGAATGAAGAAGTTTGCCAACTCGGGAATATCCTCCCGGCGGTCTCGGAGCGCCGGCACCTCGATGGGCGTGACCAGTAATCGGTAGTAAAGGTCTTCGCGAAAGCGCCCCTGCTCTATCTCATTCTCCATGTCCCGCGTCGTCGCCGCCATCACGCGGATATCGACCTCGATCCGCTGCGAGCCACCTTCCCGCTCGAACGTGTGCGCCTGCAGGGCACGCGCAATCTTCCCCTGAGTTTCAAGGGGCATGTCGGCGATCTCATCGAAGAAGAGCGTGCCGCGGTGGGCGCGCTCGAACGTGCCAATCTTGCGTGAATCGGCAGCGGCAACCCCGTTTCCCTCGCTGCCGAACAGCTCCAGTTCCACACGGTCGGGCCTCATCATCGCTGCGTTGGCCACAACAAACGGCCCCGACGAGCGGCGCGAGCGACTGTGGATGAGACGCGCGAGCACCTCCTTTCCCGCCCCAGCAGGCCCGGTAATGAAGACTCGTCTGTCGGTTGGCGCCGCGCGCTCCGCAACCGTTCGAATTTGTTTGATTGCCGGCGAGGAACCGATCAGCTCCGTCGTTTCGCCGGCGCGCAGCTTCAACTCGGCGACCTCCCGCCTTAGTTCGGCTGCCTCGAGCGCGCGCGCGACCGTAATGAGCAGCCGATCGCTGTCGAGCGGCTTCTCGATGAATTCGTAAGCCCCCTTCTTGATGGCGGCGACGGCGGTGTCGATGGTGCTGTGTCCGCTGATCATGATGACAGGCACTTCGGGATGCCGGTGCATAACCCCGTCCAGAACGTCCATTCCGTCGAGCTCGCTTCCCTCCAGCCAGACGTCGAGAATGATGAGCGACGGCAGTGGTCCGGAATCGATTGCCTCGATTGCGGCAGCGCCATCGGCGGCATCACGCGGCGTATACCCGCCGTCCTCAAGGATCCCGGCAATGGATTTGCGGACGTAGGGTTCGTCGTCGACGATCAGAATATCGTGGGCCATTGGCTCTCACCCCTCGCCGGCAAGGAGGGCTCCGTCCCGGCCGCGGCGAAGACGAGCGTGACACGGGCACCGCCTTCGGCCCCGTTCTCGAGGATCAACCGGCCACCGTGATCCTCCATGATTCTTCGCACGATGGCGAGGCCGAGGCCCGTGCCATCGGCGCGGTTGGTCACATAGGGCTCAGTCAATCTGTCGCGCAGCTCGGCGGGTAGCCCCGGCCCGTTGTCCTCGACCTCCACCCGCCAGTGCCGGTCGACTTCACTCACGCGAATGACGATGCGACCTGGCGGGCCGGCGTCGGGTGCTCGGCTCTCGATCGCTTCGACGGCATTCTTCAGCACGTTAGTAAGCGCCCGGCCAATCTGGTGTACGTCGCAGTTGAGGTGAACGTCGTCGTCGGGACGCTCGATTTTGATGGCGATCTCGGGGTTCGCCAGACGGTGCAGGGCGACCGCTTGCTCGACGATGCCCGTCAGCTCCGCCCGTTCGATCACGGGCGCCGGCATCCGCGCAAACGACGAGAATGCGTCGATCATTTGGCGTATGTCGCCGACCTGACGGACGATGATGTCGGTGCAGTCCTCGAACACTTCCGGTTCGGTGCTGATCTCGCCGAGATATCGACGCTTCAGCCGCTGGGCGGAGAGTTGGATTGGGGTCAGGGGATTCTTGATCTCGTGGGCGATGCGCTGGGCGACGTCGGCCCATGCCGCCCGCCGCTGCGCCGACACCAGAGCGGAGATGTCGTCGAAGGTAACGACGAAGCCGTCGATCTCTTGGCCATCGCGTTCGGTCACGATACGCACGAGCAAAGTGCGGCGGCGCTCGCCGCGAACCAATTCGACCTGATCCTCGACCAAGGGCTGGGGCTGCGTTCGCGCCCGGGTCAACAGGTCGGCCATTTCTGGGACTGCCTCTTGGAACGCGTGGCCGGAGAGGTCGTCTTGCCTCGCGTCCAGCAACGCAAGCGCTGACGGGTTGGGCAGCGTGATCCGCCCGTCGGCGTCCAGGCCGATGACGCCAGCCGAGACGCCGGCAAGCACCGCCTCGGTGAAGCGCCGCCTTTCGTCCAGTTGCAGGTTGGCGTCTTGCAATTCCTGCTGCTGGCTGTGGATTTGACCGGTCATCCGATTGAAGGCGCGGCTGAGAGAGCCCATTTCGTCGTCTTGCGGGGGTTCATCGACACGCGCTGCAAGCTCGCCGGCGCGAACCCGATCCGCAGCAGCGATGAGGCCGCCGATCGGATGGGCGATGCGGTTGGCGAATTGGAGCCCGAGCCACACCGCTGAGAGCAAAACCAGAAGGGCGACCAGGATGAAAATCATCACGAACGTGATTTGGATGCCGTAGCGCTCATCCTCGAGGCGCTGGTAGTCCCTCGTCACGGCCTGGATTTGGCGGGTGTGAGCGATCACGTCTCGTTGCAGCGAACGGGCCACATAGAGGTAGCTGTCGATGAACCCGCCGAGCTTGATCAGCGCACGCACGCGGTCGTCCTCGGCCGGAAGGATCACGAGGCGCCCCTCGGCTGCGGCATTCATGGCCCAATCGGGCACGGGATCGATCACTGCGGCGAGGCCCAGGTCGCTGCGGGCCAAGACATCCCCGTTGCGGCGGAGAATAACCGCGTCGGTAAGCGAGAGCGCATTGGCAGTATCGTTCAGGAGCCGCGGCATGAGCTGAGGGCGTCGCGCAAGATGAACGGCCTGACCGTTGAGCTGCATGGCCGCAGCCAGGGTGCTGATGCGAATGCTGTCGCCCTGCTCCTGCACATAGGTCTGCGCGACGACCAGGGAACGGTTGAGCGCAGTCGAGACCTTCTCGCTGAACCAGGACTGCATCCCGAAGTGGAGAAAGAGCGCCGAGAACACGGCGACGACGATGGTCGGCGTCAATGCCACGAGGCTGAACAGCGCCGCCATGCGGATATGCATGCGCGCGCCGGCTGCCCCGCGGCGGCGCTCCATCCAGAGCTTCACCAGCTGCGAAGCGACCAACGCACCGAGCAGGAGCAACAGCACCAGGTCGATGTTGAGGAGAATCAGGATGGTCTGGGGCTCGGGGCCGAACGGCGCCGATCCGCTCATCGTGGCGTAGGTGATCGCACCGCAAATCACCGCGGCGCAGGCCAGCCCGATGGCGAGCCAGCGCCGCACATCGGGACGCTGCAACCACGACACGAAACGCTGGCGCAACGCGCTGCCCGCCGGGCGCGGGTCCGCGCTTGCGGCGGCCTCGGTTCGGATCAGCGCTTCGTCAGCCATCGCCCCTGCCGCTTGCCCGACCGCCGACCAAGCTCAGCTATCGGCCTCGCCGCCGGGCGGACCGTAGAACACGACCCACACGTAAAGGTCGTCGCTGAAGTCCTCAAAGACGTGCGACACGCCGGCGGGCACGAACAGCACATCGCCGGGCTGGAAGGGATGGCTCACCGGCCCGTTACGAAAGGTCCCCCGGCCGCTCATGACCACGTAGACCTCGTCCTGGTCGTGGGGCTGCTGCGGGTCGGTGCCACGCGGCGCATAGAGGCCGACACGGAGCGTCCCGCGGGAGATCAGCTCGGCCCAGGGCGTGCCACCCGCCGGAACCTCGGCGAGGGCCGCCACCGCCTGGGCCAGCGTGACCTGGCCCGGAGCATCCATCGGGTTCTCCCTATTGCAGTCTTCAGCCCTCGTCCCACACCCAGGCGATCTGCTCGGTGTCCTCGTACGCCTGCCAATGCACGATGGCGCCGTCCACGATGCGGAAGTACCAGGCCGTCTCTTGATGAAGGAGACGTCCGGTGTTCTTGGCAGCCGACGTCTCGTCGATCAGCACCATCACGTGCTCGCCCTCGCCGAACATCAGATTCACCGTGTGGTCGCGGATGTCGAGCAGTGCCCCGATTGCCTGGAAGCACTGCTTGATCGGCTCGCGCCCTTGCCAGCGGCCCGCCCACGCGACCTTGAACGAGCCCGGCAGGACCACCACCGCATCTTCGGCCAGCAGGCCCATCATGGTCTGGCCGTCGCCGCCCTTGATCGCATCCAGGAACTGCTGAACGACCCTTGTCGGTTCGTCGTCTGCCATGATCATCTGCTCCCTGCCGTGGATACTGGTCCGCCCACCGCTCTACGCGCCGCAGACTTTCGCCAAGAGGCGCGTGCGGTCGCACTCGGCTGCCGCAAGCTTCATTGCCGCGCTCCCGGTTCGATGCAGGGCCCCCCTGCCCTCACCGGCCATATGGTAACGCCCACTCATATTGCACCCCTGCCCCGGTGCTGTATACAGGGCCGTCCTGCACTCCCGCGCCCTCGAGGTGCCGCTCATGGCCAGGATTTCCGACGAACTCATCGCCGCCCAGGCCGTGTCGGCGGGGCGCAAACCGCCGAGCCCGGAGCGCGCCAAGGCTCTCGCCGCCGCGGTGGAGCTGATGATGCAAGCGGCCGACGACGCGGCCTCCGGGCTCGCCTTCGAAAGCGAACCCGCGCACATCGTGATCGCGATGGACGAGACGGCGGCGCGCTGACATGAGCGACGACATCCACCTGTTAAGCCTGGTCGAGCTCGCCGACGCCATCGCCACTCGCGAGCTCTCAGCGATCGAGGTGATGACCGCCACCGTCGCCCGTGCCGAGCGGCTCCAGCCCGTGCTCAACTGCTTCATTTCGCTGCAGGCCGAAGCGGCGCTGGAGAGTGCGGCCGCCGCCGACGCCGCGCTCGCGCGGGGCGAGGCGCCGGGCCCGCTGCATGGCGTGCCGCTTGCCCACAAGGACATGTTCTACCGCGCAGGCCACGTCACCACCTGCGGCTCGCGCATCCGCAAGGACTTCGTGCCGGACCACGACAGCACCGCCCTCGCTCGCCTTCACGGCGCCGGTGCGATCTACCTCGGCGGGCTCAACATGGCGGAGTTCGCCACCGGCCCGACCGGCCACAACGAGCACTGGGGCGACTGCCGCAACCCCTGGAACCAGAACCACATCTCCGGCGGCTCCTCGAGCGGCTCCGGCTCCGCGATCGCGGGCCGCGTGGTCTTCGGCGCGCTCGGCTCCGATACCGGCGGCTCGGTGCGGCTGCCTTCGGCCTGCAACGGCGTCGTCGGGCTCAAGACGACCGCCGGCCTGGTCAGCCGCCATGGCATCATGCCGCTCTCCCACACGCTGGACACGGTGGGGCCGCTCACGCGCACCGTGCGCGACGCGGCCCGGATCGTCAGCGTGATCGCAGGCCACGACCTGCGCGACCCCACCTCCAGCAACCGGCCCGTCCCCGACTACGAGGCGGCGCTGGCGGAGGGCGTCCAGAGCCTCAGGATCGGCGTGCCGACGAGCTACTTCTACGACCTCGCCACCGACGAGGTGCGCGCGCGGATGGAACAGAGCCTCGACGTCCTGCGCGATTGCGGCGCCACGGTCGTCGAGGTCTCGGTGCCCGACATCGAGCGCATCAACAACCTCTCCAACGTGATCCTCTCCAGCGAGGCGGCGGCGATCCACGAGCCTTGGCTGGTCAGCAGGCCCGAGAACTATCAGGAGCAGGTCCGCAACCGCTACGAGCCCGGCCTGCACGTGCCGGCGGTCAAGTACATCCAGGCCCTCGCCGCCCGCGCCGGGCTGCTGCGCGAGTTCGTGGATACCGCGCTCGACGGCGTCGACGCGCTGCACACGCCGGCCATCCCCTTCCCCATCCCTACGCGGGAGGAGACGAATGTCGGCGGCGGCGATCGCATGGCCGCCATGGTCGCTGGCCTGAGCACGTGCACCCGTGCCGCCAACTACCTCGGTGGCCCCGGTCTTATCGTGCCCTGCGGCTTCACCGAGAGCGGCCTGCCCGCCGCCTTCCAGTTAATGGGGCGTCCGTTCTCCGAGACGACCCTCTTCCGTCTCGGCCACGCCTACCAACAGGCGACCGACTGGCACACCCGGGCCCCCGACTTATAATCCCCGGCCAACGCCGCACGGGCGGGGCGCGGCCCGGTGCAACTAAAGACCATCCACGGAGGGCGAAAGCGACCCCGATGAAGGCACACGGTACATTCTTCTGGAACGAGCTGATGACCTGGAGCGTCGACAAGGCCAAGGACTTCTACGGGGAGACCCTGGGCTGGCAGTACGAGTCGCACCCGATGGCCGACGGCGGCACCTACACGCTCTGCAAGGCCGGCGAGACCATGGCCGCCGGCATCTTCGAGATGAAGCCTGGCACGGGCTTTGACGGCGTCCCGGACCACTGGTTCTCCTACATCACCGTGGACGATATCGACGCCCGGCTCGCCGGGGTCGAGGCGGCGGGCGGCGAGATCATGCGCCCGGCCTTCGACGTGCCCGACGTCGGCCGCTTCGCCGTGGTCAAGGACAGCGCCGGCGCCTCCATCGGCTGGGTCACCCCGTTCGAGTGCAGCGAATGATCTAGGAGGCGCGCGATCTACGACGCGATCGTCGTCGGCGCCCGCTGCGCGGGTGCGCCCACAGCCATGCTTCTGGCCCGCAAGGGCCACCGCGTGCTGCTGCTCGACCGTGATCGTTTCCCCAGCGAGATGGGGCAATCGACGCACCTGATTCATCCGCTGGGCGCCGCTCACCTGCGCGATTGGGGCGTACTGCCGCGGATCGCGGCGCGCGCCGAGCCCTTCACCAAGTGGCGGGTCGACCTCCACGGCACCGTGCTTGGGGGTGCGCCACCTGCGGTGGATGGCCAGCACGAGTCTTACGGGCCCCGGCGGCAGCTGCTCGACGGCACGCTGGCGGAGGCGGCCGTCGCCGCCGGCGCAGAGTTTCGCGACGGCACGCGCGTGGTCGATCTGGTCGAGGATGACGGCGCGGTCGCCGGCGTCGTGATTCTGGGTCGGGACGGCAGGCGTCAAACCGAGCGCGCGCGCCTGGTCATCGGCGCGGACGGGCCCGCCTCGGTCGTCGCGCGCTGTACCGGTGCAAAAGAGTCCCTGTGCGAGCCGGTCGTGCAGAGCAACATCTGGAGCTATTGGGAGGGCATCGCGCTCGACCACGTCAGGCTTTACATCCGAGAGCACAAAGGCGCCTTCGCCTTCCCCGCGAGCGATGGCACCGTGCTGGTGGCCGCCAACCTGATGCACGACGAGTTCGTGGCCGCCCGGCGGGACCGCGCGGCGGCCTTCCACGCGAGACTCAACGAAGTAGCGCCCGACCTGAGCGAGACGCTGCCCGGCGCCGGCCAAGTTGAGCACTTCCACGCCGGCTGCACGCGGGCCTTCGTGCGCGAGGCGGCCGGCCCCGGCTGGGCCCTGGTCGGCGATGCGGGCATGAAGAAGGACCCGGTGACCGCGCAGGGCATTTCGACCGCGTTCCGCTGCGCCGAGATGCTGGCCGAGGCCGCCGACGACGGGCTCAGCGGCCGGCGTCCGCTCGACGAGGCGCTCGCCGCCTACGGGGAAGCGCGCGACGCCTGGCTGCTGCCCTACTACCATTTCACCGCCCAGCTCGCCCGCTTCGCCAGACCGACGGAGACGCTGGCGGCGTACTACCGCGCAATCCAGCCTGATCCGGACGCGACCGCTCGCCTCTTCGGTTGCGTCGCCCTCACCCACTCGCCCGAGGACGTACTTCCTCAGGCTTAATCCGGTTCCCTCGCCACGGATATGGTCTCGACCCAAGGCGGGCCGTGACCGACGGGAGAATTCCAGGCTAGTCTAAACGACGCCAGACGGCCGCTCCCGACGAGCGGCGGGCGAGAGACGGCAGGCGGACATGACCGAGGCGCAGCCGGTGAGCACAGACGCGAGCAATCGCGAGGCGGCGCTTGCCGCCCTCTACGACGATGTCCACCGCGGCCACATGTTCCCCTTCTGGGCGACCACCACCGAGGTCGCGCACGACGAGATCAAGCAGCTCATGGGGAGCCGCGGCGCGGTCCCCTATCTCTGGCGCTACGAGAGCGAGATCGGGCCCCTGCTCCGTCGCTCGGCCGAGCTGGTCTCGATGGCGGATTCCGAGCGCCGCTCGCTGATTCTGGTCAACCCCGGCCTCGCGCCGACCCGCGCGACCGTCTCCACCATGTACTCCGCCTACCGGCTCAACGACCCCAACGAGGTGATGCCGCCCCATCGCCATTCGCCCAACGCCATCCGCCTCGGCCTCACGGGCTCGATGAACTTCACCGGCGTCGAGGGCGAGGACATCGTCTTCGGTCCCGGCGACATGGTGCTGACGCCGCAGGACACCTGGCACAACCACGGCAACAAGGGCGACGAGCCCGCCGTGAACCTCTCCGTGCTCGACCTGCCGCTGGTCGAGGTCCTCAACGCGATCTACTTCGAGCACGACTACAAGGAAGAGAAGGACGGCCGCGCGGTCGCCGCGAAGGAGCAGTCCGCCCGCTTCAGCGCGGACTATTCGGCCGAGGTCTACGGCTCCGGCGGCCTGATGCCCTGCTTCGTGCCCCACGGCCGCGGCAGCGGCACGGGCTCGCCCATGTACGTCTACCGCTGGGAGCCCATGCGCACGATGCTGGACGCGCACCGGGACCGCGACGGCGACCCCTACGAGGCCCTGATGGTAGAATACGTGGACCCCACCCGCGGCGGCCCTGTGTTCAGGACCATGACCTTCTACGCCCAGATGCTCAGGCCCGGCGAGCAGACCCGGCCGCTCAAGCAGACCGCCAGTCTGCTCGTTTCCCCGCTCGAGGGGCGCGGCCACAGCGTCGTGGGCGAGACCCGCTTCGACTGGCGGCCTTTCGACACGCTCGCGGTGCCCGGCGGCCGGTGGTGCCACCACGTCAACGATTCGGAGACCGAGCCCGCCATCCTCTTCGTGGCGAGCGACAAGCCGGCGCTCCACGCGCTCGGCCACTTCAGGAAATGGGGCCGCGACGCCTCGGGCGACACGGTCCGCCTCGACTAGAGCGGGCGAGCCGCCGGCCCCCGCCTTCACCAAAGGGAGAACGACAACCATGACCACGGCAGCGGTAGTTGGCCTCGGCACCATGGGGCCCGGCATGGCGGCAACGCTCGCGCGCGGCGGGCTCACGGTCCGCGCCTTCGATACCGAAGCGGCACAGCTCGAGAAGGCGCCGGGCACCGCTGGCATCGCCTTCGGCGTGCTGGAGAAGCTCGGCATGCCCGACCGCGGCGGAGCCGAGCTGATCAGCTATCACGACACCCTCGCCGATGCCGTCGCTGGCTGCGACATCGTGCTGGAGAGCGTGCCCGAGAAGGTCGAGATCAAGCGCGCCGTGTTCGCGGACCTCGACAAGCTGGTCTCGACGGAGTGCATCCTCGCCTCCAACACCTCGGGCATCCCGGTGACCACGCTGCAGGAGGGCAACTCGGCGCCGGGCCGGATGGTCGGCATGCACTGGTCGAACCCGCCCTTCATCATCCCAGTCATCGAGGTCATCGCCGGCGCCGAGACCACGCAGGCGACCTGCGACGCGATGGTGCAGGCGATCAAGGACCTCAACCTGCTGCCGGTGGTGGTGAAGAAGGACGTGCCCGGCTTCGTCGAGAACCGCATCCTCTACGCGATCATGCGCGAGGCCTGCGATCTGGTGGAGAACGGCGTGATCGAGCCCGAGGGCCTCGACACCTGCGTCTCCTGGGGCATCGGCTACAAGCTCGCGGTGGTGGGGCCGATGTCGCTGCTCGACATGGCCGGCCTCGACATCTACCAGGCAGTCGGCAGCTACCTGAACGCCGACCTCTGCAACCGCGACAATGTGAGCACCTACATCACCGAGCGGACGGAGAAAGGCGATCTCGGCATGAAGACCGGGACCGGAATTTTCTCGTACACGCCTGACGACATCAAAGCCCTGCAAGGCAAGCGGGCCGGCCAGCTCGTCGCCGTCCGCCGCGCGCTGGAGGGTCGCTCCTAGCGCTCTGCCCAAGGACCAGAGATGAGCAACCGCAACAACTCTTTCTCGTCATGCCCGGACTCGTTCCGGGCATCCAGTCGCAGAAGGCGCACTCCGTGCGCCCTCGTGGATGGCCGGGACAAGCCCGGCCATGACGATGAGGGGCGAACGACACTATTACTGCGTATTGCCGGGGCGGGTCACTTGCCGCGCGAGGCCAAGTGATGGCCGACGCGCACCGGACTCGCAGGCTCGCCCATATCGACTGCCCCGGCGGCGGCCAGGTCTGGGTAGACGGCACCACGCTCTACATCGGCCACATGCGCTGGCCCTCCGGCACCACCATCGTCGACGTGGCGGACCCGGCGAACCCGCGCACGCTCGCACGGATCGAACTGCCGGAAGGCTGGCACTCGCACAAGGTCCGCACCGCCAATGGCGTCATGCTGGTCAACCACGAGCGCCTCGGCGGCGGCGGCAACGACGCCAACGGCTTCGGCGGCGGGCTCGGCATCTACGACGTCTCCAACCCCGCCCGGCCCGCCCTCATCACCAAGTGGCGCACCGCCGGCAAGGGCGTGCACCGCTTCACCTTCGACGGCCGCTACGCCTACATCTCGCCGACAGTCGAGGGCTACGTCGGCAACATCGTGATGATCCTCGACCTCGCCGACCCGGTGCAGCCTGAAGAAGTCGGCCGCTGGTGGATCCCCGGCCAGTGGCAGGCGGGCGGCGAGGAGTATCCCTGGAACGACTGGGTAGCGCCCCGCTGCCACCATCCGCTCCGGCTCGGCGACCGGCTCTACGTCAGCTACTGGCACCACGGCCTCTTCATCCTCGACATCGAGGACATGACGCGGCCAAAGCACGTCGCCGGCGTCAACACCAGCCCGGCCTTTCCGCACCCGACCCACACCTGCCTGCCCTTCCCCTACAGGCTCAAGGGCCGACACATCATGGTGGTGGCGGACGAGGACGTGGCGAAACTCTGGCCGTCACCGCCGGCCTTCGCCTGGGTCTACGACATCACCGAGGAGCGCTGCCCCATCCCCATCAGCACCATTGACGTGGACGGCGTCGATCAAGACGGCAGCCCCCAGCCCGACATGACCGGCTGCCACCAGCCGTCGGACCGGTTCACCGGCAACGTCGTGCCCTTTGCCTGGTTCGCCCAGGGCCTGCGCTTGGTCGACGTGTCGGACCCGTTCTCGCCGTACGAGGTCGCGCGCTACGTCCCCGACCCGCCGGAGGGCTGCGAGCGCGCCTCCTCCAACGACGTTACCGTGGACGACCGCGGCCTCATCTACCTGATCGACCGCCAGCGCGGCGTCGACATCATCGAGACCGACGCTCTCTAGCCCACAAAGCCCCCTCACCTCACATCGGCGGGCCGTGGCGTCTCATACCGATTCGGGCTAGGGTCCGCCCGCCCGGCGGCCGAAACCGCCGGGCGTAACGGGGAGAGGACACGGCGGGAGAGCCATGCGATTCGCGGTTGATACCGGGGGAACCTTCACCGACCTTGTCGTCGAATCCGACGACGGGGGCCTGCGCATGTACAAGGCGCCGACCACGCCGTCGGACCCGGTCGCCGGCGTGCTGGAGACGCTCTCCCACGCCGCCGAAGACCTCGGGGAGAGCCGCGAGGCCCTGCTCGGCCGCGGCGAGATGCTGATCCACGGCACCACGCACGCGATCAACGCCATCGTCACCGGCAACACCGCCCGCACGGCCTTCCTCACCACCAAGGGCCATCCGGACGTTCTGGTGTTTCGCGAGGGCGGGCGCATCGAGCCGTTCAACTTCACCGTGCCCTACCCCGAGCCCTACGTGCCGCGCTCGCTCACCTACGAGGTGCCCGAGCGCGTGGCCTACGACGGCACCGTCACCGAGCCGCTGGACGAAGCGGCCGTCGTCTCGATCATCGAAGAGCTCAAGGGCCAGGAGATCGAGGCGGTCGGCGTCTGCCTGCTCTGGTCCATCGTGAACCCCGCGCACGAGCTCCGCGTCGGCGAGCTGCTGGAGCGCCATCTGCCGGGCGTGCCCTACACCCTCTCGCACGTGCTCAACCCCTCGCTCCGTGAATACCGCCGCGCGTCGTCGACCTGCATCGACGGCTCGCTCAAGCCGCTCATGGGAAGCTACCTGGGCGGCCTGGAATCGCGCCTGCGGGACGCGGGCTTCGGCGGCCGGGTGCTGGTGGTCACCACCCAGGGTGGCGCCATGGATGCGGCCGACATGGCGAGCGCGCCGATCCACTCGATCAACTCGGGCCCGGCGATGGCGCCGATCGCCGGCCGCGCCTACGCCCAGGCCGACAGCGGTGTCGATACTGCCATCATCGCCGACACCGGGGGCACCACCTTCGACGTGAGCCTGGTACGCGGCGGGCGCATTCCGTGGACGCGGGAGACCTGGATCGGCCAGCCCTACCGCGGCCACATGACCGGCTTCCCGGCGGTGGACGTGAAGAGCATCGGCGCGGGCGGCGGCAGCATCGCCTGGGTCGACGAGGGCGGCTTGCTTCACGTCGGGCCGAAGAGCGCCGGTGCCGTTCCCGGCCCGGTCTGCTACGGCGCCGGCGGCACCGAACCCACCGTGACCGACGCCTCGGTGGTCCTTGGCTGGATCGACCCCGCCTACTTCCTCGGCGGCACCATGGCGCTGGAGACCGCGGCGGCGGCGAACGCCATCGAGACCCACGTCGCAAGCAAGCTCGGCCTCTCCCTCCATGAGGCCGCAGCCGCGATCATGAGCGTCGCCACCGAGAACATGGTGCACGCCATCGAGGACATCACGGTCAACCAGGGCATCGACCCCCGCGAGGCCGCCATCGTCGGCGGCGGCGGCGCGGCCGGCCTCAACGCGGTCGCCATCGCGCGCCGGCTTGGCTGCGCGCAGGTAATCCTGCCCGAGGTCGCGGCCGCGCTCAGCGCCCACGGGGCGCTGATCTCCGACCTCAGGGCCGAATACAGCGGCACGCTCTACACCTCCACCGGCGATTTTGACTTCAACGGAGTCAACGCGCTGCTGGAGGGGCTGGAGCAGAAGTGCCGGGCCTTCATCGAGGGGCCGGGCGCGGGCTCGCTGGAGCAGGTCGTGGAGTTCACCGCCGAGGCCCGCTATCCCAGCCAGATCTGGGAGATCGAGGTGCCGCTGCGCGCGGACCGGATCGAGGACGAGCCCGCGCTCGCCGCCTTCGTCGAGGACTTCCACAAGACCCACGAGGCGCTGTTCACCTTCGCCGACATCGAATCGACCATCGAGACCGTCGGCTGGCGCGCCAACGTGCGCTGCCGGCTCCGAGACGGCGTCAACTTGAGCGTGGAGAGCGCCGGCGGCGGGCCGGAGATCGCGCACAGCCGCTCGGTCTACTTCCCTGACACGGGCTTCGTCGAGGCGCGCGTCGTGCACTTCGACGGCATGGGTTCGGGCGAGACCGTAGAGGGGCCCGCGATTATCGAATCGTCTTTCACCACCGTTGTGATCGACCCCGGAGCCAAGGCCGAGCGCCGGCCCTCGGGCAGTCTCCTGATAACGCCGTGACCCAGGGAGCCGGGCAATGGCAAGGAACACGCTGACTCTCAACGCGGACGGCACGCTCGACGGCGTGCAGATGGCGATCATCAACAAGCGGATGGAGGCCATCTGCGCCAAGATGGCCAATACGCTGCTGCGCACCGGGCGCTCCGGCGTGCTCAACAGTGCGCGCGACTTCTCCTGCTGCATCGTGACTGCGGAGAACCGGCTGCTCACGGTCAACGAGAGCCTGCCGATTCACGTGCTTCGCGGCGCCGACATGATGTGCGAGTCGATGCAGGAGTTTCACTCCGACCTCAAGCGGGGCGATGCCTACCTCCACAACTCGCCCTATCACGGCTGCTCGCACCCCGCCGACCACACCATCCTCGCGCCCGTGATCGACGATGAAGGCGTGCACCGCTTCACCATGGTCGCCAAGGCGCATCAGGCGGATTGCGGCAACTCCATCGCCACCACCTATCACGGCAGCGCGCGCGACGTGTACGAGGAGGGCGCGCTGATCTTCCCGGCGGTCCAGATCCAGCGCGACTACGAGGACATCGAGGACATCGTGCGCATGTGCCGGCTACGCATCCGTGTGCCGGAGCAGTGGTGGGGCGACTATCTCGCGGAACTCGGCGCGGCGCGGATCGGCGAGCGCGAGATCATGGCCTTCGGCAACGAGATCGGCTGGGACACCCTTGCCCAGTTCGCAGAGCAGTGGTTCGACTACAGCGAGCAGCTCATGATCGCGGCCGTCCGCAAGATGCCGGGCGGCCGGGCCGTGACCACCTCGATGCACGACCCCTTCCCCAACGCCGAGGACGGCATCCCGGTCAAGATCGTGGTCGACGTCGACCCGGAAGAGGCGGTGATCGACATCGACCTGCGCGACAACCCGGACGCGATGCCCTGCGGCCTCAACCTCTCGCAGGCCTGCTGCGAGAGCACGCTGCTGCTCGGCGTCTTCAACAGCATCCCCGATTCGGTGCCGACCAACACCGGCTCCTTCCGCCGGGTGCGCATGCACCTCAAGGAGAACACCGTCTGCGGCATTCCCAGGCACCCGACCAGCTGCTCAGTGGCGACGACCAACCTCGCGGACCGCGTCGGCAACGCGGTGAGCCGGGCGATCGCGGACCTCGGCGACGGCTACGGCATGGCGAGCACGGGTTCCATCATCCCGCCCTCTCTCGGCGTCATCTCAGGCCACAGCGAGAAGACCAAGGGCCCCTACGTCAATCAGATCTTCCTGGGCTGGGGCGGCGGCGCGGCGAGCGCCCAGGCCGACGCCTGGATTTCGATTGGCCATCTCGGCAACGCCGGCATGTCCTACCAGGATTCCATCGAGCTCGACGAGATGCGCTTCCCGCTCACCGTGTGCGGCCGCCACTTCCTCACCGATTCAGGCGGTCACGGACGGACGCGCGGCGGCGCCGGGGTCTATTGCGAGTTCGGGCCGACCGAGGGCGACCTTGAGGTCGGCTACGTCAGCGACGGCAACATCACCGCGCCCGAGGGTGCGCGCGGCGGCACCGCCGGCGGCCGCGCCAACCAGTTCCGGCGCGATGCCAACGGCGATCTGCACCAGCTCGACCCCTGCGCCCAGGCCATCATCCCCGAGGGCCACACCATCGTCTCCTACTCCTGCGGCGGTGGCGGCTACGGCGCGCCGACCGAGCGCCCGGCAGAGCAGGTGGCGATCGACGTGCGCGAGCGCTGGGTCTCGCCCGAGGCCGCCCACGAGACCTACCGCGTGGCCCTCGACGACACCGGCGGGCTGGACTCGGCCGCGACGGAGCAGCTGCGCAACGGCTAGCCCGAATCTCGGGGCACGGTCACTGCGTTTAGGGGGTCGGGCGGTCAGGCTTCGTACAGGTTTCTGGCGACGACATCTTCGTTCCAGTCCAGGCCCGCCCCAGGCACATCCGGGATGTGCAAATGGCTGTCCTTGATCTCGTAGGGCTTTTGCAGGATCGGATCGGCCCAGTCCTGCCACTCCAGCCAATGAGCGGTTTCGGTCGCCCGCATCACATGGGCGCCGAACTCGGGATAGAGGTGCGTTGACATCGGGATGCCGGCCGCGCCGGCGATAGCTGCCGCGCGCATCCATCCGGTCACGCCGCCGATGCGCATGAAGTCCGGCATCACGTAGTCGCAGGCCTGGGAACGCAATGCCTTATGCAGATCGCGCGGTCCGTAGAAGTTCTCGCCAATCTGCAGGGGCGTCTTTAGCTCCCGCGCGAGTTGGGCGTATCCGTCGAAATTGTCATAGACGACCGGCTCTTCCAGCCAGGTCAGTCCAAGGTCGTCGAGCATGTGGCACCGGCGTAATGCCTCCGCCATGTCCAGACCCTGATTGAAATCGATCATCAAGTGCATGTCTTCGCCAACCGCCTGTCGAACCGCATCGATCGTGGCGAGGTCATCCTTGGGATATTCCCGGCCGAGACGCAGTTTCACGCCCTCGAACTGTCCTTCATCACGGATCTCGATGGCCTCGGCGGCAACTTCGGACGGAGATTGGAGCCACAGCCCATTGCTGTTGTAGGCGCGCACCGGGCCGGGCGAGGCGCCGAGCAATGTGCAGAGCGGCATGCCGGCGGCTCTGGCCAGGGCGTCCCAGGCTGCCATGTCGATGCCGGAAACGGCGATCATTGACATGCCCTCGTAACCCACAAAGTGCAGCGACTTTTGTGCGGTTTCGTAGATGTCGGACGGCGCCAGCTTTTGGCCTTTGAGCATCGCCCCCATGTCGCGCAAGGCTGGCACGAGATAGTTCATCGACTTTACGATGTAGGGCTCCAGATAGCTGCGCCCGACGACCCCTTCCTCCGTCTTCAGATCGATCAGGATCAGCGGCCAATCCGTAATGGTCGCAATCTTGGCGACGACGGGGCGCCTCAGCTTGAGAACAACAGCGCGCACGTCGACGCTGTGGAAGGTCAGTGTTTCGGGCGTCATTGATCGGGGCTCCATGGGCGTTGCGGGGGCTCTCAGCGCATGAACGCGCAATTGGTTTGCGGCATTGCCGGCCGGCGCCTCAGCCAGACCAGAGTATCCCAGTTCCACGACATGTTGGGCGCCTTCCCGGTGAGGCATCCGCTCGCTAAGTTGAGAACCGCAACTTGGGAGGAGTGCTCATGGCCCGGAAAAAAACGCTTCGCAGCCGAAGCTGGTTCAACGATCCCCTCGATCCCGGCATGACGGCACTCTATATCGAGCGCTACATGAACTTCGGCCTGACCCGCGAGGAGCTGCAGTCCGGCAAGCCCATCGTCGGGATCGCGCAGACAGGGTCCGACCTCTCACCCTGTAACCGCATCCACCAGAGTCTGGCGGAACGCATGCGAGCCGGCATCCGCGAGGCAGGCGGCATCCCGCTCGAATTTCCGGTTCACCCGATCCAGGAAAGCGGCCGACGGCCGACGGCTGCTATCGACCGCAATCTCGCCTACCTGGGCCTCGTGGAGATTCTGCACGGCTATCCGATCGACGGCGTCATCTTGACGACGGGCTGCGACAAGACCACGCCGGCGATGATCATGGCGGCAGCGACGGCGAACCTCCCCGCGATCTCGCTCAATGGCGGCCCGATGCTGAACGGCTGGTGGGAGGGCCGCCGAGCCGGTTCGGGCACCATCCTCTGGGAAGCCCGCCGGCTGCTCGCAGCCGGTAACATCACCGACGAGGAGTTCATCGAGATGGTGGCCTCGTCGGCGCCGAGCCCTGGCCACTGCAACACCATGGGAACGGCGTCCACCATGAACTCGCTCGCCGAAGCACTCGGCATGTCGCTGCCGGGTTCGGCCACGCCGCCCGCACCGAACAAGGAGCGGGCCCAGTACGCCTACGAGACCGGCCGGAGAATCGTCTCCATGATCCACGAGGACCTCACGCCCGTGAAGGTCTTGACCCGCGCCGCCTTCGAGAACGCCATCGCGGTCAACAGCGCGATCGGCGGTTCGACCAACGCTCCCATTCATATCAATGCGATCGCACGTCACATCGGCGTCGAACTCACGCTCGAAGACTGGCAGACGGTGGGCTACGACGTGCCGCTACTGGTCAACTGCCAGCCAGCCGGCGACTACCTGGCGGAGGACTATCACCGCGCCGGCGGCGTGCCCGCCGTCATGGGAGAGCTCCTGCGCGCGGGGAAGCTGAACGGCGATGCGGTCACGGTGAACGGCCGTGCGGTTGCGGAGAACGTCGCCCACGCCGCGCCGTTCGACGAGGATGTCATTCGCCCGTTCAACAGGCCGCTGAAGGAACGGGCGGGGTTCGTTGTCATGGGCGGTAACCTCTTTAGCGCCGCGATCATGAAGACGAGCGGGATCTCCGACAGCTTTCGCGCCCGTTTTCTCGAGTCCGCCGACGACCCCGACGCGTTCGAGGGGAGAGCCATCGTCTTCGACGGTCCGGAAGACTATCGAGCCCGCATCGACGACCCGACGCTCGGGATCGACGAGACCAGCATCCTGGTGATGCGCGGCACCGGGCCCGTCGGATATCCCGGATCGGCAGAAGTCGTGAACATGCAGCCGCCGGCGGAGCTCGTACGGGCGGGTATCCACGAGCTGCCGACCATCGGCGACGGGCGGCAGTCCGGCACCTCCGGCAGTCCCTCGATCCTGAACGCCAGCCCCGAAAGCGCCGTCGGCGGTAACCTCGCAATCCTGGAGACCGGCGATCGGCTCAGGGTCGACCTCTGCCGCCGGCGGGTCGACATTCTGCTGCCCGAGGAAACCCTGGCGAACCGCCGCGAAGCCCACACGCCCGCCGAACTCGAACACCACACGCCATGGGAGGAACTCTATCGCGCTCACGTCGGACAGCTGGCGGATGGCGGCTGTCTGGAATTTGCGACACGTTATCGTTCCGTGTCGGCGACGCTGCCCCGGCACTCCCACTAGACAGGGCCGATCCCGCCAGCCGCTAGGCAGGCGCGGCACGCATCCGGCGACCGGTTCCGGCGTCGCGGCCGGTCAGTGCCCCATCGGCGCGATGGTATACTGCCGAATCCGGGGTGACGATGCCGGGCTTGCAGCAAAGGGGTGGGGATGCAATCGCTTGATCTCGCCATCATCGGGAACTGCACCTATGCGGGCCTGCTCGACTCGCGGGCGCGCTTGGTCTGGGCGTGCATGCCCCGTTTCGACGGCAACCCGGTATTCTGCGATCTGCTGCAGCCGATCGAGCCCGTTGGCTTTTACGAGGTGGAGCTCGACGACCTCGCCACCAGCGAGCAGCGTTATCTGCCGAATACGGCGATCGTCGAAACGACGCTGCGCAGCAACTCCGGCGATGCGCTCAAGGTCCAGGACTTCGCACCACGCTTCAAGCGGCACGGTCGCCTAGCGCGCCCCCTGACGCTGGTACGCCGGCTGATTCCGCTCTCCGGCAGCCCGCATGTCCGCATAAGGCTGCGGCCGGCCGGGAACTACGGTGCCGAGCGGCCCACCGTCACGCGCGGCAGCAATCACGTGCGTTACGTCCTGCCCGACCACGTCCTGCGGCTCACCACCAACGCGCCGGTTTCTTTCGTGCTCGAGGAGACGGCGTTCCTGCTGAACCGCCCATTGGACCTCATTCTCGGCCCTGATGACTCCCTCGAACGGGACATCGCGGAGCTTTCCCGAGAGTTCTTCGAAAGGACGGAGGACTATTGGCGGGAATGGGTCCGTTACCTCGCGCTGCCATTCGAATGGCAGAGCTCCGTGATCCGGGCGGCGATCACGCTCAAGCTGTGCGAGGTCGAAGAGACCGGCGCCATGGTGGCCGCCATCACCACGTCCATACCCGAGGCGAACGGAACCTCCCGCACCTGGGACTACCGCTTCTGCTGGCTGCGCGATTCCTACTTCGTCGTTCGCGCATTCAATCGCCTGGGCATCACCCGCACCATGGAAGAGTATCTCAACTACATCCTGAACATCGTCGCCGCGAGCCCCGACGGCACGCTCCAGCCGGTGTTCGGCATCAACATGGAGACCGAGCTTGCGGAGCGCGAGATCGCTTCGCTCCGGGGCTATCGCGAGCACCAGCCGGTGCGCGCCGGCAATCTCGCCTATGTCCAGACCCAGAATGACGTCTACGGCACCGTCATCCTCGCCTGCGCACAGGCGTTTTTCGACGAGCGAATCGATCTGCGGGGAGACGAGAGCCTGTTCCGTGTGCTGGAACGAGTCGGCGAAGCGGCGTTCCGGCTCTACGACAAGGTGGACGCGGGAATATGGGAGCTTCGCGGCACCGAGCGCATCCATACGTTTTCGGTCCTCATGTGCTGGGCGGCCTGCGACCGCCTCGCGCTCATCGCCCGCCGCCTCGGACTCGAGGATCGCGCCGAGCTGTGGGGCGCGCGCGCCGAAACGATCAGGGAATGCATCGAACGTGAGGCCTGGAACGAGGAGAAGCGGTGCTATGTGAGCGCGTTCGGAGGCAGCGAAATCGACGCGGCTTTGCTGCTCATGCACGAGATTTCTTACTGCAGCGCCTGGTATCCGCGTTTCAGTGACACCGTGGCAGCGGTCGAGCGTGAACTGCGTCGCGGCGATCACGTGTTTCGATATGTCGAAACGGACGATTTCGGGGCGCCAGAGAATGCGTTCAACGTTTGCACGTTCTGGTACATCGATGCCATCGCGGCCCTCGGCCGGCGGGATGAAGCGCGGCGGCTGTTCGAAAACATGCTCGCCTCGTGCAACGCGATGGGCCTCCTGTCGGAAGACCTCGATCCGAAGACGGGAGAGTTGTGGGGGAACTTCCCACAGACCTACAGCATGGTCGGCTTGATCACCTCGGCGATCAAGCTCTCCCGGCCGTGGGAGGATGCGTTCTGATGGTATGAGTCCGACGCCTGTTCCCGCCGAGTTGCCGTCGTCGGGACAGGTCGAATGATTCCAATCGTGGGGTACCGCGACACCCATGACGAATCGCATTGTCGTCGTTTCCAACCGGGTTGCGCCGGTCAACGAGGGCAGGACTGCTGCAGGCGGTCTGGCCGTGGCGGTGCTCGCGGCGCTCCGGCGCTCCGGGGGTGTCTGGTTCGGTTGGAGCGGCGAGGTGGTCGCCGTTCCCGACGAGACCGTGAGGGTAACCGAGAGCGGACGGCTCGCCCGTGCCACCGTGGATCTCAGCGAACGCGACTACGAGGAGTATTACAACCGCTTCGCAAACTCCACGCTCTGGCCGCTGTTTCATTACCGCGTCGATCTCGTCAACTTCGATCGCGGCAACTACACCGGCTATCGACGCGTCAACAGGGAGTTTGCCCGCAGGCTGGCCGGTCTGCTTCAACCTGACGACCTGATCTGGGTTCACGATTACCACCTGATTCCACTCGGCCAGGAACTGCGCCGGCTCGGAATACGGAACCGCCTGGGCCTCTTTCTGCACACACCCTTGCCGCCGCGGGAGCTGCTCGCGACTCTGCCGGTGCACAAGGACCTCATGCGCTGCTTCTCCTACTTCGATCTCGTCGGCTTCCAGACGGAGACGGACCGGGCTCACCTTCTCGACTATCTGGTACGCGAGGCGGGAGCCCGGGTGGAGGACCGAGGGGGAGGCGCAGTCGTTCGCGCATTCCGGCGGGTCTTCAGGGCCGAGACCCATCCGATCGGCATCGATACCCGCTATGTCGAGCGCAACGCGGCCAGGGCCGAGAGCAGCCGGGAGTTCGAGCGCCTTCGGGTCAGCCTCGCCGGGCGCCGGCTGATCATCGGCGTGGACCGGCTCGACTATTCGAAGGGGCTGGTACAGCGCTTCGATGCGTTTGCACATTTTCTGCGGGCCTATCCCCGCCACCTCAACCGCGTCTCTCTGATGCAGATCGCGCCCCCCAGCCGCGGCGGCATCGCCGAGTATTCCGAGATCCGACGAACCCTCGAGACGCTCGCCGGGCACGTGAACGGTGAGTTGGCGGATGTCGATTGGGTGCCGATTCGCTACCTGAACAAGAGCTTCGGCCGGCGCACCCTGTTCGGCTTTCTGCGTCTCGCGCAAGTCGGCCTGGTCACGCCCTTGCGCGATGGCATGAATCTCGTCGCCATGGAGTATCTGGCATCCCAGCCGCCGAACGATCCGGGAGTCCTCGTACTCTCGCGCTTCGCCGGTGCGGCCGAACATCTGCCAGACGCGTTGATCGTGAATCCCTATGACGTGGAAGGCGTCGCCAAGACCATCCAGACAGCACTCATGATGCCTGCCGAGGAGCGGAGCGAGCGCTGGCGGAGATCGATGCAGGTTCTCCGGTCGAACAGTGTGGAGGCCTGGTTCGAGCGGTTCGTCACCCGGCTCTCCGAGGCATAGGCCCCGTTGCGCCGGCCACCCGCGTCAACCAATCCAGTAATTCGCCGACCGTATCGACCTGCGTCGCTGCCCGCGTGGCCGAGCCTTTGCCGACGCGGATGCTCACGCCGCCCCGTGCGTTGACGACCTCGAATCCGTCTTCGTCGGTGATGTCGTCGCCACAGAACACCGGTGTCCGCCCGCGGAATGGCGCTTCGCCCATGAACGCGTCTATGGCCGTACCCTTGTTGGCCTCACACGGTCTGAGTTCGAATACGAACTTGCCTTCGACAACCTGCCAGCCCTGCGGGGCGCGCTCGAGGGCGGCGTTCAAGACATCCCTGCACTCATCTCGCAGCGACGGGACAAGGCGATAGTGCAGGGCGACGGTGTATTGCTTGTCTTCGACGAGAACACCCGGACGCTCCGCCGCGAACTCTTCAAGCAGCGCCCGGACGGCGTGCAAGTCATTCCCCGGCAAGGGAGAACGCACAATCCCGCCATCCGCCGTGCGCCGTTCAAGCCCATGCAATCCGGCAACGGCGGGGACGGCAGTGCCCAGAAAGCCGTCGATCTGCTCGATGGGTCGGCCTGTTACGATCGCCACGGCGCCACCCAGCGCCTCGCGCAACGCGAACAGCAGCGAAGGCAGGCAGTCCGGAACGTCGATGGCCTCCGGCGTCGGCGCGAGATCGACGATGCAGCCGTCAAAGTCGAGAAACAGTGCCCAATCCGGACACGGCTCGGGCAGAGTCATGGAGCTCACGGTGTTGATGGGCGCCGAACTTTGCCCCCTCCAGAGTCTCGCTGTCTCAATGGGTTACAGTGCCGATCAGCGTCAGATCCCCGCGCCAAACAACAGATTTCGAGAATGGGTAGGAACGCATGAAGCCGGGGACTGGTGCCGCAGGAGAGATTCGAACTCCCGACCCATGCATTACGAATGCATTGCTCTACCGACTGAGCTACTGCGGCCCGGTTCCGCGCCGAACTATCGTCAAGGCACGCTGCATTGTAAAGGCGCCAATCGCGGGCCGGTCCTGGCTTCCCGCAAGAACGGTCACTCGGCGGCGGTGCCTGCGGCCGCCGGTACTGGCTGCTCGTCGTCGTCGGCAGAGGCAGCGGTATCTGGCGGCAAGGCGCTTGCCTCGACGCGCGACGGTGTGCGCCACTCGATCGCATCGAAGGCACCGCAGCGATCGCAGACGATCGACCACGCCGGGCTCGCGCTGGCGCAGCGGGTGCAGAGCCAGGCCGGATCGGGCGGCGCCTCGCTCGCCTGCTGAAGGCGCCAGCGGACCGCGTCGCCGTCCCCCGTTTCGGCCTCCTCCAGACGTGCCAGCAGGCGGTAGACGCCGGCGCTGGGGCACTCAACCGCGGCGCGCTCCAGATGCTGGCGCGCCATCCCCCACTGCTTGGCGTCGAGCGCCTGATTGGCGAGCAGCATGAGGCTCTCGGCGTGGTCGCTGTTGTTGGCCACCAGCGTCTCGACCCGTTTCAGCCGCTCTGCGGCCGAACTGTCGGCGTGGAGCGCGAGAAAGAGCCGGCCGAGCGCCGGATGAGGACAATGACGCCAGGCATCGATCACCGCCCGCTGCGCAGCACTGTCTCGGCCGGCTTCCTTGGCGAGTCCGGCGCCCAGCAGCGCTGCGGGCAGGAACGCAGCATCTGCCGCGCGCGCTTCGTCGGCGACGCGCAGCGCCTCCCTCACCTCGCCCTGCTCGCGCAACGCCCGCGCACGCTCGAAGAGCAATCCCGCCTGGCGTCGGCGGCCGACCTCATCGCTCACCGCGCCGTGGCGGAGCGCCTGCTTGACCGTGTTGAGCGCGTCGGGCCAGCGCCCCGCCCGCGTTTGCATCTCCAGCAGTGCCGTCAGTACCCAGGGCGTCTCCGGCCGGAGCGCGAAAGCCTGCTCCGCAAGCTCCAGCGCCCTCGCCGTGTCGCCGGTGCGCTCGGCCTGAACGAGCAAGCCGCGCAATCCGAGGAACGCCGTCGCCGGCTGGTCGAGCATGGCCTCGAAATAGCCGCGCGCGGCGTGGTCGTCGCCCTCGAGCTGCGCCGCCTGGGCCGAGAGCAGGAGCGTCAGTGGGGGCTCCTCCAACAGCGCATCGGCGCGCCGCGCGAAGCGGCGAGCACGCTTTGGGTCGCCCGCCGCCGCAGCGACCAGCCCCTGGGTCAGCGCGTGATAGCCTAGACGCTCGCGACGACGACGGCGCGCCAATGCGACGCGGCGGGGGCCGATCCAGACGAAACGCACCACGGCGGCAATCACGAGGACGATGGCCGCCGCCACGGCGAGGGCCGCAGCCAGGACCCCCGGTGAGGTCTCGACCATGTAGTCGCCCCATGCGATCTCGACACGGCCGGGCGGCTCCGAGATCCAGGTCGCGGCCGCCGCCACGACGATCACCGCGACGACGAAGGCGATGATGCGGATCATTGCGTGCCGCCGGTCGTTGCCCAACGGGCGCCGATGCGCGCGTGGACGGTGGCGACAAGAGCGGCGAGCGCCTCGTCGGCCTCCTGTCGGGCGCGGGCGTCGCGCAGCCAGGTTTGGGCGCTGATGGCCTCGGCGGCACTGGGCATCGTCGCCTCGACGATGGCAATCGCGCGCCCGAGATCGCCGGTCGCGAGCGCCGATTCGGCCTCGACCAGACGGCCGTCGAGGCTGGCCGGGTCGATGGCGCCGCTGGTCTTGCGAATGGTCACGAGCTGGCTCAGCCGGGTGACCGTCTCGTCGATCCAGTCGGCGTCCTCGGTTGCGGGCGCGGCGCGCACGATGGCGTTGGCGGCCTCGGGAAAGCGCGCGAGGAGCCCGTCGATGGTCGGCACGCCGGTGGCGGCGAAGGGCGCGAGCCGCGCGAGGGCGCTCTTGAACGCGGGGTCGTCGCCGGTGATGCCGCGAACCGTGTCGAGCGCGGGTTCAAAACCGCGGGATGAGGCGAGAGCCGCGGTGAGCTCGCCCGTGGCCAACACCAGCGTCACCAGGCGCCCGTCGGCGGCGGCTTGCTGTGCAGCTTCTTCCTCGAAGAGCGCAAGCCGCGCGCTCACTTCGGCGAGCGCAGTCTCCAGCGCTGCGCGCTGCTCCCCCCACGCAGCCAGCGCCTCACCGAGAGGCTCGCGCGTCGGATCATCCTCAAGCGCCCGGACCCGCTGCTCCAGGGCGATCACCGCAGCGCCCGCGCCGATGGCACCATCCGACCGCGCCTCCAGGGCATCCAGCCGAGCGTTGAGCGCGCCGAGCGCGTCGCTGCCGAGATCGGCTTGCGCGGTCGACCGGGTAGCAGGCCGGGACTCGTCGACCGCAACCGGAGCTGTTTCGGCAGCAACGGCGGTCGCGCGCTCGGGCAGGGCCTGCTCCTTGGCGTGCGCGGGGGCGACGGCCGGGTTCGTCGGCGGGTCGTCTGCGGCAAGCGCCGGCGATGGCGACGGGAGATCGGATGGCGGTGCTGTCGGCGCGGGCGTGGCGGTCTCTGGGGAATCGCTCCCGTCGTCCTGCGGGGCAGCCACGAGCGATACCGCCTCTTCTGCCGTGCCGGCCTTGGAGGCCTCGTCCTCCACCTCTGCGACGGCGAGCGGCGCGCTAGCACCATCCGCAGGGGGAGAGGTCGCCGTGCCCTCGCCCGACGGACCGTCACCCGTTTGTTCGGCGACGGGCGGCGCAGCGGCAGGGGCCGAGGCGACGCTCTCCTCACCGCCAATGCCGAAGACATCGGACCCGAATTCGGACCACGCGGCATAAAGCCCGACGCAAACGAGCGCTGCAGCCAGGCCTATGGCCGCCAGCAGCGGGACGCGGCGACCCTTCGGGCGATCCGCCTCGGCCTCAGCAGCGGAGGCATCGGGGGTGTCCGCGTCCTGCGTTGCACCCCGCGTCGCCGGCAAGCGCCAGATCACGCCTGGCCGGCCGCTTGCCGGCGGCTCCTGGCCATCGTCCTTCCGCGCCGCCATGTGTCTCTCGTTACGCCTGTCGCGGCCTCTTCGGCGCCGGGACGATCTCTTGCTCACCGTTGCTGCTCGCCGACTTGCGGGCTCGGCGCAAACGCGCTCACGACGCAGGCGACGAGCGCATCCTGTTGCGGCGCGGTGGCCACCGAGACGCGTTTCCAGGGAAGAGATGCTGCCGCTTCGGCCACCGCTTGGCTCAGGCAGAACGCGGTGAGTGCCCGCGCCGTCGAGTCGAGTCCCGACTCGCGTGCGAGCTTAGCAAAGAGGCGCGCGGTGCGGGGAGAGTAAAACGCGGCGCCGGCGAGGGCTCGCGACTCCAACGCCTGGCACGCCGGCGCAGACAAGGCGCTCGCGGCGACCGCGTCGTAGAGAGGCACGCGCACCGCATCGAAACCGGCGGCGCGCAGCCGGGGCGCGAGGTCGCCCGTGCTGACCCGGCCGGCTACATGGACGAGGCGGCCCGCATCCGGACAAAGCCGGGCCGTGACGAGTGCCACGAGAGCATCCACGTCGCCGTCCGCCGTGGTCACCGAGCGGAAGCCGACGTCCTGCGCAGCCCGCGCTGTAGCGCAACCCACGGCCAGGACCGGAAGCCGGCGCGCATCCTCGTCGGGTGACGCTGCCGCGAGCGCCCGCGCGCCGTTCCCGCTGGTGAGCAGGATCGCCTGGGCGCCCGCAAGGTCGAGTCGCGCATCGGCGTCGAGTCGGATCGTCATCATCGGCTCGATCAGCGAGTCGACGCCGTGACGCGCCAGCTCCTCCGCGAGCGCGACAGCATCCTGACGTGGGCGGGTCAGCAACAGGCGGGGGCCGCTCATGACTCGAACCAACCGGGGCCGCCAGCCGCACGCAGCGCAGCACCGGCGTCGCGGCCGATGGCGGGCGCGTCGGCCATGGCGCCTGCGCGCTCGACCCGGTGGCAGACGCTGCCGTCGGGCTTCGCGATCAGGGCGTCGAGGCGAAGCCCGCCCGAGTCGTCCGCCTCGGCGAGCCCCGCGATCGGCATGCGGCAGGAGCCGTCGAGCACCTCCAGCAGCGCGCGTTCGCACTGGACCGCGGCAGTCGTCACGGGATCGACGACGGGCTGCAGCAGTTTCTGCATCCGCTCGTCGCCCGTCCGGCACTCGATGCCGAGCGCGCCCTGCCCCACCGCCGGCAACATCTCCGCCGGCTCCAACACCGCCATCCCGTCGACCTCCTCGCCCAAGCGCTTGAGGCCGGCCAGAGCCAGCAGAGTGGCGTCGGCCGCACCATCGGCCACCTTGCGCAGCCGGGTGCCGACGTTGCCCCGCATCGGAACGATCTCGATATCGGGGCGGTGCGCCAGCAGCTGCGCCTGGCGGCGGAGCGATCCGGTCCCGACGCGCGTCCCCGCCGGCAGGTCGGCGAGGCCGCGAGAGCCCGGCCCAGCGCGCGTAATCAGCACGTCACGCGGGTCCTCCCGCTCAGGGATCGCGGCGATCTCCAGCTCCTCCGGCAGCCAGGTCGGCACGTCCTTCATCGAGTGCACGGCGAGATCGATGCGCCCATCCAGGAGCGCCTCCTCGATCTCCTTGGTGAAGAGCCCCTTGCCGCCGATCTCGGCAAGCGGGCGGTCCGCAAATCGATCGCCCGAGGTGGTGATGGTCTGGGTGAGCAGCGCACCGTCCTCGGCCAGCGCAGAATGGGCCGCAACCAGCCGGGCGCAGACGTGGCGGGTCTGGGCGATGGCGAGCGGGCTGCCCCGCGTCCCGACGACTATTGGCAGGCGCACGTCCACGGCACCGATTCGGAGCGTCGCGCCCCTTCTACACAGCGGACCCGGCCGATGCGAGCGCTTTCGAGCCACGGACGGCCAGGATCGTTGCGGCACCGATCCCGCCCGGACCAGCGCCAAACCCTATCCCTTTAGTCAGACGTAGGTGACCGTCTCGTTGAGCGGCTTTCGCCCGATGTCGAGCACTACCGCATCCTGGTCCGGATAGCCGACCACCAGCAGCAGGAAGGGCCGCTCGGCCGCTTCCGTCACTCGGCGGCGAGGAACTCCAGGATCGCGGTGTTCACCGCCTCGACCTGCTGCCAGTGCGCGAAGTGGCTGGAATTGCCGATTAAGAGCAACTGGGAGCCCGGAATGAGCTCAGCCATGCGTTTGGTGTGAGCCTCGTCGATGGCCTCTTCGTAGACCCCGGCCGCGATCATGAAGGGGACCGTGATTCCTGCCAACTGCTCGTCGGTGTAGGCGGGCTGGCCACCCCACATCGCGAACACCTTGCCGGAAAACGCTTCCCACGCGTCGGGCGTCGCCGAAATCTGTGCGTACTGTGCGGCCGCGTGGCCGACGTAGGCGCCAATCAGCGCGTCGGTAAAGGCGGAGGGGCGAAGGCCGGAGGTCTGGTAGTTGGCCCCGAGCGCGAACACCTTGGTCAGGCGGTCGGGATTGTGGATTGCCAGATCGAGCCCGATGTTTCCGCCGTCGCTCCAGCCCACGATTGCCGCTTGGTCCAGACCGAGGCTGTCCATCACGCCCATCACGTCGCTCGCCATCAGGTGATAACCATAAGGTTGTTCGTCGTCGGTCGAGCGGCCGTGGCCCCGGCTGTCGATGGCGATTACCTTGTATGTGGCAGCGAGGGCGCCGATCTGTCCCCCAAAGTCCTCGACCGCGCCCAAGCCGCCGTGCAACAGCAGCACCGCGTCGGTGTTGCCGGAGCCGTACAGCGCGTAGTGAATGTTGGCGCCGTTGACCGCGACGTTGCCGGTCGCTTCGGGCGCCGGAAGTGGCTGCGGCGGCGTCAGCGTGCGCCAACCGTCGCCAGCCGTCGCCGGGCCGGCTGCGGCAAACAGCAGGACGACCCCGAGAGCCAAGAACATTTGCAGTGCGCGTTTCATGGTGATTCTCCTTGTCGAACGTGCCCGTCCCCCAAGGGGGGCGGTCGGATGTGGATGCTGGTCGACGCCCAGCAAGCCCGCCGTCGTCCATCGCGACCGGTTCGTGCAGCGGAGCCAGTCCAGTTTCGGCCCGACGACTCGCGTTATGGAGAAAATACGAGCTAATAAGAAAAATTCATAGCTCTATAGAAAAATATGAACCAAGCGAATAAGGACGTGAACGCCAAATTCACGACCTCAGGAGCCTCCAGATTGACCGAGTACCCGGCTTTGGCGGCGTGTGAAGATCGCGTCGGGAAGCGCCTCCACCATCGCCTTCACGGCCTCGAAGGTCGTCCGTAGACCCAATAACTGTCGGGGCACGATTTGGCATCAGGGTGCTCCTGATCGAGGCTATTCGTTATCCACGGGGAGCACCCGTTTTTCTCCTGACACGTAGTCGCGAACGTCACCCATTTCGGCGGGAAACTATCGTGCAGGCACTGACCGTGATGAGAAATCTGAGTTAGTCTCGCGCCCATGATCGTCCTCGGCATCGAGACGAGCTGCGACGAGACGGCGGCCGCGGTCGTGACCGGCGAGCGCCGTGTGCTGTCCGACATCGTGCTCTCGCAATGCGCCGACCACGCGCCCTATGGCGGCGTGGTGCCGGAGATCGCCGCGCGCAGCCACGTGGAGCATCTCGACGGCCTCATCGCCCGGGCGATGGAGGAGGCCGGCGTCGGTTTCACCGACCTTGACGGCGTGGCCGCCACCGCAGGCCCCGGCCTGATCGGCGCGGTCATGGTCGGGCTCATGACGGGCAAGGCGATTGCCGCCGCCCACGACAAGCCGCTGCTCGCCGTCAACCACCTGGAGGGGCATGCGCTCAGCCCCCGCCTCATCGCGCCCGATCTCCAGTTCCCCTATCTGCTGCTGCTGGTCTCGGGCGGGCACTGCCAACTGCTGCTCGTCGAGGAGGTGGACAGCTACCGCCGCTTGGGCACCACCATCGATGACGCGGTGGGCGAGGCCTTCGACAAGGCGGCGATGCTGCTGGAGCTCGGCTATCCGGGGGGGCCCGCAATCGAGCGCGCGGCCAAGGACGGCGACCCGACACGCGTCGCCCTGCCCCGGCCCCTGCTCGGCCGGCCCGGCTGCGACTTCTCGTTTTCGGGCCTCAAGACGGCGTTGCTCCACGCCGTTCAGGCGATGGACACGCCATCGGAGGGCGACCGCGCCGAGCTCGCCGCGTCGTTCCAGACGGCGGTGACCGACGTGCTCGCCGACCGCACGGCGAACGCGATCGCCATGCTCCGGGGCTCAAACGTGGAGCCGACGGCGCTGGTGGTAGCGGGCGGAGTCGCAGCCAACAGCGAGATCAGGCGGCGCATCGAAGAGCTGGCGGCGGCACGCGGCCTCGTCCTGAACATTCCGCCGCCCCGGCTCTGCACCGACAACGCGGCAATGATCGCCTGGGCCGGTATCGAGCGGCTCGCCCGCGGTCTCACCGATTCGCTCGACGCATCGCCGCGTGCACGCTGGCCCCTCGACGAGGATGCCGGGCTGGCCCAAGGCGCCGGTGTGCCGGGACGCTTGGGGCGAAAGGCTTGAAACCCGCGCCAGCCCTCAAGACCTACGGATCGCCGGCGCAGCGAAAACCCACCATGTCGAGGCCGATGTCGGGCGGGTTCTTGTGGCGGTAGCTCACCCGCAGACAGAACGGATTGTTGCCCCAGCCGCCGCCGCGAATCACGTACTTGCCGGTATCGCCGTCGGGGCTCGACGTCCACTCCCAGACATTGCCGGCCATGTCGTGAAGGCCGAAAGGCGAGGCGCCGGCGGGATAGGAGCCGACGGGCGCGGTCTCGTGGTAGCCGTCGGTCATGTCCGCGGCGCAGCACTTGTTGGTGCCGTAGTTGGCGCGCCTCGTCCCGCCCTCGTCAGGCGCCGCGTCGCCCCAGGGGAAGATGCGCCCGTCGGTGCCGCGCGCGGCGAACTCCCACTCCTCCTCGCTCGGCAGCCGGAGCCCGTGGTGGCGGCAGAAGGCACGGGCGTCGTTCCAACTCGCCTGGACCACCGGATGGTCGTCGAGGCCGATGGGATTCGAGGCCGGCCCGCTGCGATGCCGCCAGTCGGCGCCCGGCACCTTGGTCCAGCGCCCCGGCCAGACGTAGCCGAAGCCGCGGCGCTCGGGATCGGTGACGTGACCGGTCTCGGCGACGAAGGCGGCGAACTGGGCGTTCGTCACCTCGAAGAGCATGAGACGAAACGGCGCGACCGTGGCGGGCCGGGGCGCCTCGTCCGGCCGGCCGTCGGCATCGCCCATCTCGAAGCTGCCGCCGGGGATGTCCACCATCTCGAAGGGGGCATCGGCCCACCCGGTGGAGACCACCGGAAGTGCGGCGAGCGCGACGGCAAGAAGCCCCCCGATTGCCGACATCGTGTGCATCGTGCGCCCCTCCCCTTACGCCGCCGTGTTTCCGATTGTACGCGCGGCTCGCTGCGGCGTCTGTTGCCTCGTCGTGTTTCCGACTCGGCGGCGTCCGCTACACTGGGCGGCATGGAACGCGAACCTCCGACGGCCGCACGAGAACGATGAAGCGCATCGGCGTGATCGGCGGCGGCGCCTGGGGCACGGCCTTGGCTGCGGTGGCAGCGCGAGCCGGACGGACGGTGACCCTCTGGGCGCGTGAGACCGATGTCATTACGAGCATCAACGACCGCCACGAAAACCGGCGCTTCCTGCCCGGCGTCCCCCTCGAGCACGCGATTCGTGCCACCGCCGACCTGAATGAGGCGGCGGATGCTGATCTCCTGCTCCTGGTGACGCCGGCGCAGCATCTCGCCGAGACGACGGCGCAGGTCGCCAAGGCGACCGACTGCGCAACTCCCGCCGTCATTTGCCCCAAAGGAATCGAGCGGGGCACCGGCGCGCTGATGAGCGAAGCGGTGCGCCGGGTGGCACCCGACATGCCGATCGCCGTGCTCTCGGGCCCCACCTTCGCGCGCGAGGTCGCAGACGGCTTGCCCGCCGCCGTGTCGCTTGCCTGCGAGGACGCGCGCATGGGCGGAGCGGTGGTGAAGGCGATCGGCGTCCCGGCTTTCCGCCCCTATCTCACGGACGATCTGATCGGCGTGCAGATCGGCGGCGCGGTCAAGAACGTGATCGCGATCGCCGCCGGAATCGCCATTGGCCGAGGCCTCGGCGACAACGCCCGCGCCGCCATCATCGCGCGCGGCTTCGCCGAGCTTGTGCGCCTCGCCGTCGCCAAGGGCGCGCGGATGGAGACACTCGCGGGCCTCGCGGGCCTCGGCGATCTCGTGCTGACCTGCACCGGCGAGCAATCGCGCAACTTCAGCTTCGGCCGCGCGATCGGCAGCGGGACCGCGCCCAAGGCGGCGCTCGACTCCAGCGAGGCGGTCACCGAAGGCCACGAGAGCGCGCCGGCCGTGGTGACGATGGCGTCAAGCCTCGGCGTCGAAATGCCCATCGCCAGCGCGGTGCATGCGGTGCTGCATCGCGGTGCGTCGGTCGACGATGCCATCGGCGGCCTGCTCTCCCGCCCCTTCAAGCCCGAGGCCGGCGCTGGTCGTTAGTGGCGCCGCGAAAGTACCGCGGATCGCGGCTTGACAAGGCGCTGCCTTACCTTGTTTTCTCCGCCCCGCCCGCTCTTCGAGCACGGGTGTCTTGCGGCTGTGGCGGAACTGGTAGACGCGCAGCGTTGAGGGCGCTGTGGGGGCGACCCCGTGGAGGTTCGAGTCCTCTCAGCCGCACCATCTGACCTGGCGGTCGTGGCGGAATTGGTAGACGCGCTAGCCTCAGGAGCTAGTGGGGGCAACCCCGTGGA